>DKIT01000107.1 GCA_002454415.1 Sphingobacterium sp. UBA6711
CGCTGAACCATTGGCACATCCAAAAGGAGCTAACTTTAGAGAGATTATTGGACTCGTAAACTATGCTTGGGATAGGTGGGACTTTTCGCTGCAGGGTATGTTTACCCAAAATGGATTGGATCTACCTGATGGAAGCAACATGGGCGGGAATATTTTCCAATCCTATAATACGATTCCAAATAGATATGGAAACCATATTGCGCAAGGTATCAAGAATAATATTTATTATGCAGATGCTAAAGCGGCCTATGTGCTTAACCCCAAGTATAATCTTCGACTAGAACTGGGGTATACACAACGGTATGCAAAAGCGCAATATGAAACACCAGTAGTCAATAAGTCAGGCGTTGTATCATCCGGGTTACGTTCAAGCTTCCGGGCGATCTATAACGATTTATAGAAATTTTTAAATGAGACAAACTATATTGATTTTGTTCTGCATTACAGCAGTTATCTATATAGTTTGTCTTTACAAACATGTCTCAGGGCAGATTGACAGGATAGGGGAGTGATTGCTGTATCTGTGTAAAGTCTCCGATTCCTGCATACCTGTAATCTTAGGTTTAGTTGTGACTAAAAACCATANNGTGTGCTAAATTGTTAATGGACATGCACAAAAGATAATTATATTCCAATGAAAAAAATCCTCATACTGAATGGCCCGAACTTGAATTTATTGGGTGTAAGGGAGAAATCAATTTATGGTAGCCAGGATTTCCTGAGCTATTTTGAAAAGCTAAAAGAACAGTTTGAAACGGTGCAATTGCATTATTTTCAAAGCAATTGGGAAGGGGAGTTAATTGACAAGATCCACGAAGTTGGTTTTGAATTTGACGGAATTGTGCTGAATGCTGGAGCCTATACCCATACTTCTGTCGCTATTGGGGATGCTATTGCTGCCGTTACTACGCCTGTTGTAGAGGTCCATATCAGCAATGTCCATCAAAGAGAAGAATTTCGACATCATTCTTTTTTAGCAAAAAATTGCATGGGAGTAATCTGTGGATTTGGATTGGATAGCTATCGATTGGGAATAGAAGCACTGACTAAATAAAAAAAAGATGGATTTGCGAGTTCACTCGACAGCGTGCGGAAGAGATAAAAAAGCGGGATTCCCGCTTTTTTTATGATAGTATAATTTTTTATTATCCAATTAGACTTCTGATTTCAACTTCATCCGCTTTGATCTGTGCTTTCATTTCTTCAAGAGAGTTAAAACGTTCATCATGACGGATAAAATGAAGGAATTTAACACGCAGTGTCTTTCCATAAATATCCTTATCAAAATCAAATAAGCTGATTTCAATAGCACGATTCATGCCATCAACTGTAGGCCTTGTGCCGATGTAGCCCATACCTTTGGCTATTGAAACGGGGCCTTCCTCGTTATACTCGCCTGTAGTAATATTTTGGATATGATTATAGATGTACACCTCAACAGCATATATGCCGTACGCTGGTATCAATTTATGTGGTTCGTGAACTTGTAAATTAGCGGTCGGAAATCCGATTGTGCGACCGATCTGATCGCCTCTGATGACAGTGCCTGTCAACTCGAAGGGATAACCTAAATAGAGATTAGCTGTCTTAATATCGCCTTTAATGAGTGCCTCACGCACACGTGTGGAAGATACCGCAATATCGTTGATGTCTTGTTCAGGAATTTCATCAACGCTGTAGTCAAATATAGATGCAAATTGTTCTAAATCACCCAGCGTGCCCTTCCTGTCTTTTCCAAAATGATGATCGTACCCGATTACTATCTTTTTAGTACCCAATTTACCAACAAGTACATTACTAATATATTCTTCTGGCGTCTGATTGGAAAAATCACGCGAAAAAGGAATAATGATAAGATGATCTATCCCAACTTTTCCCAACTGACTGACCTTTTCTTCAATATCGTTGATTAAACGTAAGCTATCGTCGTCCGGATTGATAATCAATCGCGGGTGGGGAAAGAAAGTAAGCAGAATTGTCTCACCATTAATTTTATGAGCTGCTTCTTTTAAATGAGCTAATATTTTTTGATGTCCAATATGAACACCATCGAAAGTGCCAATTGTTACCACAGCATTTTCAACAGGGGAGAAATCATCTAAACTTCTGTAGATTTTCATTTATTGGAGTTTTTGCAAAAATAAGATAAAGAATCAATAAAAAGGGATCGTAAAGTTATTTAATGATTTCCTTGTGACGTTTTATTTCCACGATAAGTTGTTCGAGATTCCATGCATTTTCGACGCTATAGTTCCCACTTTTTGTACGTCTCAAAGAACTTAGATGTGAGCCACTCTGTAACACTTTTCCAAAATCATAGGCCAGTGACCTAATGTATGTTCCTTTCGAACAGGAAATACGGAAATAAACGTTTGGGAATTCTATTTTCTCGATAATAAAGCTATTGATCCGTACCTGACGAGATTTTATCTCAACTTCTTCTCCACGCCGGGCTTTTTCGTAGACACGTTCCCCATTAATTTTTATAGCCGAATGCGCAGGGGGGAATTGTTGAATATCACCTTCAAACGATTTTGCCGCGTCTAATACCATTTGTTCGGTGATGTGATCGATTGGAAAGGTTTCATCAATTTCCGTTTCCAGATCATAAGAAGGTGTGGTCGCTCCCAGCGTGATCGAACCCGTGTATTCTTTATCCTCTGCCTGGTAGCTGTCTATTTTTTTTGTTAGTTTACCTGTACAAACAATGAGTAGACCAGTGGCTAGCGGATCTAAAGTTCCTGCGTGACCGACTTTTAATTTTAAGGGCTTGATTGAGTTTCGAACTTTACCAACAACGTCGAAACTTGTCCATGTTAAAGGTTTATCAACAAACAACATTTCACCTTCAGCAAAGTTAAACTTTACCGACTTTTCACTAACCTCTATATTTTCCATGAAAGATTTAGATAATTTGTAGACTATGACCAGATAGGAGCAGGGCGAGAATAATAACACCGACGATTATTCTATACCAACCAAAGGCTTTAAAGCCATATTTGGTCAAAAATCCAATGAAAGATTTTATTGCTACAATTNNACAAATCCAATGAGATTTCCGATAATAAGAAGATTGAGTTCTTCACTTGTAAATGTATTACCTTCTTTAAAGAACTTCAATAATTTAACTGCAGAAGCACCAAACATCATCGGCAAAGCAAGGAAAAATGAAAATTCAGCTGCTGCTTTGCGAGTTAACTTTTCAGCCATACCACCGATAATGGTGCTTGCTGATCTCGATGTACCTGGAATTAAAGCCAAACATTGGTACACACCGATCATAAAAGCTTGTTTGTAGGAAACTTCGTCTGAATCTTCAACAGTCGGTTTATTGAACCATTTATCAACAAAAAGCAACACAATACCCCCAATGACCAACATGATAGCAACCATTAATGGGCTTTCCAAAAGTGCGTCGATGTAATCATTGAATAACAAACCTAATATGGAGGCTGGAATAGCCGCAACAATTAGTTTGTAATAAAATGCAAGGCTTTTGAAGAAACGTTTATAGTATAAAACTAGTACTGATAATATTGTTCCCAATTGGATGACAATGGTGAATAGTTTGACAAACGCTGATGGTTGGATCCCCATGAGGGCAGTAGCGATAATCATGTGACCCGTGGAAGAAACAGGTAAAAACTCCGTTAATCCTTCAATTATAGCAAGGATTATAGCTTCAATAATAGACATTTTTTTAAAATAAAATTATTCTTCAGTTTTATTTGTTTTAGGACGATAAAGGATCGCGACAAATCCTATCGCAAAACCAAGAACAACTACAATAGGTGCTAGCGTAATTTTTGTAAAGCTATAAATATCATTTTCACCTGACATCAGAGCAAAGCCTATGATCACAATAATCAAGCTCGCTATAAAAAGCTGATAATTTATTTTGGAAAATACGAACGAACCTTTATTATAAGATTCTGTAGATTTCTTTATTTGCGCCATGTTTATCTATATAAATCGTTAGATTGAGCTTTTAAATATTTTGTTACTGCGAAATACGTACTTAGTCCAGAGATGAGAATTCCAATACAGATTACCCCTAAGAAAATCACTGCAAATTCAAACCAGTTGCGTAAAAAGATCAGTTCAGGAATTTGTTGTTGAGCAAACTTCAACGTTAATATCAGAAGTAGAATTGCAATTAATGAACCCAATAAACCGTGAATAATACCGTAGGTTATAAATGGTTTACGAATAAAGTTTTTGGTTGCACCAATCAACTGCATACTTTTAATTAAAAACCGCTGCGAATAGATGGCTAAGCGTATCGTGTTATTAATTAAAGCAACTGCGATAATCAATAAGATAACAGCAAAAGCCAAAACAATCATTCCGATAATACGTACATTTTTATTTACCATGTCAATGAGTGACTCTTGATAAACTACTTCTTTTATCTTGTTGTTTTTAGAAATTTTTTCAATGAAGGTTTTAATACTATCTGTATTGGCATAAGTTTCCTTCATATATACATCTAGCGAGGGTAGGAGCGGGTTGTGGCCTAGGTATTGTACAAAGTCCTCTCCTAAATCCTCCTTTAGGTTTTTTGCAGCTAACTCTTTACTGATATATTCGGTTCTCAGGACATAAGGATCCTTATCCAGATCTTTTTGTAGGGATAGTACATCTCCCTCACTTGTGCCATCATTTACAATGACATTCAGGACGATGTTTTCCTTGACATATTTCGAAAGGTTTTTAGCATGCACCAAGAGTAATCCTAACATACCTGTTACCAATAGTACGAGTGCTATACTGATAACCGTTGATACATATACAGATTTTGTTTTTCTTTTTTGTGTGCTTAATTCGTATTCTGACATAATAAGCAATATTTATTTGCGAAAGTAACTATTTGAGCGGAAGATTTGGAATTAATCTTATAATTACTTTTATAAAAATCAATCCGAACTTTGTATTCTACCTACGTTTAAATAACTTTTCAATACTATAATTTATTGTTCAAACTACAAAACTTTTATCACATTTTAGTATTAAAATCGTAATTTCGCAAGTCATAAAAATTCCTTACGAATAAAAATGGAGTATAATCACAAATCATTAGAGAAAAAGTGGCAGAAGTTTTGGGCCGATCATCAAACGTATAGAACATCCGATTCACATCAAAAGCCAAAATACTATGTATTGGATATGTTTCCTTATCCTTCTGGGGCGGGACTGCACGTTGGTCACCCGCTTGGATATATCGCTTCTGACATCTTTTCGAGGTATAAACGTCTGAAAGGTTTCAATGTATTACATCCGATGGGTTATGATTCTTTTGGACTCCCTGCAGAACAATATGCTATTCAAACTGGTCAGCATCNNCGCGAGCAGATGGATAATATTGGGTTTTCTTATGATTGGAGTAGAGAATTACGTACTTCTGATCCCGCGTATTACAAATGGACGCAGTGGATTTTTATGAGATTGTTTGATTCGTGGTATAATAAGGAATCAGACAAAGCTGAACCGATTGAAACCTTGATTGGAAAGTTTACTGCAAATGGGTCCAATGCTATCCAAGCCTTTTCTGATGAAGATATCTTAGCGTTTTCCGCTGATGAATGGAAATCCTTCGATGAAGAAAAGCAACAACGTGAATTATTGAAATATCGGATTGCCTATCTACGTGAAAGTACAGTGAATTGGTGTGCTGCTTTAGGTACTGTATTGGCGAATGATGAAGTAATCAATGGAGTTTCTGAACGCGGAGGATACCCTGTAGAACAAAAGAAGATGATGCAATGGTCTATGCGTATCACTGCTTATGCGGATCGCCTTCTAAAAGGGTTGGATACGATTGATTGGCCGGAACCGTTGGTTGAAATGCAACGTAACTGGATCGGTAAGTCGGTTGGAGCATCTGTTAAATTTCCAGTGCCTCAATTAAATACGGCCATCGAAGTTTTTACCACACGTGTAGATACAATATTTGGAGTTTCATTTATCGTGTTGGCTCCAGAGCATGAATTGGTGGCATCATTGACTACAGTGGAGCAGCAGGCTGAAATTGACGCTTATATCGAAAAGACTTCAAAAAAGTCCGAACTGGATCGTATGGCTGATACAAAAACAGTTTCGGGTGCATTTACGGGTTCCTTTGCGAAGCATCCTATTTCAGGTCNNAAATATGGATTGCAGATTACGTTTTAGCTGGATATGGTACAGGAGCGGTCATGGCTGTTCCTAGCGGAGATCAACGTGATTATGTATTCGCTAAACATTTTAATCTTGATATTATTCCTATTTCGGATACTCAACATATCGAAGAAGAGGCCGATCCCAACAAAGATGGAAAATATATCAATTCCGATTTTATAAATGGTATGACTTACCAAGAAGCTGTGCCTGCGCTCATCGTTAAATTGGAAGGTTTAAAGTTAGGCAAAGCGAAGATAAACTTCCGTATGCGTGATGCTATTTTTGGCCGTCAGCGCTATTGGGGTGAGCCGGTACCGGTCTATTTCAAAAACGGATTACCCTATTTAATTAAAGAAGAGGAGTTACCATTGTTATTACCCGAAGTTGATAAATATTTGCCGACTGAATCGGGCGAACCTCCTTTGGGAAGAGCAAAAGATTGGAGATATGAAGATCAATATGAGTATGAATTGAGTACAATGCCAGGATGGGCGGGCTCTTCATGGTATTGGTTTCGGGACATGGATCCGAAGAGTGAAGGTGATTTCGCATCTAAAGAAGCGGTAGACTACTGGAAAGCGGTGGATTTGTATATCGGTGGTTCAGAACATGCAACTGGACACTTATTGTACTCACGATTCTGGAACAAATTTTTGAAAGATTTGGGGTATCATAATGAGGAAGAACCATTCCGTAAATTGATTAATCAAGGAATGATTCAAGGGCGCTCTAATTTTGTGTATCGTGTGCTTGATGAAGAAGGCCGGGGCACGAATCAATTTGTATCCTATGGATTGAAAAACGNNCTTACACGTGGACGTTAATATTGTGTCCAATGATATATTGGATCTTGACAAATTTAAAAACTTTAGGCCTGATTTCGCAAATGCCGAATTTGTCTTGGAAAATGGGAAATACATTTGCGGCAGTGAAGTAGAGAAAATGTCGAAATCTAAATTTAATGTAGTCAATCCTGACGATATCATCGAATCGTATGGAGCGGATACATTGCGACTTTATGAAATGTTTTTAGGACCTCTCGAACAAGCAAAGCCATGGAATACAAATGGTATTGAAGGGGTATACAAGTTTTTACGTAAAGTATGGCGTCTGTTTCACGATACAGAGGGATATTTCAATGTTTCGAACGATGAACCTTCCAAAGCGGAATTTAAAGCTTTGCATAAAATTATTAAGAAAGTGGAAGATGATATTGAACGTTTTTCATTCAATACTTCAGTTTCAGCCTTTATGATCTGTGTTAATGAATTGACTGATCTAAAATGTAATAAACGGCAAATATTGGAACAATTGGTCGTTATTCTACAGCCATATGCACCACATATTACAGAAGAGCTGTGGGCACTGTTGGGTAATGAAGCTGGTACACTTTCATATGCCTCCTATCCCGTCTTCAAACCAGAATATTTGGTCGAATCGGAGTTTGCCTACCCAGTATCTTTTAATGGCAAGATGAAATTTAATCTGTCTTTAGCGCTTGATTTAGATCAAAAAGCTGTAGAAGATATAATTAAGGAGCATGTTGAAGTGCAACGACACTTAGATGGCAAAGCAATCAAAAAGATTATTTTTGTTAAAGGAAAAATAATCAATATAGTGATTTAGGCCGAGTCTTGATCAACAAAAAAGCCATTTTATCGTTACGATAAAATGGCTTTTTTTATGCTAATACATCCTGGAAGGCCGTCGTTTTATCAAAAATAGACTTTGCATAAGGGCAGTTAGCAATAATCTTAGCTTCGTTTTTGCGCGCATAGTCTACCGCTTCCAGTACTAATTTCTTGCCCACGCTCATTCCTTTATATTCGTCGTAAACCTCTGTATGATCGATTGAAAACTCATTTTCATTTTGCCAAGTATACTCCAAAATTCCAGCTTCATTACTATCAACCTCCGCGATAAAATTGCCTCTGTCGTCCTTTTCGATGTTTCTAATTTCCATAGTTTTTTTTCAGAATAACGTCTAAAAAGATTTTTTGTTTTATGAAAGTGATGAATTTTCTTGACGAAGTAGGCTTAATTTAGGTCTGGACGATGAAAGCTGGATATGGCTATTTGTTCTGCCCTCTCTTTCACAGCCTTCTACTTTTTTATCAAGATTTTTTTCGTATATTTGCAATTATCTCCTTAGTATATCTCGCATTTTTATCTTTTCTAGGAAGCTCTAAAGGTCCGTAACCTCCTTGGGAACATTTTATTTTAATCCATATTGCATGAGCAAAAGCCAAATTACATTTAACAAAAAAGAACGAGAAAAAAAGAAACTACTCAAAAAACAACAGAAAATTGAGAAAAAAGAGTTCAACAAAACAAATAATGATAAAGGGAAGGCCCTTGAGGAATTATTTGCTTACGTTGATGAACATGGGAATATCTCAGATAGACCTGCTATTAAACTGAAAGAGGGTGAGAGTCCAAGCATGGCGTCCAATCACCACGATGACTATTCTTTCGGAAAAGTTGTCCATTATAACACGGAGTCCGCCTATGGATTTATCCGCGATAATGAAACGCAACAGTCTATTTATTTTAATGATCGTCTTGTTGGACAGAAATTGAATTTAAATCAGAAAGTTAAGTTTAAGTTCAAAAGTGCAAAACAGGGAGCGCAAGTGACCGAGGTTTTGATCGAATATTAAGAATTAAAGAAAGACTGCTCGTATGAGGAGTGTTGATAATCATAAGACCTTTTGTTTGATATCGTCAAAATCGCAGTCAAGCAAGAGGTTTGTTTATTTTTTATCTCGCTTTGGCGTAGAAGCCTTTGATTAGGAAAGCTGTTCTCTAAGACTTAACCTTTTGGCATAAGATCTCTTGAAAACGGAGTGTAGTGCCATCCAATTCCATATAATTTCAAGACTACTTTTTCGGAAAGTAATGCAGATTTTCCAAATCTTTCAATGCCTTGATGTAGTAGTTCAATTCGGGCTGGACTTCTCGGTCTCGTCAAAAGTCTCCTAAAAGTTTCGTTTCGCGTGTGTATATCGGACAGGTTACCGTTGATCAACAATAATTACCTTACTGGATTTTTTTTAATTTGAAAATTGTTACTTCCGGTCGAGCATTAAATCGGATAGGGATACTGTGTCCGAGACCACGGTTTATGTATAATGTCCGGTCACCGCTGATTTTTTTTATACCTTGGTCATATTTTTTGTTTGTTACCGGAATAATAGGAGAGCCCCAAAAGGGAATTCGTACTTGTCCAGCATGTGTATGTCCTGATAATATCCAACCGCTATAATTATTCCATACGTGTAGATCCGCAACGTCAGGGTTGTGGCATAAAACTATGCTAGCTTTCGATGGATCATACCCACTCATAGCTTTGACAGGATTGAAATTTGTTCCCCAAAAATCGTCCATGCCGAAGATCTGGAGGCCCTCTATTGTTGTGCTCTCATTTCTCAATACTTTTATTCCATATCCATTGAGTAGTCGAGTAATGGAGTCTGCCGCAGCGCTATCCTGAAATCCTTTTCCGTAGTCATGGTTGCCAAGGATTGCTAAAGTCTGTAGTTTGCCTTTTGGCGCTTTTTGCATTACTTCACCAAGCTCCTGTATTGGAATCTTGCCGTCGACTAATCGGACAAAGTCTCCAGTATATACTACAATAGCTGGATGCATTAGCGAGATTTCGCTGAATGTTTCTTTTATGAAATTTTTGTCCACATAGTTTCCGATGTGTATATCAGAAATTTGGATTAGTGTTTCTCCATCAAGCGTTATCGGTAGATGTTTTGTATCGAGGTCTATTTGTTCATATTGGACCCAATGCGGTTCGATTTTCCAAGTGTACAGCCCCAGTATTAGGCTAGCTAAGAATAAAGAGATTAGAATATTTCTTATTTTGCGCTTATTTTTCATCGGTTTAGAAACTTGCTGTCCAGTTGGATTTGTGGATGCGCATGTTAAGACTTCTCCAAGTTTCAGTGCCAATTTTCACTTCTGTAAAAACATTGGCGTCTATTCGGAAGCCTACGCCTTCATAACATCTGATTGCATTGCTATTCCAGTCGTAGACATTTAGATCAGCTTCTACAAAGTTCTCTTTGACAAAAAGTAACTTCAATAGCTCATTTATTGTTCTTCTGCCATAGCCCTTGTTTCGTTCAGAGTTTTTCGCAATTAAGATTCGACATAATCTCGGGATTTCTCGTTCAAAACTTATTTCGCAATGTCCGATAATTTCTTTTGTCTCTGTATTGATGATTTTAAACGGGCGGCGTTTCGTGTCTTGAATGTAGTTTTCAAGCTGATAATCAGTAAGAGGAAATGCGAAGTAAGGGCCTGCAAACTGTAAGAGTTCTTTTGCAGATCCAATCCATGATTTGAAACGTGAAAAGTCTGATTTTTCAAATGGAAGTAATGCTATCATAAAATTGCGGTTCCAGTTTATTTTTGTCAAAGCTATTCAATTTAGAGAATTCTCATGCCCTTTCCTAAATAAATTTGTGAATTTTACGAAATTCGTTTGAAATTTATTGACAAGTAGTTTTATGCCACAACTAATATTAGATACAGTTATTGAAGCACCTTTGAAGGTTGTTTTTGATTTGGCCCGTAGCATCGATGTGCATATGTATTCAACAAAGGAGACAGGGGAAAAGGCCGTAGAGGGAGTAACTACGGGGTTGATTGAGGTAGGGCAAACGGTTCGTTGGCGAGCGAGGCATCTTGGAGTTAAACAAACACTCACGGTTCAAATAACAGCGATGGAAAAACCTTATTATTTCGAAGATAAAATGATCCAAGGTGTGTTCCAGTCAATGGATCATCAACATCACTTTGAAGAATTGGCAGATGGCAAGGTTCTGATGCGTGACATATTTAATTTCAGCGCACCTTTTGGAGTTTTAGGAAGGTTCGTAGAGTGGCTTTTTCTGACGGCGTATATGCGGCGATTTCTCGAGGAGCGAAATCAAAGTATCAAGGAGGTTGCCGAGTCTGGTCAGTATGTAAGGTATTTGTAGTCGAAAGAATTCTGTTTTTGATATTAACATGTTCTAAATTGCCTATCGGTTTCTGGATATGATAATTAAATCCGGGATTTCTCTTTTGAGGTGTTCCTGCATAAAAGTAAAAGCTCCCAGCTGATGTGTGGTGACCTGATGTATTTCACTGAATTCAGTATAGAAATAAATACTAAAACTGTTTGGCCCCCGATAATTGCTTACAATTTTAGTTTCAATGCGATGAATCTGGTTGATTGAAATTAGCTTATGCCCAAATAGTGTGAACAACAAGATCTTCTTTTCACGGAAAAGATAGGGTGCAATAGTAGCGTATGCGCGCACCAATTGTGAAGTGTATTTTCGATAAATTTCAAGATCTTGCTCATTTAAACTTCGCAGTGCATGGATAAACTTTTGGTTTTTGCTAAAAGTTATCCAGCAAAGTGGTCCAAAGGATAAACTCAGGCAGATGAAAAGTATAGATAGGGCAGGGAGTGACTTGTAGAAAAACGAAAGTCGGTCTTCGTTGTTCAGCCAGTTTTGGAAGAATCCGACTAAGAAGAATCCATAGCATAAGGTAAATAAGGAAGTAAAAATAGCTATTAATATATTCCGTGTTTTTTTAATTCTGCTGAGTTCGCTTTCTAAAAATAACTTTGCTATTGATCTATAACTGCTCATGTTGCATTTGAAAGCTTAAATATAAGATAATAAACAGTATGTTTTGCATGCGGGATGAAAAGGTTTTCTATCTATTTAAACTTTAGATATATTGTGTTAATTTGTTTATAGTCAGCTATAAAAACTATTATTTATTATCTGGAGAACTTTATATTCATTAAGTTTTTGAACCTACTGACACCTCCTATTCGCTATTTAACCGGGTGCTTTCTAAGCATCCTAGGGTCATACTGATGTGTGATGCCAGATAAGAAATTAGTGCCGCAGTTTGTACACATTAATCAATCGTCCTTTTTAGTCGTTCTAGTAGGTTTTTATTTTCGGGTAGTATTAGGGCCATTCATCAGGTAATCATGTCTTAAATCGATTGAAAATAGCTTTAAATTGAAAATTGTAAATGTGTAGTACATTTCTTCATTAAAATAGATCTGTAGCCCTTGAAACCCATCGTATGCCTTCTCTCATTTTACCCTGCTCAAAAATATTACTATTCCAGGGCTGAAAATTCCTATGGATAGAATTTTATCCATAGGAATTTTAGCCGCTAAACCCCGTGTTTTTTGTTGTTTTTTATATTATGTTATTGTTTATATATATGTTTTAAAGATTTGTTATTCAGAATTTAATGTATAAATATTGTCGTTTATATGCCTTATTGCCCCTTCTTAGTAAATAAGTGAAAATTCGGTGGTAGGCCGATTTATAAATAGCGATGTTTAACCCAAAAGAAAGATAAGGGATAATGACTTTTTGGCAAAGTGGCCGCTGAAAACGCCACTCCTTTGTTGCATAGTGTAGTCTGACAGGAAAATATCGGTTGTATTCATTGACTTAGGTACGCGGATTAACTTTCAACACGCTAAAACAATAATTGTCTAACGAAGTTAGTTTTGGTATGGCGGCTTGAAGGTGATAAGTTATTTTTGTGAGTGCGACGAATTACATAATAATGTTTATTTTGTTTATATAAATCTGTTTTTCAGCTATATTTTAGATTTTATATAAACCTTTATTTAAAATAGAAATCCGAGGGTTTATGTTACAAAATTTCCAGATATTTTGTAGAGGAACAGTTTGAAGTGAAGTGCTTCTATTCTTACTTATTATGGCAGATAGACAATTTAGCGGTCTTTATTTGGTCTTGACGTGAATCTTTGTCAAGAGAATTTTCCCTTTAATAAGATCGTCATTGAATTGTCCCACTGTAGTCTTTTCAAGCATTTCTGCCAGACTGTTTCGTATGCTTTTAAACTCTTGATGCAAGGGGCAGGGATATTGTTCAGAGCAAAATTCAAGTCCCATTCCACATCCGACGAAAAGGCTTTCTCCATCAATCGCCTTAACGACTTCCGACAAGGGTGTATTCATGTCTTCTGGGTCAAGGTAAAATCCGCCGCCGGGTCCCTTCATGGATCGAATGATTCTAGCACGGCTCAAATTCTGTAATATCTTTCCTAAAAAGGCTTCAGGCGAATGGATATTTTCAGCAATTTCCTTTATGCTGACACGTTTGTTTTCTTGGGAGCTTTGCGCGATAAAGAATACTGCGCGTAATCCGTATTCACATGTTTTGGAAAAAATACCCATAATCTAATCTTGCTTTTTGCAAAGGTACAAAATCAAAGATAGCCATCCGTTATTGATAAAAAAAATACGGATGGCTATACAATAAGTTCATCTGATCAATTAATTCAATTGCAGCGAAGCGGGGCCAAATTCTTCAAAATGGATATTTGTCGTTTCAATTCCCTGGGCTGTTAAATATTGAAAATGTTTTTTTATAAATCCTGCAGGGCCACATAAATAGTAATTGGCTTCCTGGGGCAGATAGCTAGTGTCTATTTTCGCCAGATCAACCCAACCTGCGATTGCGTCGCTATGGGATGGCTGCGGCTCGTCATAAAAGGAAAAGCTTGTGATGCCTTGGTTTTGGTTTTCTAGGACCTCCACCCTTTCTTTAAACGCATGGAGCTCACTGTTTCGGCATCCATGAATCCAAGTAATGGCTTTGTTCTGATCTTTGCCTACCAAGTCTTCCAACATAGCAATTAAAGGTGTTTGACCAACACCACCACTGATGAATACATGTGGTTTTTCATTTTCAATCAGGTTAAAAGAGCCCGTCGGCGCAGTTATTTCAATTTGTTTTCCGATTTCAAAATATTGGTGGATGTAATTGCTGACCATACCATCTGGTTTGCCATCAGTGACTTCTTTTTTGACAGATATGCGCAGATACTCCCCATTGCTTGCATCCGATAGACTGTATTGTCGAGGTTGGTAAAGATGTAGTTCTGGAAGAAAAACACGTACACTTACATATTGACCAGCGTGATGTTTCGGTAATTTTCCACCGTCAGTAGGTTTTAAGTAAATAGACTGAATCTCCGCCGTCTCGGCTACAATTTTAGTAACCGTAAAAGGTTTCCAGCCTGTCCAGCCACCCGCCTGCTGGATCATTTGGTCGTACATTTCTTTCTCAACTCCAATCATCAGATCTGCCAATTGAAAATAAGCGACCTTCCAAGCCTCGATGAGTTCCGGTGTCGCTGCATTACCTAGTACCTCTTGAATGGAGGCTAATAGGTGCTTACCAACAATCTGATAATGCTCGGGGCGAATATTTAAACTGCTATGTTTTTGTCCAATGTGTTTTACCGCTGATAGAAGAGCAGCAGGATTGTCAATATGTTCTGCATAGGCTAGGACCGCAGTAGCCAATGCGGTTTGTTGCCGTGCATTTTGTTGGTTTCCCATATTGAAGATATGTTTGAGCTCAGGATTGTGCGTAAACATTCGGTTGTAAAAATGACTGGTTAATGCCACACCGTGTTCCTTCAGTACCGGTATAGTACCCTTAATGAGATCTTTTTGCGATTCTGTAATCATAATAAAATATTTAAACACCTTTTTGTCTTTTATTTTTTGTAAAAAAGGATTGAAAAATAATTTTTCCTCCAAACAAATGAGGATCATCGTATGCCTTGATAGGGTACATTTGCAAATGACTATCGCCTACAAAAATAGAAATTAATAATAAAAGACAAAAATATCTTTTATTATTTTTATTTGTTCCGTCATCGATTGCGTAAAACTTCGTAGGAATTAAGATGCATAGTTTATAAATTGGTAAAGTGAATCGATTATAACTGTTAATATCTCTGCTGTATAATCAAAGAGAATAGCAGGCTGTAATGGCTAGACAGTGGGACCTGTCAAGGCACGTTTTTGGATTATTGTTATCGTGTTGCACTCGAAAGTAATTTCGAGTGCTTTTTTTAATAATTTAAAGCCATGTTTTAAGATTCTTGGGATAAAATGTCCATTCTGGCGTTTTGATGTTGTCCTGATCAATATCATACCAAGGACCAAGTTTGCTGTCGTTCCAATTGTTTAGGATCTGGATTTCTTGAGCCGGCATGTAGCTCTGAGCGAGTAGTACGATTGTTTTTCCTGCTTTATTTTTCGCGAGATCGACGACGATGACCGCATGACCAATGGGGGATCCTTTTTGTATAAAAGTATCTCCTATTTTGACATCTTGAGTTTGGGCTACATTTGAAAGCTCGTCATGTAGAGAAGCGGTATTAGCATAGGCAAAAATGTATTCCAAGTATTTCCAATACGTAGTATATGAATAATCTCCCTTTGCATAATCTGTGTACCTACGCGGCTTTCCATCGGAGAGGAAATTAAATTTGATATCCCGATATCTTTTTTGTTGATAGAGGTAGTCTGCGCGAAGTCTCATGACGGCATCCGCACATTGGTGTAGATCGCGTTTTCCTATCGATAACTTAACAACACTATTGTAGATATTATTTCTTGGCTTGCTCGTGCCATTGAAATAGTAGACTTCATGATCAGCAGGGTGTAAGGGGAGATTTTCGAGATAATGTCCAAATTCTGTTTTTGTGTAAGCTGGTCTTTCAAAGCCTGATGGTAAGCGAATTCTTGATTCTATAGTCATTCCATTTGGATTGATAAATTTGGCGTCATCGTGATGTGCTGAATCCTTTAGGGAACTGCTGGATCTGGGCTTTGGCGCAGTGGTGCCTGACTGCCCACAGCTGCCCAAGGTCTGAAAAGATAGAAGTATAAAAAATAAAGCTGTTAATCTCATCTAAAAAATTCTTTGTCCGTGTGCTAAGTTCTATCTAATATAGCGAAAATTAGTTTCCGCAACGCTTTTTCTGGCGGCTGATGTATTGTGTCCTATTTAAATCCTTAAGAAACTTGAGGTGCGTTAAAACATAATGGTGAGGGTTACGGAGCTATCTGCTATTGAATAAAAGTAATTTTTTGTCGTCTTCCATTTTTCGGTAAATTAGAGCAGATGAAATCAATATGGAGTGTTGCCTCTAAAAAAATAGACAAAAATGAAGATACTATCGGCGGCTCAGATGAATTGGGTAGATGGAGAGACAATCAAGGATCAACAAATAAGTAGTCTTGATCTAATGGAACGTGCTGCAACTCGTGTGTTTGAGGAGATTAAGCAGTGTTATCCAAGCATGGAAAGATACTCTTTTTACATTTTTTGCGGCAAAGGGAATAATGGTGGCGATGGACTGNNTTTTCGATTGATATGCCTTCAGGTTTATTAGCAGATGATAAAACCCCTCTAGATGCGCCTATTGTGCAAGCGGATATGGTTTACACCTTTCAGTCTCCCAAATTGGCTTTACTATTGCCACAAAATCAGACTTGGGTCAAAGATTTTAAGATATTGAATATCAACCTTAGTCAAAGTGCTTTTGATAGGATCAATTCCAATTATTTATACGTGGACCAAGCTCTTATACGTTCTTTTTATCGAAAAAGAGGAAAGTTTGATCATAAGGGAATCTTTGGGCATGTTTTTATTGCCGGAGGGAGCAGAGGTAAGATGGGGGCAGTTCAACTTGCTTTAAAAGCAGCGTTGAGATCGGGCTGTGGCTTGGCTTCTGCTTATATTCCGGCATGCGGTTACAGTATTCTACAGACAGCTGTACCTGAAGCTATGGTTATTACCGATCCTGAGGATGCTATAATTACTCGATTTCCTCCCACAGAATCTTTCCAGGCAATAGGGCTGGGAATTGGTATGGGAACAGCACAATATACAGTTGATGCGCTAAAGGTATTCATTGCTGCGATGAACGATACTCCTCTGGTATTAGATGCTGATGCTTTAAATATTTTGGCATTAGAAAGTGATTTATGGCCCCTCGTACCAAAAGGGACTGTGCTCACTCCACATCCCAAAGAACTCCGTCGGATATTGGGGGTGTGGCAAGATGATTTCGAAAAAATAGCGAAAGCAAAAGTTTTCGCTCATAAGTACCATCTTTATGTTTTAATTAAGGGAGCAAATAGCGCCATGGTCATGCCTGATGGGGAGGTATACTTCAACAGCACGGGAAATGTAGGTATGGCAACAGGTGGGAGTGGAGATGTTTTAACAGG
This sequence comes from Sphingobacterium sp. UBA6711, assembly GCA_002454415.1. Classification (GTDB taxonomy): domain Bacteria; phylum Bacteroidota; class Bacteroidia; order Sphingobacteriales; family Sphingobacteriaceae; genus Sphingobacterium. Next base: position 17,265 of record DKIT01000107.1, read on the forward strand.
TATTTTAACCGCATTGCTCGGGCAGGGCTATTCATCCAAGGAGGCATTGCTTATGGGAGTATACTTACATGGTAGGGCTGCGGATATAGCCGTAAATAGACTGGGGGTTGATTCATTATTGCCTTCCGATACCATTGATTATCTTTCAGCGGCATTTATCGAATTAACACAGGGGAACGATGGACTGGTATATTGAACAAGTGGTCGCTGCACGTACATGGAAGCTTAGGAAAGAAGTGTTGTCCCCAACTGGTAAGCTCGCTGATGTCATGCTCGAAGGTGATTTTGAAGCTACTCATTTCGCAGCGTATCATGATATAGACGTTGTTGGCGTACTTACATTGATTCGTTCGGCCAATACATTTACGATCCATTTCTTTGCGGTTCATCAAGCATTTAGAAAACGAGGAATAGGAACTGCATTGCTACGTTATGCGCAACACTTTGTTAAAACGATCAATGGAAATTGTTTATTGGCCCATGTAACGCGTGAACAATGCTATTTTTGGACAAAAAATGGGTTCATGGAAGTGGGTGAGGACAACGGGTTCATCACATTTTCACTAGCCCTATAAAATGACATCCTCACCTAACGATAAACGAAAGAATGGCATCGCAAAGAAAGTCACTTATGGTTTTGCTCCATAGTCGATACAATCTTCCTCTGTAATTGTGCGAATTACGCGGCATGGATTACCGACAGCTACCACATCTGCGGGAATGTCTTTCGTTACGACGGAACCGGAACCGACCACTGAATTTTTTCCAATGCGTACGCCGGGATTGATGACTACATTACCTCCAATCCATACATTGTCTTCAATGACAATTGCTGACGCAAATTCCCAACCTTGATTTCTCGCCTCGAAATGTACAGGATGGCCAGCTGTGAAAAGACTCACGTTGGGCCCAAATAATACATTCTCGCCTATAGTAACGGGGGCACAATCTAAAATAGTGCAATTATAGTTGCTGTAAAAGTTTTCACCGATCGTGATATTATAACCATAATCGCAACGAAAAGGAGGTTCGATAAAAAATCTGCTACCAGTAGCTTTAAAGAACTTTTGAATAAGCTGTTTCCTAAATTTAATCTGCTTAGGTTCTGAATCGTTGAATCGCTTGAGTTCTTCCTTAGCATATTGTCTATCCTTAAATAATTGCCCGTCGGAATCAACATAAGGAAGTTCGGCAATCATTTTTTCTTTTGGTGATTTCATTCAGTGCTTTTTAGATTGGGAACAAACTTAGAAAATTGCTTTTCAAATACAAAACTATCGACTTATAAACTTAGCGTTTAAAATACTTGTGGCTCCTCTAAATTAATTCTAATAGTCGCTCAAACTATTTTGCCTCGAGAAGCATTTAGATAATGGAGCACATATATTCTAAAGTCCTTGTCGAGGGCTGTATTCAAAATAAATATTCAATGAAAATCGCTTATATAAGTACTTACTTGCCGAAAGAATGCGGTATCGCTACCTTCACATCGGATTTGCTGCACGCTATAGCATTACACAATCAGGAATCGGTCCAACATGTTTTTGCTGTAGCTCGCGAGGACTACAATTACCCGGATGAGGTTGTTTTTAAAATAGATCAATATGATCAGCTATCTTATATTGAAGCGGCCAAATTTATCAATGAAAATGGATATGATTGTGTGGTTTTGGAACATGAATACGGTATTTTCGGCGGAAACAGTGGTATCTATATCCTGTCTTTAATCAATGCGCTCCATATCCCCCTGCTTGTCAACTTCCATACTATTCTGGAAAAACCTAATGTCGATGAGAAAGCAATTTTGATAGAAATTGTCAAACGGGCTTCTTTGGTGATTGTAATGAGTAATTATGCGATTACTTTGTTAAAATCTGTCTATCGGATTAATAGTGGAAAAGTGAAGCTTATTCATCATGGAGTTCCTGAGTTTAACCTGGATCATGAGCAAGCAAAGATTAGCAAGGGACTTCAAGGAAAAAAGGTGTTATTGACCTTTGGCTTTTTGGGGCGTAATAAAGGTATTGAGATGGTTATTGAATCTTTGGTAGAAGTCGTCAAGACCGAACCGGACCTGCTTTATCTCGTGGTGGGAAAAACGCACCCCAATGTACTTGCACATTCTGGTGAAGAATATCGGGAATATTTGGAAGGTCTTGTGAAGGTACACCATTTGGAAGAACATGTTCAATTTGTTAATTCCTTTGTAAGTCAGACGGATTTGGTGGAGTATCTCTGCGCGTGTGACGTGTATGTTACACCTTACATCAATGAGGCGCAGATTACAAGCGGCACCCTCTCTTATGCCATCGGGGCCGGAGCAGCCGTGGTCTCGACACCCTATTGGCATGCAAGGGAATTGCTTGCGGAAGGGCNNCTCGACGATAATGCAAGAGCACTTTTGGTCACGTTATTGGCTCAGCGTGACTTTGCTGATAAAAAGCTGGACCGTCGTATTTCTACCTACTTGAGTTATATTTATTACCATCAGCGAGAAGACGGTCTGTTTCATAATTTTATGGACTTTCAAAACCGTTTCTTGGATGAAGTTGGTTCGGAGGATTCTTTTGGACGGACGATATGGGCACTGGGGGTACTTCTTCGCGAGATGCAACTGACAAGTTATTATCAATTGGGGTACGAAATATTCTTTAGGGCGTTACCGAACTTTAACCTGTTGCGGTCCAATCGAGCTATAGCCTATACTGTATTGGGCATTGCTGAATATTTGCATCATCAATCTAATGATGAAGTGATGATTGAGCTGATGCGCACGCTCGTCGGAAAATTGATTCGCGAATATGAGGCCAGTTCGGATGAAAACTGGCAATGGTTTGAATCGGTATTAGCCTATGATAATGCGATATTACCCTATTCCTTACTAATAGCCTATCCATTTTTGAATGATGAGCTTGTTAAACAAGTGGGGTTGTCAACATTAAAGTTCTTGGAAAGCATTACTATTCAAAACGGTGCGCTTTCATTGGTTGGAAATCAGGAATGGGCCAAACAAGGAAAGCACATCAGCAAATTTGGGCAACAGCCTCTTGATGTCACGGCGATGGTATTCATGTACAGGGAAGCCTTTCGACTAACCAATAAAAAGGTTTATTTTAATCGTATGCTAGCCTCATTCCGATGGTTTTTGGGTGAAAATGATCTTAAACTCGGACTTTACGATGAAGAAACCAAGGGCTGTTGTGACGGATTGGAATCTTATGGGATCAACAGAAATCAAGGTGCTGAGAGTACACTTTGTTTCTATTTAGCTCACACCGTAGTTTACCGGGCTTTTATTGATAGCGATCAGGATTCAAGATAGCAAGCAGTAACTCCTCTAAATTGATGGTCGCATACGTGGATGCATAGTCGGACATGGCATAGGGTAGAATAAGATGACCGTTGTGAACAAGCGCTCCGCAAGAATAGATCACATTTGGGACATAACCTTCACGTTCTTCATCGTTTGGAGTCATAAGTGGACTATGTAGACGTCCGATTTCAACATGAGGATTGTCCAGGTCCAACAATGCAGCACCTAAAACATATTCACGCATAGGTCCCACCGCATGAGTCAAAATTAACCATCCATATTTTGTCTCTATTGGGGATCCACAGTTGCCGATCTGTACAAATTCATAGGCGTATTCAGGTTGTTGGATTCGAATTGCAGTTTCCTGCCATATATTAATATTGTNNGAATAAGCGATGTAATTGTTCTCGCCATCAATTCGACACAGCATGGCATAACGCCCGTTTATCTTACGGGGAAATAAAGCAGCCCCCTTATTTGCAATTTCACCATAAATGGGTTTTACCTTAAAGTGGTAAAAATCTTTGGTTGTAAGTAGCTTCGGTAGAATACTAAAACCATCATATGCCGTATAAGTAGCATAATAAGTGCTGTCTCCTTTTTCCGATTTGAACTGGACAAATCGCGCGTCTTCAATGCCTCGTTTCTCCGTATCTGCAATAGGAAAGATTACCCGTTCGGAGATGGATGTATCCAAAGAAAAAGTCATTTCATAGTGTGAAGACGCTAGCCAAAGTGCTTGTTGCAAGAAGGTTATGTTTTCTAGGTTTTCTTCACTGTCATGTCGTACTTCATCTATATATCGCTTGAGTTCTTCGTAAGTGAATGTTTCCGTTAGTTTTTCTTCGAGTTTCGACTTGACCTCGGTAGGCTCACCATGCAATTCATTCATTTTCTTTAAAAAAGATTCTTTGTGATAGCGGTGGTTTTTAACCTGAATGGGTTTATCAAGCAAGTTTCCGATGTAGTCAATATGGATATTATTATCGGCATCGAGCGTGCCAGATCGAAACACAATAGATGAAACATGGCCCTCTCCAGTTGCCCTAAAACTGAGAATTACTCTTTTTTCACCTTTGAATAGTTCCGTTTGGTCCGGGTGTTCAATGATGGACGGGTTAAACAGAGCCGCTGATTCTATCGAATATTCCATTGTAAAATACGAACCAATCAAAAGCTTGTCGATTTGGCTTAGTTTATCTTTGGAAAATGGGATTCTTTCCAATAAATGGCTGACGCGGTTAAAATTGCGCTCGAAAATGTTGACAATACTTCGATGTCTTTTTGTATAACTTCGGAGAACCTGCCCAAAGACCTCTTTTCGTTCAAGCTCATTAAGTTGAAGAACACGTTTGATCACTTTGACTGTACGTTCATCTCCAAGGGAAAAAAAACGTNNCTTTTGTCAGGTTTGAAATAGATATCATTTCTGTCTACTTGTACTGGTCTATGCATATGTATAACTTCAAATTTACACTCACTATTATAACTAACGTAGCTCGGCTTTTGTTTTTTATGTTGCAAAAATCGAGTAACTTTGACCAAGGAAAAATATTAGATATGATAGAAAATAGTTTAGATAAGTTAGAGCCTAAAGCAATTTGGAAAAACTTTTCAGCTTTGAATGCTGTGCCTCGTGCTTCTAAAAAGGAGGAACGTGTCATCGCGTTTATGGTGAATTTTGGCGAATCCCTAGGTCTGGCGACAAGCGTAGATGAGATTGGAAATGTGTTGATCAAAAAAAATGCGACAACAGGAATGGAAGACCGTAAAACCATTGTTCTGCAATCGCATTTGGATATGGTTCATCAAAAAAATAACGACACCATTTTTGACTTCGATCACGAAGGTATAAAGATGTATGTCGATGGAGATTGGGTCAAAGCTGAAGGTACAACTTTGGGAGCAGACAATGGTCTAGGGGTTGCAACCATTATGTCTATTTTGGAATCCGACACCATTATTCATCCAGCGATAGAAGCACTTTTTACCATTGACGAAGAAACCGGCATGACCGGCGCATTAGGATTAAAAGGAGGTGTGCTTTCTGGCGAAATATTATTGAACCTGGATACTGAAAACGATACCGAAATTGATATTGGTTGTGCGGGAGGAATTGATGTTACTGCTACACAATCCTACATCGCTGAACCTTGTCCTTTTGATACCCTATCTTTTGAAATCACTGTGAAAGGTCTACATGGGGGACATTCAGGCATGGATATCCATAAAGGTTTTGCAAATGCCAATAAATTGATGAATCGTTTGCTATATAAGACTAATGAACGTTATGGATTACGCATAGCAACATTGTTGGGCGGAAGTCTTCGCAATGCTATTCCAAGAGAAAGTGTAGCAAAAGTGGTCGTCAATAAGGACCGTGCTACCGCTTTTACGGTAGCTTTGGCTCAATTGGCAGAGGATATCAAATTNNAATTGGAATTTGCAACGACCGAGCCAACAATGGAAATCTTAATAGACAAAACTGACTCCGCATATGCAACAGTGGTTCCTGTTGAGGTGCAAGAAAATCTTATTAATAGTATTTATGCGGCATTAAATGGTGTTTATCGCGTCAGTGCAGACTTTGAAGATCTTGTTGAAACATCAAATAATATCGCTAAAGTTGAAGTCGGAGCAGACAAGGTTTCCATCAAATGTTTGACAAGATCTTCGGTAGAAACCTCTAAATTCGATTTGGCCCATTCGTTGCAAGCTGCATTTGAATTGGGAGGTTTCGCTGTCGAATTTTCAGGAAATTATCCCGGATGGGCTCCAAATCCAAATTCTGAAGTTTTGGAAGTCCTCAAATCGATTTATAGTAGGCAACATGGTGAAGCCCCTGAGGTAGTCGCTTGTCATGCTGGATTGGAATGTGGGATCTTAGGGACTAATTATCCCGAGATGGATATGATTTCATTTGGTCCAACGATTTTAGGCGCGCATTCGCCAGCGGAACGTGTCTCGATCTCTTCGGTACAAAAGTTTTGGGATTTCGTGCTCGAGATCTTAAAGGAAATTCCAAAAAAATAGGCTTTTAGGAGTCTTTTATGGTAAAATTTAGGTCTTTATAATTAGATATGATAAAAAGGTATGGTGTAAGCCATACCTTTTTTATGCTATAGATTTTTTTGCGCTAGAGCAAAAGCGCTATCCCAAACCCTAGCGGAGAAATTTTATTCAAAACTCAATTTCCTGTGTGTTATCGGCAGGTTCAGTCCCCAACCATCCTGCTTAATTCTGTAAGCTCTAGTTTTAATTATTTTTCGCTTTTCTTGCAAAAAATGAAAAATTAGTGTACTTTCAGAATGAAAAAATGATTTAATAGACCAAAATTTTATATTCCTTCTCAAATTTGAGGAGAAACCTAATATTGATATGATGACCATTATCCTCATTGTTGTCAGCATTTGTTTACTCATTCTGTGCATTACTTATTTTAAGTTGAATGCTTTTCTTGCTTTTTTAATTGTTTCTCTGCTCAGTGGTCTTTGTTTGGGAATCGCACCCGATCGGTTGGTCGATACTGTTGAAAAGGGAGTGGGCGGTGTAATGGGCAGTTTGACCTTAATTATTGTTNNAATTGTAGCAGAGAGTGGAGCGGCTGAGATTATAGCAGAACAAATGGTACGCTTAATGGGGGAGAAATACCTCCAATGGGGGCTTATGTTGACAGGCTTTGTTGTTGGGATACCGTTTATTTATGGTGTCGGATTTGTCTTACTAGTCCCTTTGATATTTTCTATTTCCTATCGGTATAAACTTCCGGCAGTATATATTGGATTACCGATGCTGGCAGCCTTGTCTGTAACGCATGGATTTATTCCGCCGCATCCTTCCCCCGTTGCACTGGTCGCTTTGTTTCATGCTGATATGGGATTGACACTTATCTATGGATTATTAATTGCTATACCTGCTATTGTGCTGGGAGGGCCAATTTTTGGTCGGAGCCTTAAAAATATTGTGCCTAGCAAAGAATCTATTTTTCGTCAAGAAGATCGAAATGATAAATTAGAATTTAAGCGGCCAACTGTTCGTGTAAGCCTCGCTGTTGCTTTATTGCCGGTGTTGCTCATCGTTTTCTTTACGCTAATTCCTTACCTGTATCATACAGATGACAGGTCTTTTCAACAAGCATTGAAATTGATCGGAAATCCGACCGTTGTTATGGTCATTGCGGTTATTGTGGCAACCTACCTGCTGGGCTTAAAATTGGGGCGATCCATGGTAACGATTATGACTATTTATGAAGTTGCAGTGAGGGATATTGCGATGATCTTATTGATCATTGCCGGATCTGGAATTTTCAAACAAGTGATGGAAGACAGTGGCGTGAGTCTTTTACTGGCTAACGCATTGCAGCAGTTGCCAATTTCGCCATTACTGTTGGCTTGGTTGATCACTGCCGTTATCCGTGGATGTGTTGGATCAGCTACTGTTGCTGCACTGACAGCAGCAGGAGTATTGTTACCCATTGTCACTGCTGGGAAAGCTGATCCCAATTTAATGGTATTGGCAATGGGGGCGGGAAGCCTGATGTTTTCCCATGTCAATGATGCGGGATTTTGGTTGTTTAAGGAGTATTTTGGCCTCAGCGTTAAAGATACGTTATTTTCGTGGTCTATCATGGAAGCGATTGTTTCCCTTGTTGGATTGCTCGCTGTTTTACTATTGCAATTAATTTTATATTAGCTATTATTTTAAACTTTAAAAACGTTAAAGATGTACAACGCAGATGAACAATTCGAGAAATTAGGTTTGACATTACCCCCAGCACCAGCACCTAAAGGTGTGTATAAGCCCTATGTTATCGATGGGAAATACCTCTATCTTTCTGGACATGGTCCTGTCCAGGATGATGCTTCCTTAATTATTGGTCGAATTGGAAGTGATATCAGTCCAGAAGCTGGGAAACTAGCGGCAAGACAAGTTGGTTTAACCATGTTGTCGACGATTAAGACCAATCTGGGGTCGCTCAACAAGATTAAACGTGTTATAAAAGTTTTAGGTATGGTTAATTGTACCGCAGATTTTTTATATCATCCTGGCGTAATCAATGGCTGCAGTGAACTCTTTGCTGCCGTTTGGGGAGAAGAAAATGGTATCGGAACCCGAAGCGCGGTCGGTTTTGGTTCATTACCGGATAATATACCCGTAGAAATTGAAGCACTATTTGAATTATACTGATGCTATATGATGGAAACTTGGTATGCTATAGACAATGCCGATCAGGTAGATTCACCAGCTTTGTTGGTATATCGCGACCGCATTGTACAAAATATAGACCGTGCCTTACATTTTGTGCATGGTGTGGAGGATCGATTGCGACCACATATTAAAACAAATAAATGCAAAGAAGTCTGTCAGCTCATGATGGATAAAGGTATTAAGAAGTTTAAATGTGCAACAATCGCAGAGGCCGAGCTATTGGGGGGCATTGGTGCTGAGGATGTATTATTAGCGTATCAGCCAGTCGGTCCGAAGGTAGATCGTTTTTTGCAGCTGAGTAAGGCTTTTCCGAATACAGATTTTTCCTGTCTTGTTGATAACAGTGATGCAGCACAGGCAATTTCAGGCAAAAGTTTAGCCCTAGGGTTACGCACTACCATCTATATAGATATCAATGTTGGTATGGGGCGTACTGGTGTCGTTTTGGAAGACCTGGAGCGTTTGTTCAAGGATATTCTACTTATGGACGGGCTTCAACTTATAGGTGTACATGGCTATGACGGTCACATTCACGATAAGGACGACAAAAAACGAGGTGAACAATGCGAACGTTCCTATGGTATTTTGCAGACAGCCTACCTTATGGTCCAAGCAAACATATCTAGATCACTCCGTAAAGTGATTGGCGGTTCGCCAAGTTTCCCTTTTCATGCCGAGCGTACCGATGTAGAATGTAGTCCCGGGACTTTCGTGTTCTGGGATTTTGGCTATGCAGAAAATTATGCCGAACAACACTTCCAATTGGCGGCGGTACTGTTGACGCGTGTAGTTTCTATTGTAGATCACAAGCACCTCTGTTTGGACTTGGGGTATAAGTCTGTTGCGTGTGAATCGCCACAGCCGCGTGTCAAGTTTTTCGATCCGCGTATTGGTGAGATAAAAATGCAAAGTGAAGAGCATTTGGTCGTAGAAGTCCCAGATAGCAGCAAGTTTACTATCGGAGATTCCATCTACTGTGTACCTAACNNCCAAACCTGGACCGTTTATGCGCGGAATAAAAAAATAAATTATTGATATGTATGAATTTGAAATACCATTTTTGGTAGATGCACATCTCGATTTAAGCATGAATGCCATGGAATGGAATCGGGATCTTCGACTGCCGATTGTTGAGCTGAACCGGCGGGAAAAGGGAATGGCTGATAAGCCCGATCGGGGTAAAGCAACAGTTACTTTTGATGAACTGCGCCGTGGGCATATTGGTTTGGTTGTTGCTACACAAATCGCTCGATTCGTAAAACCCGAAAGTTCTTTACCAGGCTGGTACTCCCCTGAACAGGCATGGGCACAGACACAGGGGCAGCTTGCATGGTATAAAGCGATGGAAGCCGACGGTCAGCTAAAAATGATTTGCACGAAGACCGATCTGGACCAGCATCTGACGCTTTGGTCCGACGGCAGTGACCATGTAGATAAGCCTATTGGATATATGCTGAGTTTGGAAGGAGCAGATTCCCTGGTCGATATCAGTTACCTCGAAACAGCCTATAACTATGGTTTAAGAGTTATTGGTCCAGCGCATTACGGGCCTGGCCGGTATGCCAACGGAACTGATTCATTTGGAAAGCTCAATGAGCAGGGAATAAATCTGTTACGGGAGATGGAACGATTAGGAATAATATTGGATGCGACTCACTTGAATGACGATGCCTTTTGGGATGCTATAGAGCGTTATCATGGTCCTATCTGGGCCAGTCATAATAATTGCCGCAAGTTTGTNNCACTTGTCGAGAAAAAGGCGGTTATCGGTGTTGCGCTCGATGCCTGGATGATGGTTCCCAATTGGATCCGTGGCAAGTCAGATCCAAGATCTAGCAATTGTTCGATGGAAATTATGGCCGATAACATCGATTATATATGTCAATTGGCAGGGAATGTGGACCATGTTGGAGTCGGAAGCGATCTTGATGGCGCCTTTGGTCGGGAGCAGTGTCCCTATGATCTGGAAACCATTGCCGATATCCAAAAGGTATTTGGTATCCTGTCAAAAAGAGGGTATGATAAGACCGACCTTGAAAAGATTGCTAGCAGGAACTGGCTTAATTTTATGCGAAATGCATTGCCCGAATCTTAAGAAAAGAAATCGAACCTTAAGAAAAGAAATGGAGACATACATGAACACGGATAGATCAATAACCTACCCAGATGATAGCATGTCTTGAGAGCAATCACTTACAATAGCGAAGCCGATTAAACGAATCCAAACAAACACCTCCAACACGAATTAATAGATGAAACCAGTATTACGCGTGCAATTGTCCCTAATGATGTTTTTAGAGTATTTTATCAAAGGGGCTTGGTTTGTTACTTTGGGAACATACCTCACAAAATCGCTCAATGCCTCAGGTATGGAGGTCGCGAATATTTTTGCGACACAATCCCTTGGTGCTGTATTTGCCCCTTTTTTTGTGGGTTTTGTCGCCGACAGATATTTTAATGCCGAGCGGGTGCTTTCGGTTTTACATCTCATTGGCGCTGGATTACTTTATGGCATGTCACAGGCACCGGATGCAACACATTTTTATCCCTATGTATTTGTCTATTTTATGGCTTACATGTCTTCGCTATCCTTATCCAATGGGATTGCATTCCGGCATATTGAAGACGCGAAGAAGTATTTTCCGGGGGTCCGCGTGTGGGGAACCATCGGTTGGATCTGTTCGGGACTTGTCATCAGTTATTTGTTCCGTTGGGATGCCCCCGAATNNTTTTGGGGGCGGTTTGTTCGTTGTTACTGGCAATCTTTAGTCTGGCCCTCCCAAAAACTCCACCGCAGGTGAAACTCAGGGTTGAAAAATTTGATTTTGGAAAGGCGATAGGTTTGGATGCATTGAAACTTTTAAAACAGCGAAGTTTTCTGATTTTTTTTGTAACAGCAATTGTAATCTGTATTCCTATTTCGTTCTATTATCAAAATGCCAATCCATTTTTGGTAAACGCCGGAATACCGAATCCCACTGCAAAAATGGCATTGGGGCAATTTTCCGAAGCCATCTGCCTATTGTTGATTCCATTTTTCTTTAGACGCCTGGGGTATAAAAAAATGATTTTATTGGGGATTGCAGCCTGGGCACTTCGGTATCTATTCTTTGCTTTTGGTAATGGACAGGAGAAATCCTACCTACTTCTGCTAGGTATCTTATTGCATGGGATATGCTATGACTTTATGTTTGTCGTCGGTCAAATTTATACCGATAAAATTGCTGGTGAAAAATATAAAGCGTCGGCGCAGGGGCTTATTACCATTGCGATGTATGGGGTCGGGATGTTAATCGGATTTTGGGTTGCAGGAGCAGTTTCAGACTATCTTAAAACTACGTATACGGTACGATTTTGGGAATACTTATGGTTTATTCCCGCAGTTATTTCTGGTTTTCGCCTTGTCCTTTTCGCCGT
>DKIT01000130.1 GCA_002454415.1 Sphingobacterium sp. UBA6711
TTGAAGGGAATTCTGCTTGATTTGGCGTATCCGGAAAGTGTTGGGTTTCCAGACAAAATCCAGCATAGGGGAGGTATTTATAGCCTCTTTTTCCAAAATCATTCCCCGTCATCCAGTTGGCTGTGTAAAGCTGTACACCCGGTTCGGTCGTAAAAACATCCAGTTGGATTCCGGTGTTTTTTGAATACACTGTTGCACAGGGTTGTGAAATAGGCTGGTTGTTTACATAGCAATGGTCATATCCTTTGGCTGCAATAAGTTGTTCATTATTCGCCGTGATATCTTGAACAATTGGTTTAGGGATGCGGAAGTCGAAGGCTGTGCCTTCAACGGGTACGACCGCATTGGGTATCTGATTGTCGTCTACAAAGATAACCTCATCCGAATTGATCTGAAGAACCTGCTGCAATACATCGCCACTGCCTTCTCCATCCAGATTGAAATACGTATGGTTGGTCAGGTTTACATGGGTATCGGCATCCGATTGCGCATGATATTTAATAATGATCTCGTTATTTCTGGTCAGGGTATAGGAAACCATTACTTTTAAATTTCCTGGAAAGCCTTCTTCACCATCCGGGGAAACATAATAAAATTCGACATGCGACTGGTAAGTTACCCTTCTGTCCCAAACCTTGTCATGAAAACCCGAGATACCGCCGTGAAGACAATTGTTTCCATTATTTTGAGGAAGCGTATACTGTTTTCCGTTGATCTCAAATTTGCCTTCAGCAATGCGATTTGCGAAACGTCCGGCCGTACAACCATGGTATTTTTCATCGGAGTCCAAATAAGCCTGAATAGAATCGAATCCTAGTGCAACATCCACCAAATTCCCCTTGTTATCAGGTACCAGAATACTGACAATACGTGCACCATAATCTGTTAAGAGCACTTGCATGCCTCCTTCATTTTTTAATAAGAGCAAATGCGTGTTTTTGCCATCGATTGTACCTTCAAAATGTTTTGGAATAAGTGTTTGATATTTCGTCATGATGATCCCTATTGGTATTTAGGCTAAAGATACAGAATATAACCAGTATAAAAATGACTTTGATAACAGCTGTTTGTAAAATTTGTCATTTTGAAATGAAATGAAGGATACTGCTGAAAAAATGATTCCTTTATAGCCCTAGAGCCCTTGTCAAATCTATATATGCACTAAAGTATATCGCGTGGTTTTTGGAACAGATCTGCTGTGATTATAATTGTATATAAAAGCAAATTTATCTAAGTTTGCGCTATGTCTGAAAAAATGAATTGGAAAGATTTGCTCTCTGCAAAGCGCTGGGGTTATGAAGATCGGAGCGTCGATAGTTACCTTGTGGCCCGGTCGGAATTTCAACGGGATTATGATCGTCTGATCTTTTCTTCCCCATTTCGTAGATTACAGAATAAAACGCAGGTTTTTCCGCTTCCTGGCGCTGTATTCGTTCACAATAGATTGACGCACAGCTTAGAAGTCGCGAGTGTGGGGCGCTCTTTGGGCCGGATGTTTTATGCGCAGTTAAAAGAGGAAAATCCTAATCTAGACGTGGAATATCCCTTTTTACAGGAAGTTGGAAACATTATCTCTGCTGCATGTCTTTCCCATGATCTGGGCAATCCGGCATTTGGCCACTCGGGAGAATCTGCGATCTCGACCTATTTCACTGACGGTGACGGACGTAAATATCAAGAGCAGGTTACTGCAGAAGAATGGGCCGATCTGACCCATTTTGAAGGTAATGCCAATGCTTTGCGCATTTTAACGCATGCTTTTCAGGGAAAAGATCCCAAAGGATTCGCATTGACCTATACATCCTTAGCTTCCATTGTAAAATACCCCTGTTTGGCAATTGATGGCCATCTCAAGAAAAACCATCATCGCAAGAAATATGGCTTTTTTACCGAAGAGCAAAAAGCATTTGAGAAGATTGCCGATGAGCTAGGATTGCTGAAAGATCCTTCTAACCCCAAAGGTTATCTGAGACATCCATTGGTTTATCTGGTGGAAGCGGCAGATGATATTTGCTACAATATTATCGATTTGGAAGATGCGCATCATCTTAAAATACTATCCTATCAGGAAGTAGAAGAGCTGTTGCTGCCTTTATGTGGTAAGGAGAATCTGCGCGACCGGCTTGATGGTTTGCTGGATACCCCAAGCCGGGTGGCTTTGTTGCGGGCAAAAGCAATCAATACGCTCATAAAAGGTTGTGTAGATGTCTTTGTCCGTGAACAGGAGAAATTTTTGGCAGGAACATTTGCATCGGCTTTGATGGACGCATTGGATGAGGATATTGTGAAGCAGATGAACAAAATTTCAAAAATTTCCATCGCCAAGATCTACAATGCCCCAACGGTTGTGCAGATTGAGATTGCCGGCTACCGCGTGATGGATGCATTGTTGAAAGAGTTCGTGCCAGCCTATCTGAAGAAGAACAAAAATAATTACGATAAAAAACTGGTCGCTTTAATTCCAGCGCAATTTTATACAGACAAACAAGATTCGTATTCGAAAATTCGCTGTGTTTTAGACTTTGTTTCGGGAATGACCGATGTCTATGCCATTGAACTTTATCGTAAGATCCAGGGGATAACAATACCAAGTATTGAATAACTTTACAAAGTAAAATTCCTTATTCTTTACTCTTTGTTCTTTATTCTAAAACCTCAATACGTTAAAAATGAAAGTTGTAATAGCTGAAAAACCCTCGGTGGCGCGTGATCTTGCTCGAGTGATGGGGGCGAAAGAAGTCAAAGACGGTTATATCGCCGGTAATGGCTATGCTTTTACGTATGCTTTTGGCCATTTGGTGCAACTCTGTACACCACAGGCTTACGGGTACAATTCGTGGACAATTTCAAATTTGCCGATCATTCCGCCAACATTTAAGCTGGAGTCGAAGAAGGTGAAGCGGGATGGCAAGCAAATGGACGATACAGGGGCTGTGAAACAGCTCAATACCATCAAATCACTTTTAGAACAAGCCGAGGAAATCATCGTGGCTACGGATGCCGGGCGGGAAGGTGAATTGATCTTTCGCAATATATACTATTTTTTAGGTTCTAAGGTGCCTTTTAAACGTCTGTGGATCTCCAGCCAAACAGATAAAGCCATTAAAGAAGGATTTGCCAATTTAAAAGCAGGTACGGAGTACGATAGTCTTTATNNTAAAGACTTTAAACCGCAGGCATTTTATAAAATTCAGGCGGGATTTGAAAAAGATAATATCAGTTTTAAAGCAACTTCAAATAAAATTGATAAGAAAGACGTCGCTGAACAAACCATTGCCAGACTGACTGTCGGTTCCAATGCTCGTGTTGCAAAAGTTGAAGCCAAAGAGACAAAGGAACAGCCGCCGTTATTATTTGATTTGACATCCCTTCAACAGGATGCAAACAAAAAATACGGTTATTCGGCAGATCAGACACTAAGTCTTGCGCAAACCCTTTATGAGAAAAAAGTCATCACCTATCCACGTACCGGGTCCCGTTACATTGGTGAGGATGTCTTCGAGAAAATTGAAGAGCTTTTTCAGCATCTATCCGATACCGCAGAAGAATCCATTGCATCCATTGCCAAAAATCTGATCGGTGCAAAATTGAATAAACGCTCTGTGGATGATAAAAAAGTCACCGATCACCACGCTTTGCTGGTGACGGATGAAAAGCCAGGACCGATGCTGAAAGAGCAGCAGAATATCTACAATATGATCGCCAAACGCATGGTCGAGAGTTTCTCGGAAGTCTGTATAAAGGATATTACTACCGTGACAATCGATGCACAGGGGGTTGAATTGATCGCCAAAGGTACCGTAATCAAACAATATGGCTGGCGTCTTTCTGCTGAACAGATCGAAGCTCCGGATGAAGATAAGAACAACGACGACCAGGATAACGAAAATGCGCAATTACCGAAGCTACTAGCCGAAGAAATCTTGCAGATCCTGACCCTGGAGCTTGCCGAACGTTTTACCAAAGCAAGACCCATACATACCGAAGCATCTTTGCTAAAGGCAATGGAAACTTCTGGAAAGGAAATCGAAGATGATGAGATGCGTCAGGCCATGAAAGACTGTGGACTTGGTACTCCGGCTACACGCGCTGCAACTATTGAAACACTTTTTCAACGCGATTATATTAAGCGTGATAAGAAAAAGCTTATTCCGACCGAAAAAGGGCTGGCGGTATACCATCTCGTAAAAGATCGTTCCATTGCGAAGGTAACGCTAACCGGTAAATGGGAGCAAAAGCTGGAAGAAATGCGTGCCAATAAGGTTTCTTACGATGTTTTTATGAAACATATTAAGGACTATACAGCTAAAATCACGAAGGAGTTGCTGACATTGCGGATATCCTTGGCACAGGAAGAAGTGAAACCCCAGCAGAAAGGAAAGATAAAATGTCCGAAATGTGAGAAGGGATTGATTCTGCTGTATGATAAGGTGGCACAATGCGATCACTATGCCCGTGGATGCGATTTTAAAATCTGGCGGACCTTAAATGGTATCTTTCTGGATGAAAAAGAAATGAAGAACCTGCTGGAAAAAGGAAAGACTTCCGAGTTTAAAGGTGTGAAAAATAACGAAGGCGCTATGGTTACGGCACCGCTTGTGTTCGAGAATTTTAAGGTTAACGTGGGATAAGTTGTTACCCCACGTTTTGATCTTTTCAGCTTTTAATCCTGCTGTAGAATATCCTGCAAAGCAGCGGAAATCGTCGGATATTTAAATGTATATCCATTGTTTTCCAGCCTTTCCGGCAATACCCAACGACTTTTCAAAAGGAGTTCTGTCTCCGTACCGATTAAAGCAGCACCTATTTCCAGCAACCATTTGGGAGAAGGTAGCCCGATTTTACGATGCATGATCTGCCGAAAGGTCTCCATAAAGGTTTTATTTGTAATCGGATGGGGGGCTGCGCAATTGATAACACCACTTATATCGTCATGGCTTTGTAAGAACAGGATGATCTGGAAAAGATCTTCCATATGGATCCAGCTAAAATATTGTCTGCCATTCCCCTGTATGCCGCCGAGTCCGAAACGGACCAGGTTCTTAAAAGGATGTATAACACCGCCATCCGCTCCCAGTACAATGGCCATCCGGAGTGCTACCTGTCGAGTCTGGGGTAATTTAAAATCGAAAAAGGTTTTTTCCCATAGCGTGGCAACATCAACAGAAAATCCTGTTCCGATATCACCCGAACTTTCAGTCATCGGACGGTCCTCAGCGTGACGGTAAATAGTCGCTGTGCTTGAATTTAGCCACAGCTTTGGTGGACNNTATGATTTCGCCGAGTATTTTTGTAGTTGCAGTTCTCGAAGAAAATATTTCGGCCTTGTTTTTTTCGTTATAGCGGCAATTGACAGACTTGCCAGCTAGATTGATGAGTAAGTCCGCATTTTCCAGTGCTTCGGCAATGCCGCGACGATCTGACCAAAGAACATCGGTCCGTTGTCGGCCTATGATGATAACCTGCTGTCCCAATGCCCGGAATTTTTGAGAAAGATATTGTCCAACAAAACCTGTTCCTCCAGCAATGACTATTTTATTCATGGCAAGTGTATGTAATGTTCGTTTTAATTATGCATTGAAGGTGGTATCCAATGTTCTTCTTTGCTTTGCAATGCGTTTGCCTCTAAAAAAGAGAAACATGTTGAGGAAAAGCATTACGCCAAGATAAATGCTAAATCCACCGATTTTATAACTCAGGCGTTCAATAAGTTGCTGGACGTCAGGCTTGTAAAGGCTTATTTCCAGAATGTACAGCGCAAATCCAAGATTCATCAGATAGAATCCGATGCGAAAGAGATTATTTGTCGCATGGGCAACCTCTGGTCTTCCGGCAAAGATATCATTCATGTAGACGATGCTATTTTTGAATAGCACAAAGGCGACATAATAGGTTAATCCTATTGCAATGGGTAGATAGATAAAGTACCCGATAACTGTTAAATTTTCCATGATATTAATGTTTAATGGTTAATGAGTTTTTTCTTTTTTGCGAAGAGGTAAATACCAAGCATATTCATGTAATGTAAGCCAACAAGTACAAAAAGCAACCGGCCTGTTTTTAGCGCAATACTGCTGACCAGTTCATCAATAGATTGAATTTGGTCCCAATAGCTAAATTGTATGATGGCATAGCCGATGTTGAACAGGTAATATCCCATAAGCAATAGATTATTCGTCGTATCGGCCAGGCTGCTGTCCTGTCCAAAAAGAGATACGATAAAAGTCCGGCCGTTTCGATGAAACTGCCGACCGACCCAAAGGATGATATAACAGGTCAACAGGCCGTAGATGATATATGCCAGGATATTAAAGTTCATGATACTACATCATTAGTTTGATCAATTTAATGAGTAAATCGCCGCCACTTGTATTGAAAATCTTATTGGCAATCGTTTCGAGCTGATCCGTCAGATTCTGGATATCCTTTACGGTTTTGTGAAACTCTTTGCCCTCTGCTGTCTGGTCCTTCTCGGTATTTCGGCTTATTTCCTTTAGAATATCCATCACCGGATCAAGTTCTTTTTGTTTGCGCATGACCGCGATTTTCATGGCCCATTTTAAGACCTCTTTTTCAGCGACAAAATATTCCTTTCTGTCGCCAGCGATATGCTTTTTATAANNCAATGCCGTAATCAATCAATTGGCGGATGCTCATATTGGCGTTTCCTCTGGAAATAACCAACTTTTCCATAATCTCGTCTGTAGACATCGGATTACTTGCGGAAAGGAGCAGCGCGTGAACCTGAGCAACGGACTTATTGATGCCCCATTCGGAACCTAAGGCTCCCCATGTGTCGATGAACTGTTGTTTTGCTTCTTGTAACTCCATTGTGCTTTCTATTTGACCTTTATTTATTTTTTCTTCTTATGCTATTCAAGCTTTCAGACCTGTTTAGATCTTGTATATCCAATAGCATATCACCTCTTCTCATGCTATCGAATCTTCCAGACCTATTTAGCCCCCCCCCTTATATCCAACAACATATCAAAAGTATTAATAGTTTTTGAATTTTCAAAAATTTCTGAAAATAAAATAAGTTTGGGAAGGCAAGTCACCTTATCGTAATAAGAGTTCGCTTTTCTTGTGGACTTTTCGATTTGTTTTAACTTTGCCTGCATTATGGCGACAACTTTGTATAATCCTTTCAAACAATTTCAGTTTGATTCAGATATTTGTTTTTTAACGGGAAATAAGCTTCAGTCGGAAGAGGAGTCCATTCATGTTTTTCCTGTGTGGATGATGAAATCTTTTCAATTGGAAGATAAACCTTTTAAAATGCTGGATGAGAATCTAGTCACCTACAAATCGCTGAAACTACCTTGTTCGATAGCAGCCGCTGAGGCGATCGAACAGATGGAACGCGCTGTTGAGCAATCGTTTGAACAGGGATATGACGCCGTCAAACAATTGGATCCTTTGATCTTGTTTCAATGGATGACAAAAATCATCTATGGGGTGGTTTTTAATGAAATTCTTGCGGGAATTCGGCAGCAAAAGGCCGCTGGAGAAGACATGAACTTTTCGCAGGCACTTGCACAGCGTTTTACGAACCTTCACGCCATGTTGCAATCGCTGGTTGTGCCCATGGAATTTGAGAATACCTTTCCTTTTTCGTTGGTCGTAGTGCCTGTAGAGAATGCGCCGGATACATTTATGTATCGCGATGAAATCAATACATTGATCTTCTCCATCCGGATGAAGGATTTCGCGGTAGTTGCCTGTCTTCAGGATAATGCTACCAATAATATTTACCATGAGGATGTGCTGAAAGCAATTAAAGGAAAAACCTTGCACCCTATCCAGTTTGAAGAATTATGTGCACGTTATTTTTATTCAGCATATTTATTTAATCGTTTACCCGATTATACTTATTTAAACACCCCGCAAAAGGTTTACGTTGAACCGATGCCTTTAGCTGATATGTCGATGAAGCCCATATTTGATCATTGGCAGAATAAGACCTATGGGCAAGTGCTGGAAAATTTTTGGAAGCCTTGGGGCTTGACGCTATTTGAGATTATCAAAGATCCAGAGCATCCGATTAGTTTTCTTCTAGACCCGGCGGGCAACTTCGTTTCGAAGGTTGATATGCCCTTAAATTAACTTAGAAAAACCGTAAAACAATAAACTATCCTAATCCATCGTTAAATGGTACGATTATGGATAGGATAGGTTATGCAGTTAACAGGTTTAAAGACTATTTTTTCGATTCTACTTTTTATGGTAATGTGCTCTTCTCTAAGAGCTCAGGTTATTGCTAAGCGCGATATTCCCGCAGATAGCTTAGTACAAAATGTCGACGATTTTCCTTATTTTAAAGGCGGTGTTGTTGCCTGGTCCAGATTCTTGCAAAATAATCTGGATTTGTCGCGAACTGTGGGTGCAATGGATAGCGTAGCTTACGCCCGATACGGATCACGGCAGACAGCGGTGCTGAAATTTATTGTTTGCGAAGATGGATCAATCTGTAACATTGAAATCGAGAATCCTGACAAAGTAAGTCCCGAATTTGCGAAGGCTGTATTGTCCGTCATGCGAAAATCGCCACCGTGGATGCCGGGGCAAGTCAAAGGAAAGCCCGTTAAAACACGATTCAGACAACCCGTAGTCGCTGTGATTGAATAACTTTGAATAGCAAAATAGATCTAAAATTTTCACCATTTATAAGATAATATGTCATTTTGGGATAAAGTCAAAAAGATTATGAGTAGCGGAGCGGAAGAATCTTCGCCTGAAAGAAAAGATGCAGAAATTACTGCTGGGGGATCAACGGTCTACCGGTATGATGAGCAACCCGAAGAAAAGGAACCAAAAAACCTGTTTCCTGAGGTACAATGCGTCTATCTCGATGAAATAGAAGAGCACCTGACAAAGCACATTGCAGCACCCGATATGGTGTTCCATGAGATTATTTCAGAACTTGTGCATATTGATGTCCATTGGATCAAACCGAGCGCAGACTATCCCTACCATATCTTGGTCACTTCGGGGATGAGTGACCTGCCGATGCATGTTCCGGATGAAGTAGAAAATAAAGAGGCTTATGAGCGTGCTGAGTTAATGGTGGTGTTGCCTGCAGATTGGAAAATAGGGGAAGAAGAGTTTCAGGACGATAATAATTATTGGCCGGTTTACTTCCTAAAGCGGTTAGCTCGATTCCCGCATGAGTACAAAACCTGGCTGGGTTATGGACATACGATTCCGAATGGGATGGAAGCTGATGATATAGCAAACACCGGATTTGGTTGTATGTTGCTGCTTCCGCCTATGCTGAGTTTTGATGAAGAGTTTTTGGAATTAAAAACCAAAGATGGCAATAGCATCAATTTCTATGCAATGATTCCGGTTTATAAAGAGGAAATGGATTATAAACTTGAAGAGGGGACGGATGCACTCTTGGATCTTTTTGATGAATACGGAATTTCGGAACTGGTCGATATTGATCGTCCAAATGTCTGCCGCGACCGGTAGTTTTTAACAAAAGCGAGTCAATAGCTATCGCCTATTGAAGTCGTTTGTATTGACTCGCTTTTTTTCTGAAAGTGTCTGTTTTCAAAGGCCATCAAGAACTTTCATGCCTGTTGTTGATCCAAAGGAATCATGAAAGTTTTCTTTAGATACTCTTCTCTATTACCGCAATTGTTTTGTCGATATCTTCACGACTCACGTTGAGATGAGGCCTGAAACGAACACTTTTTTCGCCACATCCCAATATAATCAGTTTATTTGCGTAGGCTTTCTTGATGAATTCATTGCGAGCGAGTTCGGATTCAAAATCTAATGCAACGAATAATCCTTCGCCTCTTAAGTTGGAGAGTTGTGGTTTGTGTTTCATCATCTCTTGGAGCTTGTCTTGCAGATAGCGTCCCTTTTCAGCTGCATTTTGAACAAGATTTTCTTGCTCGATGACTTCTAAGATCAATTTAAAACGTAGCATATCCATAAAATCACCGCCAAAAGTTGAATTGATGCGACTCGATTCTTTGAAGACGTGATGTTCTACCTGATCGAATTTTTCCTTATTGGCCAATATGCCACATACCTGTGCTTTTTTGCCAAAGGCAAGCACATCGGGAATGACATCATAATGTTGGTAGGCCCACATTTTTCCCGTGATGCCTAATCCTGTCTGTACCTCGTCAAAAATTAAGAGGATCTGATTTTCATCACAGATTTGACGAAGCTGTACGAAAAATTCCTTTCGAAAGTGATTGTCGCCCCCTTCACCTTGAATTGGTTCGATAATTAGGCAAGCAATATCATTGGGGTTGTCCTGAATGGCTTGGCGTATTTCGGAAATAGCCTTCTCTTCCAGGGCGATGGTCTGATCGATACTCTCGTCCGTTAGGGGATAGCGCAGCTTTGGATTGCTGATGCGTGGCCAGTTAAATTTTGGAAAATAGAGGTATTTTCTCGGGTCTTGTGTATTTGTTAACGATAGCGTATAACCGGATCTGCCATGAAAGGCTTGTTTAAAATGGATAACCTGACTGGCCTCCTTTTGTATACCCTGTGCAAAATTAAGCCGTGTTTTCCAGTCGAAGGCTGCCTTTAGCGCATTTTCCACAGCAAGGGTTCCGCCTGATATAAAGAATGCATAAGGAAGTTCTTTCGGTATGGCCACCCGATCAAAAGTGTCGACAAAGTCGGCAAATTCTTTGGGGTAAATATCTGATATGGCAGGCTTATTGACGGCCATTTTACCTAAAAATTCGCGTTGTTTGACCAGATGCGGGTGATTATAACCCACGGCCATGGAGGCAAACATGCTGAACATATCGAGGTATTCATCTCCATTTTCATCCACTACATAAGAACCATGGGATTTTTCCATATCCATCACCAAAGGAAATCCATCGGCTAATATATGTTTGCTTAATCTTTCATGTACGTTGCTCATAATTTTGTGTGTAAATGGTTTATAAATCAAATTTGATGCCTTGTGCCAAAGGTAAGTCAGTCGTATAATTGATGGTGTTTGTCTGGCGACGCATGTAGGCTTTCCAGGCATCTGACCCAGACTCCCGACCTCCGCCTGTCTCCTTTTCACCACCAAATGCACCTCCGATTTCTGCTCCAGAGGTACCAATATTGACATTGGCGATGCCACAGTCGGATCCGGCCGCACTCAGAAATAGTTCAGCTTCCCGGATGTTGTTTGTCATGACAGCAGAAGATAGTCCTTGAGAGACACTGTTTTGCAACGTTATGGCTTCGCCAATAGCGCCCTTATATTTGATTAAATACAGGATCGGTGCGAAAGTCTCGCGTTGGACAATTTCATAGTGATTTTCGACTTCGGCAATAACAGGCTGTACATAACAGCCGCTTTCATAACCTTTGCCTTCCAGGACTTTGCCCTGGATCAGCATTTTTCCCCCTTGTGTTTTAATTTTGTCCAGTGCGTTTAAATATGATTTTACGGCGGCTTTGTCGATCAATGGTCCTACATGATTTTTCGTGTCCAAAGGATCACCAATTTTTAATTGTCCATAAGCTTGGATTAGCTGTTCTTTGACTTTGTCATAGATACTTTCATGGATAATAAGTCTTCGGGTGCTTGTGCAGCGCTGTCCGGCGGTGCCTACAGCGCCAAATACGGCACCGATAATGGTCATTTTTAAGTCTGCATCCGGGGTAACGATGATGGCATTGTTTCCGCCGAGTTCCAGCAGTGTTCTGCCGAGGCGTTGTGCTACCGTAACGGCGACTTCTTTTCCCATGCGGGTAGATCCTGTTGCTGAAATCAATGCGATGCGGTTATCTGCGGCAAGCCACTCGCCAACTTCTTTGTTCCCCATAATCAGGCTGGATATCCCTTCGGGCAGTCCATTGCTTTGTAGAATTTCGGCAAGTAGTTTTTGACATGCAATGGCGCATAGCGGTGTCTTTTCACTCGGTTTCCAGACAACCGTATTTCCACAGACCAACGCTAACGCGATGTTCCAGGCCCATACAGCAACAGGAAAGTTGAAGGCTGTAATAATACCCACCACGCCCAGGGGATGATATTGGTCGTACATACGGTGACCGGGACGTTCCGAATGGATGGTATTGCCATATAACTGACGGGATAAACCTACGGCGAAGTCACAGATATCAATCATCTCCTGCACTTCACCCATACCTTCTTGGTAAGATTTGCCCATTTCGTACGATACCAATTTTCCGAGAACGGGTTTGAGTTCCCGTAGTTTGTCCCCTAATTGGCGAATGATATCTCCTCTTTTTGGGGCCGGCATTAAACGCCATTGTAAGAACGTATCTTCTGCCTGTCTAACTACGGTCTCATAGTCTTTACTCGTACTGCCTTTTATTTTTGCGATAAGTTTTCCATCTACAGGTGAAAAGGATTCGAATTCTTTGCCTTCGGAAAACCATTGCTGTCCTGTTGATGATCCTGGATTCTGGGGAGATATTCCAAGTGTTTTAAGCGCTTCATTTATCATATTGGTTTATTTTGTTCGTGGAATAGTTTAAATATATGAAATAAATTTTTTATCATCAAGTTTGTACTGAATATTGTTCAGTGGAAAATAATGATTATCTTAGATAAGCTAATGTAGACTATATCATGATAAAACAGATCAATATCGATTATTATCAAGTGGACGATTTACTGTCCGAAGAACATAAACTGATACGGCAGGCTGTGCGCGATTTTGTAAAAGCAGAGATAAAGCCGTTTATTGAAGATGCGGCGCAGGAACATCGGGCTATTGAAGGCTTGATGCCTAAGTTGGGTGCCATTGGAGTATTGGGCCCCTATATTCCCACTGAGTATGGTGGGGCTGGCTTAGATCAGATTTCTTATGGTTTAATTATGCAGGAACTGGAGGCGGGCGATTCGGCGATTCGTTCGGCTGCATCTGTGCAATCCTCTTTAGTGATGTTTCCTATTTATACCTATGGTAGCGAAGAGCAGCGTCTTAAATACCTGCCCCGGCTAGCATCGGGGGAACTGATCGGATCTTTTGGCTTGACCGAGCCCAACCACGGATCCGATCCAGGTGGAATGGAAACCAAATTGACAGCTAAGGGGGACGGTTTTTTATTAAATGGTTCCAAAATGTGGATCACAAATTCCCCGGTGTGCGATATTGCTGTCGTTTGGGCGCGAGATGAAGCTGGAAAGGTGAGGGGGGTAATTGTAGAACGCGGAATGGCCGGTTTTGAAACGCCAGAGACCTTGCATAAATGGTCCTTGCGGGCATCTAAAACAGGTGAGTTGGTTTTTCATGATGTGTATATTCCAGCAGAAAATATACTTCCGGATGTAAATTCTATGCGTGGACCGCTTTCCTGTTTGAATTCCGCAAGGTATGGAATTTCTTGGGGGGTGATTGGCGCAGCGATAGACTGTTATGAGACTGCTGTGCAGTATGCACTGGAGCGCCATCAGTTTGATAAACCGATTGCTGGTTTCCAGTTGCAACAAAAGAAGCTTGCAGAATTTTTAACAGAAATAACCAAGGCCCAGCTGTTGTCCTGGCGTTTGGGAATGCTTAAGAATGAAGGGAAGGCTACACCTCAGCAAATCTCAATGGCAAAACGGAATAATGTGCATATGGCCTTACAGATTGCCCGTGAATCAAGGCAGATTCTTGGTGGGATGGGGATAGTGGGAGATTTTCCTATGATGCGGCATATGATGAACCTCGAATCTGTGATTACCTATGAAGGGACCCATGATATCCATTTATTGATTACTGGGCAGGATATTACCGGGCTGAATGCTTTTTCATAAGGTAAAGTTTCGTTACGGAACAGAGCTTCCTGGCTTACATAAGCTATGTGAGTCTGAGTATTTATCGTCTTTCAGCTATTATTCGTTACTTCTCGGGTAGCAGGCTCTGCTGCGGTTTGTCCCGTTTTCGGCTTTAAATCGGCCTTGAATAGGCCTTGCTAGGGTATAGCTTCGCCCTATGAGCAGAATCTGTCAACCTTGGTTGAATCCTGTTTCCGTGTTAGAGTCGGACTCACCACGGCCTCACCACGGATTCATCATGGACCCACCACGGACAGAAGCTGCTCGCACCTCGAATCTGTGCCGACCATAATACGAAG
>DKIT01000098.1 GCA_002454415.1 Sphingobacterium sp. UBA6711
AGCCCTCTGTATACAGAGGGCTTTTTTATTGGTAGTTATAGCAATAATCAATGCTGAACATCGCAATTAATTACTCATAGCCTCCTGCCTGTCATATTCTCTTCTTGTTTGTTTACCCCTCACACTATTATATTGTTGATGATTTGAATTCTGACAAGGAGGTTGTCATGGTTATGTCTACTTTCACAGATAATCCTGGTAAATTGTTTATACGGTTTTATATAAATCTAAGGAATGATTTATTGCCTTTCAAGGGTGGATATTAATATGAACACCCTTCGTCTTGCCAAAATTATTGTTGTGCTCATGTTTATATTGTCTGAAGCCACAGGTGTTATTATTTATAACTTTTATGCTGAGTTGTATAAACCCGTTTTGGCTTACGTAGGGGGTATAGCACTCATTTTGGCTTGCCTGTCTTTTATTACCGGTTCATTTATTTTTTTGATCTCTTTTGATGATAAGCCAAAAAATGAATCCGAAAAAGAAGACGGCTGTGTATTAAAGGGGCTGCATTTTTTGGAGTTTTTATGTTGCTTGCTTTCATTTTTATGGATGCAAACAGAAATGATCACTTCACTTATTTAATTTAAATGCGTTTTAATTGGGGGTATATAAATGGCTAATGGTAGAGGGATAAATAGGTACAAGTAGTATTATTTATATGAATGTTTTTAGTTAATTAAGTAGTACTGTGAATACTTAACCAGCATTATTAATTGTTTATTATATTTTTGGGCGTTACATCCATTTTTTTATTCTTTTCATCAGTATATTTGCGTTGACTCAATAGTTGATAAGGATATTTATGGTAAATACATCACTCTGTAATAATAAATTTTATAAATGGATGTTGTTAGGCTCGCTGTGCCTAGCTTCTTTTCCTGTCCTTTCGGAATCTTTCGGAAATAAAGCCTCCATTGAGGAAGATAGGAACTACTATAAACTTCCAAATCAACAGTTTATGATTTTTTTAGAAAAGGGGAAGGTTAAAACTATCGAGATTCTTGTCAAAAAGAAAATAAATTTTCGTCGTGGTCAGTCAAGGGAACAATGGCGAATGTATAATGAAGAGGAGGAGAGGATTTTATCATTATTGAAAAAGATGAAAGGGAGAATTTATATTTATCATAGTGGGGCGCGCTCTTTAGATTATGATATTACTTACCCGATAGATAATTTATCGGTAAAGGATTCATTTTTTGATGTAAATGGAGATGAATGGGTAGGCTATACATATCCTGGTTTTACTGTAAAAAATACCGGAAATTATGTCATTTCCACGGTTTTTTATTCAAATTCAAATGAATATAGTGATTATATGGTGGGTTTCACTGAATCATATAGTACTAAATAATCATAGGTGGTTATATGAAATACACTGTAACAATAAAAAATGATTCTGAATTCTTTAATGGTGAGGGCATAGTACATACATGGCTTGAATTTAATAAGCCAGGAGAAAGTACAGGCAAAGAAGTTACTGAGTATTTTGGGTTTTCTCCAAAAAATGATTTGGAGTATTTTAATGTGGAGGGTGCATTTGATAAAGCTGAGTATCTCAAAAATAGGGCTTACTCCGAAAGCAAAACTTTTGAAATCACGAAAGAGCAGTATGAAAGAATGAAAGAAGAAATTGGTAGTTTCAATGGTATTGCACCTGTCTATGACATAATGCCAGACGACTCTAGTGATTCTGATTATAATTGTACGAAAATAGCGGACCAAATTCTCGAAAGCGCAGGCATTGATTATTTGTCAGGCATTGAATCTCCTTTTGGTGTGGCTAATAAAATTAATGGAGTCGAGACTGATGGCTTAGCACAGTCGGCATTAGATGCAAAAGATTATATGGATGAAGTTTATTATGACATCTTAAATAATCTCGATAAACTTCAAAAAGACGTAGGTGCTCAAGGTAATAGTTTTATTGATGATTTGATGCAAAATTCTAAAGATATGTTAGATGAAAGTAAGGCTGCGTATAATAATGTTATTGATTTTTTAAATGGTGATTCTGCACAAAATAGTTCTGTGATTGATGAATTTGCAGACAACTTCAAGAATGGCCTTAAAAATTTCGAAGCTGGTCTGAAATATTTGCTAAACGGTGGACCGGTTCCCCTAGGCACTTCAGGCCCCTGTCTTCTTCCGCCGGGAGTTTCAATGCCGGGTATGATGCTGCCAGGTTTTATTCCGCCTGGAGGATGCGGACCTGATTTATCCGCTCCTGAAAGTGTCGAAAGTCCTATCATCTTCGATCTTGATGGTGACGGGATCGAAACCCGCTCTTTACGGGACAATCTTTTCTTTGATCATGACGGCAACCAGTTTGCTGAAAATACCGGTTGGGTAGGCGCTGACGATGGACTGCTGGTTCTGGACCGTGACGGCAACGGTATTATTAATACCGGTAATGAACTGTTCGGTAACAATACCCGGCTGGAAAATGGTTCACTTGCGGCGAATGGTTATATCGCTCTGCGGGAGCAGGACAGTAACCAGGACGGAATAATTAATGAACTGGACGCCGCCTGGCAGCAGCTTAAGGTCTGGCAGGATCGCAATGGCAATGCCCGGGTGGATGATGGTGAATTACTGACTCTCGATCAGGCGGGTGTCGCTGGTATTAATACTGACTACAGCAATTCAGATTTTATTGATGAGCAGGGCAATGCGCATAAGCAAACAGGCGAAGTCATTATGCAGGATGGTACCGTCCATCATACTGCGGATGTCTGGTTTGCCGCTAATACGGGGTACAGCCGTTATACCGGGGAAGTGAATATTTCCCAAAGCATCCGTAAACTCCCTTATATTCGCGGCTTTGGCAATATGCCCGATTTGCATGTGGCGATGAGTCAGAATGAAGAGTTAAGACTACTGGTGGAAAGCTATGTTGCCGCTCCGCTGGGGGCAGGGTCTGCGGCATTACTGGAACAGATTATTTTTACCTGGGGTGGGGCATCAAAAATAGCCTCCGACAGTCGCGGCATTTATATAGACGCTCGCCTGTTAACGGTACTGGAATCCGCTACCGGCGATAGGTATTACAACAATGTTAATGGCACAGTCGATCCCCTCCCTTATGCCGCAGATTTAATTGTTGAAGAATATCAACGGTTTGCTGCTTATATTGAGTCAAGCCTTCTGACGCAAACGGCCTATCGCGAAGACTTCGCTTTGATCGGTTTGCAAATGAAAGCCGATTATAGTGGTCTGACGCTTAATTTTGAGGCTTTCGAAGCTCATCTCGATAACCTGAAGAAAACCGATATTGAGCGTTTTCTTCAGGTGAGCCACGTATTTTACGATCAACTGGAATATCTGCCTTCATTCAGTGCCGAGCGGGAACGTCTGGGTATCCCGGCATCACAAATATTTACGGGAAGTGATGCCGGTGAATCATTTTCAGGTACCAAGGCAAACGACTGGTTTACCGGAGGTCATGGTAATGACACCCTGAAAGGCGGCGCTGGCAACGACACTTATTTGTTCAATGCAGGTGATGGTCAGGATGTAATAAATGAAAGCGGAGAGGGAGGATTAGACGTTCTTCGTTTNNTGGAGAGGGCGGGTCAGACGAGCTTCATCTGGGTGAAGGACTAATGCCGGATGATGTTACGTTAGAACGTAAAATTTCCGGCGGGGTTGACAGCCTCATCATCACCTTTAATAACAGTAGTGACAGCATTACCCTGAATAACTATTTCGGTTCGGCAAAAGACCGCGTAGAAGAAATTCTCTTTTTCGACGGCACTGTATGGGGTGTGGATACCGTCAAAGCGATATTGTTACCCGGTACGGACGATGATCAGACCATTAACGGATATAAAGATGGCAGTGAAATCCATGCTGCCGGAGGCAATGACATCCTGAAAGGGGGTGACGGTAAAGATATTCTTTACGGCGATG
>DKIT01000196.1 GCA_002454415.1 Sphingobacterium sp. UBA6711
TGATATGCTGACGTGTTATCTCTGTCATTTTATCATTAAATCCAGCATTGTTAATCTGTAAAACATACTGAAAACAAATGATGCGGGCAATTATCTTTCCTAAGGTGACGAGTTCACGTTGCTTAGGTTGAAGCGGAAAATCAAAATTCAAGATAGAGGAGAAAAATGGCGCTGCAAATTCAGTTGCGCTATATTTTTTCAAGAAAGACAGTAAGTTGCTTTCTTTGGTTTTACGCATCAGTTTACCGATTGCCTCCGCAACTTGAGAATAAAGCATTTCATTTGAACCCTCAAAGATTTGAAAAGGTCTACTGTCTATAAGGCCCCGCCCCGCAATATGGTCCAGTCTGTAGCCATTCGCACCTGATAATTGCACACATATTTGCGCGGCTTCATGCATTAAGTCCGTAACAAATGCTTTCACACTGTTTGCATCGACACCATAGGCTGAAAGGTCATTATTGATAGAACTGATCGAAACACTGAAGGAGCACATCGCAGAACACAATGTAAATGCAGCTTGTATCCGGGACAACTGAAACTTAACGGAATCCAATTCATTTAAACTAATGCCCGCTACGCGACGCTCGGTACAATGTTTCATGGCTTCATCCAGCATGCGTTTTATAAAACCCATACCCATTCCAGGGAATTGCAATCTGCTACGGTGAAGGGTATCTAACATCAATTTAATACCAGTACTTTCAGGATTTAGTTTGTGATCCGTAGGGACATTGATGTCTATGTTATTAACACCATAAGGAATGGCATAGAGACCAAGGCTATTGTATTTTTTTGTGACAATAATCTTTTGTTCCTCAGCAGCGTCTTCTGTTACAAAGAAATCNNCGTACTAATTCTCCGTTTTCATTTTTCTTGCGCGCTGTAACGAGCCAAAAATCTGCAGCTCCAGTAAGACCTTGCCAATGTTTTTCACCTTTGATATAGTACTTGTCATCCCGCTGTTCGTAAGATGTCCGCATATTGAGCGCGTCACTGCCATAAGCCTGTTCGGTAATCATTAATCCTCCCATTGCTTGCTTCTCCAAAAATTGCGGGAATACTTTCTCTTGAAGTAATGCATTGCCGTACTTGGCAAAAGGCTCCAAAAATAAAGCAATATTAATACCGAAGATTAGAGAAAGGGATAACGACTCATAAGAAGCGGCTGCCAACACACCCAAAGATTCTTTAACATGAAGGCCGCGACCACCGTGATTTTCGGGGATAGCAACCGATAAGGGTTGCATTTTCATGATCTCAGCTAAAAACTCAGGCGGTAGCCCACGCGTTAAGCTGAGCGAGTTGTAATCGTACTCTTTATTAAATAAGCTTGATAGCCTAGTTTTAAAATCCGCAATAAACAAATCGAAATCTTGGGTTATATTATTGTGTTCTGAAACCTTAAGCATCTTTAAATATGTAATTAAATGATGTGAAAATGTAGATTGAACCAATGAGAATAGAGCATTATGCCGAGTTGAAATCCTCTTTTGCTTCAATCTGTTACACAAAATTAACTGCTATGAATTTGATTCGCTTGTGTACTTTGGTATAAAAGATAGGACTAATCGTGCATATTGAAAAGTTAACTAGCTCTGTTTCGATAGGAAGTAGGAGAAACACCTACAACTTTTTTGAAAAGACGAGAGAAGTAGGAAGGATCTGAAAAATCCAGCTCATAACAGATATCCGCTATGCTTTTATTGGATTCAAATAATAGAAACTGACTGTGCATGATTAACACTTCAAGTATAAGTTCTTTGGAAGACTTTTTAAATACTGAAAATACACAGCGATTGAGGTAGTTTGTCGAGACAGCGAGTTTATCGGCATAAAAGGAGAGTTGCTTTTGTTTCTTGAAGTTTTTGTGCACAAGCTGTTTAAACATCATGGCGATTTCCTGCCTCCGATTGAGCGCTTGATTGGAGGAAGAGAGTTTGATAATTTTTAGAAGTGCTGATTTTAATAAACTCTCGAATAGTTCCTTATAAGGAATCTCAGAAAGAAGCTCGTCATAAAGTAGTCGAAAGAGTTCTTGGAGATTGCTACTGTCTTGAATTGTAAGATTGAGCAAAGGCGAGATGTTAAAAATATTTAGAATCTCTTGTTCTCTAAAGATCGAGGTCATTGCATTATCGTTGATCAAAACACAATATCCTTTAGCTGATTTATCGACTGATTTTATGGTGGAGATATTGCCATAATTACTGATCAGGATGGCTGGCGCTTGTACAACGTATTCCTTGGCACCAATTTGATGTTTAAAATAACCTTCGGTGATGTGGACAAGAAGATTGTAGCCTAAGAAAATGGGAGGCGTGGGAAATTTTATGTAAGGTGCTATTTCACTCAGTTGGAATATTTTGATTGGGGATTGTTGGTATCTTAGATGTTCTAGACTACCTGTCATAAAACGATCTACAAACTCACCCGCATTTACCTGTTTTTCCATGATTAATATTTATAAAAAATTAAGCGCATCATAGCTTTCGACAGTCATCCGTTGTTCAATTAGAAATTACGCTCAATAATATCCCAAAGGTAGTGTGATAAAACTTGTTTGGCAATTTTAACAAACGATTTGTCAAACTAAAGCTTTATTCTTAGTCTAATTTTTATTGAAGTGTAAATAGACTGCTCAAAGGGGCAAGCAGACCGAGCTTTATGTTCCCTATTTGATGAATAAACGCTTTGCGATAGTTGGCATTGCAATGGAAGGATCACTTACCTTTTTATTTTCTCAAAATTTTTTCCATGGGCTTACCCTTAGCCAATTCATCAATTAATTTGTCTAAATAACGAACTTACTGAACCAAAGGATCTTGAATGTCCTCTATACGATAACCACAGATGACACCCTTAATTTTAGAAATATTCGAGTTTAAATTTGGGGCATGTTTAAAGAAATGTTCAAAGTCAATCTTATCATCAATTATTTGCTGTAGGGATGTCGGACTATAGCCGGTAAGCCAAAAAATAATCTCATCGACTTCTTCCTTCGAGCGTCCTTTCCTTTCAGCCTTTTGGATATAGAGCGGATACACACCAGCGAATGACATGCGATATATTCTCGTGTTGTCCATTTTTACAAGTTCTATTTATTAAAGATATTCATTTTACCTTAACGCTCAGTAATTTTTATTTGAAAATAAGGAAAAACTTAAACAAGTTGGAATTGGGCTATCAGAAAAAACTGCTTAGCAATTTCTTTAATAATAATATTATAAATTATAATTCTATCTTTATGTGATACAAAATTATTGAAATATTAGCTATGGATTTGAGGTATATTCGGAACAACATACATATTAAAGAAGAGGAGCAAAAACATATAAAAGATTTTCCCGTATTGATAGGGGGATGTGGAATAGGGAGTTATATCGCAGAATGCTTATTGCGGATGGGTTTCGAAAATTTGACAATCACTGATGGAGATATTGTTGAATTGACAAACCTAAACCGTCAAAATTATACAAGCAAGGATATTGGTGTCAAGAAAGCAATAGCCTTGCGAGATCGTTTGCATGCAATTAATCCAGAAGCCAATATAACAGTATTTCCTGAATTTATTGATAAGGACAACTTGTATGATATCGATCTCAATCATAAGGTTGCCATTAATGCACTGGATTTTTCTTCCGATATCCCTTTTGTTTTTGACCAATATATGGCCAAAAGAAATATACCCGTAGTACATCCTTATAATTTAGGTTGGGCAGGATTTTTAACTGTTCTTCCTCCCGAAGGCCTTAATCTGCAATCGTTGGAAAAGGCACATCATACATTTGAACTAAACGTCGGTAAATTTATTGTTGACAGTTTAAAAACAAGGGGTATAGAAACTAAATGGTTTGAGGAATTTCTAGCAGAATATGGTAAGATAGCATTGACGTCTCCTCCACCGCAGCTATCGGTAGGTTTATATCTCTTATCTGGAATGGTAAGTCACGTCGTGTTCAATTTGGCAACATATAAACCTGTAAAATTCTTTCCGGATTCTTATTATTTATCAATGATGAGCTGAACTTAATATAATTGAAAAAAATATTCGTTCCATTGCACTTTTGTGTAGTAAATTTGTTGCTGTGGGAATTTAAACGAAAAGTCTTTATTTTTATAATTGCATATCGAATAATATTTGCATGAACTGGACGCCTGAAAATTATTATTTTACCAAGCTTAATAAAAACGAACTTCCTGAACTTATTCATTTTTATTTAGTAACGACTCAGGAGCATTACAAACTGGATAGTTATTCCGAAGAGGAATATAAGTTTGATTTCGAGTCATTAATAGAAGAGGATCAGACTTTTTTTGATCGTTCGATTTATTATGTGCTTCGAAGTAAGCTTGACAACGGCATTCAAGCATCTATTAGAATTACTTTCTGGGATAAGGAAACGAGTTTACCAATTCAGAAATTATTTGATATCGAAACAGAAAGTTTGTTAATTCCACACGTAACCAATTTTTGGCATATTGGACGTTTTGTTATTTCTGGAAAGATAATAGGGAATCGAATCAATATCCTAAAAAAGATGCTTTTTGATGCTTTTTATGGCCCATATAGCCTTGGTAGCGGATTAATCATAGCTGAATGTGACCTGAAAGTCGTGAATACACTTCGGAAATTAGAAATTGAATCTTATCAGCTTGGCGATCCGATTATTTACTTATATTCTGAGACTTTACCAATTTATATTAAATCGGAATGGCTGGAAACCTTTGTAGAAAAAAATAAGTATTCCCAGCTTAGCATAGGAAATAATGTGGATATCCAAAAATTTGTTGAAATGTCTAACCAGATGCGATTATGCTCAAAAAATAGTGAATAACATCAAAAAAGAGATAATTCAATGGCTAATGCTGTAGCTTCTGTTATACTTTTGACTTTTAGTTTCGAAAATATCTGTTTTTTATGAAATTTTACTGTATCAATTGATACATATAACCGATCTGCTATTTGGTCCATCGTAAGACCTTGTGCCGAAAAGAGAAGAATATCCTTTTCACGGGGTTTCAGTTTAATACGTGGAGTTTCTACCCAAATATCTTTATCCAGATCATATTCAAATTGTTTCCCATCTTCATCAGATTTAAATCGAATGTTTCCCGAGTTTGCATGCGAGGACATCGAAACCAGGCAGAGCGCAATCCAAGGATTGGAAAACTTATCCAAGAGCAGGGGCTTTAGTTTATGGTTCACTAAAAGCGGTTTATTGCCGGGTTGTTTTAAATGGAAATCATATGATATGGAAAATTTTAAGCGATCTTCGGCGTCTAAATTTCCAAAAAAGTCAAAACCAACGTCGTTAATTTTTTTTAGTAAATGCAAATCGCTCTCAGGGACATTATTAACATAGTGATAATAACCCTCCCTCATTACTTCAGTAGGAGTGCTTCCACATAAAAAAATCGGATTATCCGAAACAAATAGGAAACTTTTCTTTGAATAATCAATTAAATATATGCTTTGATAGGTTAATCTGCTGAGGGATTTAGCAAAATTAATAAATGCTTCGACAATCTCATAATCATCTTTGCTAAAGTCGTCTTTAACGTGTATCGGCTTGAAAAAATCTTCAATCTTAATTTTCATAGTGTAAAGTACAAAGATGATCCGTAATCGCTTTTGAATACCACATAAAATCGATGTTGTCTTGGCTTGCAAGTTACAAAAATAAGGGCGTAATCTCAATTTATACGCTAGAAAAAGGCTTTTTTACAATCCTATCCTTACATTGTAATCATCGTCAAAGTAATATCTTAACCTGTTCAAAATATTAAATCTCTATCTAGCAATCAAATAAGTTTCTACACAAATGGGTAGAATATTGTTTATAATGATAATACAAAAGATAATACTATTATCTTTAAGGCTTTAAAGCAAATAATTGTATAAATATAACTTATTGGATCTAAATTGCCAATAGTAATTATTGCTTTGCCTAAGTTTTCGATAAAGTTTTAATCCCGAGATGACGAAGTCTAGCGATTTTTTAATTCGTTCGCTCATCTCGAAGCATAGTTTCCACGAATAGTTAGCTGAAAAATTTTTGTAGGTTGAAGTTGTCCGCTCCCACAATAAATCTCCCAAGTTTTCTCGCCTGTAAATCAAGTCTATTATTTTCTAGGTTTCGTGGGAATTAGATTCAACTTATTTTTTAGAAAGTATGTATATACATTTTGCTTTTATCATTTGATATTTGTTTTTTTTATAGTAATATTGTGCTTAAAGTTTGGCTTATAAACGTTTTTTTTGGGGTATTAAATGTGTGTACAATGTGATTCTTGTTATGAGTCTTTTGTGTAATTTATGAGAAAAGCAACTGATGTAATTAAAAATTATAAATCTTAAATGATGAAAATACGTTTCTCACTTTCTTTTGTGGTTGGACTGTTATTTATGTGTGGGCAGTCTGCTTTAGGACAGGGGCATGCAATTTGGCAATTGGGAAATTCAAACGGTTCAAGCAGTGAATTTGCTTTGGCACCTAATGGGTATAAGAAATTTTTGGAACATGATTTTGGTTATGAAGACAATGCGTTTATCATCGGTCAATCTTCGATAGCAAATGAGCTGCCCTATGTATTGCCTGGCCCAGCTAATGAATGGGGTGGGACTGGAGGCACCTCCGGTCTGAGAACACATTTTTTAAATCTATACTATGTGCTAAACGGCAGTATAGAAGACAGTCAATGCACTCTCCAGGTTAAATTGGCAAATAGTGATCCTAAGAATAGTCCAACACTACAGATCTTAATCAATGGTAAACCTCATAACTTTGAGATAAAAGAGGGTGCAGGTAATGGTGAACCCCTAAATAACGCTTCAAAATCTGGAAATTCGACTATCAGCATACCATTGCCTGCCGATCTCATCAGAAAAGGCGCTAATCAGATTACGATGACTGTCATAAAGGGCGGTTGGGTTGAGTTTGATTCTTTTAAATTGTTGGGTCCACAACAAGTAAAGCTGATAACAAATTTTACTTCCCTCGTCAAAAATGTTCAGCAGGCTGATTTCGAAGTCCAAGTGGCAGGCAAACCTGTTCAGCATATGCTGGTTGATCTTTTGAAGCTGAGAGATGAAGAAGAACTGAAAATAGTCTTAGATGGAAAGAAGATTTATGAGAAACCGTTTGAAAAAGGTGCAGCAAAACTTGAAATACCGATGCCTTATACTGCTAAGAATGTCGTGAGCAAGTATGAAATTTATAGTAATGGACAATTAATACAGTCGTCAACCATAAAGAGAGGACCCAAGAGATTAGGGGGCGTTTCAGATTATGTGAACACCATGATTGGTTCGGCGCATTCCAGGTGGATGATAGCGCCAGGACCATGGATGCCTTTTGGAATGNNAAGGCGGGTTATGGGCCACCCATTGAATCTATTGGTACGTTTAGTCATATTCACGAATGGACCATGGCGGGATTGGGAACATTTCCTACTGCAGGTCAATTGAAAACAAGGGTCGGCGATCAGTATAGTTTAGATTCAGGGTATCGATCTGCAATCGATAAAACCAGCGAAAAAGCTCCAATGGGTTATTATGCCGTACATCTTCTTGATCATGATATTGATGTAAAGTTAACTGCTGGAACACGTTCAAGTTTTCAGCAATATACTTACCACAAGTCGGATACAGGACGGATTATGATTGATCTCAAGGTAAATGGAGAATACGATTATAAAATTAAAGATGTATCACTTAAAAAACTTTCTGATTACAAGGTTGTTGGTTACAGTAATCAATTGTCCGAAAACGTTTGGTCTACGGATGCAAAACAAGATTATGTCGTATATTTTGTCATGGAGTTTGACAAACCTATCATCAACTATGGTATATGGCATAACGATAAAGTAAAAGAACGTACTAATTTGATCGCTGATAGCGCTCAATTTGGAGGAATGTATGTAGAATTTGATGTGCATAAAGATAAGGAGGTACAGCTGCGCACAGGAATTTCCTATGTTAGCTTGGCCAACGCTGAAGAGAATCTGAAGACCGAATTAGCAGATCCGTTTGGATGGTCGATTGATCGGGTCGTCGCAAATCAGCATAAAGTATGGGACGAATTGTTAAGTCGGTTGGAAATAAAATCCTCAGACTATCTAGAAAAAGAGAAGTTCTATACCAATATGTACCGCACTTTGGCGAGCCGAAATACATTCAGCGATGTCAATGGAGAATGGAGATCTTCAGACGAAGTGATACGGAGATTACCGCATAAAGGAGATCTCGCTTTAGGATGTGACGCCTTTTGGAATACTTTTTGGAACCTAAACCAATTTTGGAATTTGGTTACCCCCGAATGGTCCAATAAATGGGTCCGGTCACAGTTGGCGATGTATGACGCTAATGGCTGGTTGGCCAAGGGGCCTGCTGGTATGGAATATATACCCGTAATGGTTGCGGAGCATGAAATCCCGTTGATCGTAGGGACTTATCAGATGGGGATTAGAGACTATGATGTTGAAAAAGCTTTTGAACACGCAAAAAAAATGCAAACAA
>DKIT01000132.1 GCA_002454415.1 Sphingobacterium sp. UBA6711
GAATACCAATGGTATTGCTCATAGTGACAAAGAAGTTGAGCATTTTCTCTGAACCACCAGACTTTGCCCGACTCAAATGTTGTATTTCATCAATGACTAACAGGCCTAAGGCAAACATATTGGCTGTTTGCGCCATGAGGGCAAGCATGGTTTCTACGCCATGTCTTTTCATCCCATACTTTTTCTCATAATTTGAACCGATGATTTTATCAATCGCTCGAAAAAAATTGAGACAAAGCTCTTTGAGTGAACCATCATGCGAGCAATCTATCTTTAAATAGACGATTTGATGGCAATTTAATGTGGGGTGAAAAATGACTTGAGGATATGCCCCTAGTATTCTTCGTAAAGAGGTCGTCTTACCACTACCTGAACAGCCAATGATGGCCATACTATGAGCAGTTGACTCGGTTTCATCAAAGCGTTTGGCATTCAGGTCACCTGTTTGCAATCTTTCATAACCATTTTGCAGGTGTTGTTGCAGCTTTCCTGTGTTCGGATTACGACCAACATATCCTCCACGAATCATAAGAGAAATACGTTCACTCAGTAACATATGCATTGCTAAAGGCTGGAAAAATGAGCCTGTGATTTGATGAATATTATGAGCCCGAATAACTCTTTTTTGCTTTAGATCGTCAAGGATAGGCATTACTTTTGAGATAAGATTTTTTGTATCTTGAAAAGGTTCTTGAATAGGTGGTAAGGCCTCAATGAAAGGGTTGTCTTTATAAGCATGAACACCAGTGTCCTGATACTCTGCATTTCTGATTATATGATTTGTCATGACTGATCATCCTCATCATCAAAAAGACCTGGAACGAACTGCGGATAGCTTGATTCATCTTGTTTTGACTTAAATGAAATAATAGTTCCCTGATCTTTAGGGTGTTTATCAGGTTTTAAGGAAGTATTTGATAATTTCTCATTTTCACGAACAGACTTTTTATTCGATTTAATTTCAGATAAACGCTGGCGATTTGACACACCAGAGTTGGTCGCCATTTTTTTTGCATCAGCAATGGTGTCTCGAATAAATTGATCCAACTCTCTACGAGCAGCTTTGCTATTATCTTTTTCAATCGCATGTAGATTTTTTTCTTGATCTTGTATCTCCCAGACTTGCCAAAATGACATACCTGCAAATTGACGACTTTTGGTTGATAAAGAACATTCCCAATAGATCGTACTATCATGTTTTGGGAATAAATATATCTTATCTACACAGCTTGGATCGTAGGCCGCTTGGAGATCCTGTGGGCGAGTGACTTCTTTACTACGATGTAACCAGCCTTCTCTGAGTATCTCTGATCCAATGTAATACAGGCCCCATAAATTGACACCAGAAGTGGAAATGGAAACTTTCTTACGAGGTAGTATCATGATTCGTAAAGTATCTGGATCTACAGTACGAAGATGGCCTGTACGGTTTTGGATTCCCCAGTTCCATATATGTAATGGAATTGAGGGTAGGTCTGGAGGGAAATCTGCATCTCTGTCATAAGTATCCAATACATGATACTGATTACGATAAAGTATTGTCTTTATGATCATTTTGGCAAAGGCAGAAATAGGCAAAACCGCATCAAGACGGTAATCACTTTCGCCATGTTTTTGAATACGATTTCCTTTGACTACTCCAGGAGCATAAGGTTTGAATTCTGCCTGTAATGTTCCGAAATAGCGTTCAACAATACCTTTTGCATCCCCTCGATAGGCAGGTGCATTTTCAATACGAACATTATAACCATGGACTAAGCGTTCGACCTGATGACTCATCATTTCACCACGGTCAGCAAGAATGGCATCAGGTAAACCTAGGGTTGGC
Source organism: Sphingobacterium sp. UBA6711 (assembly GCA_002454415.1). GTDB lineage: Bacteria > Bacteroidota > Bacteroidia > Sphingobacteriales > Sphingobacteriaceae > Sphingobacterium. The sequence goes on from DKIT01000132.1 coordinate 1,829, forward strand.
CATTGTTCTGGCTCGATATCAATTCCAAGCAATTTGCATAAACTGACTTTATCACTGCAAGCATTTACAATCGCCTGCATGGCAACAACATAGGATGGATTATGAAATCCGATATAGAATCCCACAACCATTCTGCTAAAAACGTCCACCACTACATATAGGATAGGACGACCTAGAATCTTACTTCGATCATCATCAGCAACTAAATAGATATCGGCAATAGTCGCATCAATTTCATAACGACTACCAGGCCCAAGCGTATTTGCTGTAGCAGTTCCACTTAATGGACGTACATCTTTTTGGAAACTTAATACAGGAGTTCTGGCTTCTATCCTTTGAGGAAGTTCATATTCACGTTTGTAGAAATGGTCAAATTGTCTACGTGTAGGAATATCTCCTTGTTTTATATGTGGGTAATGTTGGACAAAAAGTTCTTCAAATTGTCGATGAGCCGATGTGATATTAATTTTCTTGTCATTTAATAATTCAGATTCAACGATTAACCTAAAGAGCCTTTCAATTTCTGGCGTAATTTTAATACCAGTTCCATCGCCAAATTTACGCTTTGCCCCTGACTTTTTAGAACCTGCCAAGGTTCTTGGCTTTCCTGGTGCACCAGCATTTCTATAATCTGGCAATAAGGCATTTGGAATTTGGCCTCTTTGCCAATAGCGGCGTAGGTATTTGTATATCGTCGCCTTAGTTGCGATATTTGTCTGCTCTACTAAACGAACCCGTTTAGCTCTAATCTCTTCATTAAAACAGCCCGTGTCATATACGATTGGTTCAATAATTCGGTAAGCCTGAGCACGTTTTTCAAAAGCGACTGAGTTTACGGGTGGCTCTATAGACTTAAGATATTCAAAAGGGTCTGAACTTCTAAATAAGCGTTTTTCATCAATCCATTGTGAAAGTTGTTCTTCAAGAACTAAAGATGGAACTCCTTTGGCTTCCTCCATATGAATCCATATGATTTCACCAGATTGAAAGAATAAAATCCGGTAGTGGCTTTCATCAAATTTAACGACCTCATTGATTTGCCACATAAGATACCTCTAAATCAAACACCAGGTCCGATCCTGTTAATTTCTGGAATGGCTGTTGGATATCAAATTTAATAAAACGATTTGCTATAAGGGTTCTTAAATATTGTAGGGTTGTTCCAGCCGTAGTTCTTTCTTGAATATCAATCTCTTTACAGAGTTTAATGATAGAAATCCCTGGTTTTTTTGAAAAATAATAAGAAATGGTATGTAGGTTATCCCAGATATCAGGCTCTAATTGTTCAGTAATAAAAGGGCTCAACCATTCAAGATTTTTTCGGGCAGTTGTGGGAATATTTTGTTCCGTCACAATACTCCATGGGATTTCTTTAACCTCCCAGTATCGACGTTCAATTTCGAGTTTTTCGATAGTTCTTTCTTTGATGAGCTCTTTTAAGGGCTTTACCTGAATCACAAACTGAGGCTGTTTCTTATCATTTGTATCAATCAGAAAATCGGAAGTCATGACCTGTTCTGAGCCTTGTATGCTGGGATGTCTCAAACCATGCTCTAAACAGATTTCTTTTGTGTCATCTAGATTCAAAGGAAATTGTTCCCGAATATCCTGAACAGAACTAGACCAATCTAAAATCAAAAAAACATACAGTTCCAGATTAGAAAGTAAATGATGAACTCTTTGCGTTTTATGAGAGTAAATACGATGAGAGACCCCACGAGAGGGTACATCCTGAATAGTCAGCCATG
>DKIT01000166.1 GCA_002454415.1 Sphingobacterium sp. UBA6711
AACAACTTAGATGAAAAATAATACAGCGGTATTCTGATATAGTCTGTCTCCTATGATACAAACATAGGAGACAGCATTATTTTTATTTATATTAATCCATGGAAAAAGGTCTTGTATCTGCTGTTATCCCGTAAGTCTTGGATGGCTTATTGCCCATTTTAAACTCTAGTTTCCCACCTTTCATAAAATCTTGATAAGTGATATAGGATTTTTCGTAAGGTTTTCCGTTTAATAGGACAGATTGAATATACTTGTTTGCAGGACTATTATCATGTGCAATTAATCGCATGGATGTATCGTTTCCAAGCTGCAGGGTCGCCTTATCAAAAAGCGGGCTTCCGAAGATGAATGGTCCGCCGACCGGCGATACCTGATAGAAGCCCAGACTTGACATGATGTACCAGGCCGACATCTGTCCGACATCTTCGTTTCCGGAGAGCCCGTCAGGCTGGTCTGAATAAAGCGTTTGTAAAATCTGTCTGGATTTTTCGGCCGTTTTCCAAGGCTGACCTATATAGGGGTACATATAGATAATATGATGGCTGGGCTCATTTCCATGTGCGTATTGTCCGATCAACCCGCTGATGTCCGGAGATGCTTCACCACCCAAATTCCCCTCTGCCAAAATTATCTGATTTTTCATTATCCACGGGTAATACATACCCGGCAATAGCNNTAGCTACTCCCTGGGGAATGAATTTCTGGACACCCCAGACAGGCGAGATGGGAGATGGCTGGATTTATTCCTACAGTGCACATCGTATCAGAGGTTTTAGACAGACCCATCAGCCGTCGCCATGGATGGGGGATTATGGGCAGTTTGCGGTCATGCCTGTTGTAGGAGACAAAGTGGATCAGGAAAAAAGGGCGAGCTGGTATTCGCATCAGACTGAGACTGCACGTCCCAATTATTACAGTGTCTACCTCGCCGATCACGATATCGTAGCGGAAATGGCACCGACAGATCGCGCAATTATCATGGATTTTACCTACCCCAAAAGTGATTCTTCAGCAGTGGTTATTGACGCTTTTGATAAAGGCTCACATATTAAAGTGGTGGATGCGCATACTGTAATCGGCTATACGACACGTAACAGCGGCGGCGTGCCTGATAATTTCAAAAACTATTTCGTGCTGAAGTTTGATAAATCCATTACCTCGGCGCAATTATTTAGCGGGAAAAAAAACGTGGATGGCAAAGAACTGACGGCAGACCACGTGCTCGCCAGAGTAGCTTTTTCGACCAAAAGAGGAGAGAAAGTATCCGTAATGGTAGCATCATCTTTTATTTCTTTTGAACAGGCGGAGCTCAATCTAAAAGAAATCGGAACAAAATCATTAGCTCAAATCGAATCGGAAGCAAAAGACAAGTGGAATGATGTACTCGGTAAAATTGAAGTGTCTGGTGGCACGGACGCACAGATGCAGACTTTCTATACCTGCCTGTATCGCTCCGTGTTATTCCCGAGGAAGTTTTACGAATATAACGCATCGGGTGAGATGGTCCATTATAGTCCCCACACCGGAAAAATTCACGAGGGACCAATGTATACCGATACGGGATTCTGGGATACGTTCCGAAGTCTGTTTCCGTTATTAAATCTGGTATACCCATCGGTCAGTGCAGAGATTCAGGAAGGATTAGCTAACACCTATCGCGAAAGTGGCTTTTTACCCGAATGGGCCAGTCCCGGTCATCGAGGCCTGATGGTGGGTAATAATTCGGCCTCTGTGGTTTCCGACGCGATTATGAAAGGAATAACCCCGCCAAACTTGGTCAGCGAACTCTATGAAGCTATGCAGTTCGGAACAAAAAATGTACACCCAAAGCGTCTTCCTCTGGAAGGCTAGGGCATGAATATTATAACACATTGGGGTACGTTCCTTACGATGTGGATATTCATGAAAATACGGCTCGTACGCTGGAGTACGCATACGATGACTGGTGTATTTTGCAAGTAGCAAAAAAATTGAATAGACCGTCGGCAGAAATTGCAGAACTTGAAAAGCGGGCAAAGAATTACCAGCATGTTTTCATTCCGGCTTATAACCTGATGCAGGGCCGCAACAAAGACGGATCTTTTCAAGAACCCTTCAGTCCATATAAGTGGGGCGGAGCCTTTACCGAAGGGAACTCGTGGCATTACACCTGGTCCGTTTTTCACGACCCAAAAGGCTTGGGAAATCTTATGGGCGGAGAAAAAACCTTTGTTAACATGTTAGATTCTCTGTTTGTCGTACCTCCGATTTATGACGCAAGTTATTATGGCGGACTGCGTATCCATGAAATTACCGAAATGCAGGTCGCAAATATGGGCAATTACGCACATGGTTNNACCAGCCGGCGCAGCACATAATCTATTTATATAACTATTTCTGTCAGCCTTGGAAAACGCAGTATTGGCTCCGTGAAGTAATAGACAAACTCTATCGTCCTACACCGGATGGATATTGTGGCGACGAGGATAATGGCCAGACTTCCGCCTGGTATGTATTTTCAGCGATGGGTTTTTATCCTGTCTGCCCAACCTCAGATGAATATGTATTGGGAGCCCCGCTCTTTAAATCAATAACGGTTAATCTCGAGAATGGGAAGAAGATAAAAGTGGATGCTCCAAAGAATAGCAACAAAAATTTATATGTTAATCGCATCAAATATAATGGTCGTAACTATTCAAAAAATTATGTCAAGTATAGTGAGATTACTAAAGGGGTAAAGCTGTCTTTTGATATGGAGCAAAAGATTAATTACGATAGAGGGCAAGGAGATGGAGATCAGCCTTATTCGATGAGTTTGAAAACAAAATAATACGATACTTTAAAATCAAACTAAAGAAATCCCGATTACAATCGGGATTTCTCTTGTTTATAGGTCTGCTGAACGCTGTATTAATATAAATTCATGCGTGGCACTCAGGTTTTGCTTAGCTATTTCGATGTCCGGCTAGTGATTTTTTTACGTATCCATTTTCGTACGGGCTCATCATAATAGCGGAATGCAAGATAGCCCATTAATAGTGCAGTGAAAAAGGTCACTATGCCATAGCAGATTGTTAAATAGTTAAAGTCAGGATTCAATTTATTATTGCTTATCCATCCCCTGTAAATATATACTAAAGGAATATGTGTGATATATAATGGATATGATAAGTCGCCGAGCGTTTTGCAAAAGCGGCCATATTTCCCGACCTTGGCGCTCGCACCTAAATATATAACCAAAGGAAACAAAACTGTTACGGCAAGAGCTTCGTATAAACCATTAATCCATTTAAAATCTTCTCCACCTATCCGAGGGAAGATTAAGATTGCTGAAAGTAGTAAGGAGCTCAACAAAAACCTATTACTAAACTTTTTTATGGCTATTGTCCTAGCCATTAGCATTCCTGCTATAAATGGAAAGCTTAGTCGAACTAGGCCATTGTGGATTTCTTTTGAAGTTAAAGACCAGCCACCAATGAGGTCTCCATGTGTTATCGCATGATAGCTTAAATAAGAACCTGTGGATATAGCTAATATGACTAGTATTCGAGTGGATGCTCTGCGTAAGAATAAAGCGTAAGCGATATTTGCAATATATTCATAAAACAAGGACCAAGCAGCCCCATTTAATGNNGGAATAAGCGTGAACCCAATGAGCATTACAGCGAGGACTTGCCATAGCGGAATATTGTGAATCTCCGGAAAAAAAGCGGAGTCTCCTAAATAAAATAGTAGAGCTCCAATGAGCATGCCTAGGATGACCATAGGTTGAAGTCTCTCAATTCGCTTGGCAAAGAAATTTCCTGTGGTCATGCTAGACCATCTATCGTCATATGCATAACTTATGACAAATCCTGACAACAGAAAGAAAAAATCGACAGCTAAGTAGCCATGATTTATATACTGATACATCACATTTTCGGCATTGGCTTCAAAAAGATGATAGGCGACAACAATAATAGCGGCAACACCTCTCAGTCCATCTAATATAGGATAATGAGGTTTTGAAATAGTGGGATTTTTCGTCATAAAAATTAAAAAAGGAGAATTTTCACAAATATGCAATTTTGAAAGCAGATTTAGTTTTTTTTTTTATAGAAGAAGAATAGACGTTTAAAACGATTATTTTGATGAAAATAGTTTGTTTTTTTAGCACTTATGATTTTTGTTGTCATTTTTATTTTGCAATAAACTGCATATTTATATAAATATGCAGTTTATTTTAGTTTTGAATATAAATTGGTTAATGAAATTATTATAAAACAATTTTATCTTGTAATAATTTCCTACTATTGTAATAGAATATTTATTTTTAAAATTTACCTATACTAATTCTACCGCCGAATAAAGCAGTATAGCAACTAGAATGGATACGTATAAAGTTTTGTCTGACAGTGAACTTGTTTCTTTGCTTAAAAAAAGAGATAGGGAAGCTTTTGCGGAAATTTACGATCGTTATAGCATGATGATTTATTACAAGGTCAATCAGATGCTTCGCGAAGAGGATATCGCCAAAGATATCGTTCAGGACTTATTCACCGCAATTTGGGAAAAGTCCGATCTGATCAGGGACCATGTCGGTATTTCATCCTACCTCTATGTTGCCGCACGGAATCGTGTTCTAAACTATATTCAAAAAGCAAAAACAAAAAGTGATTATTTAACTGAAATAGGAAGGTATAGCCTTCAGGTGAGCGATGAAACACTGGAAAAAATAGACGAGAGGGATTTGATGCTTTTAATAACAAGTGAAATTGCGAAATTGCCGGCTAAGATGCGGGAAGTATTCGAACTAAGTAGATTAGAAGACCTGTCCCATCGTGAAATAGCAGAAAGACTAAATCTGAGCGAAACCACCGTAAAAAAGCAGGTTCAAAACGCATTAAAAATTCTAAAAGTCAGACTTTCCCGATACAATTCGCTCGGAATAATGCTGCTCATCTTCTTAAGAGGTAGCTAAAGGGGCAGCAAATGCTTAAGCGTCTCCATTAAGACGGTGTTAATTTTTTTTATTTTTTTCTACCCCCTAGGCTTTCTTCAACAGTATTATACTATAAATCGGTTACTAACCATTCATCTTATGGAAAAAAAACTAGGAGCACAGCTTATAGAGAAATATCTATCGGGGACGGCCACATCAAGGGAGCGGAGCGTTGTTGACNNACCGTACAGAAGAGACCGGAATTCATTCACTTGAAGATTTTATACGGATAAAATCAGAGATGTGGGCCGCTATTGACCATCGGTTGTATCCACAAGTTAAGATTCATCCGCAACACAGATGGTTATCCTATGCGGCTGCTATTTTGTTTATAGCTTGTTTTTTTGGAGTTTATAAGTGGCAGCAACGCCAACAGGAATACGATGTGGCAACCTACGCGGGGCCAGTGATCAAAGGGGGGCATTCAGGTGCGACATTGACGCTTTCAGATGGTTCAGAGATTGATCTTAATGCCGCGAATGTCGGGGAAGTCATGAGCAGAGAGGGCTTACATATTTCTAAAAATCAACAGGGAGTTCTTGTGTATACAGCTGATAAGTCCAAAGCTCACACTAATAGAGTAATAAGCAACACCATCACGACCAGAAATGGAGAAATGTATCAGGTCATTCTTCCGGACGGATCAAAAGCGTGGCTCAATGCGGCATCGCGGTTAACTTTCGATTCCAACCTCGCCAGCAGTGCAACCCGAATGGTTTATTTACAAGGCGAAGGATATTTTGAAGTGANNCGGTACGCATTTCAATATCAATGCCTATGCGGAATCAAAAGGACTTGTCAAAACCACGCTTATTGAAGGAAAAGTAAATGTAGTGACCAATAGGGGACAAACAACTATGAGACCCGGAGAACAGGCTATCAACCGACTTGGACAGGTCAATGTACATGAGCAAGATACAGAAGAAATTGTTGCTTGGAAGAACGGGTTCATCAAAGTCGATGNNCTCCAGGATGTCATGCTGTCCATCGGCAGATGGTACGATATGGAAGTTCAGTTCGCGGCTGATGCCCACAAGGAGCTCAACTTGTGGGGATATATTTCCAGATCAAATGATCTGATCACCACATTACGTCAAATAGAAAGAACAAATAAGGTAAAATGAACATCAGGGCAAAGGACCATTATAGTAACAAATTAGCAATAAATTCTGGAACATCAGGGCATTAACTACTTGGCGATTTTGCAAATAAACCGTAAGGTGCACCACCACCTTACGGATATAAAGGAAAATGATACAGTGCTGAAAAGATGCCCATTAAAAACGAACGACACTAATCAAACATGAACCATTTAACCAAAACAAAAGTATGAAAAAAAAATCGCTATTGGGTGTTTTTCACCCCAAGCGGCCTTCACCTAAACTACTATTAACTATGAAATTAGTGTTTATTATCATGACATGTATGTTGGTGCATACCTATGGGGCCACGTATGCACAGCGTGTTACGATAACGGAGCGAAATGCATCCCTGGAGCAGATCCTCAAACAGATGCGACAGCAGACTGGATACGACTTTTTGCTCGATAAAGCGATCTTTCAGCAATTTCCATCAATCCCTGTTGATCTGAAAAATGTGAGTCTCGATCAGGCGCTACATTCACTCACGAAGGGTAGGAACCTACACTTCTCCATTGAAGGGAAATCGGTTGTGATCACTAGTGCGAAACCGTCTCTATCAAAGGATGGGATTACTGACAGCAAGCAGAATTTGCAACAGGGATTAGCGGGGCTGGTCGTTGGAGACAGTTCCATCCCTTTAGCTGGGGCCACAGTCAAAATAAAAAGAGCAGGTCTTGTCACCGCTACGGACAGCAAAGGCTTCTTCCGTTTTGATCGTCTTGAAGTCAATGATATTCTTGAAGTATCATATGTTGGTTATGAGACCAGTGAAACGATGGTCACAGCCGGACAATTGGAGCAGAAAGAATATATGATCATCAACATGGNNACTACCTTGCGGAGCCTGGAAGAAGTCACAGTTGTCAATACCGGTTTCCAAAAGATCAATAGAGAAAACATAACCGGTTCCGTAGCTACCGTTACGAGTAAGGATATAGAAAAGCGTAATAGCATTAACGTAATGGATAATCTTGAAGGTATAGTTCCCGGTTTGGTACAATATCAAGGTAAGGCTACAATCCGCGGTACGAGCACAATGGAGGCGTCGACAGGAATATTGGTGGTTGTCGACGGTCTGCCTATAGAAGGATCCATTGCCGATGTCAATCCCTACGATATCGAAACGGTAACCGTGTTAAAAGATGCCGCAGCCGCAGCAATATACGGTGCGAGGGCTTCAAATGGAGTAATCGTTGTTTCGACAAAAAAGGCAACAGAAAAGGGGAAAACAGCGATTGAGGCCTCGGCGAATGTGACTATCACCGAAAAGCCTGATTATAGCTACAATAATTTTATGTCACCGAGTCAGCAGGTCGATTGGGAAAGCACTTATTATAAATGGTGGTTCAATGGTGGAGGAGGAACTGTCAA
>DKIT01000037.1:0-10405 GCA_002454415.1 Sphingobacterium sp. UBA6711
CAACAATACGTTCATCCGTTTGCTGCTGCAAATAGGGTTTCAAAGAGTCTACAAATCCTTCTAACAGTGGACCGGACTGTATCATAAGTGCAGCGTCTGCGCTATATATACCATCAGCTTTCAATCCGTATTCCTCGCTCATTTCCTTTAAAGTATACTGATCGATATGCACTGCTATAGACCTGAAACTTCCGTTGGTTGTACTTTTTACATATTTGGTCAGCTGGTTGCGCCGGAAAAATCGGAAATCCCCTTCCTGATAAGTATGCTTCTGATTGGCAAGCCAGACATCCTGTTTGCCTTGGAGGATATAGCTGAATATATGATCTGCTACAAAAGCTTCGCCTTCGATAGTATTGCCGGAATAGGTGTTCAATACTATTCGAGGGCCTTTAGCGGCATCTTTTGGTTTTTCGGAGATATCATTTTTGCATTCCATTGCCATTAGCTTATGATTACTTTTGGTTCTAATTGCTCTTCCAGACCATATATGCCCCCTTCTCTTCCCACGCCGGATTGCTTAAACCCGCCAAAGGGTGCTAGTGCATCATGATAGATCGTATTGATTGCAACCCTGCCTGCATTGATCTGCGCGGCGACTTTCTGCGCTCGTTCCATGTTTGAACTACTTATGTAGGCGTGCAGTCCGTATGGTGTATCGTTGGCGATGGCAATAGCTTCTTCTTCTGTTTTGTAGGAAATTACAGCTAATACCGGCCCAAAAATTTCTTCCTGGGCAATAGTCATCCTATTACTTACACCTGTAAAGATAGTAGGTTTGACGTAAAATCCATCAAGTAATCCGTCCGGTTTGCCTAGGCCACCTATTAAAACTTCCGCTCCTTCATCCATACCGAGCTTAATGTAATGTTGTATGCGTTCAAATTGTTTCTTACTGGCCATTGGACCTATGACCGTATGCTCCTCTTTTGGATTGCCAACGACTTGTGTAGTCATAGTTTTCAGCAGGATGTTTTTAACCTCAGGTAGGGCACCTTCTGGTACCAACAGTCGGCTTCCTGCAATACAAGCTTGGCCACTATTCATAAATGCAGCGTTTACCGCCATGGGTATCGCAGTATTGAGGTCGGCATCATCGAGAATGATATTGGGTGACTTACCGCTGAGTTCAAGTGTGACGCGTTTCATTGTTTCTACTGCATTATGGGCTAGGATCTTGCCGACCGCTGTAGAACCGGTGAACAGAATTTTGGACACAGCAGGATGGGCAGACAACACTGTGCCCAAAATATCTCCACGGCCATGCACCATATTGATCACGCCAGCTGGTAGCCCTGCACGGTCGAAGCACTCTGCTAGCACTTGCGATTGTAGTGCACTCATTTCACTGGGCTTGATCACTACAGTACAACCTGCGGCAATCGCTGCCGCCAGCTTTACACTTATAGATCCCGAATTGGCATTCCATGCAGTCATGATTCCTGTGACACCGACCGGCACCAACGCAATGTCCGACTGACCTATACGGCGTTCGAAGGGAAAATCTTTTAGGATGTCTTTAAAGTAAAGGAAGGTTTCTGCGGCGTACTGGTTTGACCAGCGTGACCGTTGAACAGTTGCACCATACTCTGTTGTAGTCGCTTCCTGCAGATCACCCAGGCGCTCCATCAGTGCATTGTGTAAACGCTGTAGATAGTCCATTCGTTGCTCCCTGCTCGTTTGTGAAAAAGAAGGTAAGGCTGCTGATGCAGCAACTATTGCAGCCTCTATATCCTGCTCATTACCTAATATGACTTTGCCGATTAGGCTTTCATCCGATGGATTAATTATATCCATCGTCTCTGTACCTGTCGAGAGACAGAATTGTCCATTGACATAATGTTGATTGATTATTTTCATTTCATTGTCTTTTAGAACTTAGCTCGATAGCGTTGTAATTTCTAATACAAAACTACATCGTTAACGCGCTGGGAGGTTTGCTAGAAAGGCCAAATTTCTTTGTTGAAAAGTTCATCAATACAATTACAACCAGGTTAGGAGAACTATTATATTTTATTGCCTGATCTTGTAAAGTCATATTTCAGTGGAAGAGTCTGTTCTGACTTGATATATAAATTAAATATAAATGCTTAAAAGATGAGTAAATACGCCCATCTTCATGACCAAAGGGAATTAAATGGCAAATACTTTGATCTTAATCGTTAAGGAACCTATCTGCATTTTGGTGATAACCATGTGGGTTCATATGAGTTGATTGCAATTCTCTTTATATTTGCTTTACATGAGTCAACTTCTGATCAATCATATAAAGAAAACAATTGATGTTTCTGAAAAGGAAATGGAGTATATTATGACATTCTTCGTCAGTGAAACTTTTAAAAAGAAAGATTTCATCATCCGGGAGAATGATAAAGTAGCGCATATTTACTTTATTTTATCGGGTCTTGTAAAACTTGCTGTTACGGATAGAGATGCTAATGAGCATATTATTTCATTTGCGACTGCTGACTGGTGGGAGACTGATTATCAAGCATTCTATACCCAGACTAGAGCGACACAATCTTTAAAATGTATTGAAAAAACAGATGTATTAAAACTTTCCTACGAGGGATATCATCAAATGCAGAAGGAAGTTCCGGCAATGACTCATTTTTTTCTTCATAAAGCAGTTAACGGGCATATTTCCAATCAGCGCCGAATTTTCTCTTTAATAANNAATCAGCTAAAGGGAAGTACGAACATTTTCTGAAACATTATCCTTTGCTGCTACAAAGAATTCCCAAAACTACTTTGGCACTTTATCTCGGAGTTTCCAGGGAGACCCTAAGCCGCTTTTTTTCGGAGTCAAAATAATTGTGATTAATATCACACAATATCCGGTACCTAATCGCCGAACTTTGCTCTGTCGTTAAATAAAAGATTAATATGGAAAAGAGAGTTATCAATCCCTGGCAGTGGCAACATGCAAGGAATTACGTACAGGCCGTAGAAGTGAAAAATGTACTAGGTACACTATACGTTTCAGGTCAGACAGCAATCGGCGAAGATGGAATTTCCATTAAGGCTGATATGAGAACCCAAATTTTAAAGGCACTGGAAAATCTCGAAAAGGTCATCCTTCACGCAGATTTTGAAGTGAAGAATATTGTTCGACTTAATGTGTATACAACTAAGCATGATGAGTTATTCAAAAACTTTGATGTTCTTCAAGATTGGATCAAAAAGCACCGAATGCAGCAGGCAACAACTGTGATGGAGGTGAAGACACTTTTTGAAACGCTGAACGTGGAATTCGAAGCAACAGTTGTCAAATAATAGGTCAACGATCATTTAAAAAAGTGAGATCGGGTTTCAATTTGTAAACCTGATCTCCTTCTGGGCTAAACTAAGATTGTTGACAACGGATAAAGATTACTTCACCAAATTTCGCAGCATCAGCAAACGTCCCTAGTTTGATAATTTCGTTTTTTTCCTGCCATTCTTTGTAGGGCGGTGTTCCAATAACATCGGGTTTTGTATTCGCTAGCGTGTTCTCAATATTTCTTGTCCCGATCATCACCTCATGACCATCAGTGATCAGTCTTTCAGCTAAAGTTCTTCCAACCATTCCGGTTCCAAAAATTCCTATTTTCATATGCTTTGATTTGTATTGCTCATTGATCTGTTCAAAATCTATAACGCAAATTTCCTAAGTATTTCACTTTCTGATATTATACAGGATACAGATAAAACTACCAGTTTTACGGTTTTTACTAAATTGAGGTGTAGAATGGTGTTGGAAAGGGTAAATTTGAAAGGTAATATGCTATCAAATGGAAGAAATTAAAAGAATTGACACTGTTGTTCAATACAACAATTACGTTGGAGTAGAAACCCTACACCCATTGGTTAGTGTCGTTGATTTAGATAAGGTAGATAACATTCATCGCTTCAAACAGTATATGAATTTATATGCTATATTTTTGAAGGATAATAATTGTGGCGCAATGAATTACGGTGGTCAGCCTTATGATTATGACGATGGAACATTAGTATTTGTGGCGCCTGGCCAGGTTTATGGAGTCGATAGCGATGGAGAGATTAAGCCTTCGGGTTATGCCCTAGTTTTTCATCCTGATCTGATCAAAGGAACTCAGCTCGGAAAAAATATCAAAGGTTATACTTTCTTTTCCTACGATGTACATGAAGCTTTGCACATTTCTAAGAAGGAAAGAAAAACGATGATAGAATGTCTGGATAAGATTTCAGAGGAAATTGACCAAAATATTGATAAACACAGTAAAACGCTTGTGGTTTCTTATGTTGAATTGCTTCTGAATTATTGCGTCCGGTTTTATGATCGGCAGTTCATTACCCGCAGCCATTCCAATAAAGATGTCTTGGTCCGTTTTGAGAAATTATTGGATGAATATTTTGGAACTGATCATGCACAGAATTTAGGACTGCCTAAAGTGAGCTGGTGTGCCGAGCAATTATTTCTTTCTCCAAATTATTTCGGAGATCTTGTAAAAAAAGAGACGGGGAATACGGCTTTAGATTATATTCAAAATAAAGTGATTACAGAAGCGAAAGCGAAGATGTTAGGTTCTACAAAAACGATAAATGAGGTTGCGTCCGAATTAGGCTTCAAATATCCTCAACATTTTACGAGACTCTTTAAGCTTAAAGTGGGCGTTCCTCCGAATGATTTTAGGCATCTGAATTAGGATTGAGTCTACTAAATAAACAGGATCTTATTACAATATAAAATACTGTTGTTAAAGTTGGTAATAACTGTATATTCTTTAGTAGTAATAGGTTTTTAATTCTACACACAGTTTTAGACCCTCTGTAATCTCCTCATCATTTAAGCTTTAAAGTATTCATAGGCATGTTCAACAAAAGTTTAACTATATTCGAGCCGTAAATAAAAGATAAGATGTTGAAAAAGATCCTTTTTGTCCCTTTCTTGTTATCCTGTGTTATGACTTTCGCACAAAGTACGCAATCAGCAAAAATCGATAGCTTGTTAAATTCGTTGTATCACAAGGAGATGTTCAATGGTAATGTGCTGGTGGCAAAAGGAGGGAAGGTCATCTATCGAGGAAGCCATGGGAGGGCTAATGAGACGACTGGTGAGCGGCTTAACCCAGAAACTGTTTTTGAGCTAGCCTCCGTATCCAAGGCGTTTACGGCAATGGGAATTGTCTTGCTTCAGAAAAAACAGAAGCTAGCTTACGATGATTTAATGTCCAAATACATTCCCGAATTGGCTTATTACGGTGAGGTCACAATTAAGCAGCTACTGCAACACACCAGCGGCCTCCCCGATTATATGGACTTGTTTATTGAAAATTGGGACAAAAGCCAGTTTGTTACAAATGAAATCATTGTAAGTGAATTTGTAAAATATAAGCCATCGGTTCTTTTCCATCCAGGGGACCGATTTGAATACAGTAATACGGGCTACGCATTACTTGCTCTTATTATTGAACGTGTGGCCGAAGAAAGCTTTAGTGAGTTTTTAACGAAAAATATCTTCGATCCTCTACATATGAATCATACTTTCGTGTATCGAAGCCATTACGCCCCCCGTGCACTAAAAAACTATGCCGTCGGTTATTTCACGGATAGTTTGGACAGAAAAATAGCTAGCAATAGTTTGGCAAAGGACCACTATTATTATTATCTCGACGGCGTGGTTGGTGATGGCATGGTAAATTCTACGTTGGACGATCTACTCAAATGGGATAGAGCACTGTATACAGACCAACTGGTCAATTCAGCGGACAAGGAACTGATCTTTCAATCTGGAGTGACAGCAACTGGAGAAAATACTGATTACGGCTTCGGATGGGAGCTAGGAAAATCTAAGAAATATGGAAGGATGATCTATCACTCAGGTGGATGGGCAGGGTATACTACTTATATTGGCCGGCAAATAGATCATGACATGACAGTGATCGTTTTACAGAATAATTCGTCGACTTTAACCTATACTCCTAAGAACGAAATTAGGAAGATCCTATATGATGAACCATTACGTGAGGCGGGGCTCAAACCAGTAAAGTTGACTGATGATCAAATGTTACAATATGTTGGAACTTATTTTGAGCCGAAGTTACCTTTAAACATTAACTTTTTTAAAAAAGGAGACTTACTTATGATTCAAGCAGATGGGCAACACGCACTTCCGCTAGATGCCTATGATGGGCAAACTTTTAGATATGACCCAGCGAATATCCAGCTTACCTTCAATCTAACGACTGGGACAATAGCTTACACGCAGGGGAAAGCCAACCTTCAGTTTACGAAGAAGAAGTGATCGTAAGCTAAATATTTTTCAGATTTGGTGATTCGAGCTAGCAATAATCCGGAATCCCTTAAAATTAGCTCAAAAGGTATAGCCTCCGACATCTATGAAACCTGAAAACGGAGTGCATACTTCCTGCTCAATGTATACATTTGCCAATTGTATCGTTTACCGTTACTAAAACTTTCTATTATGGGAATTACCGTAACTATCAGCGTGATCCCGTTTTCATAACATCGGCATCGTAGGATATTCTTGTAACCGTATTCTAGAATGTTTTAGCGGTTTCCAAATCACTTTTCCAATTATCACTTTGATCAATACTTCTTTTTTTTGTTAAATTCTGATCGAATAAGGATATTATCTCGCAACATTTTCAATCTTTGTTCAAAAGTAAAAAGATTATCTTTGCAGTACAGGTACAGTTAAAAGCAAAATAACCGATACAAATGAGATCCTATAAGTTTGAAATATTCACCAGCGAGATCAAAAAAAATATTAAAAACGGTATATTCAAGCCTGGGGATAAGCTGCCATCAGTTAGGGAGATTAAGGATAAATATCAGCTCAGCTCCAGTACTGTACAGATGGGCTATGAATATCTTATACTTAGTGGATTTGTAAAAAGTGTTCCGAAATCAGGCTATTATGTGTGCAATACGCTTTCAAAAACGATAGATGTTGTAGGCGAGCAAAGACCTGTGGTTNNGGAGCCGGTCTATTGCGTTATTATCCGACGAGCGGACTTCCGAAATTGAAGGATCAAATCATTAAGCGCGCTGCCTCTTACCAGACGATGATTAGTCAAGATGAACTACTTATCACAGATGGAGCTTTGCAGGCTCTGTACATTTCTCTTGCCGCAACATGTAAGCTAGGGGATGTGATTGCATTGGAAAGCCCCTGTGTTTTTTCTGTACTGGAAGTGATCAGGGTGCTTGGACTTAAGGTTATTGAGATTCCGGTTGATCCCGTAGTTGGTTTTGACGTTGACTTCTTCAAAAAAGCCTGTGAGGTAAAAAAGATAAAGGCTGTGGTCGTTACTCCGAATTGTCATAATCCAACTGGAACAGTATTAAGTGATGCGCAGAAAATGCTACTGCTGCAAATTGCCCAGTTACATGATGTAGCCGTAATAGAAAACGATATTTATGGCGACCTGTGTTTTTCTAGTCACCGGCCCAATACTATTAACAGTTACGATGAGAGTGGACTCGTAATGACTTATTCATCTTTTGCCAAAACATTGGCTCCGGGGATTAGGCTCGGATGGCTCAACTCTGGTAAATTTATAGCGCGTGCTGAGCAGATAAAATTTGCACTGGGAAGTAGTGTTTCGCCAATTTATCAGGAAACTGTAAATCGTTTGATAGAAGGGAGCAGATACGATCGCCATGTAAGGTCTTTCCGTCTGCAACTGGCAAAAAACGCTCAATTCGCCATTAATCTACTTTCGGCTCATTTTCCTAAGGGCATCGCCATAGCAACACCTTCGGGGGGGTATAATCTTTGGGTAAGGATGCCAAAACACATAGATATGAAATTATTTTACGAGCAGTGCGAAAGAATCTGCGTGCGGTTTACACCGGGATCCACCTTTTCATTTTCTTCAGCCTTTGATCAATATTTCAGGCTTGTTTTTGCGGATACTTTCACTCCAAAGCGGGTGGAAGCTATTAGACAGCTGGGAAAGCATTTTAGTTAAATTCACTACCGGTCCATCGTGTTTGCTTTTAGGTATACCCATCAGCTTGATACTTTTATTTCGAACCCTGAACGCTGATTGTTCTTTCGTCCTTAATTAAACATAAAAAATAATGATGGAGAAACAGTTTTGCCCATAATTATGTTCCTTAAAAGAACGTTACCGCTCAAATGTGGTATATCAAAAATTATGGTTATAAAAATTATAAGCAGTTTTAGAGAATTTATTCTTTCTTTTGAAAACGAAGACGATTTCAAGAAAATTCACGAGCAGATTTTAGAGACGCTCACAGATGATAGCAATACCAAAGGAGTGTATTACGAACAAGAAGAGTTTTCTCAGTTTTTTCCAGCCTTATTTTTAGGAAGTAGTGTCATCCAAATAGAAAGAAGTGACCGTAAACTTACTCCCGTTATTTATTAAGATGTAGAAGTGACTGTCTCAACCGAGGCAGTCTTTTTATATTTTTGTAAAGTAAGAATTATTTTATAGAGGCAATAATACAGGAACCCTTGCCCATTTTTTTTTGTTTCCAAAAGTTATGACCACGTTTAATATGTAAAGGAGACAAATGATTCCATTGAAGTACTTGTTGTCGCATTTAGCCCGATAGAGGATGATTTCCGAGTCTTCTCCCTGCATTTTTGGGCGAATATATTTTTTCTTGATATTGCACGGAATGCAATTTAATGTTATATTAACATCACAATTATACCTTTGTAAAAATCCTCTGGAAATCCGAATAGCGTAAATATAATCAATGAGTCATGAAAGAGTTGTCTGATAGAGATCTGTTTAATCTTGTAAAAGAAGGCAATACACAGGCATTCTCAGTATTGTTCGATCGTTACGGTGATACTTTACTACGCTTTGTTTTAGTACGGACAGATTCCATTACTGATGCAGAAGATATTCTTCAGGATGTTTTTACCTCATTGTGGAACAGGCGAGATAGAATTGAAGTTGAAGATTCTATATATCCCTATCTTTTTAAGGCAGCCAAATATGAAGTAATTGACTGGATAGCGCGTGATCAAAAGCGCATCATTCATTTCGAACGGCTTGTGTTACCTTTGGAAAACGAACCTGTCGGTCCTAGCGATAGCGATGAGAGATTGATGGTCAAAGAGTTGTCGTTTCTACTTGATAATGAAATCGCTAAGATGCCTATAACAATGCAGTCTGCGTTCAACCTAAGTCGCATCGAAGGATTGAGTGTTAAGGAAATCGCCTTTCGATTATCCATATCCGAACAGACTGTAAAGAATAATATCTCTCTAGCTTTGAGTCGATTAAGGGTTAAAGTAAAATAATAATATTTTTTTTCGGTACCTCCACAGGTTGTCTGGGGTTATATAAATATATGACAGAAGATAATCAAAGAGAGCAGGCGCAAAAATTACTGAAGAAATATCTCAATGGAGAATGCACTCCAGAAGAAGAGCGTATTGTGACCGAATGGTTTTTTTCCTTTGATGAGATCCCGAGGCTCTCAAAAGGGGAGAGAGCGGAAGTTTTGGGACGGTCAAAAAGCGTGCTGCTGAACAAACTCGAAGCGGATATTAATACAGTAAAACCCATAAGGAAAATATTTACCTTAAAACGGATGGCTATTGCAGCTTCAATCCTCTTTATATTGACGACTAGTGTTTTACTGCTAAAACATAGACAGACGAGCCCTGTCCCTCAGCTCGCTGCAATCACTGCGGATACATCAGGTATGTTTAAAAATGATATTCTTCCAGGCGAACGTTTTGCTATGCTCTCAAATGAAAGTGGAGAAACTCAACTCCTGGGAAATGAAAATCAGTCCGAAAATAAAACTCTCACTGAATTTAAAGGGAATCTTGCATTAGAAGTACCCGCAGCTGGGACTTATAATATTGTTCTAGGCGACGGAACAACAGTCTGGTTAAATGCAGCATCTAAATTAGAATATCCTGATCAATTTACAGGTAATGAACGCCGGGTGAAGTTGAAGGGGGAGGCCTTTTTTCAGGTGGCAAAGGATGCAAAAAAACCTTTTCGTATCGAAGTTGAAAGCTCTGTGATCGAAGTGCTTGGTACTAGTTTTAATGTGAATGTCTATCAAAAAGAAGTCAATACTTCATTGGTNNTAAATCATCAGTTCCGATAAAATTCGTGTACAGCCAGCAGACATACAAAAGAATACCGCTTGGCAACGTGGTGAATTTCTGCTTGACGGCAGCAGCTTCAAAGAGATTATCAGCCAGATTTCTCGCTGGTATAATGTGGATTTTGTCAACGTCGAAGAAGTACCGCTAAATAATAGGTTTAGTGGTACCCTCAGTAGGGAATCCAGGCTCTCGGAGGTGTTGAAAATTCTGTCGTATACCACCAATCGAAAGTTTGAAATCGATGGACGGCATATATTTATTCGTTAATACAATTAAGTTTTTACTAATTAAAATTTACAAAATATGATA
>DKIT01000037.1:10415-11381 GCA_002454415.1 Sphingobacterium sp. UBA6711
TGTCTTATACCCTAGGCATTAAAGTCTTATTGACTATGAAGTTGATTTGTGTACTGCTGATTGCATTTACATTTGGTGCGAGAGCATCAGGATATGCCCAAGAAGTAAATCTATCCCTGAAAAATACTACGATTGAAACTGTTCTGAAAGAGATTTCTATGCAGGCTAAGTTGCGTCTGTTTTACGACGAACGATTATTCGAAAACGCTCCACGCGTAGATATTTCTGTAGCAGGATCCGATGTGAGAGAAGCCCTCTCAAAAGCTTTACGCGGACGAAACCTGCTGTTTGATATTATGGGAAGTACCATTGTTATCAAAGAAAAGAAGCAGACGGATCGTGAAGTTTCAGGTGTCGTAAAAGATGCTTCGGGGCCAATGCCCGGAGTAACTGTCACGGTATTGGGAGTCTCGGGAATATCAACAAAAACGGATAAGGACGGTCGATACAGCATACGTATTCCTGAGAAAGCAATCCTTTTATTTCGTTTTATGGGGTATAAAGATGTCGAAATTAATGTCTCAGATAAGAGAAGTGCCGATGTGTTAATGGAGACTGCGGAATCTCACCTCGACGAAGTTATCGTGGTTGGTTATGGTACACAGAAAAAGATCAACCTTTCTGGGGCTGTCGATCAGATCGGTGAAAAGTTTCTGGAAAGTAGGCCTATTACGAACGTTGGGACAGCTTTGCAAGGAGCGATGGCCAATCTTAACATTACACCGACATCGGGAAGAGCAAATAGTTCTCCGGGCATTAATGTGCGTGGATACACATCGCTTTCAGGTGGAGGTCCACTGATTGTTATTGATGGGGTGCCTGCGACCAACGATGAGCTAAATCGGATGAATCCGATGGATATCGCTAGTGTGACAGTGTTAAAAGATGCTGCATCGGCAGCAATCTACGGTAGTCGCGCTGCTTTCGGTGTTGTATTAGTGACCACTAAATCGGGTACGACGAAGG
>DKIT01000037.1:11463-16116 GCA_002454415.1 Sphingobacterium sp. UBA6711
CAGCCTTCGCTAAATACGGTTTACAATCCAGATGGTACCTATACCGAAGCGGGGGTAAATATGATTGGTGCTGTCGCTGAAGGTGGCCGCAGTATTAGTCGAAATAATGATTTTCAGACCAGTTTTGGTGCAAAAATCGACTTCATCAAAAATGTATGGACCTTAAATGGGGATGCAACTTTTAGACGGATTTCAGGAAAATCGCATTTCTTTCAATTACCGCTTGCCTACAGTACGGGGCCTAACGTGATGAACAAGCAGAACTTTAACAGTTATGCCTCCAATGGAAGTGCTGAAACACGTTATAATGTGTACAACATCTATTCGCAATACCAACGGACACTTAAAGATCACTATTTTTCCGTCATGCTGGGTTTCAATCAGGAAGAACGGATCTATGAATCTTTTTCGGCATCCCGGGATCAATTGATTTCCAATTCGCTGCCGACAATCGGACTTGCGACCGGTCAAACTCCTTCTGTTGGTGCTTCAGATTATGCTTGGTCAGTACGCGGGGCTTTTGCGAGATTGAACTATACCTACAAAGACAAGTATATCCTCGAGTCTAATTTACGCTACGATGGTTCTTCAAGGTTTCCTAAAAAAGATCGATTCGCATTTAATCCTTCGGTATCGGCGGCTTGGGTAGTTTCGCAGGAAAACTTCTTTCAGCCGATTAAGGAAACCGTATCCAATTTTAAATTAAGGGGATCATACGGCTCATTGGCAAACCAGGATCTCAGGGACAACTATTACCCTTATATTGCCAATATGTCCATNNAAAGATATGTTGACAGCAGGCCGTACCTTGCCGATTGTACTGGGTACTGGTGTGCCACTAGAAAATGCTGCCAACTTAAAAACGAACGGATGGGAGCTGACACTCGGCTATAATAAAGAATTTATGGTATCTAGTAAGCCGCTTTCATTCTCCGCAAGAGTCAATCTAGCGGATAGCAGAGCCTATATAACCAAATACAGCAATCCGAAAAACAATCTAGACGATTATTACGTCGGGCAGGAATTGGGTGAAATGTGGGGATTAACCACATTGGGATTCTTCCAGTCGCAGGAAGAGATTAAGTCGCACGCCAATCAAAATGATGTTACTTCTTATCCTGGTACAAGAGGGCTTGAACCGGGGGATCTTAAGTTTGCCGATATTAATGGTGACGGCAAAATAAACCGTGGCGACTGGACCTTGGACAACCATGGNNATCGGTAATTCAAGACAACGTTACAGTTATGGTATAGATTTGAATTCAAGCTGGAATGGAGTTGATCTGCGTGTCTTTTTACAGGGCGTAGGAAAAAGAAACTACTATCCTCCGGGCGGGGATCATTATTTTTGGGGTATTTATGCGCAACCCTGGGCGAGTCTGACCAAGTTTAATCTGGACCATTGGACACCTGAAAATCCGAATGCATACTTGCCAAGACCAAAATCTTATGTTGCAGAGCAGAGCGGAATTGAATTGGCTGCCACACAGACGAAATATTTGCAGAATGCCGGTTATCTGCGGGTTAAAAATGTGACTTTAGGATATACACTTCCTAAACTGATAACTGACAAATGGGGGATAGACCGATTACGTCTATTTGTCAGCGGTGAGAACCTACTTGAGTTTACGGAGCTAATGGATTATCTTGATCCTGAGATTGTTGGCGATAGAACGGCATATCCTTTTCAAAGGACTTATTCGTTTGGCTTAAACTTTAATTTCTAAAATGACTATTATCATGCAAAATATAAAAAGACAACTAATCAAGGTTGGAGCGCTGTTGGGGGTACTGTTCCTCATCATGGGCTGTAACGATGATTTTATGGACCGGTATCCGACCACATCGGTTACACCGGAAGTGTTTTTCACTAATGTAAACGATCTGAAGACCTATACAGATGGTTTTTACGGTAGTTTGAGTGCCCCTATAGCGGATCTTGGAACAGATAACCTGGCACATCATAATTCCGGTAGTACCATTGATGAGATCATGCGTGGTGGGGTGACAGCTCAGAATGCTGCTGTATGGAGCTGGTCTGCTCTGCGAAATATTAATTTCTTCCTCGAAAACGCTGGTCGTGTGAAGGGTGCTAGTACCATTGATGTGAATCATTATATTGGAATTGCAAGGTTCTTCCGTGCACGATTCTATATCGATAAGGTCAATCAGTATAGTGATGTGCCCTGGTATGGAAAGACCATGGGAACCTCCGATCTTGACCTATTGAACAAAAAGCAAGATAGCCGGACACTTGTGGTAGATTCTATTATGGAGGATCTCGAATTTGCGGCTGCCAATATCAAACCCGACGGTCACAAGTCGACGGTCACAAAGTGGGGAGCGCTGGCGCAATTGGCGCAGTTCGCTTTACAGGAAGGAACTTTTCGTAAATATCACACTTATTTGAATCTGAGCGGATCGGCTAATACCTTTCTGCAGCGTGCAGTTTCCGCTGCTGAAGAAATAATGAAATCGGCTAAATTTTCGATCAGTAACGCTGGCGGTGTCAATCGTGCCTATCGGGATCTATTTATCAGCCTGAATCTGCAGGCAAATCCCGAAACCATCCTATTTATAGATTATGATAAGGATTTGGGAAGAAGACGTAATGCCCATACCGTATTGGATTACGAATGGGCGCTGAGCCAAACGCTCATGGAAAGTTATCTGATGAAAGATGGAAAGCGTTTTACGCAACAGGCCGATTATAAAACGAAGAATATTGATCAGGTTTTTGTGAACCGCGATCCACGTCTTGAACAGACTTTTATGAAACCTGGATTTCAGGCTGTCAATGCTTCAACGCCACAGCGTCTTAAACCTACTTTGGGCGGATACAACCAGATCAAGTTTTATCCTGAAATAGCGGATATGATTAGCTGGGAAGCTGCTTATACAGATGCCTTTGTATTTCGCTACGCTGAAATCTTATTGATTTTTGCCGAAGCTAAAGCTGAGCTGGGAATCCTCACGAGTCAGGCTGATCTTGACAAATCAATCAATCTACTGCGTATGCGTGTAGGAATGCCGAGCATGCAGCTGGGAGAAGCAAATGCTAATGTGGATCCTATCATGCAAGCTTACTACCCAAATGTAAAAGGTGGCAATGTAGGACTTATTTTGGAAATTAGAAGAGAAAGACGTGTAGAACTGGCTTGTGAGGGGCAGCGATACAGAGACGTCTTCCGTTGGGAAGTTGGCGAACGACTGGCTGATCAACAACAAGGGATGTATGTAAAGGCCTTGGGTGCAATGGATGTGACCGGCGATGGAAAAGTGGATATTGCCATACTCGAATCTGCAAAAGATACCGGTCCGATCAAAGATTTGACAGAAGAGGAAAAGAAAAATATTTCTCTCTATTATTTGAAGGATGCCAATGACAATAATACGTCTATTTATCTTGAAAATGGAAATAGTGGACATATTATGTTTACAGTAGCAAGGGACAAGAAGAAAACCTTTGAAAAACCTAAATATTATTATTATCCAGTTGCCAATAGCCAAATGGTACTGGATGGTAGCAAATTGGTTCAGGAGAATTTCTGGTAATTGAAATAATTATTTTTTACAATGGATAAGGGGTAAAGATAGGTTAATCCACTAGCGGAACGATTTTATCTTTGCCCTTTAATTTAGAATATTGACATGAGACAACTTCTACATAAACTTATTCTTCCGTTCTTATTATTGTGCAGTAATGCCATATCCGCCCAATATAAGGGCCATGTCTTTTTGGATGATAATAAGAACAAGAAGATGGATGGAAATGAAAAAGGAATGCAGGGTGTTGTAGTATCCGATGGCTATGACGTCGTAACGACCGCTGCTGATGGAAGCTTCAACCTGAAAAAGGGTGGAAATGCAAGATTTCTTTTCGTGCGTATCCCTGCTGGACATAAAGCGAGCGGTACTCATTACTTAAAGATTGACCCTAGGTTAGAAAATTATGATTTTGGCTTAATCAAGGATGAAAAACAGTCTGGCGATAAGCTCCGGTTTATCCAGATTACGGATACGGAAACACCGTTGTATGGAGAATGGATTGATAATGTACGTAAGTTTTCACAGCAACAACATGCCGCACTGATTATGCACACGGGCGATATCTGCTATGAACTAGGCAACCATGATCTTGTCAAAGGCGCTTATGGGGAGAAGCTATTTGAAGATTTATTTGGTCCCGTTTACTATTCATTTGAGGCTGGGCCGGCATATTTTGTGGTAACTCCTATGCCCAGCGGAGACTATGCCCCGAGTTATAATCAGGATCAGGTCATCGCCTGGCTCAAAAAAGACCTTGCGCTGAAAGCGAACGATAAACCACTTGTTTTTATCAGAAATGATCTGATTGTTGATAAAGATTTCGTGATGAAAGGTAAGACAGACTCCATTGATTTAAAACAGCATAATCTAAAAGCATTTTTATATGGACATTGGCACAATAACTATAGTTTTGGAAGTAGGGACGGCGTAGCAGTTATATCCACAAACGCACCTAATAAAGGCGGAATAGACAATTCTGTAGCGCAATTCATGGTCATTGATGTAGATAAGAACGGGGTTAGCAAAATAACACCGATTTACCCTTATCTGGTTAACCATATTTGGTTATTTTATCGGCAAGGAAACAGATTCAAAATTCAAAAG
>DKIT01000164.1 GCA_002454415.1 Sphingobacterium sp. UBA6711
CCCTCAAAATCCAGATCGCGGGGCAGACGGATGGCGCGGTTGTTGCCGTTTTTAAAAATAGAAACTGTTCTCATGATTACCTCCAGTTCCTGGAGTCGCCAGGTCGAATGAAAAGACATACTGAAATACCGAAATCGTCCTCATATGCCAAGTATATGCAGATGCATAGCATATGCATAGGGGTTAGATGTGATGGATATGCGTATGCCTGACACATGCAGATGCCCGGCAAATGTATATGTTCAGCCTATACGGTTTTTTCTCTTTTCCTGCGCAGATCCGAAAAAAGCTAAAGTCGGATCTTCACTGAAAAGCCGCATGACGCCTCTGATTCCTTCAGCAGTTCTTATGGATTCGCGCCGCGGCCGGTGCCGCCAAAGGCTTCCGGAATGGCGATCGGAATGTCAAAGTTATGTCACTTGATTTCACCCTCTCCCTGTTCCAATCCTTTCCAGGTGGTTTGCATTGTACTCATCGTAAAAATCTCCGTCGGGTTATGTTGTCCGGAAGTGCCACCCGCTTGCTCTTTCGCTCGATGAAAGAGAGGAGATATCCAGAGGGCTTGTAGCTAAACGTAGCATTAGGGAGATAGCTCAACACTTATCAAGAGCCCCCTCAACGATTAGCCGGGTGATCAAGAGACATGGAGGTACAAAACAATACCGCACTGCAAAAGTGGAGGCTGACAGGAACGGACTCGTATATCATGCGGATTGCGGCAGTAAGTCTGGCCGATATGGAACGGATCAAAAAACGCATTAATATGTATGGGAAAACGCGTTTATCAATCGGGATATCAACACCGATAGCTGCACGGGGTCTAACTCAACCTCCTGCCCTCAAACGCGCATAAGTTGACAGAAGGTATTAGCATGTAAGCATATGCTTGATGTAATGACACCAGAATCGTGAACACCAGCTTTTATGGCTTTATCATTTTGAATATTTAGCATACAAATCGTTAAATAATTTCGAATTTTTAATTAAATCGAAAACATAGCTATTTGAACAAGATACTACGGCAGGAGCTCACGCACATCACATTGAAGCACTTCGGAAAATTGATATAGCTTCTCAAGCGTAATATTAACCTCACCACGCTCAATCCTTCCCACATAGCTCCTATCTATTTCTGTAAGCAAAGCCAACTTTTCTTGAGATATTCCAAGAGCTTTGCGTTTTGCTCGAAGTTTCTTTCCAAAAACAACAGATAAGTCTTTCATCTTCTTCTCGTTAAAGAGAAAGACTATCCGGGGTTGAGGATTTTAGTTCCACGGACTATAATCCGTTTTTTTTACCTCGAGTCACTATTGCCGAGTTACTAATGTCCCAACTGAAGCACAAAAACTACTTTCAGATACAAATCGCATTATCTCACGATGACTTTGATGGCTTTACGGTTAAATCACTAAGAAACAATCTATTACAACAAAATGATGAGGCCAGGCTTTATGCAGAAGATCGTAGAGCAATCTACAGAACACTCATAGCTATGGTCAACAGTGGTGAGCTTCATAAGAAGGTGGCGCCGAATCCGCAACAATCTACATTTCATAAAACGTCGCTCTTTATCCCTGAACATACAATGGCTATACAAGAACCTGTAATAATGTCAGACAAAAAGATTGATGAAAACTCGTCATCTAATTTTGATGCTTGTTCAGATAGAAGCTCAATCAAATACCTTGAGTCTCAGCTGAAGGAGTATCAAATTTCATTGATGATAAGCGTTGGTGAATCGGAAGAATACAAAGCCCTTTTCGCTAACCTCCCTGACATGCGATCTGAGCTCGAGATGCTCTATATGAAATCAAGAGAAAAAAGTTCCACACTTATGGGGCAGATTACAGCAATAAACAATATTCTATCTTATTGTAAAAGTAGTGATTTATGAAGTTAAGACAATGGCAACAAGATTGTGTGAAAACAGCGCTACAAGTGTATCAGGATGGACGGCACTTTTTATGCCTTGCCACGCCTGGCGCAGGCAAAACCCACATGGCAGCAGATCTTGCGTTTCAACTGTATCAATTAGGAAAAATTGATTTTGTTCTCTGCTTTTCTCCTTCAGTTTCAGTGTCGAAGTCTATTCACGATACTTTCAGCCAGCGTTTCAGTACGCGTTTCGACGGTCTCATCGGCGCAGTGGGTTGTTCTTACACTTATCAAAGTATGCTTTTCTTTAACAAGGATTTCTGGAGTCTATTGAAGCGGAACCGCGTGCTGGTAATTTTTGACGAAGTCCACCATTGTTCTGGTAGTTCTCTTGAGAACGCGAATAGCTGGGGTGAAGAGATTATCCTCAATATACAGAACCATGCTGCATTTACGCTGGCATTAACAGGCACACCCTGGCGTTCTGATAAAACCCCTATTGTCATGGCACGTTACAGCGATCCTGAAGGAAGAATTCAGTGTGACTTTGCCTATGGTCTGAAAGAAGCAACACGAGACCATGTCTGCCGAGTTCCTAATATTGTTCTGGTTGATAATGAGCATTTAGTCCTCTCTGAGGATGATGAAGATAAAAAAATATTTAAAAGCCTACAGGACTTACTGAGCCATTCCGATATCACTTATCATGCTGTCATTACAAATGATTCGGCAATGAAACACGTACTCAGTCTGGCAATATCCCGGCTTGAATCGATCCGCGAAGACAATCCTGATGCTGGCGGTTTGATAGTGGCCTCATCAGTGCAACATGCTTTGCTTATTTTGCATATCCTCAAGGGCATCTTTAACCAGTCAGCAGTGCTGGTATCTTACAAAGACCCGAAGGCAGTAAAAACGATTGAAGACTTCAGGGCCAACTCGATAAAGTGGATTGTCAGTGTAGGAATGGTCAGTGAAGGCACCGATATTCCAAGACTACAGGTTTGCTGCCATTTAAGCAGAGTTAAAACCGAGCTCTATTTCCGTCAAGTGTTGGGCCGAATTTTAAGAATCAACAAAGCGTCCAACCAAGAAGCGTGGTTATATACTTTTGCTGAACCTCAATTGACTGAGTTTGCTCACCGACTTAAAGAGGATGTGCCTGAATGTATAGTAGTTTTTGATGCGATGGATAAACATCCTACCCAGACGAATACAGGAATTACCCTTGAGGGGCTTGGCTTAACTTCATCTCCTATTAGGGACTTTCAAAAACTTATCTTTTCTCGCAACATTCCAATAACTGACAAAGTTACTTTATCTTCCCCGTCACTTTCTGAACACACACATACTGAAGTGTTGCAATTCCTAGGACGCTTCAGAGAAAGAATGGTAAATGTGTTTGATTCTCCGTTTCAGAATTAACTTTCATAGGATTATTTTTGAGAAATTTGTTGATAAGTTGGGGTGTTTTGATGATTCATAACTAAATATCAATAAATTAAATAGCATTAACCGTTCACCCTATTTATTTATAAAGTCCCGGAAGGAATTTTCTTCCTATCAACACCGTACTGTTGCCTGTAAAACAGGTCATGCTAAATCTTTTGATGGCCATAAACGCAACCAGACTTCATTCGGAACGGCTTGCTCTTCCTGATAAGCCTGGGATTCGTTAGATAACGTTGCGAAAGAAGCTGCAGTTTTGTTAGCTCCAGTGTGTCTGTAAGTAGTATTAGCTTCAGCTGGAGTCACCAGTCTCAACCTGAGCATCTGAATGAATTTGCTTAGTGCATGTATCTGATTCACGCATCCCAATCAAAGCATAAAAGCTACTTTTAGTGAACAATAGTCGTGCATTGACACTTACCTGTTCCCCCATCTTTTAACGTACTAGTACTTACGGCTTACATCTGCGCTGCACATAGCAATGCCTCTAAAGCATTGAGCAAAAAATGGACTGCGAACATTTTTTGGTCCATTTTTTTTAAAAAATAATGGGCTGCAGCAAAAACAGTAACAAGTTGTATATATTGATAAAAAACATGTCCATTTGATGT
>DKIT01000228.1:0-3134 GCA_002454415.1 Sphingobacterium sp. UBA6711
CAGCAAACTCTTGGGCATCTTCCACCGAAGCACCGATAATGGTCAACTTCAATGGCGCTTGCTCCGCACCCATGATACCCACGTTTACGGTCTTCACCTTCGCGCCGATCAGTTTATTTTCCAGTTCGCGTTTCAATGTAGCAGAATACACCTGCGAATTACCTTCAAAATTTTCCTTGTCCAAGATGACATGGATCTCCGATTTATAACGCGACCCCGTCGTCGAAGCCATACCATCCGAAGATTGTCCTACTGTGGTGATAATCTCCTTGACATCCGGTCTTGATTTGATATAAGCTTCCGCTTTTTGGGGCAATAAGTTTGTTTTCTCCAAGGAAGCGTCCTTATCAAGCTCCAATTGGATAAAAAATTCCTTACGGTCTATACCTGGGAAGAAATCGGAGCCGATATATCCCTTACCCACCAATATAAAGGACGCAAAAAGTAATCCCAAAGCTAACACAAGTGTTGCAACTTTCGTTTTCCGGTTTTTTAACGACCAGACCAATAGACCCGATACCCAATGCGTAAAGGCGGTCAATCCGCTTTCACNNTCACACAGAATTGGGCCAAGATATTGGCCACCAAACCTGTAGACATTGCGATCGGAAGGAACACCACCACAATAACCAATGTGATCGCCGTCACCGTAAAACCAATTTCAGACGCACCATCAAATGCAGCACGCACCTTGTTTTTACCCATCTCCATATGGCGGTGAAAATTCTCTATAACAACGATCGCATCATCAACCAGGATATCCACCACAAGGGATAGCCCCAAGAGCGACATCAGGTTTAGCGTATAGCCCATCAGCAGCAAACCAATAAAGGTCGCGATCAGTGACAATGGAATTGCCACCATCGTAATGGCAGCATTACGCAAGCTCTGTAAGAAAAACAACATGATGAAACCCACCAATGCAATCGCAATCATCAAGTCATGGATAACGTTGTCCGCCGCATTCAATGTAAAGTCTGACGAGTCATTTGCAACCAAAATTTTGATATTTTGAGCAGCATAATCCTTTTCTACCCCCCCGATTAATTTTCCATTTTTATCATGTACAGCAATGGCTTTTTTGACACCTTCCGAAACCGCTACCGCATTGGCATCAGATTGTTTAAAAACCTGCAATAGAATGGTATTCTGACGATCTAGACGAGCTACTTTTTCAATTTCTTTAATACCATCCTGCACATCTGCGATATCGCGCAAATAGATCTGTACACCTTTAGGTGTTGTAATAGGCAGGTTGCGGAGCTCTTCTATCGAAGTTACTTTTCCAGCGAGACGGATCGTTGTGCGATTGTCACGTGTACTTACATTTCCCGTAGGAAAATCCAGGTTAGATGCTGCTACGGTTTGTTGTACCTGCGAAATTGTAAGGCCGTAACCTTCAATTTTCTTCGGATCAACGGAGATCTGTATCTCACGTTCTTCACCACCGACCATATCCACCTTAGCTACACCATTGATCCGTGCAAATACAGGCTGAATTTTATTATCCAATAGGTCGTAAAGTTCTTTTTCAGACAAGTTTGAAGTCACAGCCAGACTCATGATCGCCACATCATCCAACGAGAACTTGGACAGCGATGGCGTTTCGACATCATCTGGCAAATCGTTGATAACAGCGTTGATCTTCCGTTGTGCATCTGTCAGCAGGAAGTTCACATCCGCACCGTTGTTGAGGGTAATCATCACAATCGACACCCCTTCGAGCGAAGTTGACTCTACTTTCTTGATACTTTCCAGCGATGAAATCGCATCTTCGATTTTCTTGGTAACCGAGCTTTCCACCTCCGCAGGTGAAGCCCCCGGGTAGACCGTCTGTACCGTGATGACGTTAATCTCAAATTTAGGGACCAGTTCATAGCCCAATTGCGTGTAAGAAAACAACCCACCTAATGTCAGTANNATAAATAATACGATAATTATACTGGGGCGTTTTATCGATATTTCGGTAATTTTCATTAGAATATTTTATTTTAAATAGCTATGCCAGCGAAGCTGCAGCAGCTACTGATTACAGTATTCTCTATTTAATAATCTCAACAGGACTTTGGTCAAATAAGTTGATCTGACCTGAAACAATGACCTGATCGCCATTTTGCAATCCACCTAGTATCTCGATGTAATCACCAAAGTTTCTACCAGATTTGACAGTTGTTTCAACCGCTTTACCGTTTTTAAGCACGAAGATTTTATTGACAATCACACTACCCACAAAGGCGTTACGCGGAACGATCAACGTATTGCTGGCAACACCCTCACCGAATATGGCTGTACCGTACATACCGGCGCGCAACTGATTGGAGGCATTGTTGACTTCGATTTCAACAGGGAAATTCAAACTGCCATCCGATTTAGGGGCGATAAATGTAACTTTACCTGTAAAGCGTTGATCGGAATAAACACTTGCAGTCACATCTACAGACTGTCCCACTCTTAAAGTAGCCACATTTTTTTCATCAACATTGACACGCAATTTTAAGATGGAAACATTCACAATATCAAATGCTGCAGTCCCCGGACTTACATAAGCTCCAGGTTCGATCTTACGTGCATTTACGATACCCGACACCGATGTCTTAATTGTCACATCGCCCGCATTAAGTTTGGCCGAACGTAAACTATTTTTAGCACTTTCCAATTTCAGACGAACCTCGTCCAACTTTTGTTGCGTCACTCCGCCTGTCGAAAATGCACTTTCATGGCGCTTCATTTCTGACAGAGCATTGTCGTAGGAAGCCTGCGCATTGGCAACATTTACATTTAATTTATCGCCTTCAATAACGGCCAAAGTTTGCCCCGCACTCACGCGCGATCCTTCATCTACCAACACTTTTACCACGCGACCTGCAGTTTCAGCGCCCACGGTCACTTCTTGCTTTGGTTCAAAAGTACCATTGGACGTATAACGCAAATCCATCGAGCTCACCTTTGCTGTATCAATACGCACCGCAATAGCCGCATTTGTCTTGGCAACTTCTGCAGTTTCGGCTTCGTTTTTCTTTTTATTCTTATTTAACACAAAAAATATTCCTGCTAGACCTGCAGCAATAATAAGTAGGGTAATAATTCCGCGTTTCATATAGTATAAGTCAATTATTCTTTAATTAATGATTTTA
>DKIT01000228.1:3198-6026 GCA_002454415.1 Sphingobacterium sp. UBA6711
CCGCTACTTTTGATTTTTTGTTCAATTCATACAATTCGATTTGCTTCTTAGCCAATTGCACTTCAGTACGATTTTCTACATTAGCATTATCCGCAGTAAGCGCTGCGTTGATTTCAAAAGTTTCATTTGACAATGTGATATCCTCTTCTATCGGCTTACCAATGGCAAACTTCAATGCATTTTCCTTGATCTGCACAGAATTTAACGACTGCTGACGTTGCGCTTCCAGATTGTTCACGTTCACCACAAGACGATCCAGGTCGATCTTTTTTGCCAGTCCGGCGTTGACCATACCTTCGGTCACTTTTCTGGTCTTGCTCGTGCTCGTTAGGTTATTCTCTATTGTTTGCAATTTCAGCTGCTCCTGATAAATCTCATAATATGCGTTGGCAACCTTTTCGATGACCTGCTCATCCGTCAATTGAGCGTTGACCTGATAAAATTCCTTTGTTGTTTTAGCGGCTTTTAGCCCCGTAAATATAGACTGGTTAAAAATTTGTTGATTCAAAGATACCATTGCAGTGGAATTCCAAGGTTGCCCCATCTTAATTGTCTGGGTCTGACCGGCAGCTTCCAACACCATTTCCGGAATCAACACATTGTATTTAAGGGAACCGCTGGCGGTAATCTGTGGCAATGCGCTACCTCTGACCTCATCAATCTGGTATTGCGAGTTCTCGAGATCCAACTTTGCCTTCTTTGCTTCCTTTTTGTTCTGCAACGCAAATTTAATCGCATCACTGAGACTCAATTGTTGCTGTGCATGACTTTGGAAAACCATCGTACCTAATAAAAGGCTGGCTAGTATTCTGATTGTTTTCATTCCTAATTTATTATCCTAATTTTATATCTACTTTTTATTTATACCATTAAAAAACAGCTTCGTAGCTAATTTTTGCTTTTGTAAAACCTCATCGAATCGGTCCTGATTTGGTATTCCCGAGATGATATCCGAAATATTGCACATAAGCGATAAGCTCTTCATTAGCTCCACGTAAATCTCAGCGGTCTGGTAGAGGTGCTCACTTTCGATTTCTCCCTTTTCGGCGCCAATCTGAAAAATCTCATACAGCGCTTTTACATCGCGGTCATGTAGGCATTGAAAAAAATCCTGCATGGAAAGGCCTTTAATCCATTCGAGATTTTCGTTCATATGCAACATATAGTATTTGCGTACAAAAGCGTCCCGCATCTCCAAAATCTTCATGATAAGCTCATACGTTGAGCCCGAGTGCGCAGCAACCAGCTTCTCCTCCTCTTCCCTATATTCATCTGTCAGGCGTACAATAACGTCGCGTATCAGTGAATTCTTTTCCGAGTAATAGTAATACAGATTCGCTTTGGTAATTTTTATATCCTCCGCAATCTCATTCATCGTCGTCTTACTAAAACCATAATGCATAAAACGTCTGATCGCTGCCTGAATGATTTGGTCTTTTCTATCTTCCATTCTTCAAAAAACTCCTTTCTACTTTCTGACTTTTATCAGAAATTGTTCAAAAATATAAAAAGTAATAGGTTAGCCAAAATATATTTTGAAATTGTAATAATTTTGATATTAAGCTGACAACAAAAAAGGCAAACTTTTTGAGTTTGCCTTTTCTTTTTATCCCATAAACACGTCTTTTTTCTAAAACGCTACAGTATTTTGGAAATGTTTTAAAAATTTTCTCTTATCCAGTTTGTACAATCTTGCTGCACGATAAGCAACTCCCGTCTGCACCTCGTCCAATTCTTTGAGAAAGCCATAATTTTGCATTTTCTTCCTAAAATTACGTTTATCGAGGGATTTATTGAGAATACCTTCGTACACCAATTGCAGTTGCGTGAGGGTAAATTTCTCCGGCAGTAGTTCAAATGCTATCGGCTTATAAGCCAGGCGACGCTGTAACCTCTCCAGACAGAGGTCCAAAATCTGCTTATGGTCAAACGCCAGTTCGGGCACATTTCGCACAGGAAACCACTTGGCCTGTTTCATGTAGTTTGTAACAGGCTTGGTTTTTAATTTGGTATTATCCAGTTGTATCAGCGCATAATAGGCTACCGTCAGGATTCGTCCTTTGGGGTGCCGTTTTAATCCCGCAAAGGAATGCAGCTGATCCATAAATACATCTTTCAAACCTGTATTCTCATACAAAATTCTTTTTACGGCATCTTCCATTTCTTCGTCGTTATCCACGAAAAATCCTGGCAATGCNNTTTAATTCTCCTTCGTGGAAGCCTAATATGACACAGTCTACGGTAAAATTACTATACAAAACTTCTAAATTTATTTATGTGCAATATACTGAGCTAAATTTAGCGGTTGCTAATCATCGGGTTATCGGTAACAATTATACGCTTCCTAAACGTGATGCGCAAAAAAATAATGAAAAATTTATTCAAAGTGTAGAATATACACTATAAAAATCTTATATTCGTAGAACCTAAAATATAGAGTGTGATAAAAGAAATTAAAAAAATAGGTGTGTTAACATCAGGTGGTGATGCTCCTGGTATGAACGCCTGTATACGTGCAGTTGTTCGCACAGCGTTACATAAAGGATTAGAAGTAACTGGTATTTATCAGGGTTATCAAGGTTTGATTGATGCAAATTTCATGGAGATGGATACACGCTCGGTCAGCAATATTATCCAACGCGGTGGTACAATATTGAAGACTGCACGTTGTATGGAGTTCAAAACCCAAGAGGGACGCCAAAAAGGATATGATAATCTGATCGCTGCCGGAATCGATGCTTTGGTTGTCATCGGCGGCGATGGTACATTCACTGGAGCGAACTTTTTCTCAAAAGAATTTGAAATCCCCATCATAGGAATACCCGGTC
>DKIT01000228.1:6148-7798 GCA_002454415.1 Sphingobacterium sp. UBA6711
GGTGGCGCGGAAGCGATCTTGCTTCCTGAAAAAGAAACTGCCATTGATGATCTGATCCGTCACCTAGAGGATGGTGCTATTAAGAAGAAATCTTCATCCATCGTTATTGTTGCTGAGGGAGACCAAAATGGCGGCGCTTATTATGTTGCAAAAAAAGTAAAAGAAAAGTTTGATCATTACGACACGAAAGTTAGTATATTAGGGCATTTGCAACGGGGTGGAGCTCCTACCAGCTTTGACCGCGTGCTTGCTAGTCGATTGGGCTTTGCTGCAGTCAATGAATTATTGGCTGGAAATACACGGGTTACTGTAGGACTGCGTGCCAATGAAATCAAAACAACTCCAATTGAAGAAGCAATCAGCAATAAGGAAATCAAACTTAGCCCTGATTTATTGGAGATGGCTGAGATTTTATAATCAAAATAGCATAGCGTATGATAGCAGTAGTATATAGTGGATCTCGATTTTCAGACTGGCGGTNNGAATTATTGGTATTATCGGGAGTGGTTCGAATGCGGCTTATTATACCGGCAAAAAGGTCATCGACAACAATTATGGCTTGGGTTATATCCTGGCCGACGAAGGCGCGACAAATTGGAATAGTCAGCAGTTGCTCAAACATTATATGACGGATACCCTGCCGGTAGATCTTCGCGACAAATTAGAACGGGAATTCACCATTGACAAGAAAAGTATCCTCGAGAAGGTGTATATCGCTCCACAGCCGACAAATTTCTTAAACTCATTTACAGATTTTGTCTATGAAAATAGAGATCACCTTTTTATAACACAGTTGATAAAAAATGGGCTTCGTACCTTTATTAAGACGTACATCAAGCCTTTAATGAAAGAATATCCAGACAGCGATGTCAACTTTACAGGTTCGGTAGCGTTTAACTATGAAAACATCCTCAGAGAAGTTGCCGGTGAAGAGTTTGATATCAGTATTGGCACTGTTGTGAAAGAACCAATACACAATTTAATTAAATATTATATCAATAAAAATTAAGAATATGAAAATTGGAATTAACGGGTTTGGCCGTATTGGTCGTTTAGCATTTAGAGCAGCTATCAATCGTCCAGAAATTGAAATTGTTGGTATCAATGACTTAGTTGAACCAGATTATATGGCTTATATGTTGAAATACGATTCAACACATGGCAAATTTGACGGTTCTGTAGAAGTAAAAGACGGTAACTTGGTTGTTAACGGAAAAACAATCCGTGTTACAGCGGAGAAAGATCCTGCAAACTTGAAATGGAATGAAGTAGGTGCTGAAGTAATTATCGAATCTACAGGTTTCTTCTTGACTCAAGAATTGGCTCAAAAACACATCGATGCAGGTGCTAAGAAAGTTGTTATGTCTGCTCCAGCAAAAGACGACACCCCTACGTTCGTTATGGGTGTAAACCACAAAGAATTGAAAGCAGATCAAAACATCGTTTCTAACGCTTCATGTACAACAAACTGTTTAGCTCCTATGGCGAAAACATTGAACGACAAATTTGGTGTAGTTGAAGGATTAATGACTACAATCCACGCTTACACAGGTGACCAAATGACTCTAGACGGACCTCATCCTAAAGGTGACTTCCGCCGTGCACGCGCTGCTGCTGCAAACATCGTTCCTAACTCAACAGGTGCTGCTA
>DKIT01000058.1 GCA_002454415.1 Sphingobacterium sp. UBA6711
AACGTAAGACTAAGCTAAATATAGACTAATACTAAACTAATATAGGATATGGCTAGATTCTGTAGTAAAAGGTAGCCTAAAATACCGAGAGACAGTCAATGAGGTTTCTGAATACAATACGGGTAGGCGGAGATCGTGTTATTAGAGGAAGTTGACAACTCCACTCATTTGTTCAAACTAAGCTGTATATTCGTATAACGGTAAACTTATTTTCTATTGTTTTGAACGTACTTTTCAAAATTTATCAAATCGATGCCGCCGAGGCCTTACGAATCCAGCGATCCCAAAATGAAATCCATGAACATGATTTCGAAGAATTAATCATTGGAGTAAAAGGGCAGCTCGAGCATTTCATCGATTTTAAAACAAGAGCATATGATGCGCCATTCATAAGTTTTGTTACCCAAGGAAAAAAACACCGTGTCAAACCTCTCCTTCTCCAAGAGGAAATTGATTTTTGGGTCATCCGATTTAAAAGTGAATTTATCCCTGAAACGACTTTTCAACTTTATTCACACTTTCATGAAAATGCGACTTTAGTTTTCCCAACCGCAGCTTGTTTTACACGATTAATGACGCTTTGCAAAATGATGGAGCAGGAAACCCAGCAGACCGCGGTAGACTATGCGGTCATTAAACAATTGTTAAGTACGACTTTTACCATGATTGAATCTGAACGTAAAAGGCAATTTCCAGATGCGCAACAGCAATTGAAAAATCAGAGCACAACTTTCACGAGTTTCCTGTCTATTTTGGAAGAGAATTATCGTCGCCCCGAGGGAGTCCATTTTTATGCGGAAAAGCTGTTTATGTCATCACGCAATCTAAATCTTATCTGTCAGAATATTTTACAACAAAGTGTCTCCGAAATCATCGAAACAAGAAAACTCATTGAAGCCAAAAACTTGTTGCTGACGACAAACAAAACCATCGCCGAAATAGGTTTTGAATTAGGCTACCAAGAAAAAGCCTATTTTACCCATGTTTTCAAAAAGAAAGCTGGTATGACTCCATCCGAATTTAGGCAGGAGATACAAAGACTTATTTCCGAATAATACAACAGATTGACAGGATAATAATACCACAGGAGTAAGTGCATCTCCTACTTTTGTATCGAACAATGACGCAATTACAGAAGATACAAATGCGTAGAAAGGATTTTATTAAAATTATGGCAACTTTACCATTGACTGGAGCTGCACATCAAGTGAGCTCTTTATATAAATTCTCCGAGCAACTCGAGGCAACGGACAATTTCCCAGTTTTGTTTTTAGGTCACGGAAGCCCCATGAACGCAATAGAAGACAATGAATTTGTCCAAGGATTCAAAAAAATAGGACAGACTTTCGAAAAGCCTAAAGCTATTCTTGTGGTTTCAGCCCATTGGGAGACACGTGGAACATTTGTCACTGCAATGGAACATCCAGCCACCATTCACGATTTTGGCGGTTTTCCACAGGCTTTATTTGACGTGCAATATCCTGCTCCTGGAAGCCCCGCACTGGCATTGGAAACACAAAGCCTGATTACCAAAGCAGAGGTTCACCTGGATGATAAGTGGGGATTGGA
This sequence comes from Sphingobacterium sp. UBA6711, assembly GCA_002454415.1. Lineage (GTDB taxonomy): Bacteria > Bacteroidota > Bacteroidia > Sphingobacteriales > Sphingobacteriaceae > Sphingobacterium. Next base: position 1,570 of record DKIT01000058.1, read on the forward strand.
TCACGGTTCCTGGTCTGTAGTTAAACACCTCTATCCCAATGCGGATGTCCCAATTATACAAATGAGCATTGACTATACACAACCGGCTTCATACCATTATGAGATTGCCCAACAGCTGCTCGAACTCCGAAGAAAGGGCGTGCTGATTATTGGAAGTGGCAATATGGTCCACAACTTACGGATGGTAGCATGGGATAAACTGGATACAACGGGCTACGCCTATGAATGGGCATCAATTGCTAATGAAAAAATGAAGCAATTCATTCAAGATGGAAATCATCAGGCGTTAATTGAATTTAGAAAACAAGGTAAAGAATTTGATTTGGCTATTCCCACTCCTGAACATTATCTACCCTTAATCTATACCTTGGGCTTACAGGAAAAAAAGGATGACTTAGTGCTTTTTAACGATAACTCCGTAGCAGGGTCACTCACTATGACTTCACTGAAAATTGGTTAAATATCTGCCGGGAATTTTTTGTTAGCGTATAAATAGCACTTTGATAGCAGCAATAGGATCGATAAATTTGTTTTATCAAAAAGCACATTTTAATTTGACTCATGACGAAAAAACCTGTAATCGAAATCGAATATTGTCCAAAATGCAATTGGATGCTCCGCGCGGCTTATATGGCTCAAGAAGTCCTGAGTTCATTCACAGATGAAATTCATGCTGTTCAACTTGTTCCAAGTGAGATTGCGGGCCGTTACACCATCAGGGTTAACGACCAAGAAATTTTTGACCGAAAAAGGGAAGGTCGATTTCCGGAGATAAAAGAACTAAAACAATTGATCCGTGACCGTGTAGCGCCTGAAAAATCATTGGGTCATTCGGATAAATCTTCTTAAAGCAACATGTAATTTAGCATAAATCGGATTGTTTAGGCTCTACCCTTTCAGCAACTTTGTATAAATTAGATGAACAATCATGACTATTCAACAAGAAGTAGATTTCGAACGTATCGCCAAAGCGATACATTTTCTACAGGAAAATTTCAAAACACAGCCATCATTGGCTCAGATTGCTTCCCATGTCTACATGAGTGAAGCTCATTTTCAACGGATGTTTACGGCCTGGGCTGGAACAAGTCCAAAAAAATTCTTGCAATACATCAGTGTAAACCATGCAAAATCATTACTGAAAAACAATAATATCGCAGAAACTACTTATCAACTTGGTCTTTCCAGTAGTAGCAGACTGCACGAATTATTTATTAATATCGAAGGGATGACACCTGCCGAATATAAAAATGAAGGGGCAAACTTGTCAATCTCCTATCATCATTATGAAACACTCTTTGGCAATATCATCATTGCATCTACAACAAAAGGCATTTGTCATATCGCCTACGAAGAGGAGCCTACTTTAGCTTTTCATAATCTTCAACAACGATTTCCACATGCTACTTTCCAAGTACAAGGCAACAGTATGCACGAAAATGCTTTAAAGGCATTAAATCCGCAGGATCAAGATATCAGTCAAATTAAATTACACCTGAAAGGAACTGAATTTCAACTTAAGGTGTGGGAAGCTCTCTTAAAGATTCCAATGGGTAATTTAAGCACCTATGGATCTATTGCCACGCAAATCGGAAGTCCTAAGGCCTCACGTGCAGTCGGTACAGCTGTTGGAAGTAACCCTATCGCTTACCTCATTCCCTGTCATCGAGTCATACAAAATAGCGGCCTATTTGGTGGTTATCGATGGGATCCTATGCGTAAAACAGCGATGATCGGATGGGAAAGCTTGCACACCGCCATTGAGTAAAAAAATAAAATAGTATGGAACTTTTCGACAATCTCTTTGATGGTAATCGTAATATTCTCCCCTATGATGGGACTGTCAATTACTATGGAAAAATACTGAACCAACAGGACGCGAACAGCTACTTTGATCTGCTCATTGATACCATCGAATGGGTAAATGACCGGGCCATTATTTTTGGCAATGAGATTGTCACCAAACGCAAAGTTGCTTGGTACGGAGATCAACCTTTTGAATACAGCTATTCCAATACAACAAAAAGGGCACTTCCTTGGACAAAAGAACTGCTCGAATTAAAAAAAATTGCAGAAGAAAAAACGCAAGAAACCTTTAACTCCTGCCTGTTAAATCTCTACCACAATGGCGATGAAGGTATGGCCTGGCATAGTGATGGTGAAAAAGACCTGAAAAAGAATGGTGCAATTGCCTCTTTAAGCTTCGGGGCCGAGCGAAAATTTGCTTTCAAACACAAATCTTCGAAAGAAAAAATAGATCTCATTCTGGGACATGGCAGTCTTTTGGTCATGAAAGGCCTTACACAGACTTATTGGCTTCACCGACTTCCGCCAACAAAAAAAATTCTTCATGCGCGTGTAAATCTGACGTTCCGAACAATCGACAATGGTAAGTAGTCCGATCAGTCGACCAATGCATTATTCTGTGGCATAAAAAAATCTTGTCAACCTTTCGATAAAAAGGCTGACAAGATGAATGAATTTATTTTAGCGTGCCCAAACATTATCCTTGGCCGTATAATCCATAAAAATACCACCATCAATGGCAATATTTTTCACCTTTTTGGGTGAAGACCAAGTTATTATTGTTTGTTTTTCATTGGATTGCCAAACTGCGGGGGTTTGGTGCCTTTTCTCTACCGAACCATCGGCATAGGTTATTAAGACATCAAATGGAACAGCAAAGCCTCCTATATTGGCAACAGTAAGTGAATTTTTAGATCCAACCTGTTTGAAGTCATCTGCTTTTAAATCGATATAATTATTTGTGAAGTACCAATTTTTCCAAAACCAATTTAGGTTTTGTCCAGCACCAGCATTAATGCTATAGAAGAAATCCCAAGGTGTCGGATGCTTTCCATGCCAAAGGTCCATATAATGATGTAATGCTTTCTTAAAAACTACATCGCCGAGGTAGTCTCGCAATGCAATATAAGATAATGCTGCTTTGATATAGGCGTTATTTCCATAACCAAGTCCATTCAACTGTGAGGTCATTGTGATTAAAGGCTGATCTTCTTCGGTAGACGCGTCAAAAATATAACGCTTCACACGAGCATCTTTAAAAAGCTCTTTGTTCTTTTCTTCTCCAATCTCCGAATTTCCAATCCAAAACTCCAAAGCGGTAGCCCAACCTTCATCCATATAACCATATCGGGTCTCATTAATACCCATGTAAAAAGGGAAATAGGTATGTGCAATTTCATGATCGGCTGTTTGCCGAGCGTCTACAAAGTTATCCGGCACACTTGAATCGTTAATCATCATCGGATATTCCATATCCGCAAATCCCTGCACTGCAGTCATTGTAGGATATGGATAGGTCACACCAGGCCAATTTTTGGAAAACCATTCAATTGAATATTGTTGCCAGCCAATGTATTGTTCGAAATCTGGCGTCCCGGCAACATAACTGGATTGTACACTCACACGCTTGCTTCCCAGGTCTACACTAGCTGCATCCCAAATATAATTATCACTCACACTGAAGCAAAAATCGGGCACATAAGAAGCCTTAAATTTCCATGTATTCCATTCTTGTTGCGTGGTCACTTTACCTTCTTTCATTTCTGTGTCCGTCGCAATATGAATCGGGGTACTGCTACGTTTTGACTTTTCAAAGCGATCCAGAATAGGTTTCTGCAGCACTGCCGATGCATTCTGCAGTTCGCCGGTCGCCCATACAACAAAATTTTTCGGTACCGTTATCTCAAATTCATAATCATTGAATCCGTTGTAAAACTCCTGTCTACCGTTGTGTTCCAATACATCCCAACCGTTGTAATCATCATATACGGACACTCTCGGATAGGAATAGGCACAATAAAAGGTAGAGGCATTAAGCAATCCCTCCCGATCACTTTCAGCAGACAAAGGGTATTCCCAACTGATTTCCAATGTTGCTGTGCTTCCTGGCAATATGTTTTGTCCAAAATTGCCAAGTTTAACTGTCCCCCAGTCCTTGCTATCCACATCATAGACCTGTCCATTCAGCTTAAAAGATTTGATCCTTAAGCCGGAAGTCAGATAATCGTCCGACGCATAAGCAGCACGTACGGCATTTGGCTTGTGAACATTGTTGACAAAGCGAATTGCCAGCTGTGCTAGTGTATCGGGACTATTATTCGTGTATACGATAGTTTCATTACCACTTACTTTTTTTGCGGCAGGATCCAATTGAACCCGTACATCATATTTGCCAAAATTTTGCCAATAATTTTTCCCTGNNGTGTCAATCCGCAATTATATAATCTTCTTCTTATCATGTCCGAGTTTAAATAATCAAACTAAGATAAATTTGCTCTTATTTGCAAGTTTAATTCTACGACGCCGTTAAACAAGTCTATACGGATGCATGAAAGAGCACCAACTTTGACCAAGGACACCCCAATGAGCGGTATCTTCCAACTTTGAGAAAACATTTTATTTTTTTTTACGTTTACATTTCAGGTAAACCAAAATATATATGCAGCATCTTCCAAGCTATAGTTATTTCTTTCGATTCGTTTTGTCATGGACTCTTATACTCTTATTGCCGCACCTGGTTGAAGCCCAATCCAAAGTAGAAAAGGATTCTGTAGACCTCTATACGCATAGGCGTGATTCCATATTGACTAGTCAATATGACATATCCGATCTGATTGGCCGTATTATACACCCTAAACGAAAAAAACAACCTTCCAGCAAGCGCTCCCCCATCACGTTAATGCCGAATATCGCATACAATCCGCCCATTGGGGGACAGATCGGAATTAAAGCTGTCGCAGGGAAAGCACTTGGGGACCCCAAAACAACAACGATGTCAATCGCGGCAACTTCAGCCTCCATCACTACAAAGAATATTATGGTCTTCTACATCAGCCATAATGTTTTTACACCCAATAATAAACTAAACTTTCAGGGCGCTTTTGCCTTAGTGAAAATGGTCGCTTTAGACGCGGGCCTTGGCATGACCCCATATGGCAAATGGGGAAATACGGATGAAGAAATACTTGCCAACCCCGAGCACAAAAAATATGGCGCGACATACAATGCGTTTACGTTCAATGAAAAAGTCTATAAACGTGTAGCTGACGGTCTGTTCTTGGGTGCTGGATTAGCTTTCGATTTACGTCGTAAAATAAAAAGCAGCGGTCCAAATGGCAATATTACACCAAATACAATTTACACTGAGAAGCATGGCTTTGCGCCTGATAGCTATAATTCAAATGGCGTATTGTTGAATATGCAATATACAACGCGAGACAATCCGAATAGGCCTTATAAGGGTATCTATTCTGACATTGGAATTCGATGGAACACGACGTTGCTCGGAAGCAGCAAGAGCGCGGTTCAGTTAAGTACTGATTTTCGAAAGTATTTCAGCTTATCGGAATCAGATCCCGCTCATGTGCTTGCCTTTTGGTATTGGGGTTCTTATAAACTAGGTGGTACGCTTCCCTACTTTGATCTACCGGGTACGGGAAGAGACGTGGCCGTAAGAAGCGGCCGTGGTTATACGATCGGTTATTTCAAAGGTATTTCTTTCGGATATGCGGAGGCGGAATATCGTTTTCCGATTTTAAAAAATCGTTTTTTGAGTGGAGCCGCATTTTTCAATCTCCAAACTGCGAGCGATGAATTAGGGACTAAACTGTTTGAAAGATGGCAACCTGGCGGTGGTGCTGGACTGCGGGTTCTCTTCAACAAAGCCACAAGAACAAATCTTTGTCTAGATTACGCCATTGGAAAATATGGATCCCGTGGATTCTTTTTAGGATTAAATGAAGCTTTCTAATTCGCAAATTTAACAACATTCATTTGCTATAAAATAACTAAATTAGCCCGATGTTGTTGCTTCGTTTGACGGATCAAATGTGACAGAAAAAGCTCAAAAATGAAAACAAACTACTTACTTGCCGCATGTTGTCTATGTGGCAAATTATATGGACAAACGATCGACAGTACAACACATAAGCTTGAACAAGTGGAAATCAAAGCTTACTTCAACAAGCAGCCTTTATTGCGATTAACAGCGTCGGCGGCAGTTCTCAGTCAGCAAAGTATCCAATCCCAGCAGTCGCCTTCCCTAGTATCGGCCATAAACACAATACCTGGCGTCCGTATGGAAGAACGTTCTCCGGGAAGTTNNACGTTTAGCCTTAAGGGGTAGCATGATTCGCTCTCCCTTTGGTGTCCGAAACGTAAAAATCTATTTAGATGATTTTCCGCTCACCGATGCTGGCGGAAATACCTATTTCAACCTGATAGACCCATTTTCGATTGATCAAATCAATGTATTAAAAGGTCCTGATGGTTCTATTTATGGTGCCAACTCCGGGGGAGTCGTGTCAGTATACAGCAAGGGCTTTAATGAAATAACGAAATCGAAGGTCGATCTTCAATTAACAGGTGGCTCGTATGGTCTTTTTCAACAACAATTAAGTGCTGTCCTACCTGTAAACGAAACGCAACAAATAGCTATCAATCAGAGCTGGACACGCAGCGATGGCTACAGAGCGCATTCAGCGCTAAATAAGAAGAATATCCAACTGAATTACAATTGGCAATATACCCGATCTTCAGCATTAAAATTCACAGGATTTTATTCAGATCTAGGCTATCAAACACCTGGCGGACTGACCGCAGCGCAAATGGAAAGCGACCGCAGACAATCACGTCCAAAAGGGGGGCCAAATCCAAGTGCCGCAGAACAAAAAGCGGCGATTTACGATAAAACATTCTTTGGTGGATTGAGCAATAGCACACAGATTAACTCTAAACTAACGTTATTTGCCAGCGTCTTTGGCTCCTCCAATCAGATAAAAAATCCTTTTATAACAAACTACGAAAAAAGAGATGAAAAGAATCTTGGCTCCCGTATATATTTGTCCTATGCAGATCTTCTTAGTCAGACTTTAAAATATGAGGTTCAACTTGGATTGGAGACTCAAAAGGGATGGTATGCCATAGATAATTATGACAACAATCAGGGTGTTGCAACAAATCCTCAAGCTAAAGACAAACTGGAGAACAGTCAACAATCCTATTTTGTGCGTACACAAATAACATGGCTTGAGCGGCTCCAGGTAGAATTATCTGTTGGACTGAATGAAAATAAAATTTCCTACCAGCAGCGTTTTCCAATCCAACAGGACAGCAAATCAAATCTAAATTTTGGAGAGACCTGGATGCCCCGGGCGGCAGCTTCTTATTTAGTCAGTCCTGACTTTGCGGTTAGAGCTTCCATTTCCAAAGGTTTTTCGGCTCCCACCATAGCCGAAGTACGTTCTTCGGACAATCTTATCAATACAGATTTAAAACCAGAGACAGGAACAAATCATGAGGTCGGAATACGTTGGCATTTGTGGAATCGGCGCATCATTTTAGATGCGGCAGCATACACTTATCAAATGAACGATGCAATTATTCGACAAGTACGGGAGAACGGCGCAGAATATTTTCAAAATGCTGGTAAAATAGATCAAAAAGGTCTTGAAGCTTCGATATTAACTTACTTGATCACACCTCAAAAAAGTGGCATCATTCGCAGCTTGCAGCTTTCAAGTAATTTTTCATTAAATGATTATACCTTTAAAAGCTATACAGTGGGTGAAAACAATTATAGTGGTAATAGGCTCACCGCGGTTCCCAAAACAGTATGGACAAATTCGTTGAACGTTCTTTTTCCCAATGAACTTCGTCTGGATGTGCGATCCAATTTAACCGCCACAATACCCTTGGATGACGCCAATACAGTGTATGCTAAACGTTATCATTTGTTACAAGGAAAACTGTCTTGGAGTAAAACCATCGGAACTCTTTGCACCATCAAACTGTTTGTGGGGGCTGATAATTTGCTGAATGAAAAGTATAGCCTAGGAAATGATATCAATGCCTTTGGAGGCCGATATTTCAATCCTGCTCCACTACGTAATTATTACGCAGGTATGAGTTTTAATTTCTAATCTTCTCTATGGACTTCCATCAATATACTTTAACGGATATCGACTTCACAAAAGTGAGCCGTTATTCGTATTTCCCTTGGATGGATACCTCCTTGGCTCATTTCCAAATCCATGTTAAAGAGATGGCGATAAACCAAGCAACTTTTCAGGTACTAGAAAATTATACAGATTTTGAAGTTAGGATTATCTTCACCGCTCCAACAACGAATTTATTTTGCAATTGTGCGCAGCATGGTTTCTGCAGTCACCAGAAAGCAACATTAACCAAGGTGTTTACACAAGAGAGCTGGCTTTCTTTTTTTGACCACAACCGTTATCAAAGTTTATTAAAAAAAGTTGCTGTTCAATACGGCTTAGAAAATGAGCCATTCCTAGAAAACTATTTCATCGCCGAGATTCAGGATGGAAACCTCCAATTCCTATTGAAGGATAAGCAACTGACGTCAATTGATGATTTTGATCTTCAGATGCCGAAGACGACAAGTACTAAAATACCGACTGAACAGCAACGGGACTTTATCGTATTAACACGAAATCGCTATTATAAGCATTTGCAAATTCAGCTATGTCAAAGTCCTGTGACCAAATCGGGAACGCCAAAGAATCCAATTTCAGTTATAGAAAGTCAAACCCGCATCTGGCGAACCAACTCAATTGAAGAAGCCCAATTCTATACCGCTGTCAGTCAGTTGGCTCAACCCTTGCAACAACAGGGTATGGATATTTCGCCCACATTACGCGCTATTGTGAAAAATCCGCTCGCATTGGATTTCTATCTACATGATTATGAGAAAACAGAACATATTGGAGCAAGCTCCCTTTCCGCAATACAGATTGGTCTAAACAAAGGTGAGATTAAACTTGATATTGCACACAACAAATCGTTCTATGTGATTAAAGGTGAAATCCATATTCACGGTATACCCTATCGTTTACAGGATTTGTGTATCCTATTTGACCATTTCATCCGCGTTAAAAATCATCTTTATCTTATTGAGAGTGAACTTCATCTCAAACTTGTTCGGTTATTTGGCAACAAAGGAGAACAATTACTAATACACCGTAGTAAGTTCAACGATTTCAACAAGTTATTTCTTGAGCCTCTCGCTAATTCTGTCGAGCTCGTATTTAGGGATATCCCTAAAGCCAGTAAACCACAATTAAAGGAAAACCCCTACTATCAGGATATGCAGCCACTTCTTTTCTTGGAAGAGTCTGAAGATTTTGTAAACCTCATTCCCGTTATGCGCTATGGAGACGTGGAGATTCCGGTGCTCAGCAAGCGCAATATATTTGGGACAGATAGCAAAGGGACTCAATTCCTGGTTGATAGAAAAAAAGATTCAGAACTCAAAATCATTTCCTTATTGCTCAAACAACACCCTTACTTCCAGGAGCAGCTGGATGATGGTAGTTTTCAACATTTTTATTTACACCGGAAGTATTTTCTAGATCAAAATTGGTTTTTAGAGGCTTTTGAAGAATGGCAGCAGCATGGTATCCAAATTATTGGATTTAATAAGCTACGTGGAAATAAATTAAGCCCCTTTAAAGGGAAAATACATGTAGAAGTATTGAGCGGTCAAAATTGGTTCAATGCGAATATTCAAGTTAAGTTTGGTCCCAAAAGCGTGTCTCTAAAAAAGCTGGAGAAAGCTGTGCGGAACCGCTCACAATTTATTGCTTTGGACGATGGTACACAAGGAATTCTGCCAACGGAATGGTTAGCGAAATTTGAAGCTTACTTTAACACAGCGGAAGCGGTGGAAGATTCTTTCATTCAAATACCTAAATATAAGTTCAACGAAATCGATAAGATCTTTGATAAGACAGATCTGACCTCTATCGTCAGAACTGAGTTAGCGCAACTGAGAGATCAACTTTCGTCGCTGCCTTCTCCTATCCCTCTGCCTATACCCGATACATTTACGGGAAAGCTACGTCCTTACCAGCAACAGGGACTTCAATGGCTACAGTTCTTGGATAGCCTCAATTTCGGCGCATGTCTGGCAGATGACATGGGATTGGGAAAAACGATACAGATCCTGGCATTTTTGGCTACTCAAAAGGCACGTGGGTATTCTGACCCAACTTTACTTATACTTCCGACCACATTGATTTTTAATTGGAAACGTGAGATTCAAAAATTTTTACCTTCTTTCAATACCTTGGTTTTGGATGGCCCTAAAAGGGGGGAAATGCACGGACAAATAACGCAGTTTGACTTGATCCTCATTTCGTATCACAATGTACTGAGCGATATTAATATTTTAAAAAAAGTTCGTTTTAATTACGTCATTTTGGACGAATCGCAACATATTAAAAATCCGGATTCGCAACGTTATCAAGCCGTAAATTTATTGAAATCAAGAAATCGTATTATTCTAACCGGAACTCCTATCGAAAATAATACGATGGATCTTTTTTCACAGTTATCTTTTATTGTTCCCGGACTTCTGGGGAATAAAAAGTATTTCAAAGATGTTTATACAACACCTATTGATGCCTTTCATGACCGCAAAAGAAAAAAAATGCTAAAAGATAAAATAAAACCGTTTATTCTACGGCGAACGAAACAAGACGTACTACATGATCTTCCACAGAAAAACGAAATTGTTCTCTACTGTGAAATGAAAACACCGCAACGAAGAATCTACGATCTTTATGAAAAAGAGTTTCGGGATTTTATCTCTGCCAAAGATGGTGATGAAATTCGAAAAAGTCCAATGTATGTGTTAAAAGGCTTAACCAAATTACGACAGATATGTAACTCCAGCAAGCTACTTAAAGGTGAAGATCTGACGACGACAGAAGACTCAGCGAAAATTGAAATGCTTATTGAGCAGATTCAGCATAAACAGGATCAACATAAGATAATTGTCTTTTCACAGTTTGTAAGCATGTTGACTTTAATCAAGGAAGCATTGGATAAAAATGGGATCCAATCGTTAATGCTGACTGGTCAATCTAAGAATCGAGGCGAGCTGGTCAGCGATTTTCAATCCAATCGGGATCTTCGCGTTTTCCTTGTCAGCTTAAAAGCTGGGGGAACAGGACTTAATCTGACTGCAGCTGATGTTGTATATTTAGTGGATCCTTGGTGGAATCCAGCTGTGGAACAGCAAGCAATAGACCGTATCTATCGTATAGGACAGCAAAAAAACGTTACGGCCGTTCGTTTGATCAGTCCCAATACTGTTGAAGATAAAATCCAGACTTTACAACTCCACAAAAAGGAAATTAGCAGCACCATTCTTGATGATGGAGGTAGTTTGGACACCTTTTATTTGGATAAAAAATACCTGCTCAATATCCTCGGCTGATTTTCAGTGAACGGATAATCTTATTTCACGATCTGCTTTTCAAATTTTGAATCGATGATGTATTTTACACCTTTAGCATCCACAAAGACAGGTCTACCACGATAATACGCTTTGGTTTTTCTATCTAATGCAACGCGATAGCCTGTTGAAGAGTGAGAAGATGAATACTTGATAACAGCAACTGACTCATCAGAAGAGGTCACAACATCTGCCCCCTGATAAACCTTTTCGCTAACTCTTCCCATAAAACGCTGCTTTTCCGCCAAAATCTTTAACTTATCCAATGGCTCATCGACATTATCTGATAATTCCACGCCCATCGTTTCATTATTTGCCTGTGAATTCGGAGGAAAGACAGGCTCCAACCAGCGATACATCAAACGATAGTCTTGCTCCAAGTAATTAAAAGCATGTGTTTGCTGTCCCTTCACGATAACACCCATTCCCAACAAGGGAAGAAGTAATAAGAAACGTCTCAAGAATATTAATTCAACTCCTAACATATCTTTTTTTCCTTTCATTACAATCCGACCAAATAAAATGCCATCACTTAGGTCTTCTATCATCTTTAACACATATTTAACTAAAGCAGGTATATTAGTTTGATATTTAACTGTTTTATATTTAACTTTGTAATATGGAAAACGAATCTTTAAATCCGGTGAAGCCATTGGTGGATAGCATTATTGCATTGAGAACGAGTCTAAAACAGTATTACATTCTTAAAATAAAAGAACAACAATTGGATATTACTTACGAAATGTTGCAAGTATTAGCAGCACTTTGGAAAAAAGAACAGATGAATCAGCAGGACATTGCCATGGCCATACAGAAGAACAAGGCAAGTGTTACTCCACTGATCGATAATCTTTGCAAGCGTGATCTGGTGAAACGGGTCAATGATCCCAACGACCGAAGAAATAATTTAATTCAATTGACCTTGAAAGGTGATGAGTATAGGGCCTTACTGGATCCTGTTCAACAAGATCTCTATGCGTCCATCCTGAAAGCGATGCCCGAAAAAAAAATATTGGAAATTACGAGTCTATTGGAGAAGCTTACAGCAGTGATAGACAAACAATAGCCAGGATCGAGATTGATCTGAAGAATAGAGTTAAAATAAGTAAACGTGAGTCATGAGTAGTTCAACACTAAGTGATAAAGAAATCAAAAGAAGACGAAGAATATGGACGATTAATATCCTATCTGCCACAATAATCATTGTAACAATCATTTGGGGTATATTAGTCTTTTTTCACATCAATGAATCTGTCTACACAGATGATGCCCAAGTAGATGCCCATATTACCCCCATAAATTCCCGAATAAGCGGCTATATTAAGTCCATTCGATTTGATGACCATCAAAAAGTACATAAAGGCGATACCTTAGTTATTATTGATGACATGGAATATAGGATCTTACTGCAAAATGCGGAAGCGGCCTTAGCCGATGCCGAGGCCAGCAGAACTATTTCGAAAGCGGGGATTGCCATCGCCAGCAATAGCACAATGATCGCAAATGCCAATATTGACGAAATGAAGGCCCGACTTGATAATATGGAGGCGAACTACAAACGTTATGAAAGTTTAGTGAAAGATGAAGCTGTAACTCGCTATCAATTTGATCAGGTAAAATCCGATTATGAGGCCATGTCTGCCAAATACAAGGCTCTTCTAGCTCAAGAACGCAGTGCTAAGCTTAGCACACATGAGTCAGAACAGAAACTTTCCGTCAACGATGCATTGCTTATGAAAGCTAAATCAGCGATTGACTTAGCTAAATTAAAGCTTTCCTACACGGTTATTACGGCACCTTATGACGGTGTTTTAGGCAGAAGGAATATTGAAGAAGGCCAACTGGTACAAAATGGGACTTCGTTGGTCAATATTGTCCGTGATGAGCAAAAATGGATCACCGCAAATTATACTGAAAGCCAAATGAAGGACATCAGCGTCGGAAAGGAGGTGAAGATAAAGATTGACGCACTAGCTGAAAAAACTTATCAAGGAGAAGTTGTTGCCATATCTGAGGCTACCGGATCCAAATATTCTGCTGTCCCAGTGGACAACTCCACGGGGAACTTTGTCAAAGTACAACAGCGGATTCCAGTTCGAATTAATTTTACGGCTTCAAATTCGGCATCTGATCTTTCTTTGCTCCGCGTGGGCATGAATGCCATAATACGTGTAAAATAGCTTATGAAAGATCGTATATTTAGAGATTGGCTGAGTTCGGGATGGGAACTTTTCCTTTTGTTCATACTTAATATTTTGTTTTCTTTTAATAACGGAATTCCATCTTCCATCAACACTTATGTCATGAATGGCTATGCAGGTATTACTGCAGATCTCAGCATGGCTACCTATTGCTATTATGCAGGCATGGTTTGTGCCATTCCGCTCGTTTTCCGATTATTGAAGTTATTCCCTAAAAAGACGATCCTGATTGTTTCTATTGTGATCATGCTAACTTCCAACGCGATTTTAGAACATGCGAGCAACGGCGTAAATATTTGCATGGCAACATTTTTTATTGGTAGTGCAAAAATCATCGTAACAATGGCTATCATAGGTGAAATGATTCCATTTTTAATGCCGCGAGGCGAGCGTTATCAATTATATGCCATCTACTACCCAATGACGATGGTCATTCCGGCAATAGCAAACTACGTATCGGTCATATTTGCTACAAATTTTTATTGGGAAAGCGTCTTCCTATTCCAGAATATACTGTTAGCCATAGCTTTATTGCTATGCATTGTTTTTATGAAATCCGTGCAGTTCAAAAAAGTTCCACTCTATCAGTATGATTGGTTTGGAAGTATACTGTTCTGTATTTCTTTACTCAATTTTGCTTATTTCAGTACGTACGGATTGAGCCAAAATTGGTTTCATTCAAAGCTGATCTTAATAACAGGCATAGCAACTGTATGCTTTTTTATGCTCTTTATTAATCGAAGTCTGTTAATCAGAAAGTCATTATTGAATTTTAAAGCATTTTCAACACGGACCTTAGCAATTTCTGTCGGCACGATATTTCTTTTCGGAATTTTCTACAGTTCGACATCCTTATACACATCACTTTTAGGGGTCACCCTTGGTACAAATCCGTTGAAACAAGCACAGGTAAATACGTATGTTATCCCCGGATATCTTCTTGGGGCTTTGGTTTCTTATGTTTATTTTAGAAAGACCAAAAAGTGTAAGTATCTCTTAGCGTTTTCAGCTATTTGTTATACTTTATCTTGCTTTTTCTTTGCTGATATTGTCGCTTGGCATGCGGACACTTCATTATTTTATCTTCCGCTCATTTTGCGAGGCATGGGGATTGTGACATCTTATATCGGTATTGGTGTTTATATGGCAGGTAACATACCGAGCCGGTACTATCTTTCTGGATTGGTATTCCTTATTCTTACCCGTTCATTTGTGGTTCCCGTTATCTGGTCCAATATGCTTGCAAACTGGTACTATCACCTCCAAATTGCCCATGCTAATGATCTCGCCAACGTCATGGATAGTACAAACAATTTGGTTTTGCATGGAGGGAATATAGTTGGCTCGGTACGGCTCCAAGCTTCATTACTTTCGATCCATGATGCCTATACCTGGATGTCTGTCATAGGCCTAGTTCTTACTTTCATCATATTGATTTTTCCATTCCATTCTTCGGCTATCAGACGAGTCTTCGATTGGAAAAGAAAAAACGCGACGAAAGAAGCGCTACAGATTCCAATTTCGTAATTGGTTAGCTCATATAAATTTCGGTGACATACTTGAAAACGATCCGATCGGAAATTGCATATTTTTCAAAAAGCAGGCGAAGGTCATCATATAAATTCTTGCATTCATCTTGTTCTTTTGGAAAGTATGACGAAGAGCGTACACGTCCCAAAAAAGATCGAAGATCAAACACCTGTTGATTGGGCAAAGATACTTTTGTCATTGGTCGGGAATCAAAAAAAAGCCTCAGATCATCATCGCCAATATTTTTATGACTAACAGACTGGTAACTTGGGATATGATTAAGTAAAAACTGTTCATACTCTTTTTGAAAAGCATCTTCTGGATCGCGTTGATTCCAAACCAAGACAATATGTCCATTTTTTGCTAGGATCCGATTAAATTCTGCCTGGCATTCTTTTCGATCAAACCAATGGAATGACTGCCCCGCAAAAATGAGATCAACACACCCCGTCTCAATCGAGGTATTTTCTGCGGTTGCATTTAATGCAATTAAATTTCTGTGGGTCTTAAAATGATGAATTAATGATTCCCGCATTTCGCGGTTTGGTTCAACAGCAAAGACATCATTTCCATTCTCCAGAAAGAGTTGTGTTGACAGACCTGTACCGCTACCCAAATCAGCCACGAGCCATGTCTTGTCCAGCCCTATCTTCTCCCGAAGAACTTGGATAATCTCCTTTGGGTAACTGGGCCTAAATTTCTCGTAATCGACAACCCTATCCGTGAATCTTTCAATACTGTTCTTGTTCATATAAGATTTGCTATCGCTATTCGATTACACCTTCGTCCTTGAAACTATAATATCCATTATCGGTAAAGATTAAATGATCAGCGACCCTAATATCCATAATTTTCGATGCATCGGCAATTTTTTGCGTCAGAATTTTGTCAGCATTACTTGGATATAATGTACCTGATGGATGATTATGAACCAATATAATCGCATGCGCTTTAAGACTTAAAGCAGTTCGCAATATGATACGTACGTCTACTGGCGTAAAATCATTGCCACCACGACCAATCAGTTGTTTCTCTAATATTCTATATCCCGTATTCAAATACAGTGTCCAGAACTCTTCATGAGGAAGATCTTGTAAAATTGGTTTCATTAAATCGTAGACGTGTTTGCTGCTATTGAGCATTTTTCTCTCCTCGAGCGGCGCATCGGATTTACGTCGGGCCAATTCTAAAGCTGCGATGATTGTTATAGCTTTGGCCTCACCGATACCATTGTATTCGCTCAGCTCATTGACATCCATCGTGGAAAGCGTGTGAAGGTTATTTTTAGCATCGACAAGTATCCTTCGGCAAAGTTCTACAGCACTTTCAGCTTTGGATCCAGAGCCAATTAGGATCGCCAATAGTTCAGCATCAGTAAGTGCTCTACGACCCTGATTCAGTAGCTTCTCTCTCGGGCGGTCTGCTTCAGACCACTCCCGAATAACTAATTTGTTCGGATTTGACATGTAAAGTTTTTATAATCGGCTAGTAAACATAAATATATAAATTATTATCTATTTTTTCAAGATGTTAAAAATTCATAAATCCGGTATTTTGAAAAATTGAGGATCCTGATTTACTTCACATTTCGCTCTGAAACGTTATCTTTGTAGTTCATAAAAATTTTTGAATATGAGTAAAGCGATTATTAAAACAGAGAAAGGCGACATGACTGTGCAATTCTACACAGCAGATGCTCCAAATACAGTAGCTAACTTTATCAAACTTGCTAAGTCTGGTTATTACGACGGTTTAGCTTTCCACCGCGTCATCCCTGACTTTGTTATTCAAGGTGGTTGTCCAAATTCACGTGAAGGTGCTGCAGGTATCCCTGGTACAGGTGGTCCCGGTTATAAAATCGACTGTGAATTGACTGGTGAAAATCAATACCATGACAGAGGCGTTTTGTCTATGGCGCACGCAGGCCGCAATACAGGTGGCTCACAATTTTTTATTTGCCATAGCCGTAATAACACTGCCCACTTGGACCGCAACCATACTTGTTTTGGAAAAGTAATCGAAAACGTTGACCTCGTGGATGACATTAGACAAGGAGACCGTATTTTATCAATTGAAGTTATCGAAGATTAATTCTTGGAGATTTAAATATAATTAAGATGAATTTAAGAGCATTAGTATCAGTAACTGGTAAACCAGGATTATTCAAATTAGTTGGACAAAATAAAGGCGGCTTTATTTTAGAGACCCTTGATCAAGCTAAAATCAAAACTGTGGTAAGTTTATCTTCCACTAAAATGGCGACTTTAGAAGATATAACAATCTATGGTGAGGAAGAAGAAATACGCCTATTGAATATCTTCGAGACAATCAAAGAAAAAGGTATTGCTTTACCTGATACAAAGTCTGATGGCACTACATTAAGAGAGTTCTTCCGTGAAGTGGCTCCTGGACACGATGAGTCGCGCGTATATACATCGGATATCAAAAAAGTTATCACTTGGTACAACATCATTAAAGAGTTTCCTTTATTTGAGGAAGAAGCACCAGCTCCTTTAATGTAATCCTATATTTCTACCATAAAAACAAAGAAGGCGTTGAATAAATCAACGCCTTCTTTGTCTTTATACAGCCTAACCTGAAAACATAAGTTTAATGCGTATTAATGCCCTTTGGGTTCAGCATCTACTCGTTTAATATCAGCACCCAGTTGACGTAATCTTTCCTCAATATCTTGATAACCACGTTCGATCTGTTCGATATTATGGATTACAGACTTTCCTTTTGCTGATAAGGCAGCAATCAATAACGATACACCTGCACGGATATCAGGCGATGTCATTTCGATACCTCTCAAGGAATGGGATTTATTTAAACCAATAACAGTGGCGCGGTGTGGATCGCAAAGGATAATCTGTGCGCCCATATCGATTAGCTTATCAACAAAGAACAATCTACTTTCGAACATTTTTTGATGAATCAACACATTTCCCTTTGCTTGAGTCGCAACAACAAGAATGATACTCAACAAATCCGGTGTAAAGCCAGGCCACGGCGCGTCCGAAATCGTCAAGATAGAACCATCAATAAAGGTATCAATCTCATAGGAATCCTGTGCCGGAATAAAAATATCATCACCGCGTAGTTCAAATTTAATTCCTAAACGTGAAAACACGGATGGAATAACACCTAATTCTTGAAAACACACATCCTTAATTGTAATTTCGGATCCTGTCATTGCCGCCAATCCGATGAAAGAACCAATTTCAATCATATCTGGCAACATACGATGGGAAGTTCCGCCAAGACGTTCAACGCCTTCAATTGTCAATAAATTGGATCCGATACCTGAAATCTTAGCACCCATACGGTTCAACATCTTGCAGNNAGGGTTCGCATGCCGCATTATATATTGTTGTTGTACCTTTAGCTAATACAGCAGCCATAACAATGTTTGCTGTACCTGTCACAGAGGCTTCATCCAATAAGATATAACCCCCTTTTAATTCTGTAGCATCGACATTAAAGAAATGTGTAGAAGCATCATATACAAATTTAGCTCCCAATTTTTCGAAACCTAAAAAGTGTGTATCCAACCTTCTGCGACCTATT
Source organism: Sphingobacterium sp. UBA6711 (assembly GCA_002454415.1). Lineage (GTDB taxonomy): Bacteria > Bacteroidota > Bacteroidia > Sphingobacteriales > Sphingobacteriaceae > Sphingobacterium. Next base: position 20,158 of record DKIT01000058.1, read on the forward strand.
TTGTCACCTCCAGGTTTTGGAATTGCAGCTTTTCCAAATCGAGCCAACAAAGGTCCGACGATCATGATGGAGCCGCGCAATCCGCCACCTTTTTCCTTAAATTCAGGTGACTGAAAATAGTCTATATCAATATCTTTGGCCTCAAAAACGTATGTATCTTTATCTATGCGATTAATTTTTACTCCTAAAGCTCCTAACAAATCGATCAACTTATTGACATCTTTAATATCGGGAATATTACTGATAGTCATAGGTTCTTCTGTCAGTAGAACTGCAGACAGAATTTGTAAAGCTTCATTTTTTGCTCCTTGAGGAATAATCTCTCCCTTTAACGGTTTTCCACCGATTATTTCAAATGCGTTCATTTATATAAGTGATATCTTCTTATTACATTAAACCGTATCAATTTTTGCAGCGAATAAAGTCTATGTGACAATCCCCGCAATGAAAAACAGCCTCTCCAATAAATAAAGAAGGCAATTGTAAAGAAATCTTTTAATCACTTCGCAATTGCCCACTTCTTTAACAATGTGCTAAAGAATTAGCCTCTTTTATTGTTATAATTATTCTGAGGCTTTCTATTCCTATTGTTGTTGTTACTTCCGTAGCTATNNTTGTTGTTACTTCCGTAGCTATTGTTGTTACTTCCGTAGCTATTGTTATTGCTTCCGTAATTATTGCGTTTCGAATTGTTGTTATTGTTGTTATTGTTGTTGGACATACGAGGTTTGCCACCGCCGCCACCTTTCGACTGATAACCCGAAGAATTGTTATTGCTGTTACTGTTATTATGATTGCTACCGGAGTTTGTATTCGCAGGTCCTTTTACACGATTTCCTGGAGGCGGAGTCTTAAAGTCTAATTTAGTTAGCACTGTTCCTTCTGGCAATGTCAATTGATAACCTGACAATTCTTTTAAGTCTTGAATAATCAGTTCATCAGAAACAGAATCTTTATTCCAAGTCAAGTATGCCATTTTCATAAAATTAGCAATACCGATGACCATTTGTTCTCTTTTTGCTTCATCAGTCGCCAATAGCGCTTTCTCAATCATCTTCTCTACAGTAAAACCATAATGTTTGAATTTGATAGCGTGTTGCGGATATCCCAAATGCTCCACATTATGTTTTACACTTTTTGCTGTGGCGATTGGATATGGTGAGTCGATATCCAATTTAAAATCAGAGATAATTTGTAAATGATCCCAAAGTTTATGTTTAAAATCAGAAACATCTCTTAAGTGTGGGTTCAGTACGCCCATCATATCAATGACGATTTGGGCATGTTTATTTCTTTCTTCCTTTGTGGGTAAAGTACAGATGTAATCTACCATATTTTGCACATTGCGACCGTATTCTGCAAGGATCAATTTTGGTCTAGTGCTGTTGTAGTCAAAGTTCATATAGCTAATATAAGTACCTAATTAAACGGTCAAGACGTCGTTTTGGTATTTTATTATTGAATTATTCTAAGTTTTGCAAATTTAAGCAACAATTGTTTCTGTCCCAACTCTTTAAAGAAAATAGTTGCTTTTATATCTCCTTTATTTCCTTCGAGGTTGACAACTTTTCCGAATCCAAAGCGTTCATGTTCAACTTCCATGCCTACTTGAAGATTTGATGTGTCAGAAGGAGCAAAACCCGCAGTAGGTTTGTGGGCTTTAGGTAGTATGGAAGTTGTCTTGACCATGGGCTTTGGCTTAGGTTTTGAAAACGTATCATCACTATCCTTTTGTTGCCACGCTATTCGTTCGCCTTGAAAACTCCCGGCTGAGGCAGAAGTTTGTCGTGGTTTAAAATCCAATGCAAGACAAGCAGGATTCAATTCATCCAAGAAGCGACTAGGTTCGCAGTTATTCAGCGTTCCCCAACGATATCGCGAAGTAGCATACGAAAGTAGTAATTTTTTTTCAGCTCTGGTAACAGCGACGTAAAAAAGTCTTCGTTCTTCTTCCAATTCCGACCTGGAATTCAACGACAACTGAGACGGAAACAGGTTTTCTTCGAGGCCAACAATAAAAACTATCGGGAATTCCAGTCCTTTAGATGAGTGAATTGTCATTAAGGATACCGTATCGGCATTCGGATCTTTATCATTATCATCATTCGTCAATAAAGCGATATCCTGCATATAGACATCCAATCCTCTTTCTTCAATATCTTCCCGCTCCGAAAATTCCTTAATACCATTAAGCAACTCTTGAATATTTTCGTAACGCGCCAGTCCTTCGACCGATTTGTCTTCATACAATTCTTNNTGGCTGTATCAAATGCATTATTATTTTTGGCCAGGGCCTGAAAGCTCTGTATCATCTGTGCAAAACCACCAACGGAAGTTGCGCTACGTCCATCTAGAAACTGAGCCGCATTGGCTACAACATCCCAGATACGGTATTGATTTTGATCTGCGGCGATCATGATCTTCTCTATCGTTGTATCCCCGATTCCTCGACGTGGATAATTGATAACGCGCTTGAGGGCTTCCTCATCATTGGGGTTGAAGGTAAGTCTGAAATAGGCAATCAAGTCTTTAATTTCTTTCCGTTGATAGAAAGAGGTACCACCATAGATTTTATAGGGTATATTAATTTTCCTAAGCGCTTCCTCCATCGCCCGCGATTGGGCATTGGTGCGATAAAGAATGGCAAAATCTTTATAGTTTAGACCTTTCAGCGATTTCTCTTCGATAATTTGGTCAGCCACGATTTTCCCTTCTTCGTTGTCGGAAAAAGCCCGTGAAACTTTGATTTTTTCGCCTTCCTCATTGTCCGAAAAGACATTCTTTTCCAACTGGTTCTGATTGTTGGCAATCACAGAGTTAGCGGCATTGACAATCATCTTGGTCGATCGATAATTCTGTTCCAATTTAAAAATTTTCACATCCGGATAATCCTTCTGAAAATTTAGAATATTTTGGATATTTGCACCACGGAAAGCGTAAATGGACTGTGCATCATCACCGACTACACATATATTTTCATTGACCGCGGCAAGACGTTTCACAATGAGGTATTGGGAAAAGTTGGTATCCTGATACTCATCGACCATCAAATATCGAAATTGATGCTGGTATTTATGCAATACCTCTGGATGCTTATTTAACAGAACATTTGTTTTAAATAAGAGATCGTCAAAATCCATTGCCCCTGCCCGATAACAGCGCTGTGCATAGGTCATATAAATCTGTCCCAGTTGACCACGACCATTCGAAATATCTTCGGCCAATATGGCTTCATTTTTATTATATTCCTGCGGTGATATCAAGTTGTTTTTTGCCTGTGAGATACGTCCGTACACATGATTAACATTGTACAGCTTATCATCGAGATTCATCTCCTTTAAAATGGCACGCAACAAACTTTTGGTATCGTCTGTATCGTAGATGGTAAAGTTTCTGGGATAACCAATTAATTCAGCTTCTACACGGAGTATTTTTGCAAATACCGAGTGGAATGTTCCCATCCAAATATTTTTCGCTTCGCTTCCAACGACAGAAACGATACGCGCGCGCATCTCTTTGGCGGCCTTGTTGGTAAATGTCAATACCAAGATATTGAATGGATCAACACCTTTTCGAATCAAGTGTGCTACACGATAGGTAATCACCCGTGTTTTTCCTGAACCAGCTCCCGCAACAATCATCACAGGACCTTCTGTTTGCTCTACGGCTCCTCGTTGTGAAGGGTTTAAACCCGCTAAATAATCCAAATTAACTCCTTAAATTTTAAAACCTGAGAATAGGGTATAAAAGTACAAATTTCCTATTGATCGTCAGGGCTATCTTGCTAAAATTTTTACACAAAAAAACCGATAATCAAGATTATCGGTTTTTTTAGATTGTATAAGCAATGCTTAACCTCTGCTATTGTAATTTGGCGCTTCTTTCGTAATGGAAATATTATGTGGATGCGACTCTCTCAAGCCTGCTCCTGTAATACGGACAAATTGTGCTTCCTGCAATTTTTCAATTGTAGCAGCGCCACAGTAGCCCATAGAAGCACGTAATCCACCGATATATTGATAAACGACTTCAGCCAATGTACCTTTATAAGGAACACGACCAACAATACCTTCCGGAACCAATTTTTTGATATCATCTTCTACGTCCTGGAAATAACGGTCTTTAGANNAGAGGAACACCAACACCGGCAATGATACGCGTTGTACAAATTGAACCGGGTCCGATACCCACCTTTACAGCATCTGCACCTGCTTCAGCTAATGCGGTAGCGGCTGCACCAGTAGCGATGTTTCCAACGATTACCTGTAATTCTGGAAACTTGGATTTTACCAATTTCAATTTATCAATTACTCCTTTTGAATGACCATGTGCTGTATCAATCGTCACAACATCAACACCTGCTTTTACCAAAGCTTCTACTCGATCCACTGTATCTGGTGTCACACCAACAGCCGCACCGACCAATAGACGACCATGGCTATCTTTGGCAGCATTCGGATAATGCTTATATTTTTGGATATCTTTAAAGGTAATTAAGCCTTTTAAGATTCCTTCATTGTTTACAACTGGAAGTTTCTCGATCTTTTCGTTTTGAAGAATCTCTTCTGCTTTCACCAAGTCTGTTCCTTCTGGCGCAACGACAAGATTTTCTTTTGTCATCAGTTCATTGATTGGACGACTCATATCTTTTTGGAAACGAAGATCACGATTGGTCACAATACCTACCAATTGGCCTTTTTCGTTTACAACTGGTATTCCACCGATTTTGTGCTCCTTCATAATGTTGAAGGCATCACCTACTGTTGCTGTTGCCAACAAGGTTACTGGATCCTGAATCATACCGCTCTCCGAACGTTTTACTTTGCGTACTTCAGCAGCTTGTTCTGCAATTGTCATGTTTTTATGTAACATACCAATACCGCCAGCTTGTGCAATCGCTATTGCTAAATCAGCACCAGTTACCGTATCCATTGCTGCAGAAACCAATGGAATATTTAATTTGATTTTTTTTGTTAGCGAAGTGCTCGTATCAACGTCACGGGGTAAAATTTCAGAATAAGCTGGAATTAATAAGACGTCGTCGTATGTGAGACCTTCTGCTACGAATTTTTGTGGATCTAATTGCATGGCAAATATGTATTGGGTTTTCTATTTGCCAGGCAAATTTAAGAAAAATAAGCAATAATAAAAAATAAAATATACAAATTACAATTCGTAGACAAATTAGAAACGTTATGAATTATACCACAAATTGAACGCTGCATAAACCTCCAAGTTTTTTGGCAAGCTATTTGCTTTTGGTAACACGAAAAGTTATTTTAATTAATGAAAATATAAAGATAAGATAATTATGAAAAAGACATTACTATCATTAGCTGCTGTAGCAGCATTAGCATTTGGTGCACAAGAGGCAAAAGCACAAACACCTTATAAAACAGCTATTGGTTTAGGTATTGATCTAGGTGATGGTTCAACGTTTGTAGGCCCTCAAATTAAACACCATTTTAGCGGTGCAAATGTAGGTCAGGCACAAGTACTTTTTGGTGATGGTGCTACCGTTATTGGTGCAGATTATCAATATACGAAACCCTTATCAGGAGCTAACGGTTTAAATTGGTATGTGGGTGTAGGTCCACAAATCGCCTTTGGTGATGGTGACAGTGCGTTCGCTATACGTCCCCAGTCGGGCTTGGAAGTTAAAATCCCTGCGGCGCCTTTGGCAGTCCACTTCGACTGGAAGCCTTGGTGGAACTTAAGTAATGAGTCTCATTTTTCTGGTGGCCGATTCAGTATTGGATTTAAATTCGCTTTAAAATAAAGAGCCCTTTTATAGAATTATTGATTCATAATATTAGGCAACTAAACAGTAAAGGTCCTACTCTATTTTGAGCAGGACCTTTTTTTATGAAATAAAATGTGTAAAATATTTCTTTTTTTCTTCAATTCTTCTAATTTTATGCCTTTGACCTAATTGGCATAAATAAAGCTTTTCATTCTACAAAAATTTTATACCTTTGCCATTCTTGGTAAAATGTGATTAAACGAGAACTAATTATCAATTACATAAACAGTATTTAACATTAAAATTAATACAATTATAACAGACGATGCAAGGTAAAGGGCTGATTAAACTTTTAGTGATAGTGGTGTCATTAGCGTGTCTATACTCCCTATCATTTACTTGGGTGACCCGCAATGTGGAGCGAGATGCAGAAAATTTTGCCAAAGGAGATTTGGCAAAAGAAAAAAGCTATCTAGACTCTATGGCTGGTGAAGTAGTGTACAATTTAGGGTTTGCAAAATACACCTATCGGGAAGCTAAAGCGAACGAACTGGCTTTAGGATTGGATTTGAAAGGTGGTATGAACGTGACCATGGAAATTTCGCTGGACGAATTAATTCGCAATTTGGCCAACCATCCAAAAGATGAGAAGTTCAACAAAGCGTTGGACCAAGCGGTAGCGAAAAGCAAAACTAGCGCAAAAACGGTCGTTGCGCTATTTATGGAAGAATATAAATCCATTGGTGCGACAACTCCGATTTCAACATTCTTTTCAACAAAGGACAATGCTTCTTTGATTAAACCGGGTGATTCTGATTCCAAAGTGGAATCATTTCTTCAAAAAGAAGCTGATAACGCAATCCAAAACTCCTATAAAGTACTTCGTACACGTATTGACAAATTTGGTGTTGCTTCGCCAAACATTCAGATTCAACAAGGTACAAACCGTATTTTAATTGAACTACCTGGTGTTAAAGACGAAAGCCGTGTTCGTAACTTGCTTCAAGGTTCCGCAAAATTGGAATTCTATGAAACATACACCAATCAAGAAGTTTACCCTTTATTAGAAAATATTGACAGAACTTTAGCCTCAACATTGAAAGCTACTGCGGCAACTACTGCTCCAGCAGCGGCTGACTCTAGCAAAAAATCAGATGATTTATTATCGAATCTAACTGGTGGTAAAAAAGATGGTCAGAAAGACAGCGCAGCTGTAAATTTAGCTCAGAAAAACCCGTTATTTGAAGTGTTACGGCCTGCCGTTTATATGGGTGAAAACCAACAAATGGCACTTATGCCAGGTTCAATGGTGGGTATCGCTTCTTTAAAAGATACGGCAAAAGTAAATACTTATCTGCAACGTCCTGAGGTAAAATCAATCCTTCCTGGGAATCTGAAACTTTTGTGGGCTGTTAAACCTGAACAAAAAACTCCTGAGCAATTATCATTATATGCAATTAAAGGGACTGGACAGGATAATGGAGCTGTATTAACAGGTGACGTCATCACAGATGCAACCGCAAACTTTGACGAGAAAAACCAACCCGTGGTTGGCATGCAGATGAATAGTGAAGGAGCTCGTGAATGGAAAAAAATCACCGCTAAAGCTGCTCAAAATAGAGACGCAATCGCTATTGTCCTTGATAATGTCGTTTACTCCGCACCTTCTGTAAACGGTGAAATCCCTAATGGTAGCTCATCCATTTCAGGTTCATTTACCGTGGAAGATACCAAAGATTTGGCTAACGTTCTAAAAGCGGGTCGTCTCCCGACTACAGCTAAAATTGTTGAGGAAGCTATCGTAGGTCCTACTTTGGGTCAGGCTGCTATCGACGCTGGTATCAACTCAGCTGTTATCGGTATCATCGTGGTGATGATCTTTATGATCGCATACTATAATACTGCGGGTATTGTTGCAAACATCGCTGTATTGTTAAACGTATTTATCATTATGGGCGTATTAGCATCTTTAAATGCTGTACTTACCCTACCAGGTATTGCTGGTATCGTATTGACAATGGGTACTGCTGTCGATGCAAATGTCTTGATTTATGAGCGTATCCGAGAAGAACTTGGCTTAGGAAAATCTGTTCGTCAGGCCGTTGCTGATGGTTATAAACATGCCTTACCTTCCATCCTGGATTCGCAGATAACGACCTTTTTGATCGGTATTATCCTTTTCTTATTTGGTAGTGGCCCGATCCTAGGTTTTGCAACAACGTTAATGGTGGGAATCATCACATCATTGTTTACTGCAATCTTGGTTACACGTGTTATCTTTGAATGGATGTTGGCAAAAGACTTCAAAATCAAAGTGTCTTTCCCATGGTCTGCAAATACCTTACATAACGCAAACTTTAAATTCGTTCAAAAACGTAAAATATTTTACGCTATTTCTATCGTAGCTGTTTTAATATCGGCAGCTTCAATATTCACAAAAGGATTTAGTTTAGGCGTTGATTTTCAAGGTGGACGTACGTACACTGTACGTTATGACAAACCCGTGGATCCAGAAGCTGTGCGTACCAATTTGGATGAAATATTCCAAAAAACTACTGAGGTAAAAGTATTCGGAGCTTCAAACCAACTTCGTGTGACAACAACGTATCACATTGAGGAAACTTCTGATGCAGCAGACAAAGAAGTATTGGATAAATTAAATCAAGGTCTATCAAAAGTAGATGCTTCTAATAAACATGAGATTCTCTCTTCACAAAAAGTTGGACCAAGTATTGCTTCAGACATCAAGTCTAGAGCTACTAGCTCAGCCGTATTCTCCATTATTATTGTAGCAGCTTACATCTTGATCCGTTTCCACAAATGGGAATATTCAATTGGAGCAGCTATCGCAACAATTCACGATGCAGTTATCTTATTGGGATTATTCTCTATCTTGGACGGCATTGTTCCGTTCTCACTGGATATTGACCAACACTTTGTGGCAGCGATCCTAACAGTAATCGCCTATTCAGTGAATGATACGGTGGTTGTATTTGACCGTTTAAGAGAATTCGTATCTAAACCGAACGCGCATAATGAAGACCTAGGAGAAGTCGTAAATCATGCGATCAACTCTACATTAAGTAGAACGATTATTACGTCGTTGACGATCGTATTCGTACTTGCAGTATTATTTATCTTTGGCGGTGAAGTAATCCGTGGTTTCTCATTCGCTATCTTGATTGGTGTTATTGTAGGAACATACTCTTCGATTATTTTAGCAGCTCCTTCGGTATATGATTTACGCAAAGGAAAACATTTAGCGGAAGGTAATACAGCTAAAAAAGCTGAGGTTGTAAGACCATAACAGCTTATATTAATACATAAAAAAGGCGTTCGAATGAACGCCTTTTTTTATTGCATTCAAATTACTTGTCACACTAAATATTTTAAATATATTTGTTGTACTAAATATTTGTATGCTAAACGAAAAATTTGACCGCTACTCTTTTATCTTGGATCAAACAGCCAAGAAGGTAAAACAGTTCGCTCAGTCTTCCTTTGCGGAGAAAGGATTTGACATCACTGTGGATCAATGGACTGTTTTGAAGGCTTTATACGAAACAGATCAACTCTCACAAAAAGAACTGGCAAAGCGCTGCGGAAAAGATCAGCCCACACTGACACGGATTGTTGATATTCTTCTTAAAAATNNAAATCTGGCTGAACGGGTTATTGACGAAACAGACCGAAGGAGTCTCTACCTGCATTTGACTCCGGAAGGGAAACTAAAGGTAGAATCACTCTCCCCTATTGTTTCGGAGATTCGTATGAAGGCATGGAAAAATTTAACGGAAAAAGATTTTGACCATTTTACACGAATTTTGAATACAATACATCACAACTTAAACATATAGCAGCTATGATAATTACTGACATCTGTATCATCGGAGCTGGGCCTGTAGGTCTGTTCGCAGTTTTTGAGGCTGGTCTTCTAAAAATGAGATGCCATCTAATCGATGTTTTACCACAGGTCGGTGGCCAGCTTTCTGAGATCTATCCACATAAACCGATCTATGATATTCCTGGCTATCCAAGTATTACGGCACAGGAACTGATCGATAAGCAGCTGGAGCAGATTAAACCATTTGAACCAACATTCACCTTAGGTGAGCGTGTGGAACAAATCGTGAGACAGGAGGATGGTTCTTTCATGCTAAGCACGAATGATCATACAATGGTTCACGCCCAAGTCATTGTAATTGCTGGGGGCCTAGGTTGTTTTGAACCGCGCAAACCCGAAATCCCAAATCTTCATCTCTTTGAAGGGAAAGGTGTGGATTACATGGTAAAAGATCCGGCCAAATATCGGGATAAAAAGATCGTTATTGCTGGTGGTGGTGACTCTGCCCTCGATTGGACTTTTCATTTGGCGGATATCGCACGACAGGTTACTTTGATTCATCGTAATGATTCCTTTAGGGGAGCGCCAGACTCAGCCGATAAAGTCTTTCAGTTGGCTCAAGAGGGAAAGATCAACCTTTTGTTATCCCATAACCTCTCCAATATCCATGGAACCGACAGTTTATCTCATGTAGAGACCATAAATAAAGACAAAGAAATAATTGCTGTAGATGCGGACTTCTTTATTCCATTATATGGCCTTACACCAAAGCTTGGCCCCATTGCCGATTGGGGATTAAACATTGACAAAAATGCAATAGAAGTTAACACATTCGATTATTCGACCAACATAGAACGCATCTATGCCATTGGGGATATCAATACTTATCCAGGCAAGCTAAAATTGATTCTTTGTGGATATCACGAAGCAGCTTTAATGTGTCAGAGTGCCTTTAAATTTGTTTACCCTGACCAGAAATTGACTTTCAAATACACAACTGTTAACGGTATAAACACCTTTTGACCATGGAAGAAAATCTAATTCAAGTAAGCGTTATTGATCGCGACGGTAAAGAAGACAAGATCACTGTTCCGACAGATATCAATCTATCGCTCATGGAAATTTTAAAGGCGTCAGACTATGAAATACTAGCGACTTGCGGTGGTATGGCCTTATGCGCCACCTGCCATGTTGAAGTTGTGGACGGTTTAGACTCCCTACCGGAGGCTAGCGATCAAGAGCTCGACATGTTGGATACATTACCGGACTCTACTCATCGGAGCAGATTAGCATGTCAGCTGCACCTACAGAATAGCAATAACGACATGAAAATCAAGATCAAAGGATCATTACAATAACCCTATCATGGTGTATAAAATACACCATGATAGGGTTATCTATAGAAGTTTTTTTCAAACTCTCTTTTGATACCTAAGACACTTAAAACCAAAACACTACAAGGTAATTAATCAACGGAATTAGGCCTGCAACGATAAATTTCACAATGTATTGCCATAATAAATAAATATTTTTTAGTTTTTTGAGTCAAAATTTAAGATATTTGCAGCTTAATTCGATTGTACCGAATTTTTACAACAAACTATTAAAAATATGCCAAGCAATAGTTCAAATAGAAAATTCCCAAGAGTAATCATTATTGGTGCTGGATTTGGAGGAATTGAAGTTGCTAAAAAGCTTAAAAATAAGGAGGTTGAAGTTCTCCTGCTAGACAGGAATAACTTCCATACATTTCAACCATTAATGTACCAAGTAGCCACGGGTACGTTATCGGCGGACTCCATTTCCTTCCCGGTTCGCAAAATGTTCAAAAATCAGGACAACTTTCATTTTAGACTTGCCGATGTCAAAAGCGTTGACAACGATGCTAAAATTGTCCGCACGGACGTAGGCGATTTTGAATACGACTATTTAGTGGTTGCTACAGGCGCGACAACAAACTTCTTCGGTAACCAGCAGATCACAAAACATGCTTTGCCGATGAAGAACATCCAAGAAGCTTTAAACATACGCAGTTATGTTCTCCAAAACTTGGAAGAGGCCGTTCGTATAGAAAATCCGGAAGATCGCAAACCTAATTTAAACTTTGTGATTGTCGGTGGTGGACCAACTGGCGTAGAGCTATCCGGTGCAATCGCCGAAATCAAGAACAATGTTTTAGAGAAAGACTATCCGGAATTGAAGAAATCTGAGATGTCTGTTTACTTGGTTGAGGGGCTCCCTAAAGTCTTGGCAAACCTGTCGGAGAAATCTTCAAAAGATTCTGAAAAGTACCTAAAAGAGTTAGGCGTAGAAATATTACTCAATGTTCAAGTAACGGGATACGATGGTAATTCCATCACTTTTGCTGACGGTAGAAGCATAGAAACAAAAACTGTTATTTGGGGTGCTGGTGTTGCAGGTCAATATCCTGATGGTTTCAAAAAAGAGATCATTCAACGCGGTAACCGCATCCAAACAGATGATCAGTGTCGTGTCATCGATATGCCGAACGTGTACGCTATTGGCGATGTGTCTGCTTTTATTACAGATGATCTTCCACGTGGTTTACCAGGTGTTGCACCAGTTGCGCAACAACAAGGGGCTTATGTTGCAAAGCATATTCTACAAAGTATGTCCAATCAGCCATCGGAGAAATTCAATTATTTCGACAAGGGATCAATGGCTACTGTAGGGCGTAACAAGGCTGTGGTCGATATGGGAAAAATTCATTTCAATGGATTTTTTGGCTGGATGACCTGGATGTTTGTACACTTGATGTCTATTTACGGATTCCGAAATAAATTGATCACATTTGTCAACTGGGCGATTAAGTTCTTCACCAAAAATAGTGGTGTCCGCTTGATTTTCCACAAATATGACGAACCTCGTTCGGAAGAAGAGACAAATCCTGCGCAATAGCGCGATGCAGGTTTATTGGAAACAAGGAGCGCCATTATCTAATTGAATAATGGCGCTTCTTGTTAGTCCACTTCCCTATTAATAGCGCAAAAGATACGCTGAGAGCCGGGGTGATCCTTTAAGCAACTCGTTACTTCCAAAAATATAGTTGTTAAAACTACTATCCACATCATTTCCATTAGATGGGACAGTCGCAATCATACATCCGATTGAAAATAACTTCACTCAGGACGTAAGAATTACAGATTATATTCGTTAATTTTAAAGACAGTTTTTTCCAGATAGAATTTACTTTCAGAATGTAGTTTTTTTTGATGTATAACCTCAAAAAGATTAATTTTTTTTGTGTAGGTTTGCATATTATTTTAAAATAGCTTAAGGATTAGCAAATGGGCTTATTTAATTGGTTTACGCAAGAAGTTGCGATTGACTTGGGTACTGCAAACACCCTAATAATTCATAATGACAAAGTAGTAGTTGATGAACCTTCTATTGTTGCATTTGACCGCACCACGAATAAAGTGATTGCCATTGGCCGTCAGGCTATGCAAATGGAGGGTAAGACTCACGACAATATAAAAACAGTAAGACCTTTACGCGATGGAGTAATCGCTGATTTTACAGCTGCTGAGCATCTCATTCGCGGTATGGTAAAATTGGTTAATAATGGCAAAAGCTGGTTTTTTCCTTCCCTACGTATGGTGGTCTGTATCCCTTCTGGTATTACGGAAGTTGAAAAAAGAGCGGTGCGTGATTCCGCTGAAATCGCAGGTGCCAAAGAAGTCTACTTGATTCATGAACCAATGGCAGCTGCGGTAGGTATCGGTATTGATGTGGAAGAACCAATGGGCAATATGATTATTGATATTGGTGGTGGTACTACAGAAATCGCTGTTATTGCCTTATCGGGTATTGTTTGTGATCAATCTATCCGTGTTGCCGGAGATAACTTTGACTCCGATATCGTTCAATATATCAGAAGACAACATAACATCATGATCGGTGAGCGTACTGCTGAAAAAATTAAAATCGAAGTAGGTGCTGCACTTCCTGAACTACAAGAACCACCTGCAGACTTCGCTGTTCAAGGTAGAGATTTAATGACAGGTGTCCCTAAACAGATTACCGTTTCCTATACGGAGATCGCACATTGTTTGGACAAGTCTATCTCAAAAATTGAAGAAGCTATTTTAAAAGCACTTGAAATCACCCCGCCGGAATTATCTGCTGATATTTATCAGACGGGTATTTATTTAACGGGTGGTGGTGCATTGTTACGTGGTTTGGATCGTCGTATCCAAGCGAAAACAAAACTTCCTGTACACATTGCAGAAGATCCTCTTCGTGCGGTGGTTAGAGGAACTGGTATCGCGCTCAAAAATATTGGTCGATTCAAATTCTTAATGCAATAATTACCGTTCGATAATTAATAACAATATTTTATTAAAGAGCGATATAATATGCAAAACTATTATATCGCTTGCTTATTAAATACCCATAACAAAAGATGAGAAACCTGTGGTTATTCCTGAGACGATATAATGCATTCTTTTGGTTTATCCTATTTATTGGATTCTCATTATTTTTGGTCATTACCAACAACTCTTTTCAACGTAATTCGGTATTAAATTCCTCCAATAGTATCATTGGAAATCTTTATGCAAAAGTCAATTCCTGGAAAAGTTATTTACATCTCGGCGAGACAAATGACGCATTGGCTAAAGAAAACGCACAATTAAGAAAAGACTTACAAGCTTATAGATCAACTGACAGTGTCAAAATTGCTCCTGTCCCAACGATTGATAGCAGCGAATTTGGTCGTTATGAATTTATTATTGCGAATGTCATCAATAATAGCATTCACCAAAAAGCAAATACAATTACCCTCGACAAGGGTACTAAAGATGGTATTGAAAGAGGAATGGGGGTAATTGCACCAAATGGTGTGGTTGGCATCGTGCTGAATGTTTCCCAAAATTTCGCTACTGTACAGTCGCTCCTGCACCCAGATACACGGATATCTGTCACGCTCGGCCATACGGAAGTTTTCGGTTCGCTGGTATGGGGGAATAACATTGATTACCGTGCTGCCATGGTCAAGGAAATTCCGAATCACGTTAAAGTTAATAAAGGGGATAAAGTGTATACTTCGGGATATTCAGGTCATTTTCCAAAAGGAATTTTTGTTGGAACAGTGATTCAGACAGGAATCTCTTCCGGAGACGCGTTCTTGGATCTTAGGATTCTCTTAAGCACCAATTTTTCCAACTTACAACATGTATATGTTGTAAAAGATTTACGAAGCAACGAACTAAAAACACTAGAAGAATCGACGAAGGACAATGGCTAGGATTTTAATATTTAACATTATTCGATTTATCGTTTTAATTGGAATGCAGGTTTTCTTATTCCAAAATATTGGATATTACAATTTAGTCGCTGCGTTTCCTTATATCCTTTTTATATTTCTGCTTCCCACGGGAACACCAAACTTTTTGGTGTATTTGATTGCATTCCTCACAGGTCTTGCTGTCGATTCATTTTATGACACTTTGGGTGTGAACACAGCAGCCTGCGTTGCGCTTGCAGCTTTCCGCATTTTCTTTATGAAAATTACGCTTGAGGTTGAGGAGCGCGAGTCCTTCCTTACCCCTATGTTAGGGATAATGAATGTGCGTTGGTTTTTCTCGTATATCTTTTTTGGAACATTAATCCATCATACGTTCTTGTATCTTTTGGAATCTTTTTCCTTCCAACACATCCAATACACCTTATTGAGTATCGTTTTAAGTTGTATATTTACAGTAATTATCATGCTATTATTTAGCATATTATTCTACAAAAAGAAAGATCGATTATAATAGATCGACGGATAGAAACTCATTTTCATGAACAGTTTTTTTGCCCGTAAATACGTTGTTTCTGGAATCTTTATCGCGATCGCACTGACGCTAGTATCGCGTTTATTTTATTTGCAAATTATCGACGATTCCTACATTCATTCTGCAAACAGCAATGTCATGCGCAAGGTTATTGTGTACCCTGCGCGAGGTGTCATCTTGGACCGCAACGGAAAGGTATTGGTACAGAATGAACCTGTTTATGACTTAATGGTTACTCCGCGCGAGGTAAAGGGCATAGACACAGCTTTGTTCTGTAGACTGATCGATATTGATAAAGAAGGCTTTATCAAACGTATGGATAAAGCGAGAGCACACTCCCCTTACCGAGCTTCTATTTTTGAAAAACAGCTGTCCGTACGTACTTGGGCGCAATATCAGGAATACCAATATCAATTTCGTGGTTTTTATGTACAAAAACGAACCATCAGAAATTATCCTGATAGTATAGCTTCTCATTTTCTCGGTTATGTAAATGAAGTAAATGAAAAAGATATAAAACGATCTAACGGATTTTATCGTAGTGGTGATTATATTGGCCGCAGCGGTGTAGAACGTTCTTACGAAGACCTGATTCGCGGAAAGCGTGGAGTCAACAATTTGATGGTGGATGCATTGAATCGCCCAAAAGGCATATTTATGGAGGGGAAATACGATACACTTGCTGTTGCGGGTGAAGGTTTAGTTTCCTCTTTGGATAAGGATTTGCAAATATTAGGGGAAAACCTCATGAAAAATAAATTGGGGTCCATTGTCGCTATTGAACCGGCCACTGGTGAAATCCTGGCCTATGTCAGTAGCCCAAGTTACGACCCAAATCTCATGGTAGGCAGACAAGCAGGCAATAACTACATGAAGTTACTGGAAGATAAAACGACCAACCCTTTGTTCAATCGTCCTATTCAAGCATCCTATCCTCCAGGTTCTGTTTTTAAGGTCGTTTCGGCTTTAACAGCGCAGCAAACTGGTGTCATTGATCGTAACACCGTATTTTTCTGTCCGCACGGCTATAGTTATGGTGGTGGCCGTGGATGGATGGGGTGTACACATTATCATGGTTCTACTACTTTACAGCGATCTGTAGCGGTTTCCTGTAACACCTATTATGGATTCACATATGCCAAAATGATCGATGGCCGGGGATTATCAGGACCAAAAGCTTATGATCTTTGGAGAAATGCTGTTACGCAATTTGGCATTGGCCATAAACTGGGTATTGATTTACCTGGTGAAAAACCAGGCCTATTACCAACTTCCGATTTTTACACCAAACGTTATGGAAATGACAAATGGCGTTCAAGTTTTAATATCTCTTTGTCTATTGGGCAGGGAGAAATGGGTATAACCCCTTTGCAAATGGCCAATATCATGGCTATCGTCGCTAATAAAGGCTTCTATTATCGCCCTCACTTGATTAAGGGCATAGGCGCACAGAAGATTGCCAAAAAGGAATTTACGGAGAAAATAAGTGCGGGTGTAGATGAAAAATACTATCCTGTTGTCATTCAAGGCATGAGTGATGCTGTCAATACACCTGAAGGGACAGCTTGGGCAAATCGTATTCCAGGTATCGAAATGTGTGGCAAAACCGGCACAGCGCAAAATCCACATGGCGAAAACCATGCCGTCTTCTTTGCTTTCGCTCCAAGGGAAAACCCTAAAATAGCAATAGCCGTTTTTGTTGAAAACGCGGGCTACGGCGGAACCTGGGCAGGACCTATCGCTAGCATGATGGTCGAAAAATATCTTAAAGACACGATAACTGCACCAAAATACATTCAAGACCGTATCTATAAGGCGAACTTTCTTCCCGCTCCCAAAAATATCGTGGATCCAAAAATTAAAGATGTAAAGAAAGCTGATACGATCAAATCGAAAACGGATACAACAAAATCAAAACGCCAGCTGGCGGCATTGGTAAAACCCAAAGAGACAATTGTTCACCACAGCGAGATAAAGAGAAGATATGAATAATCAAAAAAATAGTTTCTTTGGCAAGATAGATTGGCTAACCATTACGCTTTGGCTGGCGCTCTGCTTAATTGGCTTATTCAATATTCGTGCGGCAGTGTTCAATCCAGAGCAGCCTAATTTTTTCTCCCTGGGTACAAACTACGGAAAACAATCGCTTTATCTTGTTTCGGCAATTATTCTTGGAATATCTATTCTTATCATAGACGCCAAGTTTTTCAGTTCAGCATCACCCATTTTTTATGGTATTACGGCTATTCTTCTCGTCATTGTTTTGGTTGTAGGACGAAATGTTGGTGGTAATCAAGCTTGGATTGATTTAGGCTTTTTCAGATTACAACCATCAGAATTTGCAAAATTATCGACCTGCCTCCTTTTAGCTAACTATTTAAGCGCTCAAAGTAATAAAGCACCGACGATGCAAACGCTGGCAATGGGTGCGGGAATTGTTCTCTTTCCCGTATTTTTGGTTATGCTTCAGCCCGACACCGGATCTGCACTTGCATTTTTCTCCCTCATTTTTGTCTTCTATCGCGAAGGGTATGTCAATAATGAACTGTTAATATTTGGAGGTCTATGTATACTCCTTTTTGTGCTTGCGCTATTATTCAATCCATGGGTGCTTATCTTGGTCCTGGCTATCATTATCGGCTTCTTTTTATGGAACTTTCGAAAAAAAAGAAAATACATCATTAACCTGAGCATACTTTTTGCAGCTTGTTCAGTATTTATCCTCTGTGTCGATTTAGTTTATGATCACGTTTTACAACCGCATCAGCGCAATCGCATAGATATTATTTTNNAGGTCAAGGATATAATCTAAATCAATCAAAAATCGCAATTGGTTCAGGACAATTCTGGGGCAAGGGCTATTTACAAGGAACACAAACTAAGTACAATTTCGTACCTGAACAGAGTACAGATTTTATCTTCTGTACGGTTGGAGAGGAATGGGGATTTGTCGGCTCAGTCATTTTACTAGCAATCTATTTGACTTTGTTGTTACGCATTATTCATATAGCCGAACGACAGCGGTCCGCATTTGCCCGAATATACGCATACGGCGTCGCCTCCATTTTGTTTTTCCACTTCTTCATTAATATTGGAATGACAATAGGTATTGTTCCTGTTATTGGGATCCCATTACCTTTTATCAGTTACGGCGGGTCTTCGCTGTGGAGTTTCACCATTTTGCTTTTTATCATGCTTAAATTTGACTCAAATAGAAAAGGCGTTGTTTAGAACAACGCCTTTTTTATGAAGATTGAGTTTTTTCTGGTGCAGTCTTTCCCTATCGGCGCATACACGTTTACGTATCCTTTTCAAAAATTTCTAGATTCTCTGAAGGACTAATTGAATCGCTTCTTCAACGATTGACTCTGGTCTAGCAGCAAATCGGCCATCTACTCTACTCGCTAAAATAGCGTTGATGGACAGCGCCTGATGGCCAAACATTTTTGCCAACGCATAGATACCTGCCGTTTCCATTTCCAGATTAGTAAAACGATTGTTTTTGCATCGGAAAGAATTAATCAGCTCAATTAGATTTGGAATTGTATTTTCGGACCTTAAACTTCGCCCCTGCGGAGCATAAAACCCGGGAGCTGTCCATGTCATTCCTTTAGGTAGATCAAAAGCTATACGCTCCATAAGATTGTCACTTGCCTTAGCTACATATGGACGAAAGGCTAGTCGTGGAAAATGGGACACAAGTTCTGCTTGAATATCCAATTCATCAGCATCATAAGCTTGCTCATAATATGACATTAGAGCATCGAAACCAACACCGTATTCGGAGACTAAGATGCTCCCCATGTCAATATCTTGTTGTACTGCGCCCGCAGTTCCTATCCGCACAATATCAAGCGACCTCAACTCTGATTTGAGTGTCCTATTTTGAAAATCAATATTAACCAAAGCATCCAGTTCATTGAACACGATATCAATATTATCCGTACCTATACCCGTTGAGATTACAGTAAGCCTTTTATTCCCAACATAACCCGTATGTGAGATAAATTCGCGTTTACCTTTCCTCAGCTCTATTCGGTCGAAGTATTTCGACACCTTCGCCACACGATCGGGATCACCAACAGTAATAATTGTATTTGCCAGATCCTCCGGCAATAGATTTAGATGATAGATACTACCATCTGCATTCAAGATCAATTCTGATTCGTTAATCATATCGTATGTAAATAAGCTAACTGACAACTTTCTATTTTCGAAAAACGGTCAACGATTCGATTGACCTGCATTTTTCGAACTTCAAACTCCAAATAACATTGATTATCAAATTCCTGCTTCTCTACCTCAACGCCTTCTTCCTTTATAATACGCATCACATCATTCATATGTAAGTAATCGAAAGTAACACTGTAATGATCATTTACAGTACGTTCGATAATTTGCGCCTGCTCTAGCGCGTCTTGGCTTGCTGATTTATAAGCGTTAATTAAGCCCGGCACGCCCAATAAGGTACCGCCAAAATAGCGAACGACGATCACAATAATATTGGTAACATCTGTCGACAGTAATACATTTAAAATTGGGCGTCCGGCAGTACCCGAGGGCTCCCCATCATCGTTAACACGAAATAAATTACGATCAGGAGACAGTCGATAAGCCCAACAGTGATGCCTTGCTTTCGGATGTAGGGCTTTTACTTCTAAAATAACATCTTTTAATTGATCTTCGGATTTAAAAGGAAAAGCATAAGCAATAAATTTACTCCCCTTATCCCTAAAAATTCCCTCATATTTCGCGTCGATGGTTCGATACGTATCTTCAAACAAACTCATAGATATGCTATGATTAAAACTGAAACAATGGAAAGTACTAACCCCAGGTAATTCAATCGGGATAATCTTTCTTTAAAAAATAAAACTCCAATTAGCGCGCCAAGCGAAATCACTCCTATATTCATTCCTGTAAATACGATCGACGGATTTTCCGGCAACGCCCGGTGTGCTTTCATATAGAATAGTATATTACAAAAATTAAAAGCTCCTAACACCAAACCATATCCTAAGGCGTTTATAGAAAATCGTTGTTTTTCAAAAACAAGGAAATAAGCCAACAATATGAGGGCTACAACCATTGCCAGAACAAAGATAATAAACATCGAACTGACATAAGCTATACGATCATGAAGTGCCACCTGCTTAAATAGTATATCAATAATTCCCATTCCTATGAACACAAGGAGTGGATAAAGTCCTTGATTACGCCTCATCTCGGGCGCTATCTGACTATTGGATTTCTGCCAACCAATAGAACACAATATCGCCAACAGCCCTACTACTATCCCAATCATTTTATAAGCCTTTATTTCCTCATGAAACAATAAAAAAGAGGCAAGCAATGGAATAAATAAGGATAACCGTTGGGCAATTTCTGTCCTGGCTAAACCACTATACCGAATAGACAAAGCGATAAAAACAAACATTCCCGGGAGCAGTATTGCGAGGGTTGTATACAATGTAACCGGCATCGTATCCCATTCAAGCGATTTTAAGTCAGGTTGCAATACAAAATAGGTTAATGCAACGGCCGCGGGATAATTCCAAACGATAACTTGTTTGGTTTCAACTCCATTTTGTTTAGCCAATTTCAATATTACGGCTACGGTCACACTACAGATGACGCTTAATAAGACAAAAATCATTCTTCAAAATCTATTTATTTCCAGAGTCCACGTTTCNNCCCCGGCGGGCCTGGTGTTCCAATTTCAAAAATAAATCCGCATACTGCACATTTGGTACCAAGGTATAAGATACTGCATAGCCCTGCTCGACCAGATCCCGATTGACAAATTTCTTTCCAAGATACACATAAGCAAGAAGTCTTCCATATCGATCGCGTTTTCCTATATCAAACACAAGCTTAACATGTTTCCCATTCAACATCGAAGTTAGGTATTGTTTTGCTTCCTGCCCGTAATACCCTATTTCTTTACGTGCCGTCCTTTTAGTTTCCGGCGCATCTATTCCTATTAACCTTACTTTTTCTCCTTTTGAGGTGCCATTTTCAATAACAAAGGTATCACCGTCAATCACACGTTTTACCTTCGCCTCTTTTTCCTCTCCTTTAAAACTGAAAGCTGTCAATAGTAAACAAATTACACCAGCACCTACATAAAAATTAATTCGCTTTAGCATAAATCCAGAATTTGGTCAAAGGTAGTAAAATACTTTTTCAACAAAACAGCGAAAAAAACATCAAATATTAACATTAAAAACACATATTTTTAATACAAAAAACACGATAAAAAAACAAGAAAAATAAAGCTATTTTAACCTATTATAATCAGCAAAACTTAAACAAAAAAAATGAATAAAAAACAAAGATAAATACATAAAACATTAAAAAACAGAAGTATAATAAAATTTACACTTAAAAACCCCAAAAAAACGCCTTGAAAAACTTAAAAAAATACACTATAAATACAGCAAAAAAAGCACAATAAAAACACTAAAAAAAATCAACATATTATCAACAAAAAAATATTTTTTTCTTTGATATTTCAAAAACATTCGTACATTTGAAATGTCAAACAACAACAGGATGAACAAAAGATATACATATTTCTATTTTAACTTCTTTTATTTTAAAAATAAGAGCCGGGATTAGATTGTGTATAAATCATAAAAAAATACAAACAAGAAGAGTCCCGGTTCAAATGATCGGGACTCTTTTTGTTTAAGGACAAAATAGCAAACAAAGAACAATGAGTTTAAAAATTGCAATACAAGGAGCTAAGGCTTCATTTCATGAAGAAGCCGCATTTAAATTTTTCGGCAGAGAAGTTGAAATTGTAGAATGTGATTCTTTCAAGAGAACTTGTGAATTGCTCAAGCAAAGAAAAGTTGACTATATCGTGATGGCAATTGAAAATTCCATTGCTGGAAGCCTTTTACCGAACTATAATTTGCTAAGAGATTACAAGTTTCATATCACGGGCGAAGTCTACCTAAACATTCAACAGAATCTCATGGTATTACCCGGTGTTAAATTAAAAGATATTAAGCATATTGAATCGCACCCGATTGCTATTCGCCAATGTGAGGAATTTCTTTCTGAACTGGAAGGAGTACGTATAACAGAGGGCTCTGATACAGCAGCAACAGCAAAAATGATTGCTGAACGCAAATTGACAGACACCGCAGCAATTGCAGGTACATTGGCAGCTGAGATCTACGGTCTTGAAATATTGGAAAAGAGAATCGAGACCAATAAAAAGAACGCAACACGTTTTCTGATTTTATCCAATGAGGTGGTAGAACATAAAAATGCAAATAAAGCATCATTATCTTTCCAAACAGGAAATTCCGTCGGCTCATTAGCAACGATACTACAATGCTTTGCGGAACAGAATATCAATCTGAGCAAGATTCAATCGATGCCTGTTATCGGAAAACGTAATGAATACGACTTCTTTGTCGATGTTGAATGGAAGAAACAAACCGATTATGAAGCGGCTATTCGAAAGGTCCTTAAACATAGTATCAACTTTAACATCATGGGCGAATACGTCAAAAACGAAAAACTGTAATCAACATTATACTTATATAAATAAAAAAGATAATCAAACTTAACATGAAAAATACATTAGACATCACTCCTTTAAAATCTTGGTTGGACACCGGAGACAAACCTTTGATCATTGCAGGTCCTTGTAGTGCTGAAACAGAGGAACAGTTAGTTTCGACAGCACATTTGTTGGCGAACACAGGAAAAGTAAATATTTTACGTGCCGGCATCTGGAAACCTCGTACGCGCCCAGGAGAATTTGAAGGTATCGGTTCTATTGGTCTGGAATGGTTAAAAAGAGCAAAAGAGGAAACAGGTCTTTTAACAGCTACTGAAGTTGCTACGGCAAAACACGTAGAAGAAGCATTAGCTGCTGGTGTAGATGTTTTATGGGTAGGGGCACGTTCAACGGCTAATCCATTTACTGTACAGGAAATTGCAGATGCTCTACAAGGTGTCGATATTCCGGTATTCGTTAAAAACCCAGTGAACCCTGATTTATCGTTATGGATCGGTGCATTGGAACGTATCAATCGTGCTGGTATCAAAAAATTAGGTGCCATCCATAGAGGTTTCTCTTCGTACGAAAAAACAGCATTCCGCAATGAACCGATGTGGGATTTGGCCATCCAGTTAAAAACTGCTTGTCCTAATTTACCAATCATTAACGATCCAAGTCACATCTGTGGAAACCGCGAATTGTTGCCATATATTGCACAAAAAGCAATGGATATGGATATGCAAGGATTGATTATCGAATCGCATATTGATCCATCTGTCGCTTGGACTGACGCAAAACAACAAGTAACGCCAGCCGCATTGGCCGAGTTGATCGACCACTTGACTTTGCGTAAAGCAGCTTCTGATAACCCTTCTTTCGAAGATAAATTAGCTGAATTGCGTAGCAACATTGACAAATTAGATGATTTGATCATCCAAAAAATTGGTGAACGCATGAAAATTGCTGAGAAAATCGGCGAGTACAAACGCGACAACAACGTAACAATTCTGCAAGTTAACCGTTGGGATGAGATTGTTCAAAAACGCGCAAAAGTAGCGGGAGCGCTTTCTTTGGGTAGCGAATTTTCAACAAAATTCCTCGAATTAATTCACAACGAATCTATCCGCAAACAAAATGCGGTCATGAATACGCAAGAGCAACCAACAGCAGAAGCATAATGAATCAACAAGTCATCACGCTGACGCATCCATCAAAAAAGATACAAGGCACGGTCCAACTCACAGGTTCAAAATCTGAGAGCAACCGTGCTCTTATTATCCAATCGCTAAGTAAAGGACAGGTTGCTATTGCAAATCTTTCAGAAGCGGCTGATACTGTTACTTTGAACCGCGTATTGCAGATTGCAGGGGACCCACAACCGGGTTATAATACGATTGATATAGGTCCTGCTCGAACAGCTATGCGTTTCCTAACAGCTTACCTCAACCTTGTGAAAGGCAATTTTATCCTGACGGGGACAGAGCGCATGCAACAGCGTCCAATCGGGATATTGGTCGATGCGATGAAAGAAATTGGCGCCGAAATCCATTATGAAAAAAAGGCGGGTTATCCTCCTCTGAAGATTGAAGGTGGATTATTTCAAGGAAAGGACCGTGTCAAGATTCAGGGAAATATTAGCAGTCGGTATATGTCGGCCCTGCTATTAATTGCTCCGGCATTAAAAAAGGGACTTACGTTAGAGATTGAAGGCGAATTAACTTCCAGACCTTATGTATCCATGACGTTGGATATGCTTAAAAGTGTCGCGATACAACATGAATGGACGGAGAATGCGATTAAAATTGCACCGCAAGCATTTGAAAAGCAAACCATATTTGTCGAACCAGATTGGAGCGCAGCATCCTATTGGTATGCTATTGTTGCACTGGGGGATGCAACTGCATCGATCGTATTGCCTGGATTGAGACAAAATAGTTTACAGGGTGATATTGCGATAGCAAGCATTATGGAACATTTCGGTGTACAATCAAGCTTTGAATCAGACGGGTTACATTTAACTAAAAAGGAAATCGATTCGGACAAAACCTTATTCGACTTTAAAGAATGTCCCGATCTCGCGCAAACTGTCGTTGTTGTCGCGGCTGCATTAAAACGTGACATATCGTTTATAGGCCTAGAAACCTTAAAAATCAAGGAAACTGACCGTATTGCCGCACTACAGAAAGAAATTGCAAAATTTGGAGCAGAACTGATTGAGGATGGCTATACCTACCACCTGAAAACAGCACAGGTATATCAGCCTGAACAAGTAACCTTCGATACTTACGAAGATCACCGTATGGCGATGGCATTTGCACCTTTGGCATTAGTTTTTGACCAAATCAATATTGCTGAACCTCAAGTTGTAGAAAAATCATATCCTGATTTTTGGAACCATTTACAAGCACAAGCTTTTGTAATTGACTAACATATTTACAACAGGGATTAATCAACATTAATCCCTGTTTTTTACCTCTTATTTCCAGACGAGCTTTAAGCCTGGAATAAAATAATTGTGACGCAATCAGTGAGGCCTTACTTGGGTGATAGATCCGTAAATTTCTATCCCGTCTTACGCTTTACAATTGCATATAAAAGCAAATTTATCTAAGTTTATTGAAATTTAATTTTTATGGCAGGAAATTCATTTGGCGATTTATTCAGAATCAGCACCTTTGGCGAATCACACGGCAAAGCCATAGGTGTAATTATTGATGGTTGCCCTTCAAATATAACAATAGACGAGGAATTTATCCAGTCTGAGCTCGACAAACGAAAACCAGGTCAATCGAAGATCACGACGCAAAGGAAAGAGAGTGACACAGCCCAGATATTGTCCGGCGTGTTTGAAGGAAAATCAACTGGAACACCCATTGCGATTATCATTCCGAACGAAGACCAGCGTTCGAAAGATTACACACATATCAAAGATATCTTCAGACCTTCCCATGCTGATTTCACTTACCAAATGAAGTACGGTATTCGCGACTATCGCGGTGGAGGACGTTCTTCGGCAAGAGAGACAGCTGCCCGAGTCGCTGCTGGCGCTGTTGCGAAGAGCTTTCTGAAACAATTTGGTATCGAAATCTTTGCCCACGTTTCGGGGGTAGGTACTATCGAGGCACCAAATTTAGATACCAAAGACCTCAAAGCTTTGCTTGAATTGCGGGAAGCTAACATTGCACGTTGTGCAGATCCAGCTACAGCAAATGAAATGGTTGAGTTTATCGACTCGGTCAGAAAAGCAGGTGACACCGTTGGTGGACGTATTTCGGCTGTCATCAGACATGTCCCTGTTGGATTAGGCGAACCGGTCTTTGATAAGCTACATGCAGACCTTGCTAAGGCCATGATGAGTATCAATGCTGTACATGGTTTTGAATATGGTTCAGGTTTTGCAGGATCGGAGTTGCGAGGTTCCGAACATAATGATATATTTGTAGCAGATGACCATGATTTAAATCGAGTGCACACACATACCAACTTCTCTGGAGGCATTCAGGGCGGGATTTCAAATGGTATGGATATTACTTTCAAAGTAGCATTTAAGCCTGTTGCCACTATCATGAGAGATCAAGAGACAGTGGATATCCATGGCAACCCTGCTATTGCAAGTGGCAAGGGAAGACATGATCCTTGTGTTGTTTCGAGAGCAGTAATTATTGTGGAAGCTATGGCAGCACTTGTAATCGCGGATCATCTACTTAAAAATCAAAGTTACAAACATGCTGCAAGATAATTATGTCGTAGGTGTTGATATTGGAGGCACACATATTTCCGCCTGTATCATTGACACAAAAGAATGGAATATATACCTAGAAAACGTGGCCAGAAACCACGTTTTTTCTCAAGGAGATGCTAAAACGATTTTACAAACCTGGGCATCAGCTATAAAGGATATTATAGGCACCTGTCCTACTCCTATTCAGTTCATCGGCATTGCCATGCCGGGCCCCTTTGACTACGAAAATGGAATATCTAAGATACAGGGACAAAGCAAGTATGACAATCTGTATAACAAGGATGTCAAAGCGCTTTTAGCTGAAGAACTTGGATTTCCGCCTACGTCTATCCACTTTATCAATGACGCAGCAGCCTTCCTACAAGGTGAAATATTCGTACAAAACTTGCAGACAAATAAGCGGATATTGGGAATCACGTTGGGTACTGGACTTGGATCTGCGGTATGGAATCAAAGTGAAAAAGCCTATGATGCCGCCCTGTGGAACAGTCCTTACGAAGATTGTATTTTCGAAGAATTTCTTGTCACACGGTGGTTCATCAAACGTTTCAAAGAAGTATCAGGAAAAGATGTTACGGGACTTAAAGATATTTTAGATCATCATCGGGAAACTGATGAATTTCAAATCATCAAAGATGAATATGCTAAACATCTCTTTGATTTTATGCAGTTCTTCGCAGAGAAACATTCTGCTGAGATATTTATAGTCGGTGGCAATATCGCCAAAGCGCTACCTATTTTCATCGGTGACCGAAAAGAATTTGAAAGATTTCAAATTTATACAGCCATACTTGGTGAAAAAGCAGCTATGATTGGCGCTGCGAGTATATTCAATTAAGAAAAGATCTCATTCCACTCGCTGGAATATTTAGCTTAGTAAAGCAAAAAAAATATCCATCTATTAAAACATAGATGGATATTTTTCTGGATTAGCTTCATGCATAATTGCATACACTGTCTCTACAACATCGTCGGAGGAAGGCTTGGAGAAATAGTCTCCATCTGATCCATATGGCGGGCGATGTGCTTTCGCTGTCAGTGTTCGCGGTTGACTATCCAACAAGTAATAGCCATTTTGCTTCTCTAATATCTCTTGTAAAATAAAGGCAGAAGCCCCGCCGGGAACATCCTCATCTACAATAAGCAGTTTATTTGTTTTCTTCAGCGATTCGGCACACAGCTTTCCTTTATCAAAAGGTTGCAATGTTTGTGCATCAATAATTTCAATCAATATCCCCAGACGCTCTAATTCTACGGCAGCTTCCTCAACGACACGCAAAGTTGACCCATAGGATACCACCGTAATATCGCGTCCCTCTTTCACACATTCGGCATAACCGATTGGTACCGTAAATTCACCAACGTTTTCTGGTAGACGTTCTTTTAGACGATAGCCATTCAGACATTCGACAACGATAGCCGGTTCGTCAGAACGGAACAACGTATTGTACATTCCGGCAGCCTGTGTCATATTACGGGGCACGCAGACATGCAAGCCTCTCAAAGAACCCAAAATTACCGACATTGGCGACCCAGAGTGCCATATCCCCTCCAATCGATGGCCGCGCGTACGAATAATCAACGGNNAGTGCCTTCTGACCAGCAAAGGTGCGATAACTTAAACTTGCCAAATCATCACTTGCTACCGTAATACCATAGATCAGGTAATCCAGGTATTGGATCTCAGCAATTGGGCGAAGTCCACGGATTGCCAAACCAAGTCCTTTTCCTATAATTGAATTTTCTCGAATTCCTGTATCAAATACGCGGTGCACACCAAGCTTCTCTTGTAAGCCTGCAAAACCTTGATTCACATCCCCGATTTTACCAACATCTTCTCCAAATGCAAGTAGTCTTTCGTCACGTCTGAAGTTTTCTTCAAAACATAGATTCAGGACTTCGCGTCCGTCAACGACTTTAGCTTCTTCACTGTAAATTGAGGGTACAGCAGCCACATGAGCAGGTGAATCTACACCATCTGTAAATAACTTTGAGTTATAACGTTTTTCATTTAGTTCTTGCTTCTCCTTGTACCAATTCAATAAGTGCTGGCGCCCCTCGCTATGCTGACCTCTCAGCTCGTGTAGTACCTTCCGGACCTGACCGTACACTTCTTTTAAAGAAGGGTCTATCATAGACTGTAATTTCTTTGACGCAAAATCGGCCCGCTCATTTGGGATACGCTGAAGCAAATCTATTGCTTCCTTTGCTTCAATACTCAGCGTGTGGATATAGTCGGCCCAAGCTCGTTTCTGCTCTTGACGAACATGATCTTTAGCCTGTTGGTCCAATTGATCCACTTCCTCTAAAGTAGCGATACCGGAGCTTAAGATCCATTCCTTCATTTTCGCGATACAATCGAAGTCAGTCTCCCATTGCAATCTTTCTTGCGATTTATATCGTTCGTGTGAANNCGAGCAATTTGGGCAGCCTGTTCGTAGGTTTCACATAAACCCGCATAATCCCATCCTCTCACTTTAAATATTTCTATTCCATTCGTCAATTCTTCCTTCTGAAAACCTTTGAGGATTTCTGAGATATCTCCTTTTGTTGTTTGAATTTCATTGGGCACAGATATTCCATACCCATCATCCCAAATGGAGATAACGGTTGGAATCTGATGCACACCTACGGCGTTAATAACTTCAAAAAATACGCCTTCAGAAGTAGCTGCATTTCCAATAGTGCAGAATGCAACTTCATTTCCTTTATTTGAAAAATAAGATAGATAGTCTAAATTTCTATTCTGCTTATACAACTTAGAAGCCAAGCCCAAGCCAAGCAATCTTGCCATTTGACCACCAGTGGTCGAAATATCAGAAAATGAATTTTTCTGTACCGTCTGATCCAACCAGTTACCTTGGTCGTCCACAACACGCGTAGAAAAATGGCAGTTCATTTGCCTTCCTGCAGAAGAAGGGTCTGCCTCCACATCTGGATGAGCATATAACTGAGAGAAAAAGTGGTAGACATCACTGATGCCAGAAGCAAATATAAATGTTTGGTCACGGTAATATCCCGATCGCCAATCTCCATTTCTGAAAACTTTAGCCATCGCAATCTGTGCCAATTCTTTTCCATCGCCAAAAATACCAAACTTAGCCTTACCTGTAAGTACTTCTTTACGTCCCAATAAGCTCACGTAACGACTCTCCAAGGCAGTTCGATAATCATTCACAATAATCTTTTTGAACTCATCAAAGCTCAAAGTGGAAATAGATTCATTGTTTTGGTCAAATGCAGTATCAAACATATTCTTTTTTGTTTCAACAAATTTAACAAAAATATTATTTTATATAATTGGTGTTTATCAAATATATTGATAATCTGAAATTCATATTTGAAATAGAATATTCTAATTTCTCAAATTAGTACTTTTTGAGAAGAAAACCTAATTTTCACAGATTTTTAATTACAGATAGCTGCCAACTACTCGCTTTATTCTTATTAATTTTTAATTTTGAATTTTACTTTCATCATTTTGAATTTTTCGACACTTAAACTCCACAGGCTCCTTACAGCTAACATTGGAAAACAAAAGTTTTCTACGCTTACCGCGGTCCAAGAAATGGCTATACCAGTCATATTAGAAAGAAGAGACTGTATAGCCATTGCTCCTACGGGAACAGGAAAAACAGAAGCTTTCGCTATTCCTATCGTACAATTGCTATTGGAAAAAGAAATCCAATATAATGCATCCGTTCTCATCTTACTTCCAACACGCGAACTTTGCATACAAACCAAACAGAGAATAACCAATCTTCTTATTGGTTTGGACTTGGGCATTGCCAGTTTCTATGGCGGAGAAACGTATGAAAGTCAATTGGAAATGTATCAACATGCGCAGATCATTTTAGCTACTCCAGGAAGACTTGTGGATTTTATTGAACAAGGGGTTATCAATCTCAACAACATTGATACCTTAGTTATTGACGAATTTGATCAACTGTTAAGCCTCGGTTTTGCAACAGAGATTAACAAAATTATCAATATACTTCCGGTTAAGAAACAATGCATTTTTATTTCCGCAACGAAAACCGCTGAAATTGAAAAAATCGTGCAAAAAAAATTGATTAATCCTGTGGAGATTTTCATAAAAGGGCAATTGAAAGAAGCTAAAATTGAAGAATCTGTTCTATACGTCGATAAAACTGACAAAAAGAATTTACTACGCCATCTAATCGAAAGTAAAATCTCCGAACAGGTTATAGTCTTTACGCGGACAATCCACGGTGTTGAACGGATAGAGGCAGATTTAAACCGAAACGGAATTTCTTGTCTAGCGTTATATGGAGATAAGTCTCAAAACCAACGGGAAGAAATTATCGCCAAATTTAGACGAAAGGACACACGTATACTGATCGTAACAGATTTGTTGGCTAGAGGGATAGATTTTCCGGGACTGGAAGCGGTTATAAACTACGAGGTTCCAGATTCAGCTGAATCGTACATTCACCGCATCGGTCGGACTGGTCGTTCAGAAGCGGTTGGAATAGCGATAACATTCTGTGATGCTGAGGATAACGAAAAGTGGATTAAATTACAACTGTCCCTAAAACGACAGATAAAAATTGACGATCAACACCCCTACTTATTGAGTTGGGAAAAAATGCTTTCCAGTAGCCAAAAGAATCATCGGAAAGGGACATCAAAATCGAAAAAACGTCGTTAATTAATAATTATTCTGTTACTTTTACCAGCACAATAAAAATCACAATTCAAGATGAATACAATACATTTATTTGATGATAGCAATAACATAAATGACAACCGATTAGGAGATCTTGAGAAGACGATCATCATAAATAGCCTGATGGAAACTCCGTTTAAAGAACGGGATGAAATATGGCGTAACACCTTCCTGAATAATATTGCAGAATGTACATTAAAATTGGCAGATACAGAGGTTGTGGTGGGTCCTGATGGATTTCCGTATTTTCAACTCGAAAGTGTTCCTAAAGATCAGAATTTTCAAGCATTCGTCATAAAAAATCGGCTCAAAGATTTTGTTTTACCAAGAGGTTTTGGTATTGCTATTAATGCACAAAATGAAAATCCTGATTGGGTATTCACCTATGGTGACCTCGTTAACTACTTCTTAAATGGGGAATTTTATACGGACGACAGCATTTTTTCGAAAAAAGATGAACAGACAGTCATTGGTAAGGATGAAGAAATACTGATAGGACAACCGGCTGACACAATTCTCCCTCAGGCGGTACGCACGCAGCTGCGCGAATTCTTGGATTATTACGGTGTAAAAAACACTAAGGTGATGCTTATAGCACGAAATTACAAAGATGAAGCAACTGTTTCTCAAGATTTAGCCTTTAATATAATTGCTAATCAATTCAGAACTGAGAAAGAATTCACCAACATGATGGAAGCAATTGGCTGGTTCCTACCGAGACATTATTCTTATATAGGATTGGATGAATTTGCCATAGACAATGGTTTTATGCCACTGTAAAAACAACAAACTAAATATATATAAATACAATTAACTAATGTTTCCATTTAACGTAAGAGTATACGGAATATTGATCAATGAAGATGAAGAGGTATTGATCAGTGATGAAAGGACGGAAAATGTGTCATTTACTAAGTTTCCCGGAGGGGGATTAGAGTATGGAGAAGGTCTTTTAGAAGCCTTAATTCGAGAATATCAAGAGGAGTGCGATTTTGACATTGCTATTGTTAAGCATATTTACACCACTGACTTTTATGAAAAGTCTAGTTTTAATGATAGTCAAATAATTTCCATTTACTATCAAGTAAAAAACACATCCGCCATTCAAATCAGAACAACGACTAAAGCTTTCGATTTTGATCCAACCCAAAAGCCTGAAGACAATAAACTTCAGTCATTTAGATGGGTGCCTATAGCCTCACTTTTTATAGAAGATCTCACATTTAAAACCGATCAAATAGCCTGGAGAGAATTCCTAAAAACGATTAACTAATAATAATTTTCTAATTTTCGTTATTTTTGTTTGTATTTAAAAAATAAAGACATATCTTTACGTAAACCAATGGAAATACTTGATTTTTTTAAAGTATTGACCTTAATAATTACAATTTATTATTTATTTGATATCTCACAAGTGAGAGAGAATGAAGTAGAGAGAGGAGACCAAATAAACATTGGTTTATTGAATTTGTAAATTCCTAGTCCTATAGGTTTTTTAATAGTTAGTGTGATTTTATGGCGATACTCCCCGTATCGCCTTATTTATTATAAAAGAGCATTAAAATATTTTTAAAATCATAATATTTTAGAAATTATTGTTATTTGAATGCTACATATGATGCAAAGCAAAGGTTTTTATGTAAAATATCTATATTTTTAAATCCTACATAGGACAATAAATTTAGCTGGTACATGAGTGATCTTGGTGTATCTTCATGCAAGATATAGTCAAAAACATGGTCTCTATATTTTTCATCTTTCAACTGTGTTAAATATTCACCATATTTCTCCTCATAAATTAGTTGCTGTAGATGTTGATTATTTTGTTCAATTAAGTCGAAAATCCACAAACTCCCACCGATCTTCAATAAATTGAACAACCTTTTAAAAGCTAGTTCCCAATCTCCATCGTCTCTCAAATGATGCAAAACGGAGGTCGCAATAATGACATCAAATTTATTATTTTCCAAAGGAGCCTCACGAAAGTCTCCTTTGATTAAATGGATTTCTCCGTTTGTCAATGTTTCTACACGTTGTTTTGCTCTATTCAACATGGGTTGACTCAAATCTACTAGACTAATATTTGGATTAGAATGCAATTTTTGCAGAAGCTTTACATCGTAGTTGCCTGCTCCACACCCGATGTCTAGAATATTTTCAATAGTTGGATACAGACTTACAATAGCATCAGTGATGAGTTCCATGTTCCAGACCGCATCCAATGTTGTAGCCTGGCCTGTTTCCAAATTAGAAAACCGCTCAACATCCTTGTCAAATCGTGCTTCAATTTCTTGTAGTGTTGCCTTTTTCATATATTAATTTTTAATATTTTAAAGGTAGTACTAACAGGAATTCATTAAAAATATTTATTTTGTCATCAATTCATACCAAAAAAGTATCGATGGAAATCCGACATCTTATTTATTTCAAAACAGTGGCCGAAGAACTTCATTTTGGAAGGGCCGCGGATCGTCTATTTATGTCACAACCTCCTTTAAGCCGACAAATTAAAGATCTTGAAGACGAATTGGGCGTAATTCTTTTTTTCAGAACAAACAAACGTGTTGAGCTTACGGAAGCTGGTAAGTATTTTTTGGAAGAGGTTATTGAAATTCTTCAGAACATAGAACACAGTAAAACGATTACAAAACAAATCCACAATAATATCTCCGGCGAATTTAAATTAGGCTATATTAGTTCGACCCCGAAACAAATGCTGGCCATTGTATTAAAACAAATACAACAGAAGTTTCCTTATCTAAGAGTTAGCCTCTTTGAAACGTCCACCCAGAAACAAAAGTTAGCTTTAGAAAGTGGAAAGCTAGATTTAGGTATCATGCGTGCGCCAGTTTATTCAAACGAATTAATCAGTACTTCTCTTTTTGAAGATCCCATGGTTATCGTTGGCCCTTATCAGACAGAATTTGAAGGAATCAATTTTTTCAATGAAAGTTTCATCTCTTTCAATCAAAAATACGCTTCGGAATACCATCGGCTAGTTATTAACACCTGTAATCGAATGGGCTTTGAGCCCAAGATTGTCCACCAAAGTAATTCGATGTCTTCCATTCTTGAATTGGTATCCCAAGGGCTCGGTCTTGCTGTTGTACCTTATTCCATCATCAAACAATATCCACATCTGAGACTGGAAATCCTGAAGATAGAAAATATCGACAGCAAAACGGAAGTTGTTCTGGTCTCTAATATTAAGAGTAAAAATAGTGCTTTAGGGGAATTTATCGAATGTATTCAAAGTGAATATATCAAATTCAATACTTCTTGCTGAACAATGCCCCTGAACGATCCGATCGACAAGGCTAAGTTTGAATTCCAAACTATGTTTTTTGTTTTTTCTCAAAAAAAATGCCCCCAAAAAATGTCTAACTTTTTGGGGGCATTGCATTTCTGCAGCTTTTCTTTCTATTTTTTACTTTCCGCCCAATTCACAATTGCGGGATCCAATGGATTTGTTGCCGATCTAAAACGGTGTACGAGCTTACCATTTTCGTCAATCAAAAACTTTTCAAAGTTCCATTTGATATCACCTGTAAAATCAGGATTTTCTTGCGTAGTCAGATATTTGAAGAGTGGAGAAATTTGATCTCCTTTGACATCCACTTTCTCCGCCATGAGAAACTCTACTCCATAATTCTGTTCACAAAACTCCTGAATTTGCGCATTGGATCCTGGTTCTTGCTGACCGAAATTATTTGCAGGAAAGCCAATAATGACCAGCTTATCGCCAAGTGTCTTATGTAATTCCTCCAAATCCTTATATTGCTTTGTAAACCCACACTTGGATGCTGTATTAACAATCAATATTTTCTTTCCTTTGAAATCAGACATCTTTACCTCCTGCCCTTCGAGCGTGGTAAACTTAAAATCATAAACGGTAGGATTGCCAAATAACATTGACATATACACCATAATTGTTGCTATTATCATATTAATTATTTTAAAGACTTAATAATGAATTATTTTCTCTTTCAAGCACAGCATCAAACAACTCATTAATAGGAGATTTTAAAATAGTCCCTACCTTGATTTGATGTGTTTCACAGACCTCACGCAAAATTAAATCAAAGCTATAAGCAATAGACCCAACAAAATGGCACTCATATTGATTATAATCAGGGTAGGTCAAAATCGATGCTTGAACGAATTCCTCAAATCCGCTTTTTACCAGATCTATTATAAAAGGATGTGTAATATTCTCTGACATAAAAGGTGCAAAAGATGCCAAGAAAGCATTTGGACGTTCCTTTTGATAAACATTTTTAATGACAACCTCTTTATTGATCCTATATTTGTTTGCAAATTTTTCATTGAGATCCTTTGGCATTCTGCCATATAGAAAGAGTCTAACTAAATTTTTACCGAAATAGGCCCCTGATCCTTCGTCTCCCAACACATAACCATTACCATTATGTGAAGGCATTAATTCCTCTCCGTCAAAAAAACTCAAATCTGACCCCGTACCTAATGTAGCAACATATCCTTTCTTATTACCGCATGTAGCCAGAGCACTGCCAAAGAGATCATTTTCGACAGCGATATATGCGTTTTCAAATAAGGGTGTCAATGCATTTGAAACCATCTCCCTACGATCAGGTGTAATACATCCCGCTCCAAAAAAATAAAGTTCTGTCACTTCATCAGCATAGGGAATAATTTCGGGTATTTCCTTGATTACTCTTGTGATTTCCTTTTCGTTGACAAAAAAAGGATTCAGTCCGTTTGTACTAAATGAGATAGGCGCACTATCCGGCAATTCCAACTTCCAATCTGACTTTGAAGAGCCACTATCAACAACTAAGATCATACAAATTCTTGATTATTTTCCCCCTATAAAATCGTGTATCAAACTTAACAAAAATTCTGTTAAAAAATAGAATTTTTACGTTACAACCGACTTTGTTAACACAAAATTCAACCAAGTTAATACTTAGCACCTAAAATACACAGCGCAATTCTTAATGAAAAAATATGTATATTGGATCTGTATTCCTATTATATTTTTCATATAAACAATGTAACCAATATTATTCGCGTTTATATATATCATAAACCATGAATAATATTTTTTGTTTGATTAACCATAGGATACTTTTAATTTTGCAAGCTTATACTAAATCAACGTTTATGGATAGTGACCATTTAAACATACCTGATATACATTTTGAGGTATCATTTTTAGAAGTACAAGCCCATTATATCCAAGTGAAAATGAGCATTGGAAACCTCAGCCAACCCTATGTCGATTTAAAAATGCCCGTTTGGTCTCCTGGATCGTACTTAATTCGTGAATATGCTAAAAATGTAGAGCGTTTTAGATCGACGGATATAAATGGAAATGTTATTCCATTTCAAAAGATAGCCAAAAACACTTGGCGAATCCCATCTGAAGCCTTGGATAGAATCGAAGTTATCTATTCAGTCTATGGTTTTGAAGTATCCGTGCGAACAAATTTTTTTGACAGTGACCATGCTTTTATAGTTCCTACAGCAACCTTTCTACATATTGCGGACTATATCAACATTCCTTCTAGAATCAAAATCAAATTGAAAGACAGCTGGAAAAAGATATCAACGGGGCTAGAGGAAATCGAAAAAGATACATTCTATGCACCGAATTTCGACGTACTTTATGATACACCTATTGAAGTTGGCAACCAAGATATTTGGAAATTTCAAGCAGCTGGGGTTGAGCACGAATGTGCGATGGTTGGTGGCGGTTCTTATGATAAACAACGCTTGACGGAAGATATCACACGTATTGTTGAAGAAGAGACTCGTATTTGGGGCTCTAATCCCAATAAGCGCTATGTCATTATCACCCATAATTATCAATCTGGAGGAGGAGGTTTAGAACATCTGAATTCGACAGTATTAGGAGCCTCCAGAAATGCCTACCTGAATGAAACGAGTTACAAAAACTATTTAAGTCTTGTCGCCCATGAGTATTTCCACCTATGGAATGTAAAGCGGCTCCGCCCTAAAGCTCTTGGCCCTTTTAACTATGATGCGGAAAACTATACAACTGGACTTTGGATCATGGAGGGGTTCACCTCATACTATGATAACCTCATCATAAAACGCTGTGGGTTTTATGACGAGAAGGAATACCTTGCTTTATTAGCTAATGATTTTAATATTGTCCTTAATCGTCCTGGGCACGCCATACAGTCAGCAGCAGCTTCGAGTTTTGACACTTGGATCAAATACTATAGACCCGATGAAAACTCGATCAATTCGAGTATTTCCTACTACAATAAAGGAGCTATGCTCACCGCGATGTTGGATATTAAGATTATTGCAGCAACGGAAGGAAAAATAAAGCTAGATGATATTATACGCGAAGCATATGAGGAATTCTACCTAAAACTTGATCGTGGATTTGAAGAAAATGAATTTCGTAGTTTAGCTGAGCGTATGGCAGGGACCTCATTAGATGACATTTTCGATGCGGCCCATCATGACGGTGAGTTAGCATACAACGACTACTTTAATCTAGTCGGTTACGAAATTGTTGACATCAATACAAATAGCAATGTTTTAACGCTTGGTATTACAACCAACAAAGTAGATGGTCTGATTTCAGTTACTTCTGTTGAAAAAAACTCTGGAGCCTATGACGCTGGACTAAATGTAAGAGATGAATTGATCGCCATTAATAATGTTAGACTGGATGTAAAAGACAGAGAAATCGAATTTCTTGTTCAACACGCTAAAGAGGGGGAAATACTGCATTTTCTAGTCTCCCGAGATGGTATGATACGGGAGATACCTGTACAAATCAGAAAAAATAAGAAGAAATCATTCGAAATAAAACCATTAAAGGAACGGACATTTCTACAAGAACTTTTAGGGAAAATTTGGATGGCCTAAAAAACAACCGAATTTTATAGAATATTTTTAAAAAGCAGGATGGCCCATAAATCGCCATTCTGCTTTTACATTGTTTTATCCCACAATCATTTCGCCAGTGCCTCTTATCTTGCTAAAGCAGCAGCGTTTTTCAGAAACTTCGCTAGCAATAATTTTATGTTTAAAACTTGTATCTAAAAGAGAAACCTACAGGATCAAATAATTTAATACTAGACTCGTTTAAAAAATCAAAGTATGGTTTTACATCCAAAGAAATCTGAAATGGTGTTTGGGGAATGTTGTACTCAATCCCTACAATACCATCGATACTTAAATTGAGCTGCGAATCAAATGAATGTCGTTGGCCATTTATAATTTTATCCTTTTCCTTATAAGAGCCAATACTCCCTCCAAAACCATAATACCAATTCAATCCTGCTGTCAGCGGTTTATAAATTTCATACAATCCAACCACGCGAAATCGGCGAAAGTCAGAATTACTTTGAATACTTACAATACCTTCTAAAGCATGACTTGAGTTAAGCGTATGACGATAAGTAATTCCCTGAGCAGATCCAAACCGCCCTCCAATAGCGCCTCTATTGTCTAATTGTGCCAAAGCTTTATTCGATAATGCACCAAACATCAGCATTCCACCGACAGCCAAAAATATTTTTTTCATAAAAATCGTACGCTTTTTGCTTAACATTTTTTCAAACTTAGATAAATTGCTTTTTATATGCAATATAATTGCAACACATAGCAAACATTTCATCAACTTATCCGGCTCAGGATCCATTTAGCCTGCGACAAATAATAATCACAGTTATAACGACACAATGTTTAATTTGTTATGACATAAATCCCGATTTATCCAACTTTATTTCTGAATATTTTGTTATATTTAAGTCAATACAACATATAGTAGTAACCAAATAAACTCAAGTGATATGGGCAGAATTTTTGACTTTATAACCTTATATAAAGAAAAATACGCAAAGGACATCATGGTAGCAGGTCGAGACGCAAATGGCCAATGGAAAACTTATTCTACCAAAGAATATACGGAGGCAATTGACAACTTGAGCAAAGCTTTACTTAAATTAGGACTCAAGAAAGGTGATCGTGTAGGAATTATGTCGGGCAACAGGCCCGAATGGAATTTAGTAGATTTTGCATGTAATCAAATTGGACTTGCAACTGTCCCCCTTTATCCAACATTATCGCCCCAAGATCTTTCTTTTATAATTAACGACTCTGATGTCAACGTTCTTTTTGTAAGCAATAACGAATTAACAAACCGGATCGAGCAAGCAATTAAAGAACATGGCATACATCCTCAATTGTATACTTTTGATCCAATCGAAAACTATACCCAACTGACGACATTAATAGAAACAGCGAAAGATGATGAGATAGATCTCTCTTCCCTGCGCGATGCTGTCACGGAAGATGATCTACTGACCCTTATTTATACTTCGGGTACAACAGGTCGTCCTAAAGGTGTCTATCTTTCTCACAAAAACGTGCATAGTAATGTTATGGCTTGTAATCACCTTATACGGTCAGATTTTAAAACCGCACTTAGCTTTTTGCCGTTATGCCATATATTTGAGCGAATGGTCGTCTATATGTATTACTCCAAGGGAATTCAAATATATTTTTCTGAAACGTTAGATAATGTGGTGATAGACATTAATGACGTAAAACCCGATGTTTTTACTACTGTGCCCCGCGTTTTAGAAAAAGTTTATGACAAAATCATTGACAAGGGTAAAGCGCTAACAGGACTAAAAAAGAAAATTTTCTTCTGGGCTGTTGATTTGGGATTGAAATTCCAGGAACCTGGACATAATGGCCTTATTTATAACCTCAAACTGAAAATCGCACGAAAATTGATTTTTTCTAAATGGCAAGAAGCGCTGGGAGGAAATATTAAAATAATTGTATCGGGCGGTGCTGCACTTCAAGAGCGTCTAGCTAGAGTATTTTGGGCTGCAGACTTAAAGGTGCTCGAAGGTTACGGGCTAACCGAAACCTCCCCTGTGATAGCGGTGAATTCTTACTTGCCAAATGGCCTAAAATTTGGCACAGTGGGAAAACCGCTGAAAAACTTAGAAGTAAAGATAGCAGCTGATGGTGAAATCCTCGTTAAAGGTCCGAGTATTACGACAGGTTATTATAAAAATGAGGAAGCAACCAAAGAAGCCTTTGATACCAATGGCTTCTTCAAAACTGGGGATATTGGAGAAATAACTTCCGATGGCTTTCTAAAAATAACGGATCGGAAGAAGGAAATGTTTAAGACTGCAGGAGGAAAGTATATTGCCCCGCAATCAATTGAAAACAAACTCATGGAATCAACCTTAATCGGGCAAGTTATGGTCATTGGTGAAAACAGGAAATTCCCGAGTGCTCTTATTGTACCTGCATTTGATGTACTATTGAAATGGGCAAGTCAGAAAGGTATTTCCGCAAGTTCAAATGAGGAAATTATTAAAAATCCAGAAGTAATTCAAAAATATCTAGATGAGATTAACAGATTATCAAGTAACTTTGGCCATTGGGAAATTGTTAAAAAATTCATACTTCTCCCTAGAGAATGGACTATTAATGAAGGTCAATTGACGCCAAAGTTAAGTTTGAAACGAAAAGTTATTTTAAAAGAGAATGAAGTTGCGATCGACAAATTGTATCAAGAACAACATCAGGAATAACAATTTGCACGATTATTGGAACGGATCATCTTATGAAGAAGCAGGTTAGACTGAGAGATTTACTGACATTCGAATATTGGAAAAACATAGGTCACGTTTTGATTGACGCCTTTAATGGGTTTAACGATGACAAATGCATGAAGAAAAGTGCTTCATTGGCTTACTACACGGTTTTCTCCATCGGTCCCTTACTCATGATCGTTATCTGGTGCATTGGTTTCTTTTATGGTGAACATCTTCAATCTGGCTCATCAGCACAGGATGAGGTTATGCAGGAGGTTATGGTCCTTTTTGGGCAAGATGTAACTACACAAATCCAATCGTATCTTCAAAAAATTACGTTTGAAAATAAATCCAATATGGGGATCACAATAGGTGTTATTACATTGATATTATCCTCTACCACTTTATTCGTAGACATACAAGACTCAATCAACAATATCTGGAAAGTAAAGCCAAAACCAAAAAAGGGATGGCTTAAATTAATCATCAA
Source organism: Sphingobacterium sp. UBA6711 (assembly GCA_002454415.1). Lineage (GTDB taxonomy): Bacteria > Bacteroidota > Bacteroidia > Sphingobacteriales > Sphingobacteriaceae > Sphingobacterium. The sequence continues at coordinate 61,577 of DKIT01000058.1, forward strand.
CAGACTGATTTCTTTTTCCATCGTTATAGCCTTGGGTTTTTTGTTGATTGCCTCTTTAATGATTAATGGGATTATTGTTGCTGTGACCAATTTAGTCATGACTTATTTCCCTATTATTCCAATTACTCTTATTTCATGGGTCAATACCGGCATAACATTCTCTGTAATTGTCATACTGTTCGGTTTCATCTTCTCTTTCCTGCCAGACGCCAAAGTTAAGTTCCGCGATATGCTTGGGGGAGCTATCTTCACGGGTTTACTTTTTATGTTAGGAAGATATGGAATTTCCATCTATTTGAATCTCTCGTCCACAGCGAGTTTTTATGGTGCTGCGGGATCTATTATCATAATGTTACTCTGGATCTATTATTCGGCTGCAATCCTTTATTTTGGAGCAGAATTCACTAAATTCTATGCGATTAAGTTCGGTTCAGGTATCATCCCATCCACCTTCGCAGTAACTATTGAACAAACTGAAAAAGTCAAAAAAACAGGTAGTGATGCCGAAGCACATGTTGGCGATACCATTCATGTCTTAAAACAATAACTTACTTTTTGTCTTTTTTACCACTAATGGAGCCATCGATACCAATGACGTCGATGACTTTGTCGCCAATCTGTGTAATATCGGATTTTAATCCGACCATAACTGTAAAAATATTCACAGGCGTATCCTCTATTTTCCTAAAGTTGTGTAGGTATCCGAGCTCAATCCCTAAGAAGAATCCGTTAAATTTATAATCTGCACCAGTACCTATTTTACTGGAGAAGTTCAGATGGTTTTTATTTTCCATTTTAATCAGCTTTTGGTCCGCCATTACGTTTGCCCGTGGTTCACTCGTCAATCCCACACCGGGGCCAGCAAAACCATAGATATTCAATCGCCGCATTTGTTTTCTAATACCTCCTGAAAATGACACTGTATAAAAATTGGTATTGACATCCTCTATACGATATTGGAAATTCGGGTCCACAAGCCGCTGTTTGTATTTAAACGAAAGGGTATAGAGAGTCNNAAGCGAAATATCAAGACCTATACTTCCTGAAAACTTAGGTGATAGTACTTCTTTTGTTTTTCCTATCGGAAACCCCATTCCTGTTGTACCCCAATAATAAACTTTTCGATAATGGATAGTATCTACTCCTCCCTGAGCCAGTGCGGAAGTTTTTAAGAAAGAAAGGAGGATAAAAGTAAAAAGGATCTGTTTCATTTAAATGCGTTCAATATGGATTAACAACAATATTGAACGCATTTTGTTCCAGGAATCTAGAAACTAAAGATAACTCTTTGACTGTGGGCCTTGATTGAACAATAAATCCACAATACTTAAATCGGGATAAAATCCATTTTTATCAGAAAAGACTTGATAATATTCTTTTGGATTGCTCAGTATACTTTCTTTTTTCGGATGGATTACTTGACGATAATCTGGCGTCTCTGGTGAAGTAGTGGTATACTCTGTTGTAAAAGCTATTGCTCTTTTCACCTTGATCGATTTCAGAATGAGTTCTAGTTGCGCTACATTAAAATCCACGAGATAATCAAATTTCTCTTCGTAAAACCGTTTAAAATCATCTTCATAATATTCAAAGTATGCTGAACTACGGTAAGCTGTCTGAATACTCAACCAGTGTAAACGTTGCCAATCAAACTCATAACTTATCCTAATATCTTTCATGGGGACACGGTCTTTATTGCCATGCTGAATAGGCACGATCAAATCCTGCACACCATTTGCAGAAGCAATCCGTGCCCGCGTACGATAACTTTGCTTTTGAAAATGTTCATATTTTTCGATAACTAATGGAAGACTATGCTCTTGTATCGTATGAAAATAGGATATCGGTGGAAGATAACATGCTGGGAGTAATAACTGCGATTCCATAAAAACTGATGATTTTTGTTATAAGTGACGCAAAAATAACTTAAATTAAGGATATTTGTAAAGAACAACTGGGAATTTTAGCTATAGCATGAAACAAAAAGCGTTAAACGCATTAATCTATATTATCTCTCTTCTCCCCTATTGGTTTCTATATTTGATCTCCGATGGGCTTTATTATATACTATACTATATTATTGGATATAGGAAGAATATCGTATTTCAAAACTTAAAGAATGCTTTTCCCGAAAAAACGGATAAAGAGCGGCTCGTGATCGCCAAAAAGTTTTATCGTTTTTTTCCGGACCTACTCGTTGAATCAATCAAATTAAAAACGATCACTGCCGAAGAAGTAAAGAAAAAAATGACTTTAGATAACGAAGAAGAATTAATTCGTCATCTAACTGATGGCAAAAACGTTATTGGCGTGACTTCGCATTACGCGAATTGGGAACTTGGTATCCATCGTTTAAGCTTGATCACGGACTTCCCAACACTAATTGTATATAAACCACTGAACAACAAAGATATTGACACCGTATACAATGACATGAGAGGCCGATTTGGTGCCGAAATGGTACCTATGAAGCAAATTCTCCGACATATTGTCAAATTGAAAGGGCAACCCAATATCAGTATACTCGTTGCCGATCAAACACCTTTGTATTCGGATTCCGATTACTTTATAAATTGGTTAAATCAGGAAACGTTGGTCTATACGGGAGCCGAAAGACTTTCTAGAATAAGCAAAGCTCCTGTGGTCTATTGTTATATTGGAAGAAAACCTAAAAGAGGCCAATATTTCTGTAAATTTGTCACCTTGGTAGAAGATCCTGCAAAGCTCGGAGAACATGAGATAACTGATTTGCATAATCAATTTGCTGAGCAGCTTATTCGTGAAAACCCTGAATATTGGCTTTGGTCACATAATCGTTGGAAAAGAAAACGTAGAAAATGAGTAAAATCCCAAAAGTAGCTGTCGTCATCCTCAACTGGAATGGTCGATTTTTTCTTGAAAAATTCTTACCATCCGTTTATAATAGTTCCTATCCAAATGTTGAGTTCGTCATCGGTGACAATGCCTCTGATGATGATTCAATAGCATTTGTCAGACAGTATTATCCGACGATCAGCATTCTTGAAAATGATAAGAATTATGGTTTTGCTGGCGGATATAATAAGATCCTGCAGCGTGTGGAAGCAGACTACTATGTTTTGCTCAATTCAGATGTTGAGGTAAGCCAAAACTGGATAGAACCTGTTATTGGGTATTTGGAAAGAAATCCTTCCATTGCGGCTGCGCAACCCAAAATATTATCCTATCACAACAAACATAAGTTTGAGCATGCCGGTGCTGCTGGAGGTTACCTCGATTACTATGGTTTTCCTTTTTGTAAAGGGCGAATTTTGCACGAAGTGGAAGATGATAGGGGACAATATGACCAAGAATCCGAAATTTTTTGGGCTTCGGGAGCAGCACTTTTTATTCGCTCGGAAGCTTGGAAAGAAGCCAATGGCCTTGATGAAGATTTTTTTGCGCACATGGAGGAAATCGATCTGTGCTGGCGATTGAAGAAAATGGGATATGGTATTGGCTATTGCCCTACCTCTATCGTTTACCACGTTGGCGGCGGCACGCTTAATGCCAGCAATCCGAAAAAAACCTATCTTAATTTTAGGAATAATATGGTCATGTTGCAAAAGAACCTCCCTTTGGGAAAAGCGATATGGATTATTTTCCTTAGACTTTGGTTCGACTTTGCAGCACTCGCTAAGTTTCTTATCGACCGAAAGCCTAAAGATGCTTGGGCCATCAGTCGTGCGCATCAGTATTTCTTCTTGAATATTTTCAAAAACGCTAAAAAACGGAAAAAGTACGATGCGAAAGAAAACAAGAAGGGCAATTACAAAAAATCGATTATCATTGATTTTTATACCGATAATAAACAGAGATTTTCGGAACTGAATTTAAAGGATTTCGAACAATAACATATTTTTAAATCTACAAAAATGCAGGAAACCGCATTTTAAGAATAAAGCAGTCTTTGCGAGAAGATTCTTTATTTATTTTATTTAAACGGACTTTTTATTTGTAATTTTGCAAAATGTTGGTGATGGATATTGAAAAAAAAATAAAAGACTTAACGGCAGAGCTTAACCATTATAATTATCAATACTACGTATTGGCTAATAGCGTTATCTCAGATTATGATTTCGATCTCAAATTGAAAGAGCTCGAGTCACTGGAAACTCAATATCCAGACTTTGCCGACCCCAATTCACCAACTCAGCGTGTAGGAGGAGATATTACATCCCGCTTCCAAACGGAGAAACACCGTTGGCCAATGCTTTCTTTGGGGAACACCTACAGTCAGGAGGAGTTAATCGACTTCGACCAAAGGATCCGAAAAATTATTGGTGATCAGTTTGAATATGTGTGTGAACTAAAGTTTGATGGTCTATCAATAAGTTTAACATACGAAAAAGGTAAACTCAGCAAAGCAGTCACCCGTGGCGATGGTACCCAAGGCGATGTAGTCACCAACAATGTGAAAACTATCCGCTCTATTCCAATTAAACTCAAAGAGGGGGACTATCCCGATCAATTCGAAATACGAGGTGAAATATTTATGCATAAATCTGCCTTTCTCCGCCTGAATAAGGAACGCGAGGATAATGAGGAGCAAACGTATGCTAACCCAAGAAATTTTGCTTCTGGAACGATCAAGCTCCAAGATTCTGCTGAAGTTGCGAAACGCCCGTTGGACTGTTTTCTTTACTTTCTGTACTGCGACAACAGAACGAACCTGTTTCATGACCATTGGAATAGTTTAAACCACGTCAAGGACTGGGGATTCCACGTAAGCGAACATAGCAGAAAATGCAGTACATTGACAGATGTTTTTGCATTCATTGATTATTGGGATGTGGAGCGCCACAATCTAGGTTATGAAATCGATGGGATTGTCATTAAAGTAAATGAGTATGCACAGCAAGAAGAACTTGGCTTTACCGCTAAAAATCCTCGTTGGGCAATATCTTATAAATTCAAAGCTGAGCGTGTAGAAACCGTATTGAATTCTATTAGCTACCAGGTAGGACGCACAGGAGCGGTTACCCCGGTAGCCAATCTTCAACCTGTATTGTTAGCAGGTACAACAGTCAAGCGTGCATCATTACATAATGCAAATGAAATCGCACGGCTGGATCTACACGAGGGTGATACCGTATATGTCGAAAAAGGAGGCGAGATTATACCCAAGATTATTGGCGTAAACTTGCATAAAAGATTATCCGATGCCGCCAACTTCGTTTATCCAAGCTGCTGTCCAGAATGTAACACGCCACTGATTAGACAAGAAGGCGAGGCGGTACACAACTGTCCTAACGAAACCGGTTGCCCTCCGCAGATTGTTGGCAAAATGCAACATTTCATTGGACGTAAAATGATGGACATTGAAGGCATGGGCGATGAAACGGTCGATACCTTTTTCAAAAAAGGTTTGTTACACAACATCGTGGATATCTATGGGCTGAAAGATCATCAAGAAGACTTACAACAATTAGAACGTTTTGGTCAGAAATCCATCGATAACATGCTCAATGGTATCGAAAAATCCAAAGAAAAACCATTTGAGAAAGTATTGTTCTCACTTGGAATTCGCCATGTGGGGGAGACCATTGCAAAAAAATTAGCACAGCATTTCAAAAATATTGATGCCCTGGCACAAGCCACAACGGAGGAAATAGAGGGTGTGCAGGATATAGGACGTCGTATCGCTGAAAGTGTCAAAGAATATTTGGATAATCCACTTCACCAACAGCAGATTGTGGCATTGAGAAATTATGGCTTAAATTTTGAAATTGAGGAGAAAGAAATCGTTTTGGCTAGCAATTCACTGGAAGGAAAGACTTTCTTGATATCGGGTGTATTTATAGACCATTCACGCGAGGAATTAGCAGCACTGATCGAGAGTAATGGAGGAAAAATGTTATCTTCAATTTCTGCCAAATTAAGCTATTTGGTTGCTGGGGACAAAATGGGGCCTTCCAAATTAGCGAAAGCAGAAAAATTAGGCATCCCAATGATTAATGAAATAGAACTATTCGAACTCATTAATTCTAAATAAGTTTTTTAATTAAATTTATATAAATACACAAATCAAGATGAACGAGCTTCACGGCGCAGGAGTAGCATTAGTAACTCCTTTTAACTCAGATGAATCTGTTGATTTCGAAGCATTAGGTCAGCTAATTGACTTGCAAATCAACGAAGGTATGGACTATTTGGTTTCTTTAGGTACAACAGGAGAAGTTGCCACATTAACCAATGATGAACGAAAGCGCATCTGGGATTTTACTGTCAAGCGCGTGAACGGTAGACTTCCTTTAGTCGCTGGAATCGGCGGAAACAATACGGCTGAAATTGTTGAACAAATCAAAAACCTTGATCCAACAGGTTTCTGTTCAATTCTATCCGTGTCTCCTTACTACAATAAACCGACACAAGAAGGAATTTATCAGCATTATAAGGCTATTGCAACAGTTTCTCCACTACCAATTATTTTATATAATGTACCGGGGCGTACTGGAAGCAATATAACAGCGCAGACAACATTGCGTTTAGCGAATGATTTTTCAAATATCGTCGCCATTAAAGAGGCATCCGGTAATTTTGCTCAATTCAGTGAAATTTTACGGGATAAACCAAAGGATTTTCTCTTGATTTCAGGTGATGACCCCGTTACACTACCAATGATGGCCCTCGGCGCTGCGGGTATTATTTCAGTGATTGGAAATGCTTTGCCAAAGAGAGTAGCAACATTGGCAAAATTATGCGCCGCTGGTAACTATATTGAAGCCAGATCAATACACAATGATTTACTGAATATTACAGATCTATGTTTTATTGAAGGAAACCCTGCTGGCGTAAAATACATTCTTCGCGAAATGGGGATTGGGAAAGATACATTACGTCTCCCTTTAGTTCCTATTAGCGCAAAAACACAAGCTGCTATCAAAGAAGAGTTAAAGAAATTATACTAAATAATACCGCAGTTGGTCGATAAAAGTTTAGGTCCTGCTAAGGGATCTAAACTTTTTTGCTTCAAAGCATTGCGACATAACAATATAATACCTACCTTTGCACTTCCACAAAAGTGGATTTTTAAATAACAAAATTAATTAACAAAATGCAACAGTACGAATCTGTAATCGTTCTTACCCCGTTGCTTTCTGAAGATGCTGCGAAAGAAGTAATCGCAAAATTCAAAAACATCTTAACAGAAGGCGGAGCCGAGATTGTCGCTGAAGACAATTGGGGTTTGAAAAAATTAGCGTATCCAATCCAGAAAAAAACTACTGGATTTTATCACTTAACTGAATTCAAGGCTCCAGGTGAATTAATCAATAAATTAGAGGTTGAATACAAACGTGATGAGCGCATTATGCGTTTCTTGACTGTAAGCTTAGACAAACATGCTAGAGCATACAACGAGAAAAAACGTAGCGGTGCATTCAACAAAAAAGCTGAAACTAAAACTGAGGAGGGCGCAAACTAATGGCTAACGAAAATATCCAATACGTAACTGCTCCTAAAGTAGAGGACAATCGTAAAAAATACTGTCGTTTCAAAAAGAATGGTATCAAATATATCGATTATAAAGATGCTAACTTCTTGATGAAATTTGTAAATGATCAAGGTAAAATCTTACCTCGTCGTTTAACTGGTACATCTTTGAAATTTCAACGTAAAGTAGCTCAAGCTGTTAAACGTGCTCGTCACATCGGTTTGTTACCTTACTTAGCTGATGCAATTAAATAAGGAGGACGATAGAAAATGGAAGTAATTTTAAAACAAGATATCAAAGGCTTAGGTGAGCAAAACGATATCGTTAACGTAAAACCAGGTTTCGGTCGTAACTACTTAATCCCACAAGGGTTTGCTATCCAAGCGACTGAATCTGCAAAGAAAGTTTTAGCTGAGAACATTAAACAAGCTCAGTTCAAACAAGAGAAAATCAAAAAAGACGCCACTGAATTGGCTGGTAAATTGGAAGCTATCAAACTTTCAATTGGTGCTAAAGCAGGTGAATCGGGTAAAATCTTTGGTAAAGTAAACAGTATTCAAATTGCTGATGCGTTGAAAGCGAAAGGTTTTGATGTAGATCGTCGTCGTATCACTTTCGAAGTTGAACCTAAAGAATTAGGTGAATACATCGCTAACTTAAACTTACACAAAGAAGTGAAGGTTCAAGTTCCTTTCGAAGTAGTTGCTGAATAATTCTATTTATTTAGTAAATAATATAAAAACGGCTATCCAAAAGGATAGCCGTTTTTTAGGATCATACCGAAAGTTTGGGGGGTAAAGATAATTAAGCATACAATTTCATCACCCGATATAGGAAAAAGGTAGTATCTCTTACACCACGGAATACACTGCGAAAAGCCTTTAATTTAGCGTTGAAAGACTCAGCCGAAGCAT
>DKIT01000082.1:0-39160 GCA_002454415.1 Sphingobacterium sp. UBA6711
ATAATTAGCATTAAATAGATTTTTAGGATAGAATCCCTGTCCGAGGTAATTGTCGAGGCTCCGTTCATAGTTGACAAAGTAAGAATAATCGCCAATATTGTCATTTCCCGTAAGACCATAACTGCTCCTTAATTTGGCAAAACTGAGGCCAAACCGATTGTCTTTTAGCCAGTTTTCCTCGCTGAGTATCCAGGCGGCACCAACCGACCAAAAATTTCCATATTTATTTCCTGGGCCAAAACGGGAAGAACCATCACGTCGTATTGTTCCATTGACCACATATTTTTGATCGAAGGTCCAGCCTAGGCGTGCAAAGCCCGAAAGAAAACGGTATTGAGACTGCGACTGCAAGATATCGATCCTTCCCGCGGCATTGATGTCTTTCAACATACTATCGTCAGTATAGTCGCCGCCAGATTTTGTGATGGCTTCGTTTTCACTATTGATATATGTGCCTCCAAGAAGTGCGCGAAAGGAATTACGTCCGATAACCAGATCGTAATCAATCTGTGGCTCAAAATTGAACGTTGCCGTGCTTGCATCGGTAAATGTATTGTTCCCAAGGATTGTATAGGCTGGATTGAATGACCTTCTAGGATTGAGCGCCATCTGATCCATTTTCATACGGGTGTAGCCTGTATTGATCTTAGCAACCAGATTAGGCAAAATGCGGTAGCTCATTCCGATATTGCTGACCAAATTTTTCGTTTTATTTTCTATTGTTTGCTCTAATTGGGCAATTGGATTTTCTATTGCCCAGTTCAATTGGCCATCCGAATTGTAAAGAGAATAATTCGGTGGAAGTGTCAGAAAATTAGTAAAAGAAAGCGGTATAATATCGTTTTTGTCTGTTGCATAACTTGCTGATAGCGAAGCTGTAAATTTTCCGTCCGCTGTGTTGTAGTCTAAGTTGCTCCGTACGTTGCCTATAGAAAGCCCATTTTTTTTGTCGTAAACCGTGTTTTCACGACGAAATCCACCACCGAGCAAATAGTTGAATCGGGAAGTACCGCCCGAGAGAGAAAGCTCGGCATTGGAGGTATGAGCTACATTGCCGAAATATTCCTTTTGCCAGTTATGGTCATCGGTTTGGCTCCAGTTCAGCAGATCAGGATAGGCCTCTGGTGTTATCTCAATACCATCATTTTTAGCTGCCTCGCTGCGCATTTCAAGGTATTGGGACGTATTGAGCATGTTCATATAATTGCCAATAGAAGCGAAGCTATGGTAATAATCTGCACTTAAGGTAGCTCGTCCCACTTTACCGCGTTTGGTGGTGATGAGGATAACGCCATTGGCGCCACGTGCGCCGTAAATTGCTGTTGCATCAGCATCCTTAAGCACTTCGATGCTGGCAATGGTGGTCGGATCGATACTTTTAAGTGGACTTTCCCCTAGGATGGAACTTGTCAGTCCATTTGCACCTTTGTAGGCCAGTGAGTTGTTATTGAATGGTATGCCGTCTACAATAAAAAGGGGTTGCTGGGCCCGGCCATCTTGATTGACCGTATTGATGCCACGGATCTGTACCTGAGTCTGTATGCCAGGAAGCCCATTTAGGGTATTGATCAATAGCCCTGGAACACGGTTTTGAAGTGCAATGAGAGGATCTGCAGTAGGGGTCTTTTCAATCGTGGCCGCTGTAACGCCGGATGTTGAGCCTGTGTTGAGTCTTTTCGATACCTGCTGGCCGTAAGATAGCACATTTACTTCGTCCAATACAGTTTGTGTCTGTAGGAGTTGCATATCGATCGTTTTTTGGCTTGCTGCTACTGCCAGTTGCCTTTCCTCATAACCAATAGAACTAAAAAATAGTGTATCCGTATAATTTGTCCTTTCGATACTGAAAGCTCCTTTTTCATTTGTAAAAGTTACTTTATCGTTGCTTTTATTATAAACAGTAACTAATTCTATCGGTCCGGATTTGTCGCGCACGATTCCATTGACAAAAAGTTGTTGTACTGGTTTTTTCTGTCTCGGTTTTTGTTCATCGGTTTTTTCCTGACGGAGAATGGTGATTTCTTTGCCAACAATTTTAAATGTGAATNNGGATCTCTAAATGCTTCTTCTAGCACCTCGCGCAGTGCTTTTTCTTTAGCCTGTACCTTTACAACTGTATTTAGATCTATTTGATTGCCTGATGCAATGATATTATAACCTGTTTGTTGCCGGATTGCTGAAAAAAGTTCTTTTAGGGTTGGTTTGCCTTGATAGGTAAGCTGCTGTGCAGATAGCATGCTGCCTGCTAGCATGGTGGAGGTCAAGAGCATGATTTTTAGGCGGTTCATGTAGTTTGTAATTTAGGGTAATGTGTTTAGTTTTCTATATAAAAAAGGGCGATTACTTTTTCTTATGGACGATTATTTTGCCATTATCGTAGTTAAATTTCAGCTCCCCGGTACTTTCCAAAAATTTAAGTGTTTTGTTGAGCGATTGGTTTTTGTCAATTGAACCCCAGAATGTCAAATTTTTAATAGAAGGATTCTCATAGTCAAATTCGATAACATACCACCGGGAGAGTGTCTCCAAAATATCCGACAGCGGCTCGTTGTCAAATAAAAAATATCCTTTTTTCCAGGCAATAGCCGCTTCGATATTGGCTGGAAGAATTTGAAGCGAAACCTTTGAAACGAGCGAACGTTGCCCTGGAACAAGGAGATGTTGGTTTACGTTTACTGAACCTTCAAGAAGGGTCGTCTCTACTGACTGCCGGTTTGAATAGCTATTGATATTGAATATGGTGCCAAGTACCTTCACTTCTTGCTCTCTAGATCGCACAATAAATGGTCTATGTGGGTTTTTACTTACTTCGAAGTAGGCTTCACCAGTTAGGAAAACTTCACGTTTTGCTGATGAGAATTGCATGGGATATTTCAATGTGGAAGCAGCATTTAGCCAAACTTTGCTACCGTCTGGCAGGTTGACCTGATATTGACCGCCTTTAGGGACTTCAATAATAAGCTCCCGCGATTGTAAATCGCCGTGGCTGATGGGTGAGCCATCTAAATAAACGGCCATGCCATTCACGATCTTAACGCCAGACTTACCGCTTTCGAGGTCGATACTGGATCCATTGTCTAATTTCAGGACGGCTTTTTCTCGCCCCGGTTTAAACTGTTCCAATGCGGCAAGTTTATCGGTATGTTGCCAGGTTTGGTTCAAAAGAAAAATAAATGCAACTAAAAGAATAGCTGCTGCCGCACTGATCCAGCCTAGTCTACGATATAGAGACCTCGTTACAGTTGGCTTGAGATTGAGCTGACTCTGGATTTGGGTATATATTTTATTTTTGCGATCCATTTGCTCTGTTGTATCAAGTAACCAATTTTCAGCTTGCTGCGCATTGTACCAAGATTCGATAAGCTTGTTTTCTTCCGCTGAACTGATACCGAGTTCATATTTCAATAAGATTTCTTCAATATTTTTCTGTTCCATTGGAGGCAGTGTTTATAAGATAGTTGCACCAAAACGTATTTGGTGGTAGATGAATATTAAAATAATGTGAAATTTATTTTAAGTCGATGAGAAGTAGAAGAAGGATTGAATAGAGGCCTTGTTTTTTTAGATTGGTCCTGAGAATATTTAGTGCATTGCTGACCTGCTTTTTTACCGTCTGGTCGGAAATTTTTAGTCGTTCAGCAATTTCCTTGTAGCTAAGCTGTTCATGGCGGCTTAAAATGAATACTTCCTTCATTTTTACTGGTAACTGCTCTATCTCTCTGTCGATAATCCTTTGGAGTTCTTTCCCCTGTTGCTGGTCACTCAAGGAAAATCCTTCCTCTTCGATATAATCCAAGATAGAAGCAATGAGTTTCTTTTGATTACCTTGCGTACGATGGTAAAAGAGGGCGCTCTTACGTGCTGCACCATAAAGCCATGTATGTAAATGTTGTATTTCGGAAGACTGTGCTTTATTCCAGAGATTTACAAAAATATTTTGTAACAGATCTTCAGCATCAGTTCTGTCCTTTATCAATTTGGAGAGATAAAGTAGTAAAGGATCCCAATAATCCCTAAAGATTAGATCGAAAGCCGACTTGTCGCCTTGTTGAAGGCGCTTTAGCATGCTTTTGGATTCAATCTCATTCTTAAGATTCACGACAATAGAAATGGTAAGGACAAACATAGATAAATTTGCTATTATTTGCAAAGTCTTTACATAGACCACAAAAAGAACAAAAGAATGGATATACCTACACGGCTTTTTTTTAATACTATTACCTAGCATGACCGCCGCATTCATATTTTACAATGGGTATTTTTACTTTTTATTGATAGTAATTTGGCAGATCTGAATAATACAATCCGCTCAATTATTAGTTTTGTGTATAAACTAATAATTTAATACTATCTTATATGGTATATAGATATATTACAGAGAAATTTTCGCATTTTAATCTTGTGGACGAAGAAATTTTCGCACTTATACAAATTATGAAATTCAAGCGATATCCTCGTCATGGGACGATCTTTGGTATAGGAGAACGTACGAATACAATTGCATTACTTGTCGAAGGATCAGCTTATTCAAGTATGCTACAAGATGACGGGAAAAAGCGTATTACGAGCTTTCACTATTCGGGTTCTTTAAGTGAAATAATTTTTAATTATGAGGACTACCTCGAAGATAATCCTTCACAAAAGCATTATCAGGTTTATGAAGAATCAGTCTTGTTACTGTTGGATGTCAGTGCGGTAAGACGTCTATATGAAGAATTTCCACGATTTTATCAATTCGAGCTGATGATTGTACAGCAAAATTTATTGTATGCTTTAAAGAACATCCATATTTTACAGGCCAATGCTTCGAATGAAAAAATAAAGCTTTTAAGACAATCTTTCCCAAAACTATTACAGCTATTTCCCTATAGCTATATTGCTTCTTATCTTGGTATTCATCGCAATACCTTTAATAAAGTGATGAGTTCGATATAATCTGGCTATAAACTGATGTTTATATTTCCTAATAGGATATATTCATGTGTTTTTTTGCACTTTTATGTGCATTTTTCAATTTTTTGATTCTCTAGTTTTATACGATGACATCAAAGGTAATGAAAGGTGCCCCGATTAGTATAGTGGCAGCTGACGATTCAGACATTATTAGATGCTTGATCAGCATTGTTCTTAAAAATGATCTACGTTTTCAGCATCTTGGAAATTTCAGTAATGGGCTTCAACTCCTAAAGGGAGTTGAAGCAATGGAGTTTCCACCGACTGTTTGTTTATTGGATATTATGATGCCATTATGTAATGGTATTGAAGCTGCCAAAATATTACAGATGAATTATAGTAATATTATCGTATTTGGATACACAAGTTTACAAGACAAGTCAGCGATCGAGCGGATGTATCAATATGGCGTACAGGAAGTGTTTAACAAAAAAGAATATCCGCTGAATAAAATAATGGATGCAATTTATGAAAAGTGTATGATGATTTATGCATAAGCTTTTGGACGAAAGGTATCCGTTCCAATTGGACAGAAGTAAGGCAATATTTAAATTATTTTTTATCAATTTGTTAAATTATAATTCACTATCCTGTTATTTATCATTATGATTTAACCAAATGGTTCTTCTAAGTTAATCATGTGTTTAAACACTTGTTATATACTTGTGATACTATTAAAAATCACAAAAAGACAAGCAAACATGAAAAAAAATCTATTTTTTGTTGCCTTAGTACTGAGCACACTTTTTGGCTGTTCAAAGCAGCCGATCATGGATAGTGATCAGACCAGTGCTGAGCAGAGATCCGCTAAAGCCGCCATTGCGCATTCAGGTCAATTAAGTGCCCTAACACTTTCGCCTAATCTCCGATTGCAATTTGATAAATTGATAGCCGAAGGACTTACCGCGGATACAGTCAACGGAAGAATAAATATGTTTAACGATCTCGATTCGTTGGTTGCTTTTATCGATAGTAATAAATTGACTTTTATCTATCATGGCTTTGGTGGCAACATTGAAACGACCGAAAACAATACAGTCGCTATCTTCGGTCGGTTTAACGATACCATACACGANNCCAAACTGTATGGTACAGGAATTAACTTAAGTGGTCTTAACCTATTGAATCTCTCTGATTGGACTTGGGAAGCCAATAAAAACTGGGTAATAGAAACGGCTAACCGTGGTGATATTATTCGTTTTATTTCAGACCCCGCTGATTTACGTAACATCTACCGCAATGGCATCAATGGTGAAAAAACAACAACTGGATTGGAAGTCGCTGTTTTGGACAGCTTGGGTTTCGACTGGAATCCAACGCTACATCAATTTATTAAGAACTAAATTTCTTAAGCCATTTTTATGGATATCGAGCATATAATTAGGAGGGATTTTGATTTGGGGGCACAATCTATGGTCAGAAACGAGATAAATACTATTCTTGATCAGGAATGGGGAGTGGGCCCTGAACAACTAGCAAGGGCTATTCTCCAGTTGTCACGCGGATCAGTCAGAATATTTAATGATTTGATTCATATCATCGATCCCAGAGATATTATTATGTTAGCTCAAGGTGAGCCTCCAGAACTCCGAAAAAAATACGAGTAACTAAAATTATAATTTTCATTTGGTAGGGCAGTATACCAATACGGTATGCTGCCCATTTTTATGCTATTGCCTACTATTTAAAAATGCAAAAATTTTCATCACTTATAGCCACTGCGGCTGTATTCGCTATGGCTCCAATTTCAGCTAGTTTCGCACAGGCGACCAATGCGAGCATCACCGGAACAATTAGCGACAGTAACAATAAAAGAGTAGCCGGTGCTACTGTTCTTGTTCGGAATGAATCAACCGGTTTTACAACGACAACTTCTACCAATATCAATGGAGAGTATATTTTCCAACAGCTTCCTTTGGGTAAGCCTTATACAGTCACCGTAAAGCATATTGTATATGGTGAAATCAAAAAGGAAGGATTTCCATTAAATCAAGGTGATCAGCTGCGGTTGGATTTTGTCATGCGAGAAAACGTCACTGCCCTCGATATGGTAGAAGTAAAGGCGACAACAAACTTAAAGAATACAATCCGCAACCTAGGGGCATCTACAGCTGTCACGGCGAAAGATTTGGACCGCCTTCCAGTTAATGGTCGCAACTTTACTTCCTTGATCAACCTGTCACCGCTGAGCAATGGTAGCCAACTGTCGGGGCAGATTGCCACGTCCACAAATTTTACGGTTGATGGCATGACTTCTCGTGGGCCACTTTCGGGCGGTACCACCAATAGAGGGCCTTATTCTGTATCGATGGAGGCCATCCGGGAATTTGAGATCGCCACCAATCAGTACGATGTCACCTACGGCCGCGCAGGGGGCGGAACGATCAGTACCGCGACCAAATCTGGAACAAACACGTTTACAGGGAGTCTCTTTACTTATGGCCGTACAGCTGGGTTATCTAGTCCTTATGACATTCGTGGCAATAAGATCGATCAAGAGTATTCTACCTACCAATTTGGTTTTTCTTTGGGCGGACCTATCGTAAAAGATAAGGCACATTTTTTTGTCGCATGGGATCAGCAAGCCGACTCGCGACCATTTTATATTGCTGATATCCGTACGCCTGAGGATGAAGCCCGTCTCAATATTACCCAATCTACGCTAGATCAATTTTTAGGAATCGCCCGGGACAAATATGGCGTTGCGGGGTCTCAACAAGTTGGGGCATTTGAAAGAAAAAGACCTACAACATCGATCTTTGCACGTGTCGATTGGCAGCTTAACGATAAAAATCTCCTGACAGTGCGCAACAACTTCGTTCGGGACATGAACAACTATGGTGTCTCTGACAATAGCGCCATCAATCTGTATGAGGTTTATGGATCGCACTTGTCCAAAGACAATAGTTTGATGGCTTCGTTGCGTAGTTCACTCTCACCAAAACTCACCAACGAACTGAAGGCGCAATACCTCTATACATTGGATGATGCGAGTCCCAATAGCCAGCTACCAGCAGCTAATATTCCCCGTGCTATTGTTCAGAACATAGAATCCACGATCGGAGGAAAACAAGTGCCCACGACCATCCAGATTGGAGGACAACGTTATCTGCCCGAAACATTTAAAAACCATGTGCTGCAACTTGTCGATAATTTATATTGGACCAAAGACAAAATCAATTATACTTTCGGTACAGATTTGATGTACACCAAGTTAAGTTCGTTGGCAACAAGTGAGATGAACGGCCGTTTTTACTTCAGCGGGATGGATAATTTTGACAATAAAACACCCTACAGGTATGCACGGGAAGTATCATTGGTCGACGATCCCACCATCAATCAATCCGTTCTTAATGGTGGGCTTTATGCACAGGCACAGTCAAACCTTGGTTCAGGGGTGGATCTGACAGTAGGCGTCCGTGCCGATTATACCTATTACTTTGATAAGCCTACTTTTAATCAGGCAGTTTTTAATGCACTTGATCTCCGGACAGACAATGGTGTCAGCACATTTCAGGTGCAACCACGGTTTCAGCTGACATGGGATATTGGTGAAAAACAGACAGACATCTTACGAATAGGTGGTGGTATATTTGGATCTAACCTAAACAACTATTCAATGGTCAATAATATGCTCAACGATGGATCCAAAGTTGCAACTGTCGATATCTCCGGAAATCTGGTTCCTATCCCCGATTTTATAGGCTATCGCAAGGATCCACTAACTGCACCAGGCAAAGAACTTTTTGATCTTCCTGGAGTAGATAAGGTGAGTACGATTAATATGAACAGCAAGGATATTAAAGTACCGACCCTTTACAAAGCCAATATTTCTTACAATAGATTCTTTTCGGACCGTTTCCGGATGGGGGCCACCTTCTCTATGGCTTTGGCGCGCAACAATTATATGTATGTAGACCGTAACATGGTTGACAATCCTTTTTTCACGCTTGCCAATGAAAATAATCGGGGTGTTTATGTGCCAGTGAGCGGAATCAATGCATCCAATGGTGCCGCAGACTGGACGACAGGTCGAAAAAGTACCGACGTGAGTCGCGTGCTTGAGCTGATCAGTGATGGTAAAGTCAATCAGTATGCCATGGTACTGGATGCTACCGCGCGTTATTATAAAGATGGACAGGTTACAGTAAGTTATACCTGGAATAGTTCAAAGGATAATACATCCTACAACGGTAATGTTGCCAATTCTGCTACCCTCAATCTGATGGTCGCTGACGATCCACGTGATTTAAGTAAAATGGCTTATTCCGATAATCACTTCCGTAATAAAGTGGTTGTATACGGAACTTTGCCAAGCTTCTATGGCGTTAGTCTCGGCGTGCGCTATTCCGGTATGGGGGGGACACGTTATTCTCTGGCCGTTAACGGTAACGTTAATGGTGACTTTGTTAATAGTAATGATCTTGCGTTTATTTTTGATCCAAATAACACCAACAATTCTGCTGCAATTCGCGAAGGCATTCAGGGTATTCTTGATAATCCAGATGCTGATAAGCGTTTTAAGGATTATTTGAATGGTCACCTAGGGCAGATTGCGGAGCGAAACGGTATATCCAACGGTTTCTATGGTGTTTGGGATATCCGCGCGAGTAAAAAATTCAATCTATTCCAAACCCACGCCATCGAAGTATCTGCTGATATTTTCAATTTTGCCAACCTGTTAAATAAAGAATGGGGAGTGGATCATTCATTAAGCAAACAAAATCTGACAACCATTAAAAGTTTTGACCAGGCTAGAGGCGAGTACGTTTATCAAGTTAACCCCAATGCCGGTATAAAAGGATATTCGGGCANNGATATAGTTTTTAATCATTACCAGAACATGAACAGTTCAAGAAGAGATTTTATAAAAAAGTCGGCCCTCCTTTCGGGGAGTGCCGCTTTGGTCAGTTTGTTGCCGACGACCATCCAAAAAGCATTGGCGATCAATCCTGCTGCAGGAAGTACATTTTATGATGCCGAACATATCGTTTTTCTAATGCAGGAAAATCGTTCATTTGATCATCTATATGGTTGTTTGAAAGGCGTACGTGGTTTTAATGACCCACGTGCCATTATACAATCCAACGGAAATAGCGTATGGGCCCAATCTAACGCCGAAGGGAAAACCTTTATACCGTTTCGTCTCCATGCGAAGGATTCAAAAGCCCCGTGGATGGGGTCCACCCCACATGGATGGGCCGATCAGACGGATGCAAGAAATGGTGGAAAATATGATCGCTGGCTTCATGTCAAAAAGCCTTACAATAAAGAATATGCCGATGTGCCACTGACTTTAGGCTATTGTGACCGTTCCGATTTCCCGTTCTATTATTCACTGGCCGATGCGTTTACGGTCTGTGATCAACATTTTTGTTATAGCATTGACAAGACACATCCCAACAGATGGTATTGGATGACAGGAACTGTCCGCGAGCAAAATATCCCCACGGCGAAAGCACATCTCTGGAACATCAGCGACTATAATAAGCCGACGCTCAACTGGAAGACATTTCCAGAACGATTGGAAGAACAGGTGATCGGATGGCGAATCTATCAAAACGAGCTCACCATAGGATCGGGTATCAGTGGTGAGGAGAGTAATTGGCTCGGAAATTTCGGGACCAATGTGATGGAATATTTTAAGGCATACAATGTACGATTGCACCCCGGAAATGTGGCAAATCTACAACAGCGGAAAAAAACGGTGCAACAGGAGATTGATCGTATTGGGACAGACCCTGTAAGCCAGGCCGAAAAGCAAAGGTTGGTGGCAGCGCAAAAGGTGATGCGCATGATTGACGAAAGTATAGGTATTTACACAAAAGAGAATTATGATAAGTTGTCGCGTCATGAAAAATCGCTGAACGAAAGGGCCTTTACGACTAATCATAGCGACTTAGACTATCACTCTTTAACGACAATGTCTTATCAGGATGGAGACATAGAACGGGAGTTGCAGGTGCCTAAAGGCGACGTGCTTCATCAATTTCGTCAGGATGTGGAAAATAACGAACTTCCGACGGTGTCCTGGCTAATGACGCCGGCAAATTTTTCGGATCATCCCGGTAGACCTTGGTTTGGCTCCTGGTATGTCAATGAAGTGATGGAGATCTTGCTCAAAAATCCGGAGGTATGGAAAAAGACGATTTTCATTCTTACCTATGATGAAAATGATGGATTTTTTGACCATGTGCCCCCCTATGCGGCGCCTAACCCCTATAAAGAAGGGGTAGGTAAAGTTTCGTCCAATATCGATGGAAAGATGGAATGGGTCACTAAAGATCAGCAGACTAACCCTTCCGCCATGGAGGATCGCATTCGGGAGAGTTCAATTGGGCTTGGTTATCGCGTGCCACTGGTTATAGCATCTCCATGGACTAGAGGTGGATTTGTCAATTCAGAATTGTTTGACCACACTTCCTCCATTCGTTTTTTGGAGAATTTTTTAGCCAAAAAATTTGGAAAAAACGTTCGAGAAGAAAATATTACACAATGGCGGCGCAGTATCTGTGGCGACCTTACATCGATCTTCAAACCTTTTCATACCGATCAGACAGAGACAGTCAAGACGCTAGAAAAAGGTGCTTTTATGGTAGATGTTCATAAATCCCAATTTAAAGATATTCCCAAAAACTATCGCCCCCTGAGTGATGCAGAAATCATTCAGGTGAATAGCGTACCACAGCAATTTCCTCTTTTTCCAGAACAGGAGAAAGGAATTAAACCCTCTTGTCCAATTCCCTATGAATTATATTTGGATGGTCATTACAATGTGGAGAGTAAAAAATATGAACTAATCTTTACCGCAGGCAATAAGGTCCATAATAGCAAATCCAATGGCTCACCATTTTTGGTTTATGCTGCTGAACCATATGCTCTTGAGACATTACGCACTTGGGATTATGCGGTTTCTGCTGGAGATTCCCTACGTGATAGTTGGCATTTAGATTCTTTTAAGGATGGCCAATATCATCTCAAGGCATATGCACCCAATGGATTCTTTAGGGAGTTTCGAGGTAGCGACAAGCATCCAATGGTCTCAGTTAAGTGTCTATATGAACAATCAAAGAGCAAAGGGCAATTGACTGGAAACGTAGTTATTAAACTCGAAAATCATAGTACTATTGCAAAAAAAATCTTGCTGAAAGATGTTGGGTATCGGCAGAAACTACGGACAATCTCGCTGTCTTCAGGCGAAGAAAAGTCAATCGTGATCGATCTTCAATCGAGTTTTGGGTGGTATGATCTGCGTGTAGAAGTTGAAACGTTTTCAGATTGGTCTGAACGGTTTGCAGGCCATGTTGAGACAGGAAAGATCTCTAAGACTGATCCCCTGATGGGCGGCCTTTATGCTGTATAACTTCTTTTATCTGAATTTTTTAAGATATCATCTCCACAAGATTATGTGGAGATGATTACAACTACCGTATCAATACGTTTATGGCTGAAGACATACAAGGAACAATTTGTAAGCTAAGCGAAGAAAATTGCGAGACCCACCTATATTTGATAGATACAAATTTCCTGAGATAGCAAATTATTTTGATATGCCCGAAAAAACAAAAAAACGGGAAGGCATGTAACTACACATTTCGCTTTTAAAAAAGCATTTGCTTTGAGTTAGAAAGACGATCTGGCGTTTTTGCCCTATGACTGGATAAATTATAATAAACTCTGTTTAACTACTATTCAATATTTAAGGAAACAAAATATCAAACTTAGCCGTTCTTCTAGCGGACGATTGAGTATATTCGTTTTGTTATAGAGGATGAAGATGGTATTTTATCACTTGTTTATGGAGAAATTGAATCTACACGATGGGAAAACGTAACATAATTGTAATAGGCGCATCTGCAGGCGGCTTTGATGCTCTGAGAACAATTGTAAAGGGACTACCGCCCAATTTGGATGCTTCAATTTTCATCGTTTGGCACATGGCAAGCGACGTACGCGGCATATTGCCAGATGTTTTAAACAAGCTTGATTCGATGTTTGCGGTAACCGCTAATAATCATGAGCCCATTAAATCCGCTGTTATTTATGTGGCCCGTCCTGATCATCATTTATTGATAGAAGAAGGCATTGTGCGTGTGACCAAAGGGCCAAAAGAGAATCGATTTCGTCCGGCCATCGATCCGCTTTTTCGTTCTGCAGCATATACGTATGGGAATCGTGTCATTGGTATTATATTATCGGGTGGCTTAGATGATGGTACCGCAGGCCTCTGGCGTATCAAAGAAAGCGGCGGCATTACTGTGGTTCAAGACCCTGTGGATGCGCAGGTGTCTTCAATGCCTGAAAGTGCACTAAACGCGGTGGAAATCGATTATTGCTTGCCTGCTAGCGAGATTGCAAACTTGATTGTAAAGTTATCATCGGAAGATGTACCTGAACAAAAGATTCTTAAAGACGATAAAACGAAAATTGAGATTGATATTGCTGCTGAAAAAATTTCTTTGAGCCGCAATTCGACGGATTTCGGTGTACTTTCACCCTACAGCTGTCCTGAATGTCATGGTGTTCTTTCGAAGATTGTCGATGGAAATCTTACACGCTTCCGTTGTCATACGGGTCATGCCTATTCACCAGATACACTTATGGCCGCCCTTACGCAGAAGATCGAAGACAGTTTGTACAGTGCGATGCGCGGTATGGATGAAAGCGTCTTTTTGATGAATCATATCGGTGATCACTATGCAGAGGTCAATCAACCTAAATTAGCTGCTGTTTATTTTAAAAAAGCAAAAGAGGCTGAACAACGGGTGAAAGCGCTGCGGGAAACCATATTCGATCATGAGCAACTAAGCCAAGGAAAATTAGTGGAAGAAGCCGAAAAGAAAAGTTAAAAATTATTTATAGCACAAACTGATTTATTAGCAGTAGCCTACTGAACGACACGATTAATTAAAGAAAAATTATTAGAGCGCTGAATCTAAATCGTTCCACAGCGTTAAAATGCAAGACATAGATGAAAGAGAAAGGTAAAGTCAACAAAGGGAAATTAACTGCCGCTGAACAAATGCAGCATAAACCATCGGATTTTTTAGTCGTCGGTATCGGTGCATCGGCTGGGGGAGTGTACGCGTTGCGGGATTTTTTCAAACAGGTACCGACTAATTCATATATGGCTTTTGTCGTCATCCTACACCTTTCACCGGACCATGACAGCCAACTTGCCAGTATTTTACAATTTGAAACCGATATGCCTGTAATACAGGTTATTGAAAAAACGAGCATTGCTCCAGATCACATCTATGTCGTATCCCCAGATAGTCACCTCACAATGGATGGAACCTATATCTCTGCGACACCTAATCAGGATTTTGAAGACCGTAGGGCACCAATAGATATTTTTCTTCGGACATTAGCAGATCAATATGGACCTCGTGCTATTAGTGTCATTTTATCTGGCACTGGAGCTAACGGCTCAATGGGGTTAAAACGGATTAAAGAACGGGGTGGGGCCACCTTTGTTCAGAATCCGCGACAGGCCGAGTTTAATGAAATGCCACGTAATGCTATTGCGACCGAATTTGTCGACGAAGTATTGGATGTAGAAGAAATTCCAGCCCGTATAGTGGCCTATCGGAATAGTATCGGAACGGTACAGATTATCGAGGAGGTGCAACGGCGTCCAGAACTTCAGCAACAAGCCCTTCGGGATATATTCACGCAGTTGAGGGTCCGTACGGGACATGATTTTTCCAACTACAAACGTCCCACACTTCTGCGCAGAATCGAACGTCGTATTAATGTCCACAGTTTATCTGATCTTCCCGCCTATGCCACCTTCCTGCACGAGCATTTGGATGAAACTCATGCACTGCTAAAGGACTTACTAATATCTGTTACCAACTTTTTTCGTGATAGTAAGGCATTTAAAGCGCTCGAAGAGGATGTATTACCTAAAATTTTTGCCGGAAAGACATCATTAGACCACGTGCGCATTTGGGTTGCTGGCTGCGCGACAGGTGAAGAAGCTTACTCGTTGGCTATGCTTTGTGCCGAGCAGGCACTAAGTAGCGTGGATGCACCCAAAGTTCAGATATTTGCGACAGATATCGATGAATCAGCTATTGCTACGGCGAGAGAAGGTTTTTATACCTTAAACGATGCCGCAGATGTTTCTGTGGATCGTCTTAGACGCTTTTTTACGCGTGATGGAGATGGTTATAGGGTTAGAAGGGAGATCCGCGAAATGATTCTGTTTGCCAATCATAATTTTTTAAATGACCCCCCTTTTTCCAAACTTGATCTGATTACCTGCCGCAATGTATTGATCTATTTGAACAGCACGGCACAGGAAAGAGTGATCGAAACATTCCATTTTGCGTTAAGACCGAAGAAATTCCTTTTTTTAGGTACTTCTGAATCTGTCGATAGCGCCAGTGATCTCTATATCGCTTATAATCGCGATTATCATATTTTTCAGACACGGGAAATTACCCTACGCAGTTATCCTGTGCCCGATGCAATACCACAGTTCCAATTTTCAAAAGCCGATTTACTGCAAAAACCGGAAGAAAGAGAGAGTCGTACCCGGCGAGTTTCTTTTGGAGAACTACATCAGAAAATGTTGGAACAATATGCGCCGCCTTCGGTGGTCGTTAATGAAGAATACGATATTGTACATATGAGCGAACGGGCAGGAAAGTATTTTGAATTTGCTGGTGGTGAACCTACTCAAAATCTACTTAAACTTGTTATCCCTCAGATCCGACTGGAATTGCGGGCGGCTCTATACCAATCCGTTCAAAATAAAACAGCTATTGAGGCCCGAAATATTAGATTTTCGATGAATGGCCAACCGCAGGCACTTGATATCCAGATTCGTCCGGTTTTCGAAGAAGGCGATGCAGCCAAAGGCTTCATCCTTGTAATTTTCAAACCTTCGGAAGAAAGCGCCGAAGACGGCGAGACCCTGATGGTAGCTTCTAATGAGCCGATGGCTAGACAATTGGAAGAGGAGCTCGTCGGGCTAAAGGCGCAGCTGCGTAATTCTATTGAGCATCACGAATACCAGGCTGAAGAATTAAAAGCTTCCAATGAGGAGTTGCAGGCTATGAACGAAGAACTCCGTTCGGCGGCGGAGGAATTAGAAACGAGCAAGGAGGAGCTGCAATCCATTAACGAAGAATTACGCACCGTAAATCAGGAGCTCAAAGTCAAGATCGATGAAACCAGTGTGACGAGCAATAACCTCCAGAATCTAATAAATTCAGCCAATGTAGGTACGATTTTCCTTGATCGGAGCTTTTCAATACGTTTATTTACGCCAGCTATACTTGATATTTTTAATCTCAAATCAGGTGATTATGGTCGTCCCGTGACAGATATCACCAATAAATTACAATATAATGGTCTCCTGCAAGATGCTGAAACAGTATTGGAAAAACTCAATATAGTAGAACGCGAAGTCACGACGACCGATAATCGTTCTTTTATGATGCGACTTCTTCCATATCGTACCGCAGAGGATCGCATCAATGGTGTTGTTATTACTTTTTTTGATATTACCAAGCGTAGGGAATCTGAGGAAGCACTGCGGCAGTCCGAAGAGCGCACGCGACTTTTGATTGAAAGCGCAAAAGATTATGCTATTTTTACTTTAGATACAGAGAGACGTGTCGTAAGTTGGAGTAGTGGTGCGCAGCTCATGTTGGGCTACACTGAATCGGAAATGATGGGCAGGGCTGGAGATATCGTTTTTGTGCCCGAAGATCGAAAAGCTAAAGTGCCCGAACAGGAAATTCAGAAGGCTGAAAATGAAGGAAGGGCAGAGGNNGTGAAAAAGAAGTAGAATTACGGACTGCAGAGCTGAGTAACAGTAAAGAACAATATACAACTTTGGTTGATAATACGCCAGATCTCATTACCCGATGGAACAGACAGTTGCGATTGGTATTTGCCAACAAAGCATTTGAAAGAAAACTAGGGCTGAGCATGGAGGGGTTACTTGATAAAACCAACAACGAGCTGGGATTGCCGGAGGAGTTTGTAGTACCTTATCTCATAAGCTTAAGAAAGGCTTTCGAAACAGGCGAAATTGTTGAACACTTTAGCAATTCGTATCATGCTGATGGACACACTTATTTCCATTATCGTCTGACGCCGGAAAAAAATGCCAACGGCGAAGTGGAGACGGTGTTGGCCATTGCTAGGGATATTACCGAAATAAAGAAAGCAGAAATTGATTTAAAGGAAAGTCGCGATCTGCTGCAGTCTATTTTAGATAATAGCTTTATTGCCATGTCGGTACTCAAAGCCGTACGTAACAAGTCCGGAAGTATGCTAGATTTTGAGATCCGGCTGACCAATAAAGAACTGGACCGAGAAACTGGACGTGAAGACCTTGTTGGTAAACTTTATGCTGAAGAGTTTCCTGGCATCCGTGCCTCAGGAGTATTCGATGTAATGTTGCGAGTGATGGAGACCGGAAAAGCAGAAGGACTGGAATATTACTATAACTTCGAAGGTTTTAACAAATGGTACTCCTGCATGTTTGTGAAAATGGATGATGGCCTATTGGCGACCAACATGGATATTAGCGAGCGGAAACACGCGGAAGAATACGTCCGCAAATCAGAAGAACAATTAAGATTATTTGTGACAGCTAGTTCGGATCTAATTTATAAGATGAGTGCCAATTGGGATAAGATGTACGCGCTTCAAAGCGATAGTTTCCTGTTGAAATCCGACCTGCCGGCAATACGTTGGTTAGATCATTATATCCCAGCTGATGAACGTAAGAAAGTCCAGAAAGCAATTGATTCAGCGATTTCGGGTAAAAAGCTTTTCGAACTTGAACATCGCATTTTGCTGTCAGATGGGACTGTTGGATGGGCAAATTCAAGAGCTATCCCAGTATTGAATGCAGATGGCGAAATCTTAGAATGGTTTGGCGTCGCCAGTGACATTACAGCTCGTAAATTATCAGAGAACGAACGCGATAAAAACTACCTGCTTCTGCAGCAGTCTGAGGAAGTAGCGAACACGGGTACTTGGGACTATGATTTGCTATCCAAAGCTTTTACCTGGTCAGACGGGATGTATCGCCTATTTGATTTAGAAAAAGATAAGCTTATTTCTCCCAATATTTACCAGAAATATGCCCATGAAGATTCCTGCGAAATTGCAGAGCGTATCACTTCGTATATGGAGCAGGGAAATGCTGATTTTGAGGAAATGCTTAAAATTGAAGTAAATGATAAAATTAAAGTGCTTAGATTGAAAGCTACTGTAATTAGAGATCAAAAGGGCAATCCTGTCCGATTGATTGGAGTGGATGTAGATGTAACGGCTAGCCAACAGGCAGAAGAAAGACTGAGACGGTTGGAGACCGAACAACAGTTGGAAATCTTCAGAGTGACCTTACGGGCGCAGGAAGAAGAACGACGTCGTATATCAGAAAGTCTGCATAATGGTTTGGGACAATTGCTCTATGGAATTAAAATTAACGTCACTTACATTAATCGAAAAAAGGCAATTGACGATCCAGAAGAGTACGACCGATCTAAACGTTTTACAGAAGAGCTGATCACAAATGCAATTAAAGAGAGCCGCAATATCTCTCACGAACTAATGCCGGCAACACTAGAACAATTCGGCCTCAGTTCTGCCATCGACGATGTCGCCGAACAGCTGAATGGAACTATACAATTTCATTGCGCATATGCTGGTTTAGGTACTAGGTTAGAGAAATACCTGGAACTTGCTGTATTTAGGACTGTACAAGAACTCATGCTCAATGTCGTCAAACATGCTCAGGCCACAGAAGCGCAGGTGTCTATTGCTGTCGAGAATGACACGATTTCTATCGTCGTGTGGGACAACGGTACTGGAATAAATGAAATGGAAGATACAAAAAAAGGTATAGGATTGAGTTCTATACGCAGTAAAATCAAACTTTTAAACGGGACTGTTAAGATCAAATCGACTATAGGCACGGGTACAGAGGTTATTATCAAAATCCCCATAGGAGCTTTTAGATAAATAGCATCTCAATTCAAAGAACATTATTTTATAATATCATGATTAGGATTATCGTAGTTGAAGACAATGCGATCGTTAGAAGAGGCATAATAAGTCTTCTTGATGAACAAGAAGACTTACAAGTAGTTGGAGCTGCCGAAAACGGATTCATAGCTATTGAACTCCTCGAAAAAGGGCTTCAGTCAGATATCTTACTTACAGATTTTAACATGCCTGGAATGGATGGTGCGATACTTAGTGAAAAAGTTCATGTTTTATTTCCGAAATTAAAAACGATTATTTTAACCATGCACCAGCGGAATGATTTTGTGGATCGGGCTCGTACAGCCGGCGCTTCAGGCTATATTCTTAAAGATGGCAACTTTGAGGAGCTCTTTGGCGGGATCAGAAGAGTAAATTTCGGCAAAGAGTTTATCATTGTGGGCTTGTGATCTAAGACTAATCCAATACGGCACTTATTGTGGGATTTATGTGAAAATTCCCGTTTTCCGTTGCGTAAATAAATTGTGATAGATCAATATTAAGCAATAGTGCATGTGTTTTATTGGGCATGAGCTGCATATCTGCAGGGATATCTATAGCAATGTATTTTCCTTTTGGCATCTCTAAAATATGACTGAATCCATCCATTACGATCTGATGACCACTTTCAGATAATTCAAGTATAACTTCCTGTACAGTGCCATGCGGGACATGACCACTGGCAATAACGCTATCACTTTTTACCGAAAGAACGTTTAGCTTTTTATTTGCATGAATTTTTCCTCCTCCTGAAGACGTGCGAGTCCATATATGTTGGATATGTAGATCAAGTGCATCATACTTCTCGCTTCCACTCTCAAACTTGATCTTTAAATGAGCTTGTTCTGGCGCGGGGCTGTCATCCTTATGGCAGCTGCCTAAAAGTATATAAATGCATACGATCATCATGTACAGCGGAACGTTTATATAGCGGATAGAATTGAAGGTCATTATTTATTTTATGAATGGAACAAATGAAAATTATTCTTCGTTTGATATTGTTCAAATAATATCCTTTCAAGAACCTCTGTAATAGTGTAATTCTTGAGACCTTTCATTTTTTCTAGCATTTGATTTTGCATGATCCTGTAATCTCCCCTAAAAATAGCTACGATTATTAATGTAGTTTTATAAATTAGGGACAATGAAAAAAAGCAAATTCAGCGAGCCGCAGATCATTAAGATCTTATCACTTCAGGAGTCAGGTCAGTCTGTATCTGACATCTGCCGCGAGCATGGAATCAGTCAGGGTACATTTTATTCTTGGAAAAGTAAATACTCCGGAATGGAGGCATCTCAGCTCAAGCAAATGAAAGATATGGAACGAGAGCTGGCTCAATATAAAAAGATAGTTGCCGAGCAAGCTCTACAGATTACGGTCTTAAAAGATGTTATCGAAAAAAAGCTCTAGGGCCTGCCGAGAAGCGGGAGCTTGTTGGCTACTCCCGTGAGGAGTTTGGAACCAGTCTTCGTCAGGCCTGTAAGTTATTTAATATCAGTACGTCGGTTTATTATTACCAAGCCAAGCGCAGCGATGACAGTGAGGTAATAGAGCAATTATCCATCCTTGCGGATCTTCATCGTACTTGGGGATTTTGGATGATGTACCATCGTTTAAGGAAGCTACAGTTTATGTGGAATCACAAACGTGTATATCGCATTTATACTGCGATGCGGCTAAATCTGCGTAACAAGCGCAAGAAACGTTTACCTGCGCGGGTAAAAGCTCCGCTATTATGCCCAATTGGGCCAAATATTACATGGAGTCTCGATTTTATGCACGATACATTGTCCATGGGAAAGACCATNNATATCATAGATGACTTTAATCAGGAGGCATTATCTATCACGGTAGACACTAGCCTTCCGGCAGGCAGAGTTGTCAAAGAACTAGAAAAACTTGTAGAATGGCGAGGAAAACCGGAATGCATACGATCGGACAACGGCCCTGAATTTCTAGCGGAGATATTACAGGGTTGGTGTTCTCAAAATGGCATTGAATGGCACTTCATTCAACCAGGGAAACCGACTCAAAACAGTCTTATCGAAAGATTCAATAGAACTTTCAGACAGGATGTATTAGACAGTTACATGTTTGAAAACCTAACTGCGATCAGAAAATACGCTAATGCCTGGGCATGGATGTATAATAATATCAGGCCGCATTCTTCGCTGGGCAACTTACACCTGTAGAATTTTTAATGANNAGCTGGGAAACAGGAGAATTTCCCAACTTTCCAACGAGATAATGACAATAAATTCGATTGGAATTATTTAGTTTTGAATATAGCTAGTTAGGGTGAGATTACAATCCCAATAACATCTTTTGGCACGATTATTTGTTGATATTCGTTATTAAAAATTATCCGATGTTAAAAAGATATGTTATCGATTATACACTTTCGATACTATTAATATGGATATAATTGCTGTAATTTAAAAATTTAGAATATTTATATTTATGCAAGGCACAATTGGTTTAGCGAACAAAGAACCACACCGTTCACAGGTATTTCGTATAACCTACAAAGGGCAGGATTACCAACTCGTGATGTTGAAAAAAGAATTATCAAGACAAGATACTGAGGTGCCAATTCTGTTGGATGGGACTGATCAAAAATTAGTAAAAAAAGGAGATAGCTGGTTTTTTGAACATATAGATTCGGATCAGCATTTTGCTACAGAGATTTGGCGAAATTTATCGCTCCGCTACCGTATTTAATATCCATTTCGTATTTGGGCAGAACAGTCCCACTCGTTCTACCCAAATGTTGTCCATCTTTTTTGTTCTAAAAAATGGTCTCATAGGTCTAAAGAATTGAAGATTAAGTTAAATTAAATGGGATATAATGATTTATAAATATTTGCTTTATAATTTGTTAATAGATAAATTTTTCTTTTGCATAGTTTTATTTAGCACATTAAATCATTTATGAACTTAAGACATGTATTACCTTTTGCAGTGCTTATTCTTTTGGGCGCATGCGATAAACAAGAAGAACCAATCGGGAACGAACCAATCGTAAACGAAGACCCAGCGACGTTTAAAGAAATTGGCACCTTAGATATCGGCGATGTCGGTGCAGCANNAATAATGGAGGATCCAATAGAATCGATGTTATTGATATGTCCGATCCGAGCCAATTGAAAGTGATACACTTTATTCCTACCAATAGTGGTGCCGTCAACAGTGTTTCTGTTAGTAATGGACTTTTGGCTGCGGCCATCGAATCTACAAATAAACAGCAAGCCGGAAAAGTAATCGTTTACAAAACCGATACTTACGCTGAAGTTAAGACCGTACAGACTGGCGCACTACCGGACATGGTAACGTTCAGTCCGGACGGAAACCTTATTCTCACGGCAAATGAGGGTGAGCCCAGTTCCGATTATAGCAATGACCCCGTTGGTTCAGTGTCTATTATCAACGTGAAGGAAAATTATCAGGTTGTTAATGTTGATTTCAGTAGCTTCGAGCAGCAGCGAGAGGCTCTACAGCAGAAAGGACTCCGAATCTTTGGTCCGAAAGCTTCCCTAGCGATGGATATTGAACCCGAATACGTAACCATATCGCCGGATTCCAAAACGGCATGGGTAACATTGCAGGAAAATAATGCCATCGCTAAAATTGATCTGACAACAAAAAAAGCGACTGATATCTTTCCGCTAGGGTTTAAAGATTATAGCCTGCAGGCTAATGCTGTCGATCTATCCGATAAAGACGATGCTGTATCATTTAAGACCTGGCCCGTCAAAGGTATATATATGCCAGATGCAATTGCAGTTCTTCAAAATGGTGGTAATCCTTACCTTTTCACCGTCAACGAAGGGGATGCCCGCGAATACGACGCGTTTAAGGAAGCTGTACGTGTCAAAGATCTTGACCTTGATCCAACTGTTTTCACTAATGCAGCAGAACTTCAGAAAGATAATCAGATCGGACGTTTGAATGTAACTCGTACACTGGGAGACAATAATAACGATGGATTATTTGAAGCGCTTTACTCTTTCGGGGCACGATCGTTCAGTGTCTGGAACGGATTGAACGGCGAATTGGTATACGATAGTAAAAATGAACTTGACATGCGTGTACAAGCTGCCGGATACTACGATGATGCACGTAGCGACGATAAAAGTATCGAACCAGAGGGTATAGCAATCGGAAAAATAGGAGATAGACATATTGCTTTTATAGGTATGGAACGTGTTGATGCTGTAGCGGTCTATGACGTCTCCGACCCTCGTGCCCCGCGCTTTCTACAACTACTTAAAACAGGTGACGCACCCGAAGGGGTTCTATTTGTCTCAGCAGAAAATAGTCCTACCAAGAAAAGTCTACTAATCGTCAGTAGTGAAGAAGATGGCGTATTAAAAATATACACTCCGAATACCATTTAATCCAAATCATGTCATTCAGTAGTCATCCCCGGACAAATACATTCCGGGGATTTCTTATTTTCTAGGGAGACTTTCTATCCTGAAACCCATAGTTCATACCACCGTATTCATCGATATTTTGAGATATGTCGGGGCTGCGTATACTTAGCTGATAACAAGAGCCAATCCTTTGCAAATAATTTGAAAGCGCTAAATTAGTTCACGTTTCGCAAATAATAAACTAAACTCGACGAATTGTAAACTGCCTGGAGAAATATGCTTTAAAAGTATTTATTTTAATAAAAAAGTTGCGCCCGTATTTTAGCAATATGGTTGCCGATGAAATAATAAACAATGTAATTAGTTTTGCTGCTAACATCGATGCGATTTACAAACGCCGAAAACTAGAAATTTAACCATTACTGCGGAACAATATATAATGAATAGACTATTTCCAATATTAATTCATGCGATTTTATTTTCAAATTGTCACAACGATTCTAAACACACGCTCGATAGGATAAGTGTTTCCGAACAGCTAAATGTATTAGACGCTTTAGGCAGTCATATGCAACCTAGCATTACCGATCTTACTGAAGCGAAACGTGTTCCCACCAATCAATTTTTATTGGCGAGCTACTACCCATTAACTCCGGCAGAGGTTAAGGCTATGGAGATCGCATCAAAACAGCAAGGCAGCTTTGCAACAGATTTAGCCGATAGAATACATTGCACACTCACACATGTTGAGCTTAAGAATGAAAAAAGCGAAGAAGTGAGCTTGGCAGATACCGTTCAAAATCCATTATACCTGCAACGTTTCGGCCTTTGGGACCACGATAATACAACCTGTCAAAATGTTGGCATCACTATACAGACAGGACAGTTTTTTTCTAAATTAAAAGGTACGGTACAGCTCAAATTACAAATTGATCAAGAGACTGAAAAGCTTATTGATATCCCGATAGAAATCAGTATTAACGATAACCTCAAGTAACAGCTCTCAGACAAAAGCAAATTGTTTGATTCATTTTTGTCGATTGGCAAACTGTATTGCGTGAGGTGATATTTCCCGGACAAGAAGACCATATAGGGATATGAAAAACGGTGCTATAGGGGGTATCAAGTTTGTGGTTTCATTTTCTTTTGAAATTCTCGAAGCTGATCATAATTATCTCTTTCAACTGTACTAGGTATAATATCTTTCAATAGTGTTAGTTCTTGATCACCAGAGTGATAAGCATAAATACCGTTTTTGTCCCGAAAAAAATAATTGTATTCAATCACCACTGATATCTGACCTTTTCCACCGTCGCAGCCTTGAATCACATCGACCGTAGAACCGATGAGCTCCATTGTCTCTCGATCCGCACGCGCNNAATTATACGATCTTCAATCAGTAATTGATCATCATAGGCAAATGCTAGTTCCAATTGTTTTAAAGGAGATTGATGTACTATTTTTCTGTAACACTGCATAGTATGATCAGCAAAGATCAACTGCTTACCATCATCAAAAAAAGAGGGCATCCCTTTTTGATAAGAATGTACGCCATTTACATATTGAACTTTTTTACTGAGGCAAGTAATCGGTACCAATTTTCCCGTTCCGTCTTCATCTGTATAAAATGAAGTCCCGTCAAAATAGTATCCAAAAGCTGTAATTTCGAGAGAACTTGGCTGTGCCACAGCAGACACGTCCATTGGCATCTGATCGTTGATCATATCCCAGGCGTTATAATATATTTTACCAGACTTGTCCACAAGCTGATGTTGCTTATTTAACCATTTCGCTGCTACAGGATACAGATAGACGTTCGTCCCGTCTTGTAGGCTAAGCCCCGCAGGAATATAACACCAGATGTTTCCATCATCAAAATCAACAAACGAATTTAGCCAATTACTGGCTATTTCTCTAATAACAAAAGGTTTCTTGAGACCAAGACTAATAAGTGATGTTGTAATATCCTCTTGATCAAAATTACTAATATCATANNCTGCTTTCAAGCCTAAAGCATTGCACTTTTGCTGCATTCAAACCATCAATTATTTCAGACGTTAATTGGTTTTTCTCATATTTGTAGATATGGTTACTATCCTTAAGTAGGTATCTGCGATTTTGGAATTGAGCAATTACAGTAGGTTGATTAGGAAATAGCTTTGATGCTGTTTTAGCTATTTTTTTAGTGTAGGGATCCACGGAAAAGGAAAACCATTTTTCATCGATTTGAAGTAAATTTGCGTCAAATGTAGCTTTCACATTCTTTCTATCCGCTAATTTCAAAGGGATTATACGATTCGTCTCAGATAACTCTGTTTGGAGCAGATAGTATGCATTACTGTCCACTAGAAGGATATCAGCGCCGGATTGATCGACAATCTTAACATTATTGCACACCTGTAACATAGGGATTCGTTGCTGCTGTTGTATGCTGATACCATTAGGATCCAGTACAGTAATCTGTAGATAGGGTTTTTCTTTGACCAAGACAATTTTATAAGACGTGCTTGTATGGTAACGATAACATTCACTCGCATTTGAATTTTCAAGCTTCGCTATGGAATATATCACCACAAGCAGCGTTAATTTTAGATATTTTTTGTAATCAAATTTTAGCATATGATTCTTCATAACTTACATTCTAGTTGAGACTTTAGTAGCACTAAAATAAGCGGACCCGCTTTAATTTTTTTTAGAAATTTTTATTCGCCCGCTACCGTTTTAAATTCGTGTCATATTAATTTATATTTGACGTTACCTTACCCCAGTATTTCCTGTTTTGGGATTGTTTGCGGATTATTTGCATGCTGTTAATTGAAATAAAAACCTCGACTGAATAGAAAATTGTTTTTTTAAAGCAATCAAAAAAACAATTTTCTATTCAACGATGTCTTGTCTATGAAATAGAAAAAGCAAATGAATTTTGATATGATTAAATGTGAAGACCTGCAGCAGGCTATTCATATACCAAACACGACGGACGAACCTAAAGAAGAAACCTGGTTTGTGAAATTTGGTGAAGAAATAATAGGAGTCGGGCTTTTTTCAAAGCAAACCGAACGCTGTGTTCTGGCAATTGTTGGCGACGGGTATGAAGATAAGAAGTTACTTGGCGATATCGATGCGTATGATACACTTGTCGTCGAGGGCTTAAACATCGCGTTTGAAGGTTACTTAAGATCCATTCGAGGAGACGTCGTAATCGGTGAGAAACAAGTGGACGATTAACTCCACGAAATAACATGATTTTACTATTGAGGAAAAGCTTTAAAGCGCAACCTATAGAAACGTTTTCCTAAATTATGAAAGAACTGAGGAGAATCAAGATTTTTAACCAAATAGCAATTTGGCGATTAGCAGCGTCAAGACAATATTGAAAGTTTGTGCGATCAAAAATGCATACAATGGTTTCTTATTATTATGTATGAATAATTCTTTAAAATTTGTTTCCAGGCCTATCGATGTAAAAGCCAGTGCAAACCATAAACCTTGTATACTTTTTAATTCTCCTTTTACGCTGTTGACTTGATCAGGATTGATGACAAAAGAAAATAGGAGAGAAGCAAAAATAAAACCGATGACAAATTTCGGAAAGCGTTGCCATATGACTTTTAAGGTTGGTTTCTCCGTATGCGCCGCACTTTTTGAATGCGAATATGTCCAATAAATACTGATAGCAAACGCGGCAATACCGAGTAGAACATTTTGAGAAAATTTTACGATAGTACTTATTTTTAATGCTTCTTCACCTACCAGCGAACCAGATGCAACAACAGCACCTGTCGTATCGATACTCCCGCCCAGCCAAGCGCCTGTGACTTCCTGCGATAGATCCATCCATGCAGCGAGATACGGCATAAAAATCATCATCGGGATCGCAGTGATCAAAACCAGGGAAACAACATAAGATAGCTTTTTAGGATCTCCCTTAATGGCTCCTGAAGTGGCAATGGCCGCCGACACACCACAAATCGAAACAGCCGATGAAAGCATCATCGCCATTTCTTGATCCACTTTCAATTTCTTACAAAGCCAGAATGCAAAATACCAGACTGACAATACGACGACCAAAGCCTGAATCAGTCCTAAAGATCCCGCTTTCAATATATCACCAAAGATAACCGTCGTCCCTAACAACACTAAGCCGATTTTTACATACAATTCTGTAGAAAGTGCTTCTTTAAACCAAGAAGGTAATTTAAAAATATTACTGATCAACAAACCGATACCCAAACTAAAAATAACTGCTTCGAGATTATACTCCTGTAAGGTACTATTACCAGCTAAAATCAACGCGCATATTGTTAATACAAAGATTAGAGGAAAAACGACCAAAAGTGATTTTAGCCGTTTCCCTAACAAGAAGGCTCCAATAAGAGCCGTAGCGAAGACCAATAAAAATTGTTCGCCGGCTATCAGAAGATTGTGAGGTGAGAGGACCTTTGCAGAAAGTTCCGTAGCCGAAGTCCAAGGAAAACTTGGGCTAGGTACGATAATACCAAAGAGTGCTGTAAAAATTAGGGCTAATCCTAGGATAACGACTACCCAGTCCTCGCTAATTATTTTTGATTTGGACGATGACATAATATGATATAGTTTATTTTTTGTTATTGATTGACGATGTTATTCTTGTTATTTATTAAATCGCTCAATGCACATTTAATCTTTCCAAACTTGAAATCAAATCCATCTTCGAGAGTGAACTTTGTTGTCCCGGGCACCGGCTGGAGAAGAATACTGGAATCAACAGCTTTCAAAAACGAACCGATATGAGCTAAAACCCGAGGAATAGGTAAGCCAAAAGACGTCCCTAAGCTATCTCTAAGCGCTTTCATAAATGTAGCATTGGTAACGGGGTAAGGACTACAAGCATGATAAATCCGCCGCGGTTGTGTCTGTTCAATTATCCACCACACCAATCTTACAAGATCCCGCTCATGAATCCAACTCACACATTGGCATCCATTTGAGACTTTACCGCCCAATCCCCATTTAGCCAGTGGAAGTAATTCAGCTAGCATGCCGTGCTGTTTTGACAACACGGGACTGACACGGAGTATCACTTTAAGCGTGTCTGGCAGGTCAAAAGCTGAAAAAGTAGCTTCCCATCTTTTGGTCAGCTGAGCTAAATAACCCTCTCCAATCGCTATACTTGACTCATCCTGCAATTCTTTTAACCCCGAAAAAATGGATATACCAGAAAAGTTTATCCATAGTCTTGGACGTTTACCACACGTGACTATTGCTCTTCCCTCCGCACTCGTCGGTAAAAGGCGTGAATTCTCAAGAATTACTCTATTCTTTGACGTAAAGCGACATCGTATACTTTCTCCACTCAAGTTGATCACGGTATCCGCACTTTCCAGAACATTCACCCAAGCATCTAAATGTTCTCCGTCCCAAAACACATAAGTTACGCCGTCCTCTTTCTTTGGTTGTTGTCGCGATAAGATCACAATATGCCATCCCAATTGTAAAAACTTCTTCTTTAAAGCTGTTCCCAAATGACCAGTTCCGCCGGCGAGTATAATTTTTCTCATAATTTTCAAATCCAATTAATATGAGCCCCTAAATCAGATCAAATACTCTCAACATCCGCAAGGTATACTTCCCCTGTTTTCTCAATATCCCAACCTACGACAGGATTGAAATGGTAGCCTGTCTTCGCGTCTCTCGCTTTGACCAGTTGATTATATGTTGGTTGCTCATAACCGGTCTCATCAATTGCTTTACTGAGGACGCGTGTCGGTTTTCCATCCCAGTTCCACATGAATTTAAAGGCCGTATGTGCTTTTTCCAATACTGGTCCCTGTAAATGCGCTTCCTTCCATGTTTGACCATTGTCTATACTCACCAATACTTTTTTTACCTTTCCACGGCCACTCCACGCTATCCCCCGAAGTTCTTGCCAGCCTTCTTCAATTTTCTTAGGATAGGCAGGATAAGTAATAATGGATCTGGCGTCCATGACCAAACTAAACATTCGGATTTTCCCATCTTTAACTTTCTCCGTGTATTTCGATGTCTCTTCACGCGTCATCACCGGTTTATCTGTCACTTCAATACGTCGCAACCATTTGATTTGTGTATTCCCTTCAAATCCGGGAATGACTAGCCGCATCGGATAACCTTGCTGAGGGCGAATAGCCTCCCCATTTTGACCATAGGCGATGATAGCCTCCGTCAGCGCTTCTTGCAAAGGTACACTGCGTGCCATCAAAGCGCCGACAGCACCTTCTGCCAGCAGCCATTTGGCCGCAGGTTTAACGCCAAGGTCCCGCAAGATGGTAGAAAGCAATACACCTGTCCATTCGCTTTGGCTGGTTAAACCACAGACTTCTCCCGGCGTCATTTCCCGTTTACCATAACGAAAATTGCCAGAACATTCGATGAAGCAAATTCGCGACACGGAAGGATATTTCTTGAGATCTGAAAGCTTTAATCGGATAGGTTTTTCGACTAAACCATGGATAAGCAGTTCATGTTGCTCAGGGTTGATTTCGGGAATACCTGCATGATGTCGCTCAAAATGGAGATCTGAGGGTGTAATCGTACCCTGCAGGTCTTCCAGAGGCGTCCGGGAAGCTGTGGCGTAGGTAGCTATCCGTTTAGGGCTATCGAATTTAGAACGATACCCCACTTCAGATGATGGCATCCCCTGCATTGTGCTTGGGTCGACAGTAATTTTAGAATCGAAATCAGGTTCCACGACATGATTGGATGTATGCTGATAGATCACAAGACCTACCGCAATCGCTAAAAAAATAGTTACCGTTACCGTCAACCAGCGGACAAGCTTGCGGATCTGTTTTAAATATTCTTTTCCTTCAGACATATTATTCTATCTAACCTCTGGACCACCGCGACGATCATCCAAAATGTATCGTTTCTTTGCGGGCATCTCTATTTGAGGTAAAGTTGTTGCCGTAATTTTATACTCCTCTTTTATGATTCCATTCAAGTACAGCAGATAGGCTGTAATATCATAAACCTCCTGATCCGTTAGCGAACCCGGGGCGTTAAATGGCATGGAACGACGCACGTAATCAAAGATTGTTGTCGCATAGGGCCAGTAATTGCCAATGGTATTCCTTCCTGTCGAATCTGTGACCAGCTTGTCTTCGGGTCCTTCATATCCATTGGCACCGTGGCAACTGGCACATTTCTGCCGGTATATTACTGCACCATTCTTCGCAGACCCCTCGCCATCTGGCAAGCCTTTTCCGTCGGGCCGGACATCAATATCCCATTTGGCAATAAAATTTTTATCTGCGTGCCGTCCTATCCCGAACTTATCCGGCCACGTTTCCTGATACGCTACAAGCCCGTCCGACCAATCTGTTTCATCTTGCCGCTGCCCAGCGGAAGGTAGGACCTTGTCAGCAGCATCGCAACAAATAAGCAAGATTAAAGCGAAGCCGATCACGATATATACCGCTCCGTGTTTAGTCATATTGGCCAGCAACTAATTTACCTGGGGTAACCTTATAATCTTTTATAACCTTATCCAGCACTACATAAAGTGAATCACGATTTTCATCGATTCCTCTCAATATGATCCTATTGCCGTTATCGGATACCTTATAACTGAGAGCGAAACGCTGTCTTATTTCTTTTTTTGCTAATTTATCTGCTTTGGCGAATTCTCGGATACGGCGTGTCGTCCGGGCTTTTGGATGTACATCATTTACCTCTTGAATAAACTTATGTTTTACCGAGTCGGGAATCCATTCTGCCAGGGAAATGGCTGGAGTATCGGCAGAAATATTTTGCTCTTTGAGATAGTTTCGAACGCCACCATCTCCACCTTCGCCCGCTGTTACATTCCGCTGATCGGGAATAAGTTTAAATTTATCCTCTAGGTATAATGTTTTGTTAGCTGTATCGGCATAATAGTGAAACGCACGTTGACCTCCGGCCACGCCGGAGATTTCGAAACTTCGGTTTACATCCCGCTTCGGGTCGCCACCACCGTTAGAAAGGTCCAATCGCAAAGGCCTGTTGACGCGGAAGGTGAGTGTGGACCACTTCTCAAACGTTGCAGATTGCCAACGGATGCTATCATATGGATCAAAGAGTCTTGTTTCTCCATTTAACTTGAATTCCGTTACGTTATAAGTACCCCGCAGCTCCCTAACTCCAGGTGATGAAGGCTGTTTGTAGGGATCATATCGAAAGTCTATGTATTGTAAATAGAAAAAGACACCGACAAAAACGAATAAGATAATTGCCTTGAAGCTGATTCTAAAAAGGTTAAAGGTAGGCTTAAACCTAGGTAAATACAGTTCAATCTTCGCCGCAATTTCTTTGACAAATAAATTATAGAACGGTTTGTAATACGGAACAAGTAAATATAAGCTCAACAACACGAAATACGAACTGTAAACATGAACACCGCCATCATAAGCAAAATTCACAACAACGATCGCACCCAGCGCACCGACAAGCAATGCCGCACCAATAGGCACCGTTTTCCTGAAGAAAAGCATTGTGCCTGCACTCACTTCGAGTATACCCGCAAAGACCTGGTACCACGGCACAATTCCGAATGAAAGCCAAAAAATCTTCTGTGCGGTTAAATCACCATAGTCGGTATCCAAGATCCCCAAAGATGGATAAGGCATCTGAACAGGAAAAAGTTTTGTAAATCCAAAACCGATAATACCCAAACCGGCTCGATAGCGCACCACAACATTAAGCCAGTAAAACAGCCTGTTGTATTCAGATCGCTCTCTTTTGAGTAATCGTAGAACAAATGTCCATATTAATGCGGCTACAATAGAAAAAAACAAGGTATTGACCCAAATACTATAGCCCTCTAGACGGTATCCAAATGTTGTGCTGCCAAACCAATTTACACCCGAACCGAACCGACAGATATCATACAGGTCACGATAATCCAAATTTAACCAGTCTATCGAAAAGACTTGTTTATACCATAGTGGGTTATTAGGGATGGCTATAATAATAAAGAAAATAAAGCTGACGCGAAATGCAATGAGCTGAAAGGTAGTCCACTGGGCCCTACCTTGGGACGGATTATTTACTGACATCTTCAAATAGTTTAAACATTTATAATTTGTATCCAAGTCCTCGGCGTCCTATCTTCTTAACTTCGTATAGAAGGTATTTTTTATCTGTCTTACTGAGACTGGCCTTTACAGTATTTCCTCGTGCATTAACACCGACCAAGTTTACATGGAGACTGTCCGGCCGCTCTACTTTAAAGCGGTAGGTATCATCGGGATAGTTTTTATTTGGATTCTCAAGTGCGATCGTGTCACCGCTAATCGTATACCGATAATATAGCCGGTCTCCAGTTTGGGTGAACTCGTAATCCCTTTGTTGATTTTCCCGTTCGAGAAAGGCGGAGGGAGCCGCATCCTTGAAAACAGTGTTTACTTTTCGCACACTTATCGTATTCCATTTCTCAAATACGACATCCTTCCATCTTACACTGTCAGTTGGCGAAAATGCCAGTGTGTCTCCATTAAAAACAAAAGTATCTACCAGATATTTTCCTTCGATAGTTGGTAATCCAGCCTCGTTTGGATAATGTAGCGATTGTTCTGGGTGCTGGTAGATGGAATAAGACCTGACAGCCACCAATAAAACAAACACGAACACGAAAACTGCTTTGAGTGGTAATCGCCATTTTGACCAGCTTACCGTTTGCCAATCTAACTTCCAGCTGGCTGGTAATGTTTCTTTAAGAGCGACAATCAACGATCCTAAACGTTGCACATCATATAGGAAAATGGGCAAAGTCAATAGGATGATATAAGTAGAAACAAAATAGGTGGGCCCTTGATAGGCTAGATCAGCCAAAAATGCATTTCCATAAAATGGGATGACAAAAATGACAGATAAAAAAGCAGTTTTGCGGAAGAGCAAAAGTATCGCCGCGATGAGTTCGACAATACCCAAAAAAACCAGATAAGCCGGAGCTGCGGATAAACTTAATAGCAGATGCTTCCAATCTTCAAAATAGCCATATGCTGTGTTTAAATGGCTTAAGGATAGCTCCGGAACGAAAATTGGGAACAGCTTGAGAAAGCCGGCAACAAACAATATCGCAGCGAGTTTAAAGCGTACAAATATTCTAAGATAGTAATAGTATAATGGTTCTTTATCCGCGTTTTCAGTTTTGTCAATTTTTACCCAAATAGCGGCCCCTAAAAGTGCTATAACGAGGATGAATATCCAATCTCTTAAGCTATTCTGCTCACCGAAGTAGTGAGGCAAAAAGGTAACCAACTGGAATAAGTCCGCTATAAAATATTGCCAACTGATCGTAAACAACGTCTTGTAGAAGTCTGGCTGCAAAGGCAGACTGAGCAATAAGATAAAAAGTATGCTCACACGAAGAAGATATTTCTCCGACTTTTGTTTTTGAAAATATAATGCCATCTGACGTCAATATTTAGGATGAATAACCTGGATTTTGTTTCAGTGCCGGATCGGCCAGAACCTGACTATAAGGGATGGGCAACAACAATCGGAATGGTTCGCTTATTCCCAATACCTGCTGTGCTCTGCCTGTCCGTACCAAATCAAACCATCGATGTGCCTCAAAAGCGAATTCGAGACGGCGTTCACTCTCTATCCATAGCAAGAGATCAATTTTGCTCGTCGAGGATAATCGATCTGGGAGTAAAGCTCGTTTTCTGACTTTATTGAGATCAGCCAATGCCAGGTTATACTCGTCTAACTCAGCATAGGCTTCAGCTCGGATAAGATAGAGCTCAGCAATTCGGATGACATAAGTCGGGTCAGCCCCCGTACTTCTGTAATATAGATCGCCGTACCAGCGATTTTGATTATCCTTGGCTATTAATGCACTCCTTGCACCGGCTGTACTGGCATTTGTTAATAAAGCGATTAGTGGTTCGCTGGGCGCCCATTGTCTGGTACCTCCGTTCGTTTGCGGTTGCCATTGCGCCCGATGTGTATTGGGTTCGTTGGTACTGTAAAATAGCTCGAACACTGATTCTTTGGTTCCTGTAACGTCATTTTTAAAGAAAGCATAATAAGGGGCGATTAGTTCATAATTGGATTGATCATCAATTAATAACGTTGCGTATTCTCTTGCCTTCTCCCAATTCTTCTGATACAAATAGTAGCGGGCTTTTAGAGCCCATACCGTCTTTTTGGTAAAAGCAAATCGATCTGTTGTGACAGATAAGAGGTTTTCTGCCAGGTCGAGGTCATCAATAACTTGCTGATAGGTCTGCTCAACTGTACTACGTGCGATGCCTATATTATCTCCTACTTTACCAGTTGGTTCAGTAATTAACGGAACACCGCCCCAGGCACGTACTAAATCAAAATAGGCTAATCCCCGGATGGCATAAGCTTGCCCTAAAACCTTGTCCTTAACAGTTGTCGGTATTCCATCCCCTTCATAATTTACAATTTCACTAATCACGTTGTTTGAACGATTAATCGTTGTGTAAATCCCATTCCAGGTAGACGCTATCGTCGCATTCTCTGGGTTAACCTTATGATTGATAAATTCCTGTACCTGTGATTGCGATCCTGTCCATTGAACATTATCACCCGACAAATAGGCAATAGACTGATAATTTACACTATAGTAACTTCTTAGGGCATCGTACACCCCGCTGATGGCTGCA
Organism: Sphingobacterium sp. UBA6711; assembly: GCA_002454415.1. Taxonomy (GTDB): domain Bacteria; phylum Bacteroidota; class Bacteroidia; order Sphingobacteriales; family Sphingobacteriaceae; genus Sphingobacterium. Next base: position 34,983 of record DKIT01000082.1, read on the forward strand.
TTGGCGGAAGTTTCATCTTTGATGATGCCTTCTCCCGAGATAGAAGACTTGGGGTCGACCTCCAGGAAGGAAGAGCAGCTTGTAAAGAGGAGAATGTAAAATAAATAGATAAATCTTGTTTTCATGACACGCTTATAAAGTTAAATTAACACCTAACTGAAAGCTTCTAGGCTGGGGTGGTGTTCCCAAATCAATCCCTTGCTGATTTGCCGCGCTGTTCGCTGCAGATTCGGGGTCTAGTCCAGTATATTTCGTGATCGTAAATAAGTTGGTTGCTTGAATATATATTCTCAGCTTTGACAAAGGCAATTTCCCTAAGTTCTTCGCGGTGAAATTGTACCCCAGACTTAGTGTTCTAAATCTCAGATAGGATCCGTCCTCCAACCATCTGCCACCACCATCTTTATAGTTATTATTATTGACCCCATCTGAGCGCGGAACATCTGTCACATCTCCAGGCTGTTGCCATCGGTCCAAATTCGATTTAAAAATGACACGTGCAGCATCTCTAGCTCCGCCGGCCTCGCCGAAGAAACGATTGTGATTGTATATTTTATTGCCTATTGAGAACGTGAAGAATGTGCTCAAATCAAAATTTTTATACGAAAAATCGTTGCTTAAACCGCCAAAGTAGTCTGGCCAAATACTGCCTAGAATCTGCCTGTCGCCAGTTGTTATACGGCCATCGCCATCCACATCTTCGTAGACAGCATCACCTGTCTGCGGGTCCACATATAATTGATTGTAAAGCCAAAAGGAATACATTGGATGCCCTTCTCTGAATTGGATAAGGTCTCTACTACCATAATTTTGCGGTGTTGCCAATTTCTCGATTTTGTTAATATTTCGGGCAATATTAAATGAGGTGCTCCAAGAGAAAACAGTACTTTTGATATTCAGCGAGCTAACACTCAGCTCAAAACCTTTATTGCTGATCTCTACAGCGTTGTTTGTAAAATTGCCAAAACCTGTGGTTCCGGGCAACACTTCAGTCAATAATCCGTCTTTAGTATATTTATAATAGTAGTTGAGTGAAGTTGTGATCCGGTTGTTCAGTAAAGCCGCATCCAAACCGATGCTAAACTGTGATGTGGTCTCCCAGCTAAGCTGCTGGTTGGCTAATTGTTCAGGGAAAATACCAGCAACTCCTCGGTATGACGATCCTACGCCCGACCACAATTGTCTTGAAGCAAAAGAATTGATGCCATTTTGGTTGCCGGTCAGACCGTAGCTCGTTTTTAGTTTTAAGTCATTCAAGAAAGCAACATCCTGTAAAAAGCTTTCTTTACTTAAGCGCCAGGCGGCACCGATTGCCGGAAAATAACCCCATTGATATCCTTTATTAAACTTTGAAGATCCATCTGCGCGTAGCGAAAGATCGAATAAATATTTGTCATCAAAGGCATAATCTATTCTCCCGAAAAAAGAAGCCAATTTGTATTGGTCCCAATCTTGGTTACTAGTAGTTGTAGCAGCGGTATTGATGAGGGTAAAGTCGTTGGTCGCAAAGCCACGACCTTCGGCCGAGGTGAGGGAATAATAGCTTCCTTGCAATGTATTACCTAATAATGCACCGATTGTATGGTGGGTGCCTAATCTTTTCCGGTATGTCAATGTTTGTTCATTGATCCATGTCGTTGATTGTGAAATTGCGGAAGTTGCCAATCCATTTACACCACTTCCAGCGATCAGCAGTTTATTCCAGTACTCGTGCTCATTGTAATTATTATAATCCACACTAAATGTCGAACGAAACTTCAATGCCGGTGAAATCTGATATTCACCATACACATTTCCGATGTAGCGCAGACTTGTTGATCCTACGTCATAATTATCTAATAACAGCGTTAGATTGTCAAATCCGGCCCTACCGACCAGAACACCTTGTTCATTGTAGGGTGATAGATATGTAGGTGTATGCAGCGCTGCCTGTAAAATACCCCCTTGAGGACCATCTCCTGCACGTCCCTGGTTGCGTCCCGTTCTAGAAATACCGTTACTTGATCCTATTTTCAGTTTATTGTTTATCTTCTGGTCTATGTTAAAACGAAAATTAGCCCGGTCAAAAGAAATTGGTTTTAGGATGGATTCTTGTTTGTTATACCCAGCGCTCAAATAATAAGCTGTATTATCGCTACCTCCATAGACCGATAGATCTGCATTATATACTCCTGCCGTCGGAAAAGCTTCCGAAAGCCTATCGTAGGTTTGTTGTTCAGAAGGTAATCCTCTGCCCCCGTCTGCAACAGGCCTAAATGGTGCAGCCTGACCAATATTTCTGAAATACTCGTTCACCAACTCCGCGTGCTCGGGACCTGAGGTTAATTCCCACAGTTTAGCGGCCTTCGCCCGTCCGGAGTAAAGATTGATATCAATCTTTGCCGATTGTCCATTTTTTCCCCGTTTGGTTGTAATTAGAATAACTCCATTAGCCCCCCGTGAACCATACAGAGCCGTTGCTTCGGCGTCTTTCAGCACTTCAACATGTTCGATGTCCGAAGGGCTCAAATCGGCAATAGGAGATGTCGCTTTACCTCCCGTATTGATCGTCTGGAGGCTCTCTGAATTCAGAAAGACGCCATCAATGACATATAAGGGATTATTATCTGCGTTAATGGAAGTCGCTCCCCGGAGGCGAACGTGTAGTGCTTCTCCCGGAATCCCAGAACTAGCCGCAACTTGCATCCCTGCCACTTTCCCCTGAAGTTGTGCATCAAAACTCCCTGTGGGTATATCTTTAACCGCTTGTTGAGATACACGGTCTACTGTACCGATGANNATGAGATTTTTTATCCCTATAGTTGTATAGCCCACTACGACCACTTCATCCAAATTTTCTGTAGAAGGTTGTAACTCGATAATTGCCGGAGAAGTTTCAATGACGAGGTTTTGTGTTGCGTAGCCAACAGAGGTTACAGTTAGCTTGAAAGGCAATTTCTGTCCAGTTACAAACGAGAATTTCCCTTTTCGGTCGGTTTTTACGCTATGTGTTACAGCCTCAAGCTGAATAGTAGCGCCTTCTATGGGATCTTTTGTTGCTGCGTCAATCACAGTTCCCGAAAGTGAAGCATTGATAATCGGTTTTGTTTCTTGTGCCGCCACAGTTGTGATAGAGGCCCATATAAAAAAAATAGAAAGCGAGTATGGAAATACTCTACGATATTTCATAGTTTTGGGTGTTTGATAGTGAATATTGCAAGTGCCAACGCCAATTGAACTTGTTATTTGCTTATTAGATCAAAGGGGAGTATTAACTCCCTTTTTTTGTTTTAGGTGTGCATTCGGTGTGGAAGACAATAATGATTCCCAAAATCATGTATTTTGCGAAGAGAGAAAAGTAAGGTCTGATGTAAATTTTTCATATGCTGTTTAATGGTTTAGATTCTATCGTTGCCAACGCCAATTGAAACGAACACTGCTAAGATATAAATATTTTTTATAAAGACTACTATGTTTGTAGACTTTATTTGTTTTGTGCATTCTTTCTCCGAATTTCTTCATTAATAGAATTAAACGTTTCTTGGACATCCTCAGTAACTTTCCTTACAACGCTTCCCTGTTAACTAGTCGGTCGGCTTTAATAGAAAGCTAGGATCGGCGCAAGAAAAAGTGTCCTTGTAAATGTGAGGGTGGCGTTATGTTGAGCAGTCTTGTCGTTGTTCGAGCAACTCTACTGGATTGTATTCAGTAGTGGAGAATAGAGATTCGTCAATTATAGCAACTAATCTGTCAATTTGAGGTTGTATGGGCATACAGGTTAGTTTGGGTAGCATTTAATTTCTATTTTTGGGTTACAATAATCAAAAGGTAAACCTGTCATTATCGATGCTGAAATTTATTTTTGCAATATTCTTTTATACGCTGCTAGCACATCAAGCTTTTTGCCAAAATTATGAGGTAAAAAGGCTTGGATTGGAGGATGGCCTATCGAATAATTTCGTTGTCGGAATTACGCAAGATCGACAAGGATATTTATGGTATGCGACAGAATCTGGACTAAATAGATTTGATGGTAAAAAGTTTACTGTTTACAAAAGGCGTCAGGATAATAAAGGAATTTCGGGTAATAATTTAAATAAGATATTTTCTGATCGGAAGGATGATTATGTATATGTTGCCACACAGCGAGATGGATTAAATCGGGTCAATAGTTTGACGGGAGAAGTGGCTCACTATAA
>DKIT01000082.1:39170-48025 GCA_002454415.1 Sphingobacterium sp. UBA6711
AGTGACGTTGTCCGGGCGATACTCATTGATAATAATGATAACGTTTGGATAGGGACTGACAACGGGCTTGCTCTTTACCAGAAAGAAAATGAGCGCTTTGTTTTATTCAAACAAAAAGTCACTAACACGAATTCTCTTCCTTCAAATAGTATTTACTCCTTGACCCTGTTAAATGACGGAAAGCTTGCTATTGGGACGGAAAAAGGAGGATTGAGCTTTCTAGACATCAATAAACAGATGTTTCTGGATCCAGCACAAGTTACATTGGATAACATTGGATACTCTGATGATAATACGGGGCTTTCAAATTCTACTGTACGGGAAGTTTATCAGGATACTTTTGGTAATATTTGGTTAGGGACATATGGGGGCGGAATAAATTTTATAGGTCACCGTGGCAACTATTTCAGGACATGGACCTATTCACCTGTTCAAACCAAGCCAATCGTATTGAACAATCCAGTTGCATGGGGTATTACAAGTGATCTTCAAGGGAAGATCTGGATTGGTACAGATGGCGGTGGAATAAATGTTTTCGATTCAAATCGACGTGTAAGTATCCTTAATTCCAGCGCTAAAGGATTGAAAGATGATGCGATCATAGCAGCAATGCGTGACCGGGATGGCCTTATGTGGTTCGGCACATTTCAAGGAAAAATTTATGTATTTGATGCGAAAAGCAACATCAGGCATGAGTTTACGACGCCAGAACGAAAAATTGATGTCCGCGCATTTTTTCAGGACGACAAAGGCGATATATTGATCGGTACGACCGATGGTATCTACCGATACAGACATAACCAAAGCGATGGAAAATTAGAAAAAGTCAATAGCCCACAACGTTCATTCGTACTGGTAAGAGCGATCAGCCAAGACGACTATGGCAACTATTATATAGGACTTTTTGGGCAGGGGATTGTCGTGCTTGATCAAACTTTCAACGTTATTGCCAATCATAATACCAGTACTGGATTACCTTCTAATACGATCCATCATCTGTTTAAGGATAGCAATGGCCAAATATGGTGCTCAACATCAGAAGGCTTAGTGTTTTTTAAAGATACCAAAAGTTTTACTATGGTAGCTGATAAGCAGCTTAATGAACCATTGGATGTTCGCGCTGCCGTCGAAGACGAAAATGGCAATATTTGGTTAAGCAGGACAGGGGGTATAAGCAAATACGTGCCCTACAATAAACAGATTTTTCATTACGATTACCATTATGGCATTCCCGTTGGAGATTTTATGAGCGGTTCAGTGCTCAAAGCTCCGAATGGAAAAATCTATTTTGGCTCGCAAAATGGAGTGTGTTTTTTTGATCCTGAATGTGTACCGACGAAATTCGCGCTTTCTGAAACCAAGATATCGTCGTTTAAAATTCTGCCAAGCAGTTCAAGTTCGGTGAGCTCGGTCGTTGAAATTCCTATCGATTCGACGATCGCTTTAACACATGACCAGAATACGCTAGATATAAATTTTAATATATTGGATTATTCGTTAAGTCCGATGGTAGCTTATAGCTACATGCTAAAGGGACTTGAGGATTCATGGTATCCTGTTGAGGGAAACAATATTGTATTCAGAAATATTCCTCCCGGAAAATATACGTTGATGATCAAATCAAAGATAATGAACCAAGAGTGGTCTGAACATATCCTTACCCAACATATCGTGATAAATCCCCCTTTTTGGTGGGCCTGGTGGTCTAAGATTTTATACATAGCGATCGGTATTTTTATCCTACTTACCGTGTTCCGGTTTTATAAAAGAAAGATTTCTTTGGAAAATACGCTGCTTGTGGAAAAGCTAAATCACCAACACGAACAAAATTTACATGAAGAAAGAATTCGCTTTTTTACCAATATTACCCACGAACTCAAGACACCATTGACGTTGATACTGGGACCATTAGAAGATGTGCGACAGGATAATGAACTATCTCAGCGTCTAAAGGATAAACTGTCTATCATCCAAAAAAGTTCCACAGGATTGATGGGTTTGGTTAATCAGATTTTGGAGTTCCAGAAAATTGAAGACCACAATAAAGAATTACAAGTCAGATATGCAAATATTGTGAAGCATGTTGAAGATATCGGACTAAAATATAAAGAGTATAGTGTCAACAGAAACGTAAACTTTGAAATTCACTGTCCAGAAAAGGAAATATATCTTTTTTATGATGCAGAAGTAGTGGAAACAATGTTGGATAATCTATTATCAAACGCATTCAAATATACAGACAAAGGATATGTCACCTTACGTATTCGAAAGATTAATGTTGAAACAGCGGAAATCCTTGAATTCGCTGTTTCGGATACGGGGCGGGGAATACCTTTTGATGAACAAGAACGGATTTTTGATCGCTATTATCAGGTTGCTAAAAATAACAACGTATCTGGAACAGGGATCGGCCTAGCCTTGGTCAGTAGCTTATCAAAAATGCACGATGCTACGGTGTTTATGAACAGTTCGCCAGGTGAAGGTTCAACATTTTATTTGCGGCTCAAGTTAAATTATAACTATCCGAATGCCATTCATGCCGGCGGACCTATAGATCAAGTGAAGATTCAAGCTGAAGAAACTTCTGATGATCTAAAACCCATTGTTTTAATTATCGAGGACGATCATGATATATTGGATTACATTGCGAGGGTTCTTACTTCTAATTATCGTGTTTTCTCTGCCAATAACGGTAAAAGTGGATTGGAACGAGCCTTTCACCTGATTCCAGATATTATTGTCAGTGATGTGATGATGCCAGAGATGGATGGCTTTGAGATGTGTGGTATTTTAAAGAATGATTTGCGTACAAGCCATATTCCTATTATTCTACTTACAGCTAAGGACGGAGTCGAGAGCCGGAGAGAGGGCTATACGGTGGGGGTAGACTCCTATCTTGTCAAACCGTTCAGTTCTAGTTTGTTGGAAAGTCGAATTCTGAACCTTCTTCAATCGAGAAAGAAATTGGCAAAATCTATCGTTGAGAAACCACAGGAAAATGACCTTCTTGAATCAGAAGTTACGCTTAGGGCTATTGACCGCGTTTTCCTGGAGAAAGTAGAAAAAATAATTAAGGAGAATATCCTATCAGATAAGATTGATGTTGTTTTCTTGGCTGATCGTTTAAATATGAGCCATTCTACACTCTATCGAAAAATAAAAGGTCTGACCGAATTAACCATTAATGAGTTTGCTCGAAAGGTAAAAATGGAAGTAGCTTCCGAACTTTTAGACTCGGGTACATACACCGTTTCCGAAGTTGCATCTATGGTTGGTATGAATAGCCTAGCTTATTTCAAGCAGTGTTTTAAAGAACAATTTGGCCAGAGTGCCGTCGACTATACAAAAAAGGGAAATAGAAAATAATGTTGATAGTCTCAGGCAAATCATTACGATAAAAAAATAAATCAACAGCACCTAATCGAGAGGTGAAATTTTATTAATTAATTGATATTCATTAGTCTATGAAAAAGCTATTTTTATGGGGGTGCATTGTATTGTCCTTTAAATCCTTACAAGCACAAGATAATTCGAAGATATGGTATGATAAGCCAGCATCCGAATGGGTTGAAGCTCTTCCGGTAGGAAATGGGCAGATTGGCGCGATGGTCCTTGGTGGTGTTGAGGACGAGCTTATTCAGCTCAATGAAAGTACCCTATGGTCTGGCGGCCCGCGAAAAAATAATGTCAATCCTGAGGCATATAAATACCTGAAACCGATCCGGGAAGCTTTGTCCAGGAAAGACTATAGCAGTGCCCAAGAGCTTACACGCAAAATGCAGGGGCATTATTCGGAAAGCTTTCTTCCTCTGGGTGATTTAAAAATTCGGCAAAAATTCAAGTCGGGCGGCAAACCCTGGAAATATTATCGCGATCTGGATATTTCAAATGCCATTGCTTCGGTAAGTTATGAAAAAGACGGTGTAAAATTTACGCGAGAAGTATTGGCTTCACGACCCGATCAGGTATTGGTTGTGAAAATCACAGCCAATAAACCCAAATCCATTTTTTTGGAAGTTGATCTGGTCAGTCAATTGAGACCAGTTATTTCTACTAACGGATCAGACCAGTTGGTCATGCAGGCAAAAGCTCCGGCACGTGTTGACCCATCGTACTACAATCAGCAAGGACGTGAACCTATTGCTTGGGAGGATGTTTCGGGCTGTAATGGAATGCGTGTGCGTACCTTGCTCAAAGCGATTCCAACGCAAGGTGAGGTTTCTGTGGTAGACAATCATTTACAGATTACTGCCGCCACCGAGGTCGTTCTTTATCTATCAGCAGCTACGAGCTTCAACGGATTTGACAGATGCCCAGACAAAGATGGGTTAGACGAAAAGGCAATGGCCCTAAATAGACTAAATGCCGCTCTTGCCAAACCCTATAGGGATTTGCGGGAAGACCATATTGCCGCATATCGTAATTTCTTTAATCGAGTTGTCTTTGAGCTGAATAACTCCGTTAACGCCAATGTCAATTCAAAAATTCCGTCAGATCTACGGTTAAAATTCTATTCTTATGGAAACGAGGATCCGAAGCTGGAAGAGTTTTTTTTCCAATATGGCCGTTATTTGTTGATTTCAGCTTCGGACCCGGAAGGTTCCCCGGCAAATCTGCAGGGAATATGGAATAAGGAACTTCGGGCACCATGGAGTTCGAACTACACCATCAATATTAATACACAGATGAACTATTGGCCCGCCGAGAGTGGGAATCTCAGTGAATTACACCAGCCTCTGCTCCAGTTCATCGACAATCTTTCAAAAACAGGAAGTTTAACAGCTAAAGAATATTATCGGGCCCGAGGGTGGGTAGCGCACCATAATTGAGATATATGGGCATTGAGCACAGCTGTCGGGGATTTGGGCGGTGGCGATCCACTATGGGCCAATTGGTATATGGGCGGAGCATGGCTTTCACAGCATTTATGGGAACATTATGCATTTACCCGAGACAAAAAATTTCTGAAGGAAAGAGCTTATCCAATTATGAAAGACGCTGCTCTCTTCTGCGTTGACTGGTTGATCGAAAGAGATGGCTATTTAATCACTTCACCATCGACCACACCTGAAAATGTCTTTTGGTACAAAGGAAAGCAAGTGTCTGTATCTGAAGCGACAACAATGGATATGGCCATTATCCGTGATTTGTTTACGAATGTAATTGAAGCAGCTTACACGATTGCAGAAGATCGCAAATTTGCCAACCAATTAAGTCAAAAGCTTGCTAAACTGTATCCATATCGTATTGGTAAAAATGGCCAACTACAAGAATGGACAGAAGATTATGAGGAGGTAGATCCGCATCACAGGCATCTTTCCCATCTTTTTGGTTTGCATCCCGGGCGTTCTATTTCTCCATTGACAACACCCGAATTGGCTAAGGCAGCTGAAAAAACATTTGAACTGCGCGGCGATGAAGGGACAGGTTGGAGTAAAGGATGGAAAATAAATTTTGCTGCCAGACTTCTGGATGGTGACCACGCCTACAAAATGATCCGCGAGATCTTGAAATATTGTGAGCCAAAAGATCAGGGTGCTGGCGGAACTTATCCTAACTTTTTTGATGCGCATCCGCCATTTCAAATTGACGGGAATTTTGGCGCAACGGCGGGTAATATAGAAATGCTGCTTCAAAGTCATTTGAATGAATTGCACTTGTTGCCTGCCCTGCCATCCACATGGTCTTCTGGCCGTGTGAGCGGATTAAAAGGAAGAGGGAATTTTGAAGTGGATTTAACGTGGAAAGACAAGACAATTACGAACGGAAAAATCACATCTTTTATGGGAAACCACTGTAGGCTACGATCTTTAACGCCTTTGGCAATTGAGGGAGCAGAGGTACAAAGCTCGCACGAAGGCATTTATTTCATTTATAGCTTCAAAACAGAGAAAGGCGGAGAATATCACCTGTCAGCCTATACGAATTAAATAATAACAACATACAAATTATGAGAAATACTAATCACTTATCAAATGAAAAACAAAACTAATCAATTAACACCTTTGGTAAGGAAGTTATTACTATACAGTGGTACCTTTCTTTTTGTAGGAAGCTCATCGGCGACTACATTTTCAAAAACCAAGAAAATTATGATCCTCAATTTGGGGTATGGGGATACTTTTTTTAATCTCAATAACCCAGTTGCCCAACAGCCTATTTCCGGTCGTGTAAAAGATGCTTCAGGTAAACCCTTGGCAGGCGTATCCATTTTTGTGAAGGGAAAAACTGCGGCAATTGGTAGTACCGGAGAAGACGGACGCTTCTCTGTCTCAGCCGAAATTGGCACAGCGTTAATGTTCCGCTATGTTGGCTTCAATGAACAGCAGGTTTCTGTCACAAACCAGCGCGAGCTACAGGTTACCATGTCATCAAGTACCGAAAATCTGGAAGAAGTAGTAGTCGTTGGTTTTGGAACACAGAAAAAGGCTAATTTAACGGGTTCTGTGGCAACAATTAAAGGCGATGATATGATCAAACGTCCCGTAACGAATGCTGGTGCAATGCTACAGGGGCAAGTTCCCGGACTCAGTATTGTTCAAGGTTCAGGAGAGCCAGGTAACGAAGGTGTTAGTATTCGTATGCGTGGACAAGGGACATTTTCTGGGGCGGGTAATAATCCATTGGTATTGATTGACGGTATTGAAGGAAGCCTAGGAAGCTTAAATCCAAATGATATCGAAAATGTTTCTGTATTAAAAGATGCGGCATCTGCATCAATTTACGGATCACGAGCAGCTAACGGTGTTATCCTTGTAACGACAAAGACTGGGAAACAAGGAAAAACAGTTGTGGATTACAGTAATAATCTAGCGATCCATACACCAACCAAGCTATTCGATCTGATTACTAATTCAGCTGAATACATGGAATTGTGGAATGAGGCTAAGCGCAATACTGGAATTAGCTCAGGGCTATATCCGCAGCAAACGATAGATCAATATCGAAATGCTAACGACCGAGAAAAATATCCCAACACCGATTGGATGGACATATTTTTTAACCCTGTATTTGTGCACCAGCATAATTTAGGAATTAGTGGTGGCAGCGAAAAAACGCAATATAATCTTTGATTGGGATATGTCAACCAACCTGGCGTGTTTAAGGGCTTTAAATACGAACGTTTCAATACACGGCTTAATGTGACATCTCAGGTAAACAATTGGTTAAAGATTGGAGCCAATTTGAGCGCCAAGCAAGGTAATACCCAGCGGCCAAGGGGCGGGGGCGAAGATTCCTTTTTATCAGCGATGTCTCAAGCACCGACTTATTCGCCTCAATTGCCTGATGGAAGGTATGTGTTTAAAGCTTATGACTTTGAAGTAAATAACAAAAATATGCTAGCGATAATCGACAATGAAGTTTTCTATAAAAACCGCGATTATCTGTTGAATTTTCAGGGCTGGTTTGACGTACAGTTGGCGCCGGGATTTAATTGGTACACCAAGGGAGCGATCAATGTGGGTTTGAACAATGAATCTGACTGGCGACCTACTGTGCCGCTCTACAATTTTGTGTCGGGTGATTTGATGACCAATCTGGACGTCGGAGCAAGTGGCTTATCCAAATCACGCAATGAAAATCGTTATACCAATGCATATTCTTATTTTAAGTATGATCGGTCTATCAATGAAGCGCACAATTTTGGCGTTCAGGTCGGTTATAGCTATGAGGCAAACCAATACCAGTATCTAAGCGCTTATCGTCAATATTATTATAGTAATTTGCTACAGGAACTTGACGCTGGGGGCGCTGCGGTACAGACCAATAATGGTTCGGCGAATGAGTGGGCTTTGCAATCCATATTTGGGCGGTTGACCTATAATTTCGAAAATAGGTACCTATTCGAAGGGAACTTCAGGTATGACGGATCATCCCGCTTTAGGTCAGATCTCAGATGGGGCATGTTTCCTTCTTTTTCAGGAGCATGGCGCGTATCTGAAGAGTCTTTTATCAAAGATAACGAGCATTTTAAATGGTTAAATGATTTAAAAATCCGCGGATCATATGGTGTTCTGGGAAATCAAAATATCAATCTGAATAACAAGCCGTATCCTTATCAGGATCTTTATAGCTTTACAGGAGACTATCCTTTCAATAACGCGGAGTTATCAACAGGTGTTGCTCAGGGAACCCTTCCGAATCGAAATATTACTTGGGAAAAGACTAGTATCACTGATATCGGTGTGGACATGCGATTATTTGGCGGGCTCGACCTGACATTTGATTGGTACCGAAAAGATACACGTGATATTTTGCGGAGCATACAGTTGACGGATCTGGTTGGCTTAGGAGCACCGGCAATTAACTCTGGTGAAGTCAGAAACGAGGGGGTAGAATTATCGTTAAACTATAGAAATAAGATCAATTCGGGCTTTTTTGATGGTTTGAGTTATAGCATTGGTGGAAATATCGATCGATTCAAAAATAAGGTTACAAAGTATGGTGCGCGCGATATAGGGTCTTGGACGATCAAGGAAAATGGACAGCCCTGGGACAGTTTCTATCTTTTACAAACAGTTGGCATTTTTCAAACCGCCGAGCAGGTTGCTTCGTCGCCGAAACAGTTTAACGATAATACATTACCGGGAGATTTGATCTATAAGGATCAAAATGGTGATGGCGTTATCAACAACGATGATCGTATTCTGATGGATGGAGTCTTTCCTTCTTTCCAATATGCAGTCAATGGAAGTGTTTCATTTAGGAATTTCGATCTTTCATTTATGTTTCAGGGCGTCGAAGGGCGTAATCTATTTTTGAATAACTGGGGAATGGTGCCCTTTGTACAGGGATCTGCCCCGACAACAGATTCGCGAAATCGCTGGACGGAGGAAAATCCTTCAACCACGATG
>DKIT01000168.1:0-9779 GCA_002454415.1 Sphingobacterium sp. UBA6711
TATTGACACAGGATCGTATGCCAGAAGGGCTTGCCTACGGTGCCAGTTTGGGTTTGCCGCGGGGATTGTTGGTGATCGGAGGAGAGACCTCCAAAGGAAAAACGAGCTCTTGTAGGCTATTAAAATTTGATGCTCATGCCAAGAAAATTGCCCTAGTGGATTATCCAGATCTTCCCTTTCCGATGGCCAATATGGGAGCGACATATATCGGAGATAAAATTTTTGTTGCCGGGGGCGAATGTCAGGACGGTGTGTCGGATCAGGTGCTACAGCTAGACCTGCAGGATCTCGCAAGTGGATGGATTCAGGTTGGGACATTGCCTTACGCCGTTTCACATTTGCAATTGGTGGCAGACAATTTAAATCGGCTATATGTGGTTGGAGGAAGAAAGGCAAATAACGATCGCCCTTCCACGTTATACCCAGGACTAATGCGATCTTCAGACGGCGGAAATCAGTGGACAAAGCTAAGAGATATTCCTTTTAATGCGGCGGCTGGAGTAGCCTGCATTTTACCGGACAATGGATTATGGTTATTGAGTGCAGATCGTGGTGATACTTTCAATCGCGTGGAGCATTCCATTTTTGAGGCCAAAAATGAGCCTGATCCTGATAAAGCACAGCAGTTGATCCATGCTAAAAATCAACTGCAGGTTAATCATCCCGGATTTGGGCAAGAGATATGGCGTTATGACTTGAAGCTCGAAAAATGGAATAAAATGGGACAACTACCATCTGATGGCCCTGTGACAACAACAGCTGTCATCTGGGACGATATGGTCGTTATACCCAGTGGGGAAATAAAGGCGGGCATTCGAAGTCCTCAAATTTTGGTGGCCACATTTTTTTTAAATAGGCTATAAATAAATAGTCCCCTAGACGCATAATTATAAACCTGAAAACGCAGAAATGATCACTTCTTTACGACATAAATCTTTTTATCCGTGGCTTGTAGTAGCACTACTATGGGGCGTTGCGCTCCTGAATTATATGGATCGCCAAATGCTATCGACGATGCGCGATGCCATGCAAATAGATATTCCCGTCCTGCAAAGTGCCGAAACCTTTGGTGTGCTTATGGCGGTTTTTCTTTATATCTATGGCTTTATGAGCCCCGTTGCCGGTATCGTTGCCGATCGTACGAATCGAAAGTGGTTGATTGTCGGCAGTTTATTTGTCTGGTCTGCGGTCACCTATGGCATGGGAATGGCGAATGATTATCCGACACTATTGGTGTTGCGGGCTATTATGGGATTTAGTGAGGCTCTGTATATTCCGACCGCTCTTTCCTTGATCGCGGATTATCATACCGGTAAAAATCGATCGCTGGCGATTGGTTTGCATATGACCGGACTCTATACAGGTCAGGCATTGGGTGGCTTTGGAGCTACACTGGCCGCCGCAAAAGGCTGGCACACGGCTTTTCACTGGTTCGGAATAGTTGGCATCTGCTACGCATTGTTGCTTGCGGTTTTACTGATGGAGAAAGAGCAGGCGCCCACATCTGAGGAGAAGAGTTCAGAAGGTCAATTGCCGCTGGGTCAAAGTATATTGTTGATATTCTCTCATGTAGCATTCTGGATTCTATTGTTTTACTTCGCCGCACCCAGTTTACCCGGTTGGGCCATCAAAAACTGGCTGCCAACGTTATTTGCTGACAGTTTAAAGATTCCTATGGCTAGCGCGGGTCCTCTTTCTACGATAACCATTGCTATTTCATCCTTTATAGGTGTTATTGTTGGAGGGATTGTAAGTGATCGATGGGTGCAGAAACACATTCGTGGCCGTATTTATACCAGTGCTATAGGTCTTGGACTTACCATTCCGGCGTTACTGTTTCTCGGACTTGGACAAACGTTGCCCGCTGTGTTGGGGGCGGCAATCTGTTTTGGCATCGGCTTTGGCATATTTGATGCCAATAATATGCCTATACTCTGTCAAATCGTGCCCAATAAGCTGCGTGCGACTGCCTATGGCTTCATGAACATGGTGGGCGTATTTGCCGGCGCGGCTATAACCCAATGGCTAGGGAAATTTAAGGATGAGGGACATTTTGGATTGGGATTCGCCGTATTGGGAGCCGCTGTATTGGTAGCCCTTTTATTACAACTTTTATTCCTTAAACCTAAAATGACCGCGGAGAACGATTGATCTTTCCTTAAATCGTATACCTATGAAAAACAACCTCTATTTTCTTATTATCAAATTGAAATAAAACGTGAATAATATGGCGACAATAAATATAGATCAGAAATTGGATATGGAGTACTTGGATAAATTGCAAGAATTCTATAGCAAGCAACTATTAGATGATACTATACCATTTTGGTTTCCTCGGTCCATTGATCTCGAGTATGGCGGTTATCTATTGATGCGCGATCAAGACGGCACCTTGATTGATACCGATAAGGCCGTATGGATTCAAGGGCGTGCATGCTGGCTGCTGGCGACGCTGTATAATACGGTCGAACAAAAGGAAGAATGGTTGGAGGGGGCTCGTATGGGGTATCAATTTTTAAAGGATCATTGCTTTGATAGGGATGGAAAGATGTATTTTCATGTCGACAGGGAGGGAAATCCGATTCGTATGCGTCGCTATTTCTTTTCAGAGACATTTGCAGCTATCGCCTTTGCGGCTTATGCAAAAGCATCGGGGAATGCTGAAATTGAAGCGGAGGCGCGCGGTTTGTTTGGAACTTGTTTGGATTTTGCCAATGGCGAAAAAATGGTTGAACCCAAATATGAACCAACTCGTCCAATGAAGGGTATAGGTGTGCCCATGATCATGATCAATACGGCGCAGCAAATCCGTGAAACCATAGGTGACCCTCGATGTGATCAGGTCATCAGTGCATGTATGGAAGAGATTGAACGGGATTTTGTAAAAGATGACATCCAATGTGTCATGGAACAGGTAGGGGTAGCCGGAGAAATCGTTGACCATATTGATGGCCGTACATTAAATCCGGGACATGCGATCGAAGGCGCCTGGTTTATTTTGCATGAAGCAAGATACCGAAATAACGATCCCACATTGGTTAGTCTTGGATGTCGTATGTTGGATTATATGTGGGAGCGAGGCTGGGATAAACAATTTGGGGGCATCCTTTATTTCAGGGATGTTTACGGTAAACCCGTTCAAGAGTATTGGCAAGATATGAAATTCTGGTGGCCGCAGAATGAAACGATTGTCGCGACATTGTTGGCTTATTTAGTCACTGGCGATGAAAAATATAAAGATTGGCATCAGCAAATAAATAGGTACGCTTACGATTATTTTCATGACGAGGTGAATGGCGAATGGTTCGGTTATCTTCATCGTGATGGTAGTGTCGCGCAAACTGCCAAAGGAAATTTATTTAAAGGGCCTTTCCATTTGCCGCGACAAGAATGGTATTGCTGGCAGGTATTGAAGGAATTTAATACGGTCAAATTTAACATGAGTACTAAACAAAAATAGATATGAAGAGATTATGTATAATTAGTGTATGCGCGATGTTTGTCGGACTTTGTCAAGCGCAAGAAGTGGATGTATTTGTTTCTGGTGAAGATGGCTATAAGAGTTATCGTATACCTGCTGTAGTTAAGGACAAAACGGGGCAATTAATTGCTTTTGCGGAAGGCAGGGTAGATCATGCGGGAGATTTTGGGAATGTGGACATCGTTTATAAAATTAGTCAAGATAACGGAAAAAATTGGGGGCCATTGCAAGTTGCGGTTGATAATGATAATCTACAGGTGGGCAATCCCGCTCCTGTGGTGGATCTATTGGATCCCGCATACCCCAAGGGGCGTCTTTTTCTTTTTTATAACACGGGCAACAATCATGAAGGCGAAGTGCGGAAAGGAAATGGCTTGAGAGAATGCTGGGTGATTAGTTCGGCCGATGGCGGTAAAACCTGGTCCAGTCCGCAAAATATTACACTGGAGACCCACCGGCCGAATCAGCCCTCAACAAACGCCCAATATACCTTCAAAGAGGACTGGCGAACTTATGCGAATACTCCCGGGCATGCCTTACAGTTTGATTCCGGAAAATATAAAGGTCGAATCTATATCCCAGCCAATCATTCCGAAGGAAATCCAAAAGAAAATGGCAAGGATTATTTTGCTCATTCTTACTATTCCGACGATCATGGGAAAACATTTAAGATCGGGGAGAGCATAAAATTTGAAGGATCAAATGAAACAATGGCTGCTCAGATTTCCAATACGGGACTGTATATGAATTCTCGTAATCAACAGGGTAATGTAAAGTCGAGAATTGTCTCCTATTCAAATGATGGTGGCGTTTCTTGGGATACCACCTACTATGATAAAAATCTTCCAGATCCTGTCAACCAAGGCGCTGTGCTTTCCTGGCAAAGAAAAGGGAAATATATACTCGCAGTTTCAAATGCCGCTTCAACAAGCAGAAGGGATAATTTAACACTTCGATTGAGTAAAGATCAGGGTAAGACCTGGTATTTCAATCAGGTTGTTGCTAAAGCACCTGAACATGCAAAGGGAGACTATACCGCTTATTCAGATTTGGTACTTTTGAGTAAAGATAAAATCGGTGTCTTATTCGAAAAAGAGAATTACAGTAAAATTATCTTTATCCCAGTGAGTTTCAAATAAAAATAGACATTGGTGCGAGAATTGGGGAGACTCAAAAAGGCAGGATTTGAGTGAAACATTTCCTGCCTTTTTATTTGTATGGCAACAGCTACAGCATCACTTTTTCAAAATGAGGGTATGCCCATTTTGATGCAGAGTCATTTTATTCTCTTTGCGGTCGAAAATGATCTTTACCCCAAACTGAGGCTGTACCAGCGTATCTTTATCTTTTGGAAGCAATTGAAATGCAGGTTGTCCGACAACTTGGCCAAGGATTTTGTTTCCATCTTTGGTGATATTTATCTGAATCGGAGGCTGTTCACTTTTATATGCTCCTATTATACTTTCAATTTCTTCATTTGTCAATTGTACCATGGAAAAGTCAGGGAGCGGGAAAGGTTTTTTATATAATTCTCCCAGGCTAAATTTCAATATTTCATTATTATTGAAATTATTACCATTGCTGATTAATGCGACATTATAATTATCAGCATCGAAATGAGCTGCTAGAGAAGAATAGCCGTCTATTCCGCCTGAATGCCCGAAACCTTGTTGTTCATAAAAAGGCATTTGGAATAAGCCCATGCCGTAGCCTGAATCAATTTTTTTCATCTCTTCCAAACTGCTGGAATTGATGAGCTTAAGACTGAACAAACCGTTAAAAAATTTGACCAGATCAACTGAGGTGGACCATATCGCACCTGCGCCTAAGGGAACAGAACTATCTGTGTGCGGTTCCACAGCCCATTCATGCAGGAACTTGTACGACTCACTTCGATCTTTGATCGCATTTTGTGGTGCTCCAAAGGTTGTTTGCTCCAATTTTAATGGGCGACAGATGTATTGATCTAATAAGTCGGGGTAATTTTTCTTCCAGACTTTTTCAAGGATATACGTCAGTAGAATATAATTCGAGTTGCTGTATTCATGCTTACTACCCGGTTCAAATTCCGATCCCCCTTTTATCATACGTGCCACAAGTTGACCTTCAGTTTGGGGTTTGGTGTTCCAGGTCAAATAGTCCTTGTCATTGGTGATGCTGTGCACACCGCTGCTGTGATTGAGCAATTGACGTATACTTATCTTTTCAGCGTTTGGAATATCTTTAAAAAAAGCGGAAAGAGTTTGATTCAATTGAAGTTTTCCCAATTCTACCGTTTTTAGGACGAGTGTCGCTGTAAATGTTTTTGATATGGAACCTATTCCATATCGCGTATCCGTTGTAGCGGCTTTCTTGTCTGCTAAGTTAGCATAGCCGATGGCTTTTTTATACAATAATTTGTCGCCCTTGGATAGTGCAATACTTCCCATCCAATTGTTATTTTTATCCATGGTGGACATCAAGCTGTCCATTCTGCTCGGATCAAATTCCTGTGCTTGCAACGTGGGAATAGATAAGGATCCAAAGAGAAAAATTAAAATTGTCGTTCTTTTCATAATGTATGCTGCGTTAATATTTATGCTGGGTTAGTTTTTTGAGTTTCGATACCAATGTTGATGAATAGTACAGTATACTAATGATTACTAGAAAAATAGGGATGAAATAATGGCCGAATTGTTCATATTTTGTCGCTTCTTCCTGTTGTAAAATAAGCTTTCCGAAGATGAAGAACTTGTTAGGGGAGTAAAAAAATCCAACTCCATGGGGATCCACAAATTTGGCTAGGATTAAAAATGTCGCTAGTAATATTAGTGTATAAATGCTGTAATAAACGATGTTTATCAAGCCTTGTAGCAGTTTAGATATTAATTTATATGCATATTCCCTAACCGACGGATAGGTTTTGACAGGAGCAACTGGTGCCATAGCACTCATTTCGGCAATGAAAATATGAGGCGAACCGAGTTGATCCAAAATAAATTTGAGCTGGATAGAATCACTTTCTGTAGGCCGATTGTTTGGAAACTGGTAACACAGTCCCTCAAAGATATGACTATTGATTTCACAGAGGATATCGAACCTCTGCTCATTAGGTAATTGCTCAACGAGGCCTTTGGCTTCAAGCATATAACGTTTATAAAGGCGTGCTGATGAAGGATGGGTGAATTGTATTTCTTTATAATACATGGGTGAGGCTATTTAGATTCTGATTTAGATTTGTCCAATAATTTTTCATTTCTGCGAAAGTCTGCAAACCCTCCGCCGTTATCTTATAATATTTTCGAGGGATTCCCGTCGTTTGTGGTACCCATTTCGCCGCAACTAATTCTTCATTTTTTAGACGAATCAATAGGGGATATAAAGTTCCCTCGGCGATATCAATGGCCGTTTTTTTCTTGATCTCCTGAATGAGATCATAACCATAATATTCTTCTTCGGATGCCAAAATCCCTAACACGACAAAAGAAAGGCTGCCCTTTTTAAGCTGAGAAATCCATTTGTCAATAAATTCTTTATTCATAGAAGTAAATATACAACAAAATACATAGTAATACAATGTATATAAACCATAGTGATACAATGTATATGAATCATAGTGATACAATGTATGTAATAAGTTTTAACTGAATTGAAATGAATGTGGAATCTATCTTGTCGATCAGCTAAGTTTTGAGTAGGTAGTAGACCGTAGTGCCGGATAAAAAAAACACCTGAAGCGGGGAACTTCAGGTGTTTAACCTAACCAATTATTAACCTAAATTTATGAAAATATACTTTTTCAAGTATATAACAATATATTCAATATCTATGCCACAATCTCGGGTATAGGTTTACTTTTTTACTTTGTGTTGTTTTTGTTACTTAAATAATAGGATAGTGGTTTCTTCTGAAAGGTGCTTTCCGTCATATTTTGTTGAGTATAGCGAAAAAAATACAAAATTCAGTCCTGTGGATTTATTAATATGAAATATAAAATCCCCGGGTTGATCTAAAAATAGTATAGCTCTTGGTACATGTGTACAGAAAACACGACAAAATTAGATCAAGGCGCCGTTATTCAAAGAAGATGTGGAATAGTGCTGTCCATTCCGCATCTAGACTACCCTTAAAAACAGGCCGTTTGGCACGATTGTACCAGTATTCGGCATTCCATTGATCTCCTTCTTTGCGGTGCAAATAAGCGTGCACATGTGCTGCATCCGCTCCGCCCAGTTGATCAATAAGATCATGTGCTGTTTTCCAGTTTCCCTTTAGGTCATACCAGAGTGATTTTTGTACAGCTGTCCACTGTTGAAGCGGACTTTCAATCGATTTAAATTCTTCTATCGTCATATTTTATTTCACTATTTCTCTGTTCCAAGTTTCATAGATATCATCCCCTTTTGAACTTTTTCCTTTGTGATGCCATACATTCTCTACCAAAGTGCCATCAAAATTAAGTTCTTGTCCAACTCTATTGTTATCTCTTGAAAAGAAGGCTATTTTTTCCGTATATCGATTATTTTTAAAAGTATAATAACCCCCTCCAGTACCATAAAATCCTTTCACCGCAGGATTGATGGCAATCCACTGGAAATAGCCGTCGATCAGGATTTTAATAGTCTTACGGTCTGCTTTCGCAATAGTCTGCATTTTATCTCCCTGTTGTCTTCCTGATATTCTCCATAAGCCATCAAGGCGTTGTTTTTGCGTTTTTTGTTTGATAAATAGCTGTTGGGAATTCGGCTGTTTTAGCAGCAGGGAATCGTTGGTTATTGTATAAGGGAGCTCCAGCTGTTGCCCGATCAGCGTAGAATCACGTGTGTCGTATTCGACAACAATCGTGAGAATGTTGTCCCTTTGTGCTAACTGCCCACCCCAGGTATAGCGAAATTGTTTACCCGTATCATCATAACTTATACAAGAGAGGTAATGGTCAATGATCAACATTACGTTTTTATTTTTGCCATCCTGCGCTAAGTATGCTCCATCCCTGAGTTTATGTTGGGCTTGTGCCGAAGAACAGATTGTTCCGAAAAACAAGCTGAGTAAAATAAGGTAATTTCTCATATTGAATCAAAACATGTTTTGTATTAAAGATACAAAATAAAACTTTAGTCGGCGACGGGGGAGGAAAGTAGTATGATATAGCAAGTCTGGCCGCAAATAAATGGTGCCAGACTTGCCAATGAATCTAATCTAATTATTTAAACTTGCTTGCTAGGGCGGCTAGCTTGCTTGCCATATCAGTTTGTGGTTCCGCTTGTCTCTTGGTTTCATTCTTCTTGTTTTTTGGAAGCGAAGGTTTTTCATCCGTTTTCATGGACAGCGCAATGCGGCTGCGTTTCTCATCCACTTCCGTTACGGTCACCATTACATGCTGTTGTACTTTTACGACTTCATGTGGATCGGAAATATAGCGGTTTGATAGTTGACTCAAATGAACCAGTCCATCTTGGTGCACACCAATATCGACGAAGGCGCCAAAGTTGGTAATGTTAGTAACTATCCCCGGAAGTTTCATGCCGACACGGAGGTCGCCGATGCTATTTACACCATCAGTGAAAGAGAAAGCCTCGAACTTCTCCCTAGGATCTAGTCCTGGTTTTGCCAGTTCGCTCAGAATATCATTTAATGTTGGTAATCCCACCTCTTCGGATATATAATTTTTAAGCGGAATGGATTTTCTTAATTCAGCATCTTTTAGCAAGTCTTCTACCTTTGCGGCAAGATCCTTGGCCATTTGTTCCACCAGGGTATAACGTTCTGGGTGTACTGCGGATGCATCCAAGGGATTGGAGGCATTTCGAATGCGAAGGAATCCGGCTGCTTGTTCAAAAGCTTTGTCCCCCAGGCGTGGCACCTTTTTCAATTCGCGTCTTGATGCAAAAGGACCATTTTCATTTCTATATTTGATAATCTGTTGCGCTAGCGATGGGCCAAGTCCCGAAACATAGGACAAGATTTGTTTGGAGGCTGTATTAAGTTCTACACCGACAGCATTTACACAGCTCACGACAGTGTCATCCAAAGAGCTTTGAAGCTTATTTTGATCTACATCATGTTGATATTGTCCGACCCCGATTGATTTTGGATCGATCTTTACCAGTTCAGCCAAAGGGTCCATAAGTCTTCTGCCAATGGACACCGCGCCGCGTACCGTAATGTCGTAGTCCGGAAACTCTTCGCGTGCGGTTTCGGAGGCTGAATAAATGGAGGCTCCACTTTCGTTGACCATGACGATCGTTATATTTTGGAGACCAAGTTTACGCACAAACTCCTCCGTTTCACGTCCGGCAGTACCATTTCCGATAGCAAT
>DKIT01000168.1:9870-19398 GCA_002454415.1 Sphingobacterium sp. UBA6711
CTTGACTTGGTCAGCCGCCGGATTGGATTTTTTGATATAGATCGATTCAATGCTTGGTAGAATTTCCTCTTCATTGATATCTATATCGAGGTAGAGGAGTTCTTCTTTCTCTCCACGACGCATTGCCAGTACACGATGGGAGGGCGCATCTTTTAAAGATTCAGACCATTCATAATAGTCTTTATATTTTAGGGCAGCTTCCTCTTTTCCAGGAACTACTCTGGACACAAATGAAGATTTTTCTAAGAATATAGCTCTGGATTTTGACCGTACGGTTGCGTCCTCGGAAATAATTTCTGCAATGATATCCCGTGCGCCAGCAAGCGCTTCTTCTGTACTTTTAACCCCTTTCTCTTCATCCACTAAAGTTTCCGCAAGGCCAATAAAATCAACATTTTCTTGCCCCAATAGGAGATCTGCCAAGGGCTGTAGGCCTTTTTCACGCGCTGCACTTGCTCTAGTTTTCCGTTTAGGCTTGTAAGGAAGGTAAATGTCTTCCAAGCTTGCCATCGTCTCAGCCGTCAATAACTGTTGTTCAAGTTCAGGCGTTAATTTGCCTTGATCATTGATCGATTTGAGGACAGCTTCTTTCCGTTTATCCAAATCTCTCAACTGTTGTGAACGGTCTCTGATACTGGTGATCTGGACTTCGTCCAAACTTCCGGTCATTTCTTTACGGTAACGGGAGATAAATGGAACCGTTGCCCCTTCATCCAATAGTGCAACTGTAGTGCGCACTTGCTTTTCGGTAATAGAAAGCTCGCTCGCAATAATAATTTCGTGTGATAATAAGCTCATTATTGATTTATCTTAAAAAGGAAAGCTGTTGAATGGTCATTCAACAGCTCTATGAATATCTAATTGTAAATTAAAGCAATGATGTTAAGCAGGTTTATTGGTGTTTTCTTGCTCAGACGGTTTCTTGTCTTCTATTTCATTGTTTTTATTTTCTGCGAAATGGTCATTGTAACCGTACGTAATATGAGATGGTTCTTCTCCGTAGTCTAATTGTTTGTGTGGGTTGTGTTCAACTACACCGACAGGAGTCGTAAATTCATATTTTTTTTTCGGTTGCTCTGTTTGAGCAGCGTCCGTTGACTCTTCCAATTTTGCAGTCTGTTCGTGTTCAGCCTGTGCCTTTTCTTCGGCCGCTCGAACATCATTAGGGACAGTTTCTTGTTTAACCTCTTCCTTAACCTCTGCTTTCACGTCCGTGTCCTTTTCGAAATTATTGATCTGGTCAGAAATTTCGCGTTTAATACCTTCCGACGCATCTTTGAACTCTCGTATTCCTCTTCCTAGGCCCCTTGCTAATTCTGGTAGTTTTTTACCTCCAAAAAGTAACAAAATCGCAAACACGATTAATATCATTTCTTGTCCACCGATATTTAAGAATGCTATTACTGGATTATACATACTCTTTTTCCTCTTCTTTTGATTACTAACTTGATGCTAAGTTACATTTATATTTCTATAGTTCTTAGACCAGAAAGTAAATTTAAGATAATTTTAAGGTATTTGAAACATAAAAATTACTTAACAAAGGGCGACTGGAGCGGCTGTTTAATTTGTTGTATTTTTGCTAAATATTTTATAATATGACGATAGAGCAGAAATATCTTCGTATTTTTGTGCCTATTTTTTTTGAGAAATCGATTATGTTGGGAAAATTTAAAAGTTTTAAGCCGTATTATAAAAGTACGATGGTATTGGCAGGGCCGGTTGTGATTTCACAGCTCGGTCATACGTTAGTGCATACAGCTGACAGCGTTATTGTGGGCCATTTTGCCGGAACAATTCCTTTGGCAGCTGTATCTCTTGTGCATGCGGTATTTATGATCGTTATGGTTGTAGGGTTAGGGATCGCTTATGGCATCACACCATTAATCGCGCAGGAGAATGGTCGTGATAATAAACAAGAATGTGCGGTGTTATTGTCAAATAGCTTCTGGTTAAATATTATTGCTGGAATATCGCTCTTCTGTCTGGTTTATTTTGGTTCAATGTTGGCAATTGATCATTTGAATCAAGATCCTGCTGTCGTCAGGGAGGCAAAACCCTATCTATTGATTTTAAGTCTTTCGATGCTACCATTGATGGTTTTCAGCACCTTTAAACAATTTGCTGAGGGATTGGGATTTACTAAGCAGGCCATGAATGTGACCATTTGGGGAAATGTATTGAATATTATATTGGCGATAATTTTCGTCAAAGGGATGTTTGGAATACCAGCTATGGGGGTAAAGGGCGTTGGCTATAGTACTTTGATTGACCGTGTCCTGATGATGACCGTAATGATGATTTATGTCTTAAAATCAAAAAAATTTAGGGGATATATTCAATATTTTAAAATAACGGTAATCGATCGGACCCGTTTTCTCAAGATATTGCGGATTGGGGCGCCTGTAGCGATGCAGTATGTCTTTGAAATTGGCGCACCTGCCGGAGCTTCCTTACTCGCAGGTACCATAAGCGCTACCGCTCAAGCGTCCCATCAGGTTGCCATTCAGTTGGCTGCGATGACCTATATGATGGCGAGCGGTATCGCCGCAGCGGCGACGATCAAGGTTGGTAATAGCTATGGCAATAGAAATCTTTTTCGTCTTGAAAGATTCGCGATATCTTCCTATCAATTGGTTTTGATTTTTATGGTTATTACCGCTTCACTTTTTGCGTTGCTCAACAATTATCTCCCTTATATTTTTACCTCAGATCATGCCGTCGTGCTTATTGCGTCTCATTTGTTGATCATAGCTGGCCTTTTTCAACTGTTTGACGGGACCCAGGTGGTGGGCTTGGGCGTATTGCGTGGAATGGGTGACGTAAACATTCCAACTGTGATTACGTTTATCGCGTATTGGATTATTGGTCTTCCCAGTGGCTATCTGATGGGAGTAGTATTTGACTGGGGCATAGAGGGAATTTGGTATGGGCTTACGCTGGGATTATTGACTTCCTCCTTATTGCTTTATTTCCGGTTTCAGTTGGTCATCAAGAAGAAGAAACTACAGTTTGAAAATAGTATCTTTTAAATTATTAGAGCGGNNCCGCTCTAATAATTTAAAAGATTTTGATACGTCGTTAGATGATCCTATTGCTGTCCCAGTTTTCGAGATAATCAGCTACGCGTTTTAGGAAAGTGCCTCCTAATGCTCCATCAATGGCGCGGTGGTCATAGGAGAGAGACAAGTACATCATATGTCTAATACCAATCATATCCCCATACTCGGTCTCTATAACAGCCGGTTTTTTAGTTATTGTACCTACGGCTAGAATTGCTGCCTGTGGCTGGTTGATAATAGGAGTACCCATGATATTGCCAAAAGCGCCAATGTTGGTAAACGTGAATGTTCCATCCTGTGTATCATCAGGCCTCAATTTATTCGCTCTCGATCGTTGAGCAAGGTCATTGACCGATTTGCTGAGCCCAACCAAGCTCAATTGATCGGCATTTTTGATGACAGGAACAATAAGGTTACCATTAGGCAACGCCGCAGCCATACCAATATTGATATTCTTCTTCTTTATAATGTTATAGCCATCAATGGAAATATTTACTAGAGGAAAATCTTTGAGCGCTTTGCTGATTGCTTCGATAAATAAAGGCGTGAACGTAATATTCTCTCCCTCGCGTTTTTTATAGGCATCTTTCACTTTGTTGCGCCATAAAACCAAATTCGTTACATCAGCTTCGACAAACGAACAAACGTGAGGAGATACCTGGACGCTTTTCACCATATGGTCAGCGATCAGCTTGCGCATGCGATCCATCTCGATTATTTCATCACCACCACTCACTACGGTATGGACCGTAGCAGTCGATTGAATTTTTTGAGGCTCGACCGGCAGGGATGTTTTTNNCACAGACAACTTCACTTGCGGGGAGCTGCTTCTATTAGCCACATACGCTAAAATATCTTCCTTCGTCACTCTGTGGTCTGCCCCAGTACCGGCAATACTGTCAAGTTCTTCTTGAGATAAGCCCTCATGTCGTGCGATATTTTTTACCAAAGGAGAATAAAAACGAATAGCATGATCGTAATGTGCATTGGATGCTTCAGCCCCTGGAACCGTCAGTTGGTCGATGCCCGGAATAGCAAGGTCAATATTCTCGTTTGTGTTGTCTTTTACTGGTGCGTCCTGGGAAGCAAAAGTCTCCTGTGGTGCGACCGCGGGCTCTTCGCTTTCTCCTTCTATTTCTATAATTGCCACAACCTCGCCGACCTGAACGGTTTGGTCCACGGTATATAGTTGTTCCTTCAAGATACCCTTCACTGGAGAAGGTACTTCTGAATCAACTTTGTCAGTTGCTATTTCCAATAAAGTGTCATCTTCCTCAATTCGGTCACCGGGTTGTTTTAACCATTTGGTAACTGTTGCCTCCGATACACTTTCTCCCATTTTTGGGAGTAAGAGTTTATATAAAGCCATATTTTTTAGCAGTCTCGTAACAGAAAAACGAAGTTAATTAAATTGTGGTTTACTTTCAACAATTTAAAATATTATTCCTTAAAAAACGATTTTTTTAAAATATTATTTTATTTTAATTGTTTTCTTGTTCTTCTTCTTTTACGAGCAATTTCCAAAGAAGAAGTAGCGCATTCATGCGGCTGCGTTCAATATTGATTGTTCTATCGTTGTCAAAGCGAAATTTCTTGGTTATGGTTTCCTTTTTTCCGGCAACGGCGATCCAAACTGTTCCGACAGGTNNGTGGTCGCTATAGCATAGTCTGCTTGATATAGTTTTTGGGCACCAGTAGCCATCTCAATAGCCGTTTCTTCACTTACCGCCCCATACCGCTGCAATGTGTCTTCACGAACATTTAAGAGTTGTTGTTTTAAACGGTTGGAATAGGGGATGGTTCCCCCGATAAAGACTTCACTACTTCCGGGAACGGATGTTATTGAAGCCGCCAGACTTCCACCCGTACAGCTTTCTGCTGTCGTGAGGGTAGCACCTTGTCGCGTCAGCTGCTTGACCAGAAATGGTTCTATACTGGTATCGTAGTCTGCAATCGTGTATTTTTTCAAGCGATGCAGCAGTTTTGTTTTAAACAGGTTGACCTGCTGGGTAATATCCGATTTATTTTTGCTTTTTCCTGAAAGTCTAAGCCTGATAAATGCCAATGTCGGTAAATAGGCCAGTTTTATGCTTGGCGGCAACTCTGCTTCGATATCTTTGATTTCTTCTGCGAGATACGATTCTCCAATACCTCCCACGAAGATCGTTTCATGACAGATAAAAGTTTCCGCATCTCGTTTTGTGATCAACGGGATGACATGCTTCTCCATCAGAAATTTCATCTCGAAAGGAACCCCGGGCATAAAGATAAATTGTTGCAATCCCTGCGTGACCAACATGCCGGGCGCTGTACCGTAGTCATTAAACAAAACTTGACAGTTTGCCAGCACGTCTGCCTGCTGCCGATTGATCTCCAACATCGTTAGGTTGCGCGATTCAAAAATACCGGTCACATGTTGCAATACCTTTTCATCACGTATTAACGTTGTGCCAAAATATTTCGCTGCTGTGTTTTTAGTGACATCATCTTGAGTCGGACCAAGTCCCCCTGTAATTAGAATTAAATTAGCTCTTGCTGACGCGCTTTTCAAGGTTTCCGAAATAGCCTTTTCCGTGTCTGGGATAGAAGTCATTTGGACGATCTCTATTTCATATTTTTGTAATTGTTGCGCGATCCAAGCTGAGTTGGTATCTATAATTTGGCCGATCAGTATCTCATCTCCAATAGTAATAATTTCTGCCTTCATTTTCTAAATAATAATCCATTTCGTATCCAACAAGATTTCAAATCCGCGATAGATGTTATGAATTTTTAAGCCCTGTTGGTTCATGATATAAACTTACGCAAAAATGGTTGTTGACCAAATGCCAAAATACGTTTGATGTATTTATGTGCTGTTACGAAATGTTAAGTGATTGGGGAAATGTGGAGGCGGAAAGTAAAAGAGAAAGGTAGGCCAGAAATAAAAAAAGTGGTTATTTTAAAAATAACCACTTCCTGAACTTGCTCTTTTCGTAAGCTTAAGGTCCTGCAATATGGAGGCCTTGGCTCGTATAGTGACATTATAACTGCGGTATTGCCCGAATGGCAGCCAGCCAAATGATATATCCCAACAATGTAAATCCCGATAGATATTAAATGAGGTCATGACGATCTCCTTTTGTTTAAAATCATAACCTGACTGGAAGGTGACCTTCCATTTCGGCGTCACACTGAAATCTCCATGCAGATTCAAGGTGCTGGTAACCTGGCTCTCCATCTTTCTCGTGCTGGAATTAAAAGATTTCGCCATGTTGAAACTGAATGAAGCCGCCAGGTTCCATGGGATATTAAAATCCACGAAAGCATTTGGATCCGAACTGATTCTGGCTAAAGCTTGCGCCTGCTCTGGCGTCATTCCGGCACTGGCCATATCCTTTCTTAGTGAGTCGATATTGTTATTGCGCGATTTGGCTGCTTTAGGATTTAAACTGTAGTCGAATGACAATCCAAAATTTGTCAGACGAGCTAGACTTCCGTCTTTTATGGCATAACGATTTACACGGACACCATTTTCATTTACTGTGTAGGGATCAAATGTACCATTGAAATTGACGTTCATCTTTTGGTCGAAGAAAGCTGTACGTCCCGAAAAAGTAATTGGCGACAGTTTTAATGAGTCAGCAACGAAATTATAATTTCCACTGAAGGTTAGCCCCTGCAGGATTGGGATTTTCTTAATACCACCATCTGTTGTGTCCGATTTGCTTTTGACCTTTGCCTCGATATTGTTGTCAATCGAGAAACCTATGCCAGCCGATTTTCCCGCAGATGGAGTTCCATAGATCCCTTGGTTAAAGATGGAATAGACATTTTGCGCACCATACTGATCCGTATAATGTTGGTAAAAGCCATATTTTGGATTTGAAAAATCAGGCTTATAGTTTAAGTTGATCGACGGTGTAATGACGTGTCTGATGGCTTGAATTCTTCCAATTTTTGGATAGCTACCATATATTTTGGTGGAAAGACCCGTTGATACGGAATAATCGTAAGCACGATTGAAGCCTTGCACAGTATCGATCCGTTGTTTGTAACCCGCGGCGGTATTGTCAATCCGTTGTCTGGTACTTTGTAAATACCAACGTTCCGTATAGTTTACACTCGTATTAAATTGGAAATATTTAAAAGCATTGAGCGACAAACTGATCGGAATGTTGTGTTGAAAACCATTCTGGAATTTTTTGAAGCCTCCCGGTTTAAACAATAGGGTATCGATCGTATTGACCGTATTTTGTGCCTGAAAACTATACCCCACATTGATACGTTGATACCATTTTTGTTCACCTACACGGTCTTTGCTGTCAAACGGATTGAAGGATGCTACGTTTAAGCTGATATTAGGCAAACTCATTTGGAGACTTCGGGTAGCCATATCCTGGTTGTGGGTTAAACTGGCCGTTAGATTTACTTTACCGTCGGCAAACACTTTTCCATAACTAATGGAGGAACCCATCCGATTGCGGGCAAGATTTTCATACGTATTTTGAGCACTACCCGTTCCCGTGCGTTGGAAGAAAGAGCTGGTACCAAAGTTTACGCTAGCCGAAAATGACGTTCCCGGATTAGCTTCCTGACGTTGGGTATGGTTCCAGGTAACGTTGAAATCTTTGTTGGAACCGTAATCTTGCGTACCCTCAATACCCGTTTTGGTGTTTGCATAGCGTATATTGAAACCACCATTAAACTTATAATTCACCGTATAGCGTGTGTTAATGGACGCTTCCCATGAACCTTTTGAATATAGTGAGCCCCGGATCTCGCTATCCCAATAATCATTAAAAGCTAAATACCAACCAATGTCACGCATGGAAAATCCTCTTGTATAATCCTCTCCAAAAGAAGGGAACAGAAAACCGGAGGCTCTCTTATCGGGTTTTGGAAAGAAGGCAAAAGGAAAAGCGACGGGCATGGGTACGCCCATGACGACCAGATAGGCCGGACCTGAAATAATCTGGTTTTTGGTAACGATACCTTTAGAAATATGGATACCAAAATGCGTATGTGGATAAGGTAAATTACAAGTACTGTAAAGTCCTTTGTATATCGACATCTCATCATAGATGTTTTTCCGAACGATATTGGCCTGTATATATCCACCATCTACCTCTGTCATGATACCATAGGTATTTCCCTCTTGTTTCTCATAGTCATAATACAGGGAATCCACTGTTTTGGGAGACTCTCCATTTCCCATGATCACGATGGGACGGCCGACATACTTGCCGTTTTTGTCATAAATTCCCGAAGCGAAGATCTTTTTTTGATTGCGATCCAAACGGATATAGTCAGCCGAAAGTTCAAAATCCTGGTATTTTACTTTCGCTCCGCGGTATAAGTGACTGATATTTTTCGCGACTTCAGATTTCTGCGAGTCGACGGCAATAATACTTACTTCAGCTTGCAGACCATTTCCTTTTTTCTTCGTTGTGTCGGTAACGGTTTTGCTCGAATCAAGCGTTTTTATCTTACTTGTATCTTGGAGTTTATTGGTCGTCAAATTGGGATCTTTGTTTTGAAGTCCGTTCTGTTTTAATGGAATATTGCTCTGAGCAAAACTTAAATTGCCCGTTGCAAGAATGATAAATAGTGTTAAAATGTTGATTAACGACTTCAAAATTAAAGACAAATGTTATTTTTGTGAAATAATGTTAAACTTCGAAAGACAAAATTAGTCAAAAAAGAAATAGAAAATATGTTAAATATCGTTATCTATTAAAAGAAATAATATTGACTCATTTTGGTTCGTTTATAGTAGAGCAAATAATTATTCAATGAAATCAGATTTAAGTATTAGAAAATGGTGTAGCATCGTGTTTGCTACTTTGGGATTTTTTTTGTTGAATTCTTTCAAATTAAATAATGGGCAACCAGAACCTCCAGATTATCAGATAAAAACAATCGTTATTGACGCTGGTCATGGTGGGAAAGATACCGGAGCTCAAGGCCGTCGCTCGCTAGAGAAAAATGTCGCTTTGGATGTTGCCTTGAAGCTTGGTAAGCAAATTCAGAAGGATATCCCCGGCGTAAAAATCATCTACACAAGGACTACTGACGAATTTGTCGAACTTTATAAACGTATCCGCTTGGCAAATGCCAATAAAGCAGATTTGTTTATTTCGATACACTGTAATTCCAGTGGAGCAAGTGCTCATGGAACAGAGACGCTTGTGTCGGGATCACATCGACTCGGACAGCAGGACGCCGCGGTTCGTGAAAATGCGTCCTTACTACTCGAGTCGAATTATAAGGAAAACTATCAGGGCTTTGACCCCAAAGACCCAGAAAGTGCGATTATTTTCTCTTTAATGAAAAACAGATTCCGCGAGAAAAGCATCCGTTTTGCGCAAATGATCGAAGGTGAATATGTAAAATCCGGTCGATACAGTAGAGGCTTTTGGGAAAAAGGACTGGCAGTTTTGGCTGAAGCAGGGACGCCTGCTGTGTTGACAGAAATTGGATTTAT
>DKIT01000160.1 GCA_002454415.1 Sphingobacterium sp. UBA6711
TATGGCTATACCAACTCAAACGGTCTGGCCGTAAGACTTAATGCAGGACTCCGTGTCAATCTTTATAAGGGACTTCGTTATGAAGGTACATATAGCTATACAAAAGCAAAAAATGATACCAGACAATTTGAAGGCCAACAAGCTTTCGATGTCCGCCGCGAGGTACTCAGCTACACTGTAATCAATCCGAGTACTGGCCTACCCATTTATTACATGCCAGAGACAGGTGGAAGATTAACTGCCGACAACATCTCCCGTGAAGACTGGACCATTAGGAACCAGTTCGTTTACGACCGAGATTGGAATGACAAAATGCACCAATTGACTTTGCTTGCAGGAAATGAGGTACAATCTATGCGTACAGACAATACCTACAACCTGACCAGGGGTTTTAACGATGAAACCTATACTGTGCAACCTGTAGACTACAAAACCTTATCCGCGGCATATCTCGCGGGAACACTCTATCCCTCGACGGGCGGCTACGGCTACTACTATCCGGACACTTACCGTGCCCAGAGGCTCGACTCCAGACTTATTTCTTATTACGCCAACCTCGCTTACAGTTATCGTGAAAAATATGGGATAAATGCCAGCTGGCGTATCGACCAGTCCNNAACCTTTTTGGAAAGGATAAATCTGCTCAGAATAAACCGGTTTACAGCGTTGGGGCCCTGTGGAACATGAGCAAAGAAAGCTGGATGAAAGAACTTGGCTGGGTGAATGAACTGAGGCTTCGGGCGACTTACGGCCTGACAGGAATTTCACCGGCTGCGGGGACGGCTTCATCAAATGATATCTTACTGGCAGTATCCCCAAACGGTTATTCAGTACCAGGGGGTGTGATCTATAGAATCAATAGCCCAGCAAACCGATCATTAACCTGGGAACTTACCAAGACAAAAAATATCGGAATGGACTTTCGATTAGCCAATAATCGCATTACGGGTACTTTTGATCTATACTGGAAAAAAACAGAAGGTTTATTGGATCAAATGGTGGTCAATCCTTTTGCTGTAGCCATATCACCAACTGTTCTTGGTAATACCGGAGAACTTACAAATCGGGGCTTGGAACTTTCATTAACAACCGTAAACGTAAAATCTAGAGACTTCAGCTGGAGGACATTGATCAATGCCGCATTTAATAAAAATAAGATCACAAAGTCCTATAATCAAAGTAGTGTGACTACCGGAAACGCAAAAATAACGGAACAGAATCTACAGGTCTATGCAGCCTACGCGATGTTTGCCTACGACTACGCTGGGCTTAATAACATGGGTGATCCTCAGGTAAAGCTTTCCGACGGAACGCCGGTAACAGCACCTTATGTGACCCGCGCGGAGGATATCATCTTTACGGGAACAAGCCAGCCAAAATGGTCCGGTGGATTCCGTAACATGTTTCGCTACAAAGCTTTTGATCTGCAAGTAAATATGGTTTTTAATGCGGGGCACGTAACGCGCAGAGATGTCAATCAAAAGTATTCAGGGGTGAACGCAAGTTACAGCAATTTCCATAAAGATTTTGCAGACCGCTGGAAGGTGGCTGGAGATGAATTGAAAACAGATATACCTTCTTTCGTACCGAACGAAAATGTGTCCACCAGTAGNNCTGTTTACTATTATATTTTGGGAAATAACAACGTGATCAATGCCTCATTTATCAAAATAAGAGACTTGACTTTAAGCTATCGGTTGCCCAAAGCGATCTTGGACCGCATTCACTTTAATGAATTACGTGTGTTCGGACAGATGGGAAATATCATGGTATGGAAAGCCAACAAATATGGTATTGACCCAGAATTTCAGGGTTTTAACAATAATGGAGGTATTAGAACGCTCAGAACCGGGCAGAATAGTCTTTCCTTCGGTGTAAATGTATCATTTTAATTAGTATCTCATTATGAAAAAACAGATCAACTATATATTCTTAATAGCCCTCTCCGTATGTATTTTATCTTGCGGCAAGAGCTTTTTGGAAGTTCAACCTAAAGGGAGCTTAATCGCCAGTAAAACGACTGAATATGAAAATATGCTCTATAATTCTCTATCGGTAGGATTCGACGCACCCGCGCTGATATTGGGTGATGATGCAACTGTACTCGACTCTTATTTTAATGCATCAGTAAATCGTTCTCAACGTTTATTCCGATATCAAGGAAATATCTATGAACAAGAAGAGGCTGCAGACGAATTAATTATTCCTATTCGCAATATCTATCTTTATAACAAGATTATTAATGAAGTAATGAATAGTGAGGGTGGCACGGAGGAAAGCAAGCGCGCGATTCAGGCAGAAGCGAAAGCATCCCGTGCATTTTTAAACCTTTACTTGATCAACTATTACGGAAAACCTTATCAGGCCAGCTCCGCATCTACAGACCCTGGGATTCCGCTGGTTAAGGAAGCGGATGTCGCACAAAATAGTTTTACCAGAGCGACCGTACAGCAGGTGTACGATAATATGATAAGTGATCTTAAACAATCTATTCCTCTAATACCTGTTAATGTACCCAACAGACTTCGGATGTGCAAATCCGCAGCCGAGCTTACCTTGGCCAAGATTTATTGGTTTATGGGGAATTATGAACAAGCATTAATCCTTATTAAACAGGCAAAATTACATATGCCGACCAGTTTCGAAAACTTTATCTACAACTACAACCAAACTTATGCATCTGGAACATGGACGGTAACATCTGGATTGGAAAATCGTCAGAATCTACTTGTCAGAACAACAAACGCACTGGTTGCAACCAACTCCAATAATATATTGCTGGCGCCGTGGGTTTACATGCTGTTCAGTAAGAATGATCAACGTCTCAAATCTTTTAGCAGGATGCCTTATTTGGGCAACTCGATTTTCCCAGTAGAGGGCCTCAGCAGGCGAATTGGACCATTCGGTTCACAGGCGCCGCAAGGCGTTTATCTGCCAGATGTCGAACTGATGCAGGCCGAATGTGAAGCGAGGATGGGAAATATAGATGCCGCTAAGAGTATTCTAACAGCATTTAGGGAAAAAAGGATGCCCGCAGATGAAGCGAAAATTCCTGCCATGGACCAAAATAACCTCATCAAGTTTACAGTTGAGGAAAGAGTTCGGGAGTTTGCTCTGTATGGGCTGCGATGGTTTGATATACGCCGTCTGTCAAATGATCCGCTCTTCAAAGATAAAGTGTACGAACATACTATTTATGGCGCTAAAGAAGGAAAAGCTATCGAAACGATCAAATTACCTTCAGAAAGGCTTACCCTTAGATTTCCACCCGCTGTGATTTCCAGAAATCCCGGCATGGAAAACAACCCTTAAAACTACGGAGACATAACAATTTCTTGAGAAGCTGACTGCTAAACACTAGCAGTTGGCTCATTTAAACGAATAATAACGACATGAAAAATATATTAATCGTCCTGCTTTTTTTGTTTTTTTATGAGTATGGCTACACACAACAGAACGCAATACAAAATCAGCTGAAAGCCCTTTTTGAAGAAAAAGACGATATCAAACTTAGATCTGCTTTAAAAAATTACACGGATAGCAAAGAAGAGTCAGGCCTAATTGTCGCTGTCAATTATTATACCTACAAGAACCTACAGCAGACAGCCGATTCTTTAAAGCAAATAGCCGTCGCCAGATTTCCGCAAGGAGATTTCGCCTATAGCAAGGCAATTGAAAAGTTCGACTCGCTAAATTCTTATCAGGAAAAGATCAAATTTCATCATCAGATAATAAAAGAATTTCCTGGACGTGACTTTTCAAGTTTCAACGGCATGCTCATCCAAGAAGCAATTGAAAACAGGGACTGCGCTCTGGCTACCGAAACTTTTGCCAAAATTGAGAATAGCGCCTATATCCATTATCTTATTCCTGTTCTCTGCGAAAAACTTATGCTGCAAAAGGAGACTAATGATGAATGTTTGAATGCCTTTCTACAAAGTTTACTTGACAGTTACAGAAACATTCTTAAAGGCAGCATGATCTCCGAAAAAGTGCCCGATATAGCCCTGAGCGATATCAACGGTAACACGGTTTCCCTTGCATCACTTAAAGGAAAAACTGTTGTTCTGGACTTCTGGGCTACCTGGTGTAAACCCTGCCTTGAGTCTTTTCCCGGCATGCAGACAGCAGTGGACAATTACAAAAATGATCCGAATATCAGGTTTTTCTTCATCAATACGGCAGAAAGAGGCACAGAAGATCCCAAGCCTAAAGTGAATAAGATAATGGATGACAACAAATATACATTTCGTGTTCTTATGGATAAAAAGGATGACATGAGCAAACGCTATGCTGCCTTGGAAGCCTTTAAAGTCGCGGCGTTACCGACAAAATTTATCATCGACAAAAATGGTCTGGTTCGTTTCAAATTGTCTGGTACGAATGGTGGCAGTCAATTCATACAGGAAGAAATAAAAATGATGATCGATGCTAATAATTAATTCAATGAAAAATAAGAAAATATATCAGGTAATGGGTCCATTCGTGTTCGTCACGATGATCCTTTTAAATATGACAGTCCGTGCTCAGGACAGTAAAATTGGTCTTAGCATAGGCGATACAGCACCTCAACTGACCTTTTCAAAGCTTGTGAAAGGGAGCAGTACTGTATTATCGGATGAAAAAATCACCATTTTGGAGTTTTGGGCTACGTGGTGCGTCCCTTGTATCGCCGCAATGCCTCATCTTTCTGAACTGGCGGAAAAATATACCGATGAAGCTAATGTCATTGCTGTCAACGTTATGGAACGTACGGGCGATCAGCCGTATTCGGTAGTCGCGCCAAAAGTTACCGAGTTTGTTGAAAAGATGAGCGAAAAAATGCGTTTTACCGTTGTGGTGGATGACGATGAAAAAAACATGGAAAAGAAATGGTTGCGTGCGGCAGGCATAAATGGTATTCCTGCCACTATCGTAGTAAAAGACAAAAAAATCTATTGGATAGGTCATCCCATGTTTTTGGATAAAGTTCTGGAACAGATAAAAAACGGCTCATATGAACTCATGGAACAGAAAAAAGAGTATGAAAAGAAGTTTATTGCACAGAGAAACGAATCGAATAGCTTTAAGGATAACATGACGGCGATAGAAAATGCGATAAGTTCCAAAAACTACCAGGAGGCAATTGCGCTTACGGACAAGTTCGCTGCACTAGCACCCAAGTCCTCCTACGTCTACAAGCAGCGTAAACTCCAGATTCTGCTTGCCTTTTTTAAGGAGGAAGATGTATTAAATTATTTAAAGAATATGCAGAAAATAGATAAAAAGGACGCCGCTGCCCTAGCGTCCTTTATCGCAACTCAGGAGAATATCCCCCAAAAAATCAATCTGAATGCGGCAGAAATCATTGTTAAATCCGGAGAAAAAAACACCTATTATCTAGATTGCCTGGCAACCTTGCAAAGTAGGCTTGGGCAATTCGATCAAGCTTACAAAAGCCAGTTAAAAATGCTTAATCTTTTAATAGAAGCACGTAAGGATAAACCCGATTTAATATCGGAAGAAGTGATTGAAAGCAACAGAAAGAAAGTGGAAGAATACCAAAAACAGATTAAGAAAAAATAGTATGATATCATAATACACTATAAAAAATGCCTCCAAAAAGTTATTTTGGAGGCATTTTTTATAAAATAAAGTTTTTCGCACGTTGTCTGGAAAAATTACACCTTTACCACAGGGTATATTCCATAGAAGGAATCCGAAATCGCTACGCCATAGTAGAACACAGATTACGACATGCTATTGATCTTCACGAACGTTACTTTAATTGGAATACATCTGATTTTCTACTGAATTTCCTTAAATCACCAGCAGCAGGGTGCCCTTTAAATGGTATGTAATAATGATTTTGTTTATCCTTTTCATACGCATTTCGCCAAAACAATATCCAAGCCAACCCTTTTTCTTTTACCAATGGGTAAACCACCTGGGTGAAATAAGCTGAATCTTTAACGCCTTCGAAGCCCGTTTCTCCAATTGTTGGAATTTTTTTCAATTTATGGGCAACTTGTGTTACTATTGCGATGTTTTTTGCCATCGCAACTTTGTATTTTTCGATATCTTCGGGCGTACCGTTGCCGGGCACATAACAATCGAAAGCAACAAGATCCACATATTCGTCGCCGGGATACCTTTCTAAAAAGTGACTTTCACTTTCAGTTTCAGATGGTGAATAGCAGTACAGCAAATGATGTATGCCAAGCTTTTGTTGAAAATAATCTACTGTCATTTTCCAGAGATCTTTATATTCCTGTGCGGTACATTGTTTGGCGCCCCACAAAAACCAAGATCCAGTATGCTCATGATAAGGTCTTAGCACAACGGGAATAAAATTACCTTGACTATCTTTTAGGCTCAAAAGAAACGCCGCGGTCCTATCTAACCATTGCAGGTATTTTTGGTGATGGCTTCCATTTGGTAGTACGGAACGAACGACAGTATCCTGCGCACAATCCCATGCATTTTTGCCTGACACGATATTATTTGCATGCCAGCTCAAAGTCGTAATACCACCCCGCTTTTGCGTCTCCACAATGTACTGACGCATATCATCAAAATATACAGAATCGAGATTGTACGCTTTGTCAAGCTCAATATCCCCGATCTCCCAGCCAATCACTGCGGGATATTTACCTGTCGCATCTTTCATATCACTACGCCCCTTAACTTTATACCACCCATGACCGTAGGCCAAGTCATCCTGGTGCCCTAAAGAGATCCCTTGTGCACGTCTTGAATTGATTGTTTGGTACAAAACTTTTGCTTCTCTCGTTGCATTCATATCTACTGGTTGCTGTGCGGAAAGGTTTGATACAGACGCAGAAAATGCACAACTTAGAACTAAACTGGTAACATACTTTCTAATTTTGGTCGGTTTCATTTTAGTGCTGAATTATAAATAAGTGTACTGTTGTTTAAAAGAATAATAGCATGAGATTGGCAAAATTCCTTAAAATCCGCAGCAGCGTGGTGGTCATTGGTAGGTACGTAGTAATGTGTCGGAATATCGTCAGCGTTGCGCCAGAGCATGCAGTATGCCAGCGGCAATTTCGTTATGATTGGCTGTAAAACCTGGGTAAACCATTTTGGATCGGTAATACCTTCCAGACCTGTTTCAGTCAATGCCGCGATTTTATTTTTTTCCTGCGCTATAGTCGAAACAATTTCCATCTTGAGCGCTGCCGCGCTAGGATCATTGGCGCCGTCCGGGCGGAAATCCCAATAATTGTCCATCCCAAGAACATCGACATAATCATCGCCGGGATATTGCGCAAGATATTCGGCGCGGGTCTGAAATTTACAGTCAGGAGAGAACGCATAAAGCAGTTGGTGAATGCCCAGATCCTCCCGTAAATAAGCAACCGTATAGCGCCATAATTGAATAAATTCCTCCGGAGAAGTATGGCCTTTTCCCCACCAGAACCAATCGCCGTCGAACTCATGAAAAGGTCTAAAAATAATCGGGATGGCCTCTTCATTTGATCCTTTACATTGCGATAAGAAATCACCTATCTTACGTAGGTAAGATTGATAAATAGCGTTTGATCTGCCTCCGGGTAAAATTTCTTTCACCGCTAGTTGCGGATTATTTTTCCACTCGTAAGAGCCACCATTGACAGGATTTGCCATATGCCAGGAAAAAGTTATTATTCCCCCTTTTTTATACATATCCTTAACCACCTTGACCAACCTTTTAGTCTCACTTTCCCGATAGGCTTTGTCCTGATGTGTGAGAGGTTGAAAATCCAGGCCTAAAAGTGCCGGATGGCTCCCTGTTACTTCTTTTATATCGCTACGGTCAGGGTTTCCTTTCCAATATCGGCCATAGCAAAGTGCATCCTGTTGCCCGAGAAAGACTTTCCCCTGCGATTGGGTACGCAGTAAGGATCGATATAAGGTCACCGTTTCCTTTGTCGCCTTATGATCCACAGGAAAAAGATGCTGTGCACAAAGCGTATTTCCCAAAATGATCATGGTCAATACGGCACAAAATATGAATTGCTTTTTCATCATTTTATTCCAAAATTTTCTATCATTTCTAAGCACATGCGTCCATTAAGATAAGGGCACTTCCAGAACCCAGCTTTATCTTCTTTATGATTTACCTTTCCATTTTCAAGCCTACTCCAATACCATTCGCCCCGCTCCTTATCGATTAAATTCGACTTGATATAGGACCATATATTTTCCGCTTTTTCGGTATAGGACCAGTCATCCAATAGCCGGCCTAAATATGAAAAACCGACTACAGCTTCCGCCTGTACCCACCAGTGGCGCTCACGGTCCCAGTGTCCGTTATTTCTTTCATAAGCTAAACTATCATCCGGCAAAACACCTTCCACTGCCGCACGACCGATATGGATAACCACAGCTTTCACTTTTTGGAATAGCTCCGGATCACCCAGCACTTCGGCGGCTTCCAACAGTAGCCATGCAGCTTCAATGTCATGGCCAAAAGACTGTGCTTCACCTTTTACCTGCCATTTTTCATCAAAAAAAAGCTGCAGATGCCCAGTAGATTTACTATATATCCGATCTAAAAATAGAAATATCAAATCAGTCTGTGCCTTAACAAGATCCTCATCGACCCATATACGCGANNGTTGGTATAAGGCTCCAAAATATGGAGATGCGTATTCATGGTCTTGGCTTCATTCTGATCTTTTTCGCTCAGACGCATATCAGCGATGGGCTGCCAGTCTTCTGTAAATGCTTCCCAATAACCACCGCGCTCATTGTCCTTACACTTCTCAATCTGATAAAATTGTTCCTTAGCATAGCCCAGCGCTTCAGTACAGCCTGTCGCACGGTAATATTCCGAGAACGCATACAGTGCGAACCCCTGTGCATAAGTCTGTTTTTTGCGGTTGACGGGGCGGCCTTGATAATCCAGTTCCCAATAGACGCCACCATACGTTTTATCCACAAAATAGTCTCTGAGGAATAGGTATGCCCGTTCGGCAATCTGCCGATAGGCATTGCGGCCCAAGATGCGGTAAGCGGCGGAAAAAGTCCAGAGAACCCTGGCATGCATTACCGCCCCTTTATTGGCCATGGGATCCAATCGATCCTGCCCATCGATCCTGCCATAAAAACCGCCATAATCTGCGTCGACCATATGTTCCATCCAATATGGGAGGATACTATTTTCAATTTCTTCTTTAAATCCTTTCATTGCTTTCTTCTTTTTCACTTTAGATCAATTACGACGCTGCTCAAGCTCCGAAGCAATCTTTTGCATCCTTTTCTCTGTCAGCGGATAAAAGCTGATAAACACGATTGATAAAATCGTCCCTACTGCGGGAAACAGACTTAAAAACATTTTTATTCCACTCAGTGTCTCTTCCGACTGCAGCTGATTGGCCTGGAAACCAAAGTAACCAAGTAGCCAACCCGTTACCGCTGTTCCAAGTGCCCAGCCCAATTTTTGACTCATAGAAGAGGAGCTAAAAATTAAACCTGTTGCTCTATTGCCTGTCTTTAACTCAGAATAATCCACACAGTCGGCATACATGGACCACAGTAATGGGAATACAGCTCCGGCACATATACTGATAATAACCTGAAGACCAAAAATCCCCCAAATCTGATTTTTATCCAGCCAATAGAATAATATACTACCTACTGTTGCCAAAAGCATCGCTAATATGAATATGTTTTTCTTTCCAATTTTATTGCCTATGGGAGCGGCCAAAACTACACCTATTATATTGGCAACCTGACCCAATGCGAGATAAAGACCGCTCAATACAAAGGGAATATTTAGCAAGACAACTTGACCATATTGCTCCTCATGAACATAATATTTAAAATAATAAAGAGCAGCCCCATCCCGAAC
This sequence comes from Sphingobacterium sp. UBA6711, assembly GCA_002454415.1. Taxonomy (GTDB): domain Bacteria; phylum Bacteroidota; class Bacteroidia; order Sphingobacteriales; family Sphingobacteriaceae; genus Sphingobacterium. The sequence continues at coordinate 9,839 of DKIT01000160.1, forward strand.
CGAATTGAAGACCAAAGTGGAAACTCCTGCTCCCAACAAGATCCACCAAGGACTGTTATTCAACAAATCCCTGACATCCTGCTTTAGACTGCTTTTATTATCCGCTACGGGCTGAACCCGTTCACGCGTCCAGGAGAAGCAGAGCAGAAATAGCACAACGGAGCAGAGCGCAATAACACCTACTGCCATCACCCAGCCCTTTTGCTGTGCTTCCATATGCTGATTGTGACCACTAAAAAAATTGACCATCGGATTGAAGAGCAATAGCGTTACGAAACTCCCGATATAGGCAAAGCTCATTCGGAAAGTGGCCAATACACTCCTGGTTTTGGGAGACGAACTTATTACCCCTAATAAAGAAGCGTAGGGTACATTGATGGCCGAATAGACCATCATCATGATCGAATAAGNNGCTCTGAATTTGCCCCATTTCGACCGTGTACGGTCTGCCAATACACCAATAATCGGATCAAACAAAGAATCCCAGACCCGGGTAACCAAAAACATGGTGCCGACCACCTTCGCTTCCATACCGAAGATATCCGTATAGAAGAACATGAGATACATGCCAAACAATTTCCAGAACATGGACGAAGCGGCGTCGCCTAGCCCATAGCCGATTTTTTCCTTTAATGTAATATGTTCCGTTTTACTCATCATTCACGTTTTGCAATAAATTTAAACATTTTATTGTTCTAAGTTTTTTGAAATAATCGCCGTTAATGTTTCAACAGATGTTTTTGAGCGCATCCCATCCGGGGCCGTTGACAGACAATAATCCAGCAATTTTTCAACCGAAGA
>DKIT01000111.1 GCA_002454415.1 Sphingobacterium sp. UBA6711
GATCGTGTTTGTTTGGGGTGGAAACATGGAAAATCAAAGTGAAGGTTTTGGTACATTGGGAATTGCCTTGCTGGCATCAATTATCTTAGTATACTTGGTTATGGTCGCCTTATACGATAGTTTTATCACGCCATTCGTGGTCTTGTTCTCTATTCCATTGTCATTTATCGGCGCATTATTGTTCTTGGCATTAGGAAACCAGACGTTGAACCACTTTACGATTTTGGGTATCATCATGTTAATCGGTCTGGTGGCTAAGAATGCGATCATGCTGGTGGATTTTGCCAATCACCGTAAAGAAGCTGGTGATAATACACACGATGCATTGGTCGCTGCCAATCATGCTCGTCTTCGTCCAATCTTGATGACGACGATAGCGATGGTATTCGGTATGATCCCGATCGCTATTGCGACAGGAGATGGTGCAGATATGAACAGAGGTCTTGCTATTGTTATCATTGGAGGTCTTTTATCTTCTTTGTTTTTAACCTTGGTTGTTGTGCCGGTTGTCTATTCCATTTTTGATAGCCTTCAACGTCGTTTTGGAAACAAGGAAAAGACAAATTATGAAGCATTGATGGTGGAAGATTATGACCATGTGGATGTTGCAGAACATTAAGAAATAAGTAAATTTTGTAGCGTAAAAAGGCGGTTAATGTTTCATTAGCCGCCTTTTTTGTATTAATTTTAGGTTAATCAATCGATTGCGCGAATATTTTTATTACATTGCATTGCATTAACAAAATATATACTTAAAATTGAGACAAGCATGTGTGGAATTGTAGGATACACAGGTTATCGTCAGGCGTATGGTATCGTCATTGACGGATTGAAAAAATTAGAATACCGTGGATATGATAGTGCTGGAGTGGCATTGCATAAAAACGACCACATCGATGTTTATAAAAAAACAGGTAAGGTGGCAAACTTGGAAGAGTTTGTGTTTGGTCACGACCTCCAGTCCACTACAGGTATAGGCCACACCCGTTGGGCTACCCACGGAGNNGAATTAATCAATAAAGGTTATACGTTTAAGAGTGATACCGATACGGAAGTTCTGGTAAACTTCATTGAGGAGATCCAGTCGCAGAATGAATGTTCGCTGGAAGAGGCTATTAGTATCGCACTTAAGAGGGTAGTAGGAGCTTATGTCATCCTCGTATTGGAGGCTGGTCATCCTGATCGTATCATCGCTGCGCGTAAAGGAAGTCCTTTGGTTATCGGTATCGGTAAAAATGAGCATTTTTTGGGTTCAGATGCTTCGCCGATGCTCGCCTATACCAAGGAAGTGGTGTACATCAATGACTATGAACTGGCTATCATTACGCCGGACGAACTGATCCTTAAAAATCTGGGCAATGAGCGCATTACGCCTTATGTCCAAAAATTGGACTTGGAGCTGTCGGCTATTGAAAAAGGCGGATATGACCATTTTATGTTAAAGGAGATCTTTGAACAACCACATACGATCTTTGATTCGATGCGCGGTCGACTGGATCTACAATCGCATCAGATCACACTCAGTGGTATTGAAAAGTTTGCCAAAGAGATCAGCACCACCAATCGTATTGTAATCGTTGCCTGCGGTACAAGCTGGCATGCGGGGCTGATCGCGGAGTACATTATTGAGGAACTTTGCCGCATTAATGTGGAAGTGGAATACGCTTCAGAATTCCGTTACCGTAACCCAGTGATTCACCCAGGGGATGTTATCTTGGCCATTTCTCAAAGTGGTGAAACAGCTGATACGCTCGTTGCCCTTGAAAATGCGAAAAAACAAGGTGCTATTATTCTCGGTGTTGTCAATGTGGTGGGGTCATCTATTGCCCGTCTTTCGGATGCTGGTGCTTATACACATGCTGGACCAGAAATCGGTGTGGCAAGTACAAAAGCTTTTACAGCCCAGTTAACGGTATTGAACTTGATTGCCTTGAAGATTGCTTCGTTAAAAGGATCGATCAGCAATGAACGTTATCAAGAACTTGCACAGGAATTGAATGAAGTTCCCGAAAAGGTAGAATGGATTCTGGACACGCAAGTGGAAAAAATTAAGGAGATCGCTAAAAAGTATAAAGATGCCCGTGACTTTCTTTTCTTGGGGAGAGGTTACAATTTCCCAGTTGCATTGGAAGGTGCACTTAAACTGAAGGAAATTTCCTACATCCATGCGGAGGGTTATCCGGCTGCTGAAATGAAGCATGGCCCAATTGCTTTGGTGGATGAAAATTTGCCTGTTGTATTTGTTGCCACGAAAGATGCGTATCACGAAAAAATCGTTTCAAATATTCAGGAAATAAAAGCGCGTAAAGGAAAGATCATTTCGGTAGTGACTAAAGGTGATGCCGTTTCCGAGGGCTTGTCTGACGATTTTATGGAAATCCCTGAGGCCGATGAAATTATCGNNAACTAGGCTTGGATGTGGACAAACCACGTAACCTTGCTAAGTCCGTAACAGTAGAGTAAGAAGCTAATGAGTGTATTGAAAAAGAAACCATTGGAACGTCTTGGATATGGATTTATCCCAGATGAGTTTATTCCGTCGGGGCAGGATGAATATTTCCTGCGCTTTCAGCAAAACCCACGTACTGATTATCGTGATCTAACGAAGACCGAGATTGAACAGTTGATTGACAATGGAAATTGGTCCAGCGACTGGTCAAAAGTAAAGGTATCAGCAGTTTTTGATCCCAATCAGGTTCAGAATTGTAAGTTTTATGGATTGGTGCGCATCGGAAATCTAAGTCCTAATTATTTGGATTACCGCAACCTGCAATTGCCTATCGGTTTGTACCATTCAACCATCATCAGTTCGGACTTTGGCGACGATGTGGCTGTACATCATGTAAGCTATTTGTCGTATTTCATAGTTGGTAATGAAGTATTGTTGAGTCAAATCAAGGAAATGGAAACGGGTAGCACGGCCAAATTTGGTAATGGTGTGCTGCGTGATGGCGAAGAGCCTGAACAGCGGATCCAGTTGGAACTATGTAATGAGAATGGCGCCCGTTCGGTATATCCGTTTGATGGCATGCAAGCCGCAGATGTCTATCTTTGGACACGAAATCGCCACGATAGTTTACTGCAAAAACGTTTTGAAGAGTTGACTGACCAAAAGTTTGGTGGCCAGCCAGGATATTATAGTCAAATTGGCGATCGCTGTGTAATCAAAAATACGCTGACAATCAAGAACGTTAAGATCGGAACAGACGCGTATATCAAAGGGGTAAGTAAACTGAAAAACGTAACAGTCAACTCTTCGCAAGAGTCTTATACACAGATTGGTGAAGGCTGTGAGCTAGTGAACGGCATTATAGGCTATGGCTGTCGTATATTTTATGGCCTGAAAGCCGTTCGCTTTATTTTGGCTTCATATTCTCAATTGAAGTATGGTGCCCGTTTGATTAACTCTTATTTGGGTGATAACTCAACGATCTCATGTTGCGAAGTCTTAAATTCCCTTATCTTTCCGGCACATGAACAGCATCATAACAACTCTTTTCTATGCGCTGCATTGGTAATGGGCCAGAGTAATATGGCGGCCGGCGCTACCGTGGGTTCAAACCATAATTCAAGGGCCGCTGACGGAGAAATTATTGCGGGCCGCGGTTTTTGGCCTGGACTCTGTGTAAGTTTGAAACATAATTCAAGATTTGCCTCTTACTGTCTGATTGTAAAAGGAGATTTCCTGCACGAGCTGGATATCAAACTTCCTTTTACGCTGGTCAGTANNTTATTGGTTTATGTATAATATGTATGCACTCGTACGTAATTCCAATAAGTATGCAGCCAGGGACAATAGACATTTTAAAAACCAGTATTTCGAATACGATATGCTGGCGCCTGATACGGTTAACGAAATGTTTGCTGGGATGGAACTGCTAGCTCTTTCGGTCGCCGATAGCTTGAATCCTGTCGGAGATAAAGATCAAGCGGAGCGTATACTCGCTGGTCGTTCTTTGCTTGCCAACAATGGAAACCTAAAGGATAAAACGATTTTTCTGAAAGGAGCAGAGAATGCACGTAGACCGACTGTTATTCAGAAAGTAGGTGAAGCTTATCACTTGTACCGTTCGTTTATCAAATATTATGGTGTATTGCATTTGATGGATGCGCTTGAAGAGGGATCAGTGCTGGAGGATATTTTAATAGACCTGCAGGGAAGCCAGCGGACAAATTGGGAAAATATCGGTGGGCAATTGATCGAAAGTAATACATTACGTACTTTTATGGATGATATCAAAACGAAAAAGATAGATTCGTGGGATAGTATTCACGAGTTTTATCATGATAAGAGTAAGTCGTATCCTTCGGACAAACGCAGGCATGCTTTATTATCTTTGGTAGAAATCTTAAGTTTGGAAAGTATGGTTTTGTCAACAGATAAAATTGTATCTTTGTTGGATCAGGCACTTGAACATCGGATATGGATCGGTGAACAGATCTATAAATCCCGCGCCAAAGATTACGAGAATCAATTCAAGAATATGGTATATGCCAATGATGAGGAACGTGATATTGTGGTTGGAAAACTGGAAGAAAATTCCTTTATCAATCAACAACAGCAAGAATTAGAGAAATTTAAAATAAGGGTTGCTAATTTGAAAGGGCAATTTTAAAAGAAAGGCTTCCGCTCGGAAGCCTTTACTTTTTTCATGCTATAGCTATACTTTTAAAAACTAATCTTTGATATTGTCAAGAGGCTTCCTTTTATTTTCTTTGATTTGTTTGAAATGACTCGGTGTAAGTCCAGTCACCTTCTTAAATTGATTGCTCAGATAGGCCACACTGGAGTAGTTAAGTTGATAAGCGATTTCACTCAGTGTAAGCTCATCGTAAACCAACAATTCTTTTACATATTCAATTTTTTGGCTGATAAAATATTTTTCAATCGTCATTCCCTCCACTTCGGAGAATAGGCTGGATACATAATTATAATCATGGTGAATCTCCTTACTGATGATTTCAGAAAGATTAAGGTTGGTGTCATTGTGCTGATTGCGGATAAGATCCAGTACCAAATGTTTTACTTGCTCGATCAATACAGTTCTCTTATCGTCGATGAGTTCGAATCCCAGCGCTGAAAAACTCGCTGCCAGTTCCTCACTTTCATTTTTGGTCAGGCTTTCTGCAATTTCAACTTGACCAAGAGAAATATGTTTGATATGGAGGTTTAATTTGTGTAGTTCATTTTCGACGACCATAATGCATCTATTGCATACCATATTCTTTATTGCGAGTTTCATGAGAAGTATTTTCTATACAAGTTACCAATGTAAGCTCAAAATTCGGTAAATTATTGAAAATTGGGTTGTAACATTTAGTAATTATATTGTAGTTTTTTATGTANNCAACGTCGCGAAGAGGACCAAGCATCAGTATTTCCATGGGTACTAAGGATTACCGTTTGGGCATTTATGGGCGAGAGTAGGCTGAGATTAGGGGTTTATCTCAATAGGAGTTCCGATAGGAACAGCCTGAAAAAGCTCGTCAATCTCTGAATTCGTTAGTGCCATGCAGCCGTAAGTCCAATCTATACATCTTTGTAATTTGCCGATAAAGCCCAATCCATTTCTAATCCCGTGAATCTTTATGTCACCACCAGGTTCTTTTCCCAAGGACTTGGCCTTGGCAATGTCTTTTTCATTGGGATAAGAGACACCTAGATTTTTGTGATATCCGCTATATTGGTTTTTATCATTAATAGCATAAAGACCTTCTGGAGTTTTTAAATCGCCTTCGAACTCTTTGGCGCCGGTTGGCTGTCCGCCGAGTGATATACGATAGGTTTTGAGCAGTTTTCCATGTGCGTAAGCCTGCAGTTGACGTTTTGATTTATACACGATCAGTTTATCTACCTTCTCATTTTTATCTAAAACGGGTTCTGGATAGAGATTATAAACTGTAAGGCCGCCGATAAGTAAAACGATGAACGCGATAATTGATTTTAAAAAAATATGTTGATTTTTCGGCCGATTTATCATAAATAGCTATTCATTTGATTGTTATACTGAGTATACTGACCGTAATTGTCAGCATACTCAGTATAGGTCGTCTGTTTTTTGGATATTGTCACTTAGAATTCGCGGTCAACATCTTTGTCACCACGTCCAGAAAGGTTGACGATAGTGACTTTATTTTTGTCTTTTAACAATTTTACCGCAAGCGCGACAGCATGTGAAGATTCAATTGCTGGGATGATACCCTCTAGACGGGAAAGCAATTTATAGGCTTCGATTGCCTCCTCATCAGTGACGGGGTAATAGTTCGCGCGTTTACTGTCTTTTAACTGGGCGTGTTGTGGCGATATCCCCGGGTAGTCCAGTCCTGCAGAGACCGAGGTCGAGGGAATGGGATTACCTTCTTCATCGACCAAACAATAGGAAAAAGTACCTTGGAAGACTGTCGGTTTGCCGAATGAAAGTGTAGCAGCCGTTTTTGGGTAGGATCCGGTGCCTCCACCTTCACCACCATTGATCTCCACTTCATGATCATCCAAAAATCCCGAAAATAGGCCAATAGCATTTGAGCCGCCGCCTACACAAGCAAAAATACTATCCGGAAGGCGACCTTCCTGTTCCAAGATCTGCTGGCGAGCCTCTTTGCCGATTACGCTTTGAAAGTAACCGACAAAGAGGCTCGC
>DKIT01000184.1 GCA_002454415.1 Sphingobacterium sp. UBA6711
TCTTTCTACGACATTTGGCCGAAAAGCCGACGGCTCATTCACTCAAAACTTTGGTCCCATTATCCAGGGTAAAGGACATCGTATGTTGAATGTAATCATCACTCGAGCGCGGTCAAAAGTATATGTATGTACTTCTTTCCCTCAAGAGTATGTTGGTCAGTACCCAAATCTTATCCAACAGAAGGGCAATAAAGGCCGTGGCATTATGTACGCTTATTTTACCTATGCGAAAGCGGTAAGTGAAGGGAATGACGAATTGCGAAAGGGCATTCTGCAGCTATTGAGTCAGTATTGTTCAGATAGATTGTATGAACCTGCAGAATTTAGCTTAGGGTCTGAATCTCCGTTTGAGGACGAAGTATTTGAACGACTCGCACAGCATATTGGTGCAGACCGTTTAGAACAGCAGCATTCCGTAGGCGGTTTCCGGATTGATATCGTTGTAAAATCAAAAACAAGTCACAAACCACTAATCGCAATAGAGTGTGATGGCGCTAAATACCATAATAGTCCTGAAGCTTACGCCTGGGACAACTTCAGACAGGAGCAACTGGAAAAATATGGGTTTATATTCCATAGGATATGGTCAATTAAATGGTGGGATGATGTCGATGGAGAATTGAGACAACTACTTGATTTCATTCGCCAACAGGATGAAGAAGAGGCAACGTTAAAGAAACATGTTCACATAGCAACAAGAGTCAATATAAACGATAATTAGCGGTGGACTAGATTTAATAGTAAGTGGGTGTTGGTTTTTATAAATATTTTTTAGGCGAAACCGCATGGGTTTTGATATTGTTATGTCTTAAAGATTTATAAAATGTGAAAAGTTTGACATTCGAAGCTTATCAATAGCACGAATTACAGACAAAAAAATTATTACTATGTCATTATTTTCAAACGATTTGAGCAAAGAATCCGTATTTGACGGTATTGGTTACGAACCTTCTTTTTTTTCAAGAAAGACAATGGTTACCACCAAAACAAATTACAGCAAAAAAAAGTACAGTGATGTTAACAAGGACACCAGGAAAAAGATCCTCGTGCTTTGCACGGAAGAACGGTATATGACCATGAAAAATGGAAAGAAATTTTCAACAGGCAATCATCCGGTCGAAACACTTGTTCCTATTCTTCATTTCGAACAGGCTGGGTTTGAGGTTGACTTCTACACGCCAACCGGTGCTCCTGTAAAATTTGAAATGTGGGCTATGCCATATGAGGATGAAAACATCGGTAATATCCTCGACAAGTATAATACTCAATTTTCAAACCCGCACAACCTTAAGGATTTTATAGCCGACACGAATAAAGGATATGTTGACTACGCTGCCGTTTTTATCCCAGGCGGGCATGGTGCAATGCTCGGACTGCCTGAAAATAATGATGTAAAAGAACTTATCAAATGGGCAGTAGCTGAAGATAAATATATGTTGGCAATCTGCCATGGCCCGGCAGCGCTCTTAAGCGCAGCGGATTGCGGAGACTCTGAGTTTCCCTATAAAGGATATAAGATCAATTCGTTTCCGGATGAAATGGATAAGACTTTGCCAGAGGTTGGATACCAGCCGGGCGAGATGCCTTGGTTTTTTGGCGAAAAACTCAAACAACTTGGAGTTGAAATTTTGAATAAAAAAATTGCTGGCGAATGCCATGTTGACAGAAAATTGATTACCGCTGATAGCCCATTAGCGGCTGATAAATTCGGAAAACTCTGCGCGGATGAACTTCTCGCCTATGAAAAATCTAGAGTGCCAAATGGATAGGCAGCCCNNTGTCAGGACGGTCGCCATATAGAAATAACGGCACACGAGGACACTTGCGAACAAGAGCGTCAAGGAACAAAGAAAACTACTTCGTCATTATGGCTACAACTAAGCTCAATTTGGCAACAGATCCCCTGAGCAATCTCTTGACTTTTGTATCATCAAATTAGACAATAACACTATGCAAAAGACAATTTTCATTACAGGAGCTTCTTCCGGTCTGGGAAAAGCAACTGCCAGACTATTTCAGCAAGAGGGTTGGAATGTGATCGCAACGATGCGCAATATTGAGAATGAAACAGAACTCACTGAACTCGAAAATGTTACCCTATTAAAATTAGATGTAACTGACCTTGATCAGATAAAGGAAACGGTAGAGAATGCAACCTCNNATACGAATCTGTTGGGTGTACTGCGGGTTACACAAGCCTTTATTCCACATTTTAGAAAACAGAAAAGTGGTTTATTTATATCGACCACATCAATTGGTGGATTTATGGGATTCCCGCTGCACTCGATATATCATGCGACGAAATTCGCTTTGGAGGGATGGAGCGAAAGCATGTACTTTGAATTGAAAAAATTCGGAATATCGATCAAAACAGTGGCGCCGGGTGGAATTGCTACAGATTTTGCAGGTCGTTCTTTAGATATAAATCGAAATTCCGACTATGAAAACATTGAAAACAAGCTATTGGAACAAATGGATCTGATGATGCGAAACGCATCCACGGCCGACCAGATTGCTCATGTTGTTTATGAAGCTGCAACGGACAATAAAGATCAAATACGCTATCTGGCTGGCCAAGATGCAAATGCACTATATGAAAGACGTTTGACAGTCGGAAAAGAAGCTTTCAGACAGGAAATTGCAAGACAATTTGAGGCGTAAATTCTTGATCAGCAACTGTCTGGAAAGACAGTTGCGTTTTGTAAATTTGTAAAACAAAAAAGAGATGCACATTATCAATTCCATATCCGAATTTCATCGGCAATTGTCGCTGCCCGCTCCCTTGCACCCCCTCGTCAGTGTAATTGACGTATCTGGAATAAAACCTGATGAAAGTAAAATTTGGGAGCAGTTCTGCGTGAACTTTTACAGTATTTCGCTCAAAAAAGACGTTACCGCAAAAATGAAATACGGACAGCAACATTACGATTTCGACAAAGGTACAATGAATTTTATTGCACCTAAACAGATTCAATCTTTAACGATTTCTGAAATCAGAAAGATGAATATTGAATGTGGAAAAGGTTATATGTTGATGTTTCATCCAGATTTTTTGTATACCCATACCCTTGCAACCAAAATAAAAAATTACAACTTCTTTTCGTATGCCTTAAACGAAGCATTGCATCTCTCCGAGCAGGAAGAAAAAGATGTTGTAGAAATCTTTCTCAAAATCGAAAAAGAATACCAACATATCGACAAGCACACGCAAGATATTATTTTATCGCAGATTGATATGCTATTGCAATACAGCAACCGTTTCTATGAACGCCAGTTCATCACACGAAAAGCTGTTAACAATGAACTGCTGACACAAATGGAATATCTGTTGGACGAGTATTTCGACCGCGAAGAAACATTAAACAAAGGGCTTCCAACTGTAGAGCATTTAGCAGAAAGCCTGAAGCTCTCACCACGTTATTTAAGTGATGTACTACGATCTNNGCCTACAGCCTCGGTTTTGAACATTCACAATCATTCAACAAGCTGTTTAAGAAAAAAACGGACGTTTCACCTCTAGAGTTCAGGCAATCTTTTAACTGACAAAAAAGCATAAAAGATATTTTCGTGATAATCCCGCAGTTGAAAATAGGCGAATCACTTACTGATGATACCTGAAACTTAACTCACTAATGTTTTTAAAGAATATCTTTCAATTCGACTAAATTAAAATTGGGATCATTTTTAAAGAATTCTCTGAACATGGCAGCATGCCCTACACCCACTAAGACCACTGCGGTTTTCGTGGATTTTTTCAGTTGGCTTTGAATGTTTGCGTACATCAATAAATTGCGTTTATACCAATCTGAAACTAATATACTTCCGAAATAACCATTTGAAATACCTACTTTATTTGCTAACGAAATATAAAAACTTTTATTTTGGAAGTAAATATGCTCTTCATTGAGCTTTAATAGTACATCGCGTATACTTTCTTTGCGGATGCCTTCATTAAATCCCTTGCTCATTTCCCCTAACCTATTATCATACTCTGCTTTGAGCACCGGATTGGAATTTAGTTCTTTGCTCAAAAGGTCGAATCTCATTTGTATCATAGTGTCTATGGGGAATACTTCCTTATTATTGGATTTTTTTCCAAGCCGAAAGGCTAGTTGAAACGTTTCGCCTTCAATATAAAGCTTTTGAAGTCTCTTGTTCCCTATTGTGTCTGTAAACTTATTAAAATCATTTGATAAATACAGCTGGTAGATCTCGTTTAACTTTTTTCCCTCAGAATGCGGACTTTCCACAAAAATTTGATCGGGTCGGCTCTTCTTGTTAATCGCATTTGTTAACTCCTCAAGACCCATCTGATCTTTTTCACTTAGGATATTTCTAGCGATAGTTTTTGCGGCGTCATTGCCGGGATTGTTAAAATGATAAGTACCAATCAATATGATGTCAACCTTTGCCTGGGAATACGAATAGAAAACACTTGAAAGCAATAGTAACAAAACAGTAGGTAACCTTCTTAAAATATTTATCATTGAAATACTCCTATTTAAATCCATTTAATAATCGGCCGAATATAGCTAAAAATGGAATTATCCAAAAATAAATCAATACGAACGTTCAATTTAAAAGTCCTCCATCTTCACGGCCAAAGACCCATCTTTAGTGACCACACTAGACCAACAGAGTCGTGATCCGACAGGAAGTTTTGCGATTACTTCGATAGGCGTTCAAGTGTTTAGTGGTACAAGATTCTCACTCTGCACTTCAATAAGAAGTCATGTCGACATTTGTCAAATGGACTATTGAATAACTACAACTTTTAGCGTTTATCACACAGGAAAATTCACCGCATATTGATTTGGGATTGTTCGGCCTGTTGTGATACTTTTTAGTTTTCTATCTTTGTAGTTGAAATCAGCCTTTCTGATAAACTAAAATATGGAGCAGTTATTCAAGATATTATTTGAGCATATAGAGGAGAAAGTTCATCTCAACGAAAAAGATAAAGGACTCGTAATGAACTTCTTTAAATCTAAGAAGTTGAGAAAAAAACAATATCTGCTTCAAGAAGGCGATATGTGCAAATACATATCTTTTGTAGCACAAGGGTTGATGAAATCTTATACCGTTGACGAGAAAGGTAATGAACATATTAACCTGTTTGCTTGGGAAGGTTGGTGGATTTCTGATTTTGCGAGTTTCATATTTGGCAACGAAGCCAAATTAAATATAGATACCATCGAGGATACAAAACTTCTACTCCTTTCAAGAGAGAATTACGAAAAGATGCTAAAGGATGTCCCCGTTATGGATCGTTATTTTCGTATCCTTTATCAAAATAGTCTTGCGACGAAAGACAGTAGGCTTATCAGTGCGAATACACACAATGCCGAAGAAAAATATGCTATGTTTCTCGACTCCTATCCATCCATTAGCCAGCGACTGCCACAGAACTTGATAGCTTCTTATTTAGGGCTTTCCCCGGAAACAATCAGCAGGATAAAAAGAAGATTATTGGAAACTAACACTTGATTTAAGTCAAGACTATTTTCTGATTTAAGTCAAGTTTGTTTTATCGTCCCTACACTAATTTTGTTCCAAAATAATTTTGGATATGGAAAAAACAGCATTGGTTGTCGGTTCGAGCGGAATGTCTGGCAACAATTTGTCAAAAGAGTTATTAAAGCAAGGTTGGAAAACATACGGGCTATCAAGAGGGTCTGGTAAAGATAGCGAGGGAGTTATTTCCTTACAAGCCGATTTATTGGATATCGATAGTTTGAAACAGGTTTTAGCGGAGGTAAGTCCTACACACGTATTTTTTACAACTTGGATGCGTAGGGGGTCAGAAAAAGAGAATATCGAGGTCAATAGTGCTATGGTCCGAAATTTACTTGATGTCATCTCCGAAAAAAAGAGTGTCAAACACGTCGGCTTGGTAACAGGATTGAAGCATTATTTAGGCCCCTTTGATGCGTATGTTACAAGTGGTGTACTCCCCGAAACNNTCGAGAGGAACAGCCCAGATTGAGTAGCCCTAATTTCTATTACGCACAGGAAGATGAAGTATATGCCGCAGCCAAAAGAGACGGTTTTACGTGGAGTGTTCACCGCCCACATACATTGATCGGAAACGCAGTTGGTAATCTGATGAATATGGGAACAACATTAGCGGTATATGCTTCTATTTGCAAAGAGGAGAACTTACCATTTATATTCCCGGC
>DKIT01000211.1 GCA_002454415.1 Sphingobacterium sp. UBA6711
TTGCCATTAACGTTATTCCACGTATACGTATTGATTCCATTTAAGGTATCAATATTTTGTGTAATGGGATCCTTTTCTGTCGAAATATTACCGCCGATATAAACATAATTTCCAGTGAGTACACGGAAAGAATTATAATTCAGGTTCAAAGAGTTTCTAAATGACGGTTTTAAATTTTCATTTCCCAGATAACGATTAATTTGATCGGAGTTATCCAATACCGGCTGTATTTGACTCATCGAAGGCAACTGATTTTTACCCGTATAATTCATCCACAGGCTTTTAGTTTTTGTGAAAGAGTAACCTGCACTAACGTTGGGATTGTACGTAAAGTAACTTCTTGTAATTCCCTGAACGGTGTAATTGTTAAATTGTTTCAGCTTATCATTATTGAAATTATTCGCTATCGTAAATTTCAATTTTTCGGCTGTGTGAACTATTGCTAGTTTATACCTACTGCTATTTCTATCAAAATCGTAGTTGTTACTAAATCTTTGGTCCAATTGATTATAGTTGCCTTTACCGTCATTATTGAAAGATTCTACAAGGGATGAATTGGTACTACGCTCGATTCCAGTCCCTACAACAAGGTTCCAAATTTTCGAAAGAGGCTCAGTATAGGATATAGAGGCTCCTAAGAGGTTACTTTTATTGTTTCGTACTTTTTCCTGATCCGTAATGGTTACGGTTTTTAAGTCATAATTTTTAAGATCGGCATTTAAATGACCGGTACCATCCATTTCATTTCTTGTCCATTGCCCATCAAATGTAAAAGAACGTCCCTTTTTCTTGAATTTATGGGTAAAATATGCACTAAAATTTAACTCATTGACGTGGTTTTCCACTAGTTCATCTGTTTTTTCGGCAATCGTTGTATCTTTTGCCTGTGAAAACTGGTAAGCCTCGCGTGTATTATAGGACCACAAGTTTTTTCTAGATACTCCCGTTCGAATCGTTAAAAGATTAAGTGAATCCAATTTCAGGTCATATTTTAGATTCGCACGGTGCTGATCATTTTCAGTATCCACTTTTTTCAGTGACCGATTGTTGATCAAACCGGTACTGATTGTTTCGTCATCACCATCACTGCTCAATCGACCATACTTATAGTTGATATTGACCGTATGTTTTTCTTTGTCAAATTTATCAGAAAAATTAACGCCTGAATTTATTGCTTTGGGTATACCAATAACTCCCTGCCCAGAGAACGGATCCGTAAAGTTTGTCCAGGACATTGATCCATCATCGCCATAAGAAACACCGGAATCGCCACCATATTTTTGCGCATCTTGCCAATTCATACTTGTAGTTCCATTATTTCCAAATAAGCCATATACAGAAATCTTTTGGGAGCCCTTAAATTTATTTAGCATTAACTGCCCCATATAATAGTCATCGGTACCGCCACCAAGCAAGGCCTTGCCAAACATTCCGTTTTTTGAGCCTTCTTTTAATTTTACATTGATGGTTTGTTCGCGCTGACCATCATCGACCCCGGTTCGTTCTGCCTGCTCGGATCTTTTCTCAAATACCTGAACTTTGTCTACCATATCCGATCGGATATTTCGCGTCACCAATGTTGGATCATCACCAAAAAACTCCTCTCCGTCCACCAATACTTTTTTCACCGTCTTACCCTGTGCTGTAATTTTGCCAGAAGCGTCGACGGTTATACCCGGCAACACTTTTAACAAGTCTTCGACCTTAGCATTTTTCTCTACTTTGAAACTTCCGGCATCATATTCTGTTGTATCTCCCTTAATGGTAATGGGAATACGTCCTGTGACAATGACTTCCTGCAGTAAGGTTGCTGTATTGGTGAGTCCAATTGCTAATTTGGAATAATCTTGCCCCGATTTGATCTCACTGAAAAAGTCACCATATCTAGGATAACTGACGATCAATATATAGGCTCCTGTATCTGGTTGATACAACGAAAACAAGCCATTCTCATCAGACCTGGTGTAACCGGTCAAGATCGAATCTTTAGCAGTTAACAGCATAATTGTTGCATCGGACAACTTCTGCTGATCCTTCACATCACTTATTTTCCCGCCAATTTTGGATTGTCCAAAAGCTAAACCCTGAATACACAGAACGAAAAATAAGAGAATTTGCAAAACTCTTTTCATAAAAATGTTGGATAGTAAATTAATATCAATATAATATGAGTAGGCAAAACCCAGGTTTTGTTACAATAAATTTAATTTTATTTCCCAAAAAGTCATTTAGAAGCCAACAAGCGCTGTTCAGAAAAAAAGCACTGATCAAGGAGAGTCTTGGAATGTCAATTATTTCAAAAAATTAGTGCGAGCTTTTGTACCGTTGAATAGCAATCAAACGCCAGAGTTGAAGACAGAAAAAACAAATTAAGACTGCAAAGACTAGCTGACAAAATATACCAATATAATTCTTATAATCAGCAGCTATATCAATGACTTGAATTTTAGCCAACAGATAATTATTTAAAATCATACCGCAGATCGTCCCTAAAAGAAAAAAAGCTATTGCACATTTTTTATTCGATAGCGCGCCCATCTTTGCTTTTTCAACACGAACTATACGTTGCATCACACGTTGTTCAAAATCTTCAAATGGCAATTCAATCTTACTCATTCGCATAACTCTTTTGAATTTTTCCTGTTCCTTATCCATGATACTCTTCTTTTTTAATTAACTGTTTCAAAACAAGCTGCATATTTTTTCGTGCACGATGCAAAATTACTTTTGTATTGGCCAATGTCCATCCCATAATAGATTGAATTTCTTCCATCGATTGTTCCTCCAAATAAAATAACCTGAGTGCTACGGATTCCCTTGGAGGCAAAATAGACAAAGCATCATTGATCATCTCCTTCCTTTCGTTGTCTATAATATCGTCCAAAATCGAATCGTTATTAGATAAATCATGATCGGATAGGTCGAAATTAACTATTTCTATTTTCTTATGACGCACAGCATTAAAAGCGACATGTACGACGATCCTATAAAACCAAGTGCTAAATTTTGATTTTCCTTTGAAAGAAGCTAATGACTGATAACATTTTATAAATGCATCTTGAACGACATCTTCTGCCAAGTGTTCCTCCTTTGTAATGGAAAGAGCAACTGAAAATGCCATATCCTTATACATATTTATAAAATAACGATAGGATGCCGTGTCTCCAGATAATACTTTTCGAATATAGATTTCATCCATCTGCGGACTAAATATCTTGTTTTTTATCCAAACGGTTGGCAACAATCATAGCAACGCCAGCAGAAATAATTAAAATTGCGACCGCAAGAGAATCGGGCAACTCAGTATTAATATAATTATCCAATACACCTACGATGAACAACCCAATTCCTATACCAAAAACTAAAATTCCTGGCTTTTGCCAATCTGCAGATTCCTTTCTTCTATTTTCCTCAGGGATGTGTATTGATGCACTTCGGTAGCGCATGATAAAATACACACAAAGTGTAATACATGTAAATAATCCGATTCCCAAAATGGCACCTACTGTTTGCTTTTCCATATTTATTTGAATTAGTTTACACATTAGTCACGACCATTCTCGAAAAGGTTACAACAAATTAAGTTAAATGTGTCGATTTGTGTAAATTTGTTTCAAACACAAACAATATGCAAAACATTAAAGAATATGTAGAAGCAAACAAGCAACGTTTTTTGGATGAGTTGTTTGATTTATTGCGTTTACCATCAGTAAGTGCTGACCTTAAGTTTAAAGGTGATGTAGAAAAAACTGCTGAATTTGTTGCCCAAAAATTGCGTGAAGCTGGGGCTGACAATGTAGAAGTTTGCCCTACTGCTGGAAATCCAATCGTTTATGGTGAAAAAATAATTGATCCAGCTTTACCGACAGTGTTAACATATGGTCATTACGATGTACAGCCTGCAGATCCCTATGAATTGTGGGATACGCCTCCTTTCGAACCAACCATACGTGATGGTAAAATTTATGCGCGTGGTTCGGCAGATGATAAAGGGCAATTTTATATGCATGTGAAGGCCTTTGAATATATGGTAAAAAACAATGCCTTAGCTTGTAATATAAAATTTATGATTGAGGGCGAAGAGGAAGTCGGCTCAGTCAATTTGGGCACATTTGTCAAAGAAAATACAGAAAGACTGAAAGCTGATGTTATTGTTATATCGGACACATCAATGATCAGCATGGCACAACCCTCATTAGAAACGGGCTTACGTGGGCTTTCTTATGTTGAAGTAGAAGTCACTGGTCCCAATAGAGATTTACACTCCGGTGTATATGGCGGAGCTGTAGCCAATCCTGCGACAATATTGGCAAAACTGATTGCCTCATTACACGATGAAAACAATCATATCACCATTCCGGGATTTTATGATGATGTCGTCGAATTGACTACTGAAGAACGCAAAGCATTAAATGAAGCGCCGTTCGATATTGAGGAATACAAGACCGATCTTGGCATCCAAAATATTTGGGGTGAAAAAGGATATACAACATTAGAACGCACCGGCATTCGACCAACACTGGAAGTAAACGGTATTTGGGGCGGATACATTGGGGAAGGAGCTAAAACAGTATTACCTTCAAAAGCAAATGCAAAAATCTCGATGCGTCTTGTACCAAATCAAAACTCTCATCGTATTACGGAGCTTTTCAAAAAACATTTTGAATCTATTGCACCTGATTATGTGAAAGTAGAAGTCAAACCTCATCATGGCGGTGAACCTGTTGTAACACCAACAGATAGTATTGCTTATAAAGCTGCCGAGAAAGCATTACATGATACATTTGGTGTTAAGCCAATCCCTACACGTGGTGGAGGCTCAATTCCAATTGTTGCCCTTTTTGAGGAGGTATTGGGCCTAAAAACAGTACTTTTGGGCTTTGGCTTAGATAGTGATAATCTACATTCTCCAAACGAAAAATATGGTATTGAAAACTACCTAATGGGTATCTCAACAATTCCTTTATTTCATAAATATTACGCAGAGCTAAGCAAATAAATTTGGCTTTTCTTTAGATAAAGGGTTATTTTTAGATTTTAGAAATAACCCTTTATCTTTTATGGATTTTGACTTTCGTTTAGTAGTTTTTTACACTGCAGCTCAACACCTTAATTTTACAAAAACAGCCTCTGCTCTTTTTATCTCCCAGCCAGCAGTAAGCAAAAATATCCAGGAAATCGAAAAAAAACTTGGTGTCCCACTTTTTGAAAGAAAGGGAAATAATCTCATTCTGACAGATCCTGGACAAATCCTATTTAAATATGCCCAACAGATTATCAATCTTTACAATCAGGCTGGACAAGAAATACAAGAGCTGCAAAGTGGGCGTAAAGGAAACCTGATTCTGGGCGCAAGTACAACGATTTCGCAATACGTCCTTCCAGGCTTACTTGCAGATTTTTTAGAAGAATATCCAAATAACCGCATCCAGTCCTTCCAATCCAACAGCCGTAGTATTGAGGAACAACTTATTGCTAAAACATTAGACCTAGGTATTACAGAAGGTTCAACAGATAACCGGGCACTTAAATATATTCCTTTTATGAAAGACGAACTGGTTCTCGTCACGAATAGTCAAAATCCAGCGCTCAACCAATTAAAAAATCCCCTGCTGTCAGACATTACACGTTTACCGATGGTATTACGTGAACAAGGTTCAGGTACCCGAACCATCATTGAAAATGCATTAAAAGATAGTCGAATAAACCTCTCTGAAATTCAAATAGACATGGTATTACCTTCTACAGAAAGCATTAAAGGTTATCTTGCACGCAGACATAGTTTTGCCTTTTTATCCATCCATACCGTACAAAGAGAAGTATTGAACAACCAATTGACCATCGTTGATATACCTCAATTAGCAATAGAACGCTTTTTTTACTTCACACATTTGTATGGAGGACTTGCTGGAACTCCGAACCAGTTTTTAAAATTTTGCTTGAGGCAGAACTACAAGGTATAACTAAACGTTATGTCTTATAAACAAACATTGCTTTAATTCCCTTCTTTGAGCCCTTAGATTTGTACAAACGAATTAGCGTAATGGATTATAAAAAATTAATAAATTATCTAAAGGCACTCAGTTGGATTATTGTCGCATTGTTTATTACCTGTACCACCCTTTGTGTGTTTCCTCTAAAACACACCTATGATAAAAGTTCAACTGATTCTCTTTCAACAGGAAGCGATTCGTTAATTACCCATGTTTCCGAGTTTAAGGAAGTCTCTTTCAAAGATAACCCCGAGGGTAAAATGGCGCGTTATGGTGAAAAGTTGATCAAAAATACATACGATTATTTTTATGAAGCCGACGTAAAGATTGGCAACAGGCTCGCTTGCACAAGCTGTCACCTCAATGGTGGCACTAAAGCTTTTGCAGCGCCCTATGTCGGGCTCAGCAATGTTTTTCCAACCTATATTGGACGGGAAAATAAAGTAGAGTCTCTGGAGGAACGCGTCAATGGCTGCTTCGAAAGAAGTATGAACGGCCGCGCTATTCCTGAAAATAGTAAGGAAATGCGTGCTATTGTCACCTACATCAAGAACATAAGTATCAATACCGTGAATAAAGGCCGGTTAGCTGGTCAGGGCTTTGTTAAAATGGATATTCCAAACCGTGCGGCAAATCTAAAACATGGACAATTGGTTTTTGAAGGAAAGTGTACAAGCTGTCATGGAAAAGATGGACAGGGTTTACCTCAAACGACAGGCAAAGGTTATCAGTACCCTCCACTATGGGGGAAAGATAGTTATAACGATGGTGCAGGAATGGCGCGATTACTGACCGCAACACGTTTTATAAAAGCCAATATGCCTTTAGGATCTACATATGACGCCCCACAGTTAACCGATGACGAGGCATATGACGTAGCAGCATATATCAACTCATTTGATCGTCCTCATAAGGCAAATAAAGAACAGGATTATCCAAATTTGAGCAAAAAACCCAAAGACAGCCCATATCCACCGTATGCAGACAACATTAGCTTACAACAACATAAAATCGGCCCCTATAATTTTTAAAAAAACGACCTACGATCCTGTAAGATAAAATAATAGTGATAAAATACATTAACAAAAGATCTGATAACATCAGCATTAAAAAAAAAATCATGAAGATGAAAAAACAACTCGCAATTGCTTGTATTCTTTTCGCAATGACAATCATTGAGGGCAAAGCACAAGACAGTAAATTATTAATCCACAATCGTCAATATCCTGGTGCTGTACCTAAGAAAAAGGCTTACAAAGCGATCTATCAATTGGACAGCAATGATCCAAAAATAATTGAGAAGGCAATCCGTAATATCAATAATGTTTTAAAAGATCCGCGACTGAAAGGGCATTTACAGGTCGAACTGGTCGCCTTTTCTGGAGGTACAGAAGCATACTTCAAAAAAAACAGCCAATATGAGAAGCCTTTAAAAGATCTCGTAGAAAAAGGTGTTATTGTTGCACAATGTCTAAATACACTGGAAGAAAAACATATCGCCAAAGAAGAATTATTCGATTTTATCGGTTATGTTCCTAGTGGCAATAGTGAATTGATCTTACGTGCAAATGAAGGCTGGGTCATTATT
Source organism: Sphingobacterium sp. UBA6711 (assembly GCA_002454415.1). Classification (GTDB taxonomy): domain Bacteria; phylum Bacteroidota; class Bacteroidia; order Sphingobacteriales; family Sphingobacteriaceae; genus Sphingobacterium. Next base: position 7,582 of record DKIT01000211.1, read on the forward strand.
AAACCTTAAAAATAATGGATAAATATATATTACTCAGCTTGGCGCTATTTACATCCACAGTAACTAAGGCTCAGGATCATCGATTTGATCCACCTTGGAATAATCCCCCAGAATCGGCACTGAATTTTACTGTGCCTGGGATAGATAATATACCCGATCTTTACGGCGATATTGAAAACCCACAATTAACTGTATTTTTTGCAGGCAATCAATTTATGGTTGTGGATGATCTCCTTACATCATTCAAAATGGAATATCCGCAGTACGGACGTATTTTTGTAGAAACTCTGCCCCCTGGCATTTTGGCAAAGCAAATTAAAGGGGGCTCCATAACCATAGGTAATTTACGGATCACGCATAAACCTGACATTTATACAGCGAGCAAAAGGGCGATTAACGAAATGGCAGAATACTTTAGCCATACACAGATTTACTGCTACAATAATATCTGTTTAATGGTCCCTAAAGGAAATCCTAGACGTATCAAAACATTAAGCGATCTTGGCAATCCGAAGGTTCGTATCAGTATGCCAAATCCCCAATGGGAGGGCATTGGGGAACAGATCAAAGCTTCATACAAAAAAGCAGGTGGTGAGCAACTTGTAAAGAAAATCATGACGGATAAGGTAAAAGATGGAAGCACCTACCTAACCAAGATCCATCATCGAGAGAGTCCTATGCGTATTCTTTATGCACAGGCCGACGTCGCTCCCGTCTGGACGTCCGAAGTGGTATACCAAAAACTAATAGGTCATCCCGTGGAAGGTATTGTCATACCTGATGCACAAAATACAACTGCTACATATGTGGCGGCAAAGCTAAAAACTGCACCGCATTCAGCGGCAGCGGATGCTTTTCTTAAGTTCATGAACTCTCCTACCGCCAAACAAATCTATCAAAAGTATGGTTTCACGGTAGACTAAAAAAAGAAAATGGATAATTAATTATCCATTTTCTTTTTTTACTTTAGGTCAAAAATTAGTTAGCTTGTATGGTTCTATTGCTCAAAAAACTCCATCGATATTGGTATTTTATTAGCGTTCTTCTTGTTTTTATTTTATTATTCCCTTACATCTACATCTTAGCTCAAAATCCCAAAAAGAATTATGCGCGAATCGCTCGTCTGCGACGTTGGGTTTCTGTTGGAGGATCCGCATTAGCAGGTGTATTTTTTAAGGTAACTTATGAATCTAAAATTGATTGGAACCGTGCTATGGTATTATGCCCAAATCATACTTCTGTCTTGGACATAACTGCCTTAACCTATTTATGCCCTGCTCCATTTTCTTTTATCGGCAAAGCATCGCTACTTAAAAATCCTGTTACTCGCATATTCTTCAAAACCATTGACATTCCAGTCACAAGGAGAAGTAAAATTTCCTCTTTTAAAGCATTTCAACGAGCTAATGAGCTAGTTCAACATGGCCGAAGCGTAGTAATCTTTCCTGAGGGAAAGATCGATGATGGTTTTCCGCCTCAGATCCATGCGTTCAAATCTGGTGCTTTTCGTATTGCAATCCAAAATGATGTTCCCATTGTGCCTATTATTATTGAAAATGCCTGGGATATCTTTTTTGATGACGGTGCGAAAAGAGGATCACATCCCGGAATTGTTAAAGTTCATGTATTCAGCCCGATAGAAACTAAGGGGTTCGATGACAATAATGCTTCCGAATTAGAGAAAATTGTCTACGACAAGATGCATTCATATTGGATTATGAAGAATAAGTCGTATTTTCATGACCCACAGAACGTCCAAAAAATATGTCAGGAAAGATATTAATCGAAATCAAGGATATTGCACGCGAATACCAAATAGGTTCGGAGACAATTCATGCCCTTAGCTCTGTAACACTTGATATCCATAAAGGAGAATTTGTCGCACTAATGGGGCCTTCGGGATCGGGAAAATCCACTTTAATGAACATTTTAGGTTGCTTAGACACCCCAAGCCGTGGAGAATATATCCTTAATGGGATTAATGTGAGTGACATGACAGAAGATGAGCTGGCAGAAGTAAGAAACAAAGAAATTGGTTTCGTATTCCAAACGTTTAACTTACTTCCCAAGAATACGGCACTGGAAAATGTTGCTTTGCCACTAATTTATGCCGGATATAGTAAAGTGAAGCGTGAAGAGAAAGCCACATCAGCATTAGAAAGCGTCGGACTGGGGCATCGTATGGATCATAGGCCCAATGAGCTTTCTGGGGGACAAAGACAACGCGTTGCAGTTGCGAGAGCGTTAATCAACGATCCTTCGATCATTCTTGCCGATGAGCCAACAGGAAATCTTGACACCAAGACATCAATCGAAATCATGGGACTACTAGAAGAAATACATTCAAAAGGAAACACGATTATCCTAGTGACTCACGAAGAAGATATTGCACTCCATGCGCACCGCATTGTGCGTATGCGGGACGGCCTGATAGAGAACGATTACCCTAACCCGGACATCAAGTCTGTCTCCCCTCGATTAAATGCACTCAACGAAAAGGGGAGCGATTTTGAGAATATTTAAAAATATTATTTCACTATAAATCAAACACTTATATTATTTACACAAAAATAACATCGGATTTACTTGCTTAAGTTAAATTAAATGATAGTTTTGCGAAAATAGAGAACTTAAATTGTTTTTATATGTATTGGACGTTAGAATTAGCTTCGCATCTAGAAGATGCACCATGGCCAGCAACAAAAGATGAATTAATCGATTACGCTATTCGTTCGGGTGCGCCTGTTGAGGTGATTGAAAACTTACAATCTCTTGAGGATGATGGTGAGCCATATGAAAATATTGAAGAAATTTGGCCCGACTATCCAACAAAAGATGATTTCTTCTTCAATGAAGATGAATACTAGTAAATAAAAAACGCCTTTAAACAAAGGCGTTTTTTATTTAAAACACGGCCATCCTTGGGAAAAGATGTAGTGTGATTGGCATCGATACCTTACCAAGGTTTTAATGTTAGCCTTTTAATCCATTTTAGTCAATTCCAGTCTTACAAATATGAAAATTAAAGTAAAGTTACTGCTGTTTATGATTGTCGGCCAGATCACCTGTTCTCAGATTTTTGCACAACAACAAAGTTCACAGGAAAATATCACAATTCTAAAGAGATTTGTCCATCGTTTAAATGACAGCAACCTCGCAACAGATATCATTTTAAGTCAAGACCTACTGACGGCAAAAAAACTTGATGATGATCTACAGGAGTATCTATTGGCAAGTATAGATGAAATCAGAATAAACGTACAAAGCAAAGATATCAACCAACTGGAGTACCTCAGTTTTGCCCAGGCTGGACGAAAGGAAACAAGTGATATCGACCTGGAAGGCATCGATCCCCAACAAGTCTATTTCGTAAGATATCTCAAACGTTTCGTCTTTGCTGCTGTAATCCGAGACAAAAAAATCGCATCCTTTACGCTGGTTTCCAAAGGCAACAATACAGCACATTTTGTGTTTTATTAATTTCCTTTGGATTGGCTCACCTAGCGTCATCGTACGACGCAGCACAATTATTTCTATTTTCAGCACATATTTACGCATTGTCCTATGGCTTAATTGGCTAAGTGATTTATGAGCAATATGAAGCGATGAAAATTTTCTTAAAAATTTTTCAACAAAAACACTTGCATTTTATAATTCTATCAACCATATTTGTACTAATAAAAACAGAAATGATAAAAACTGCATTAAATAAAGCTTGGTGGTGGCACAACGAATAACGTTGTGGCAAACACCTATTGCATTATTTGATAATACGTCAAGATATGATGGGCTTGCCTAAATAAGGTAAGCCCTTTTTTATTTTTATAATACTATGAAAGAAATTCTAGCCCATTTATTTGAATACAAGACTTTTTCGCGCCAAGAGGCTTATGAAATCCTAACGAACATTGCCATGGGCAAATACGACAGCCATCAAATTGCAGCCTTTATGACAGCTTATGGCATGCGCAGTATTCGCGTCGAGGAACTGGGCGGATTTAGAGATGCCATGTATGACCTATGCCTTAAATTGGATTTTGAAGGCTATGATTTAATCGATTTGTGTGGAACGGGCGGAGATGGGAAAAATACATTCAATATTTCAACAATAGCCTCTTTTGTCACTGCTGGAGCGGGCTATCAGGTAGCAAAACATGGTAATATTGGTGTGTCATCAAGCTGTGGATCATCCAATGTTATGGAGTACCTTGGCTACAGATTCAGCAATGATAAATCCGAATTGCAACGCCAGCTTGACGAAGCTAATATTTGTTTTCTTCATGCGCCGTTGTTCCATCCAGCCATGAAAACCGTTGCTCCAATAAGGCGTGCGTTAGGCGTGAAGACTTTTTTCAACATGTTGGGGCCACTAACTAACCCAGCTAACCCTAGATTCCAGTCCGTCGGTGTATTTAGTCTAGAATTGGCTCGGCTATATGGCTACCTATACCAGAACACAAATAAACAATACTCCATCATTCACGCATTAGATGGTTACGATGAAATATCGATGACTGGTGATTTTAAGGTAATCAACAATCAGGGTGAAAATTACTATAGTATGGAAGAACTTGGATTCACCACAATCTCACCAAAGGAGTTAACAGGCGGTGAGACTGTTGCTGAAGCGGCCCAAACATTCTCATCTATTTTGAACAACCAAGGAACAGATGTTCAAAATAATGTAGTTTTGACCAATGCTGCATTTGCAATCAAAACCTTTCATCCAGAAAAATCTTTCGGCGACTGTTTTTATGAAGCAGAAGCCTCACTCATGGAAGGCAAAGCATTGCGCAGTTTCCAAAAGCTAATCAAAAATTAAGATGGCTATCAAGATTAAAGTTTGTGGCATGAAATATCCCGATAATATTGCGGCGGTAACTTCCTTAGGTATCGATTATGTCGGGTTTATATTTTATGATCAATCCAAACGTTATGTCGGTAATGAAAACAAGCAATATATCGAAAGCCTTAATTCACCGACCAAGGTAGGGGTTTTTGTCAATACAAGTATCCCTGAAATTCTCGTCAAAACAGAGGAATTTCGGTTGAATGCCATTCAATTGCATGGCAATGAGAGCGCTGACTTTTGCCACAAGTTAAAGCAACAATCCTCAGCAATTATCATTAAGGCTTTCGGTATTGACATCAACTTCGACTGGGGGCAACTAGATCCGTATGTAGGGGTCGTGGATTACTTCCTGTTTGACACCAAAAGTAGTTCGTATGGCGGTACAGGCATACAATTTGATTGGTCTTTGTTGGACCAATATACCTTAAACACACCTTATTTTCTCAGCGGCGGAGTAGATGCTAAAAATATCAAAACCGCATTAGAAAAAAAAGATCCAAGGTTGTATGCCTTAGACTTAAATTCAAAATTTGAAGTAGAACCCGGGTTAAAGGACATCAATCTATTGACCCACAGTATAAATAGTATTAAAAAATGAGTATATATCAAGTCAATGAAAAAGGATATTACGGCCCCTTTGGAGGCGCTTATATCCCAGAGATCCTCTATCCTAATGTGAAAGAGCTACGTGAAGAATATCTCAAAATTATTGAAGAGAAAAGTTTTCAGGAGGAATTTAACCAATTACTCAGCGATTACGTTGGACGGCCTTCTCCGCTCTATCATGCCAAACGCTTATCGGAAAAATACGGGACGACCATCTATTTAAAAAGGGAGGATCTTAACCATACTGGCGCACATAAAATCAATAATACCATTGGTCAGATTCTTTTGGCGGAACGTTTGGGTAAGAAGCGTATTATTGCGGAAACGGGTGCCGGACAACACGGGGTCGCGACAGCCACTGTTTGTGCACTAAAAGGTATACAATGCGCAGTCTATATGGGTGAAATCGACATTCAACGTCAAGCTCCAAATGTAGCTCGTATGAAAATGATGGGAGCAGAAGTCATTCCTGCGACATCAGGATCCAAGACACTCAAGGATGCAACAAATGAAGCTTTACGCGATTGGATAAATAATCCAGTTGACACACACTATATTATAGGATCCGTCGTGGGTCCACATCCTTACCCTGATATGGTCGCGCGTTTTCAGTCCATTATTTCAGAAGAAACAAAAAAACAACTGCTCGCAAAAACAGGCAAAGAGAACCCAGATATTGTACTGGCTTGTGTAGGTGGAGGCTCCAATGCAGCGGGAATGTTCTACCATTTTTTGGATGAAGAGTCTGTGAAATTATATGCTGTGGAAGCTGCTGGTCATGGAGTAGACTCCGGTGAATCTGCAGCTACAACTGCACTTGGAAGAGAAGGCGTATTACACGGAAGCCGATCGATACTTATGCAAACTGAAGATGGTCAAGTTATCGAACCCTATTCCATCTCCGCAGGTCTAGACTATCCCGGTATTGGTCCACAACATGCTTGGTTATTTAAATCTGGCAGAGGCAATTATGTCAGCGTAACCGACGATGAAGCCATGCAAGCAGGATTAGAACTAACTAGATTGGAGGGAATCATACCAGCCATTGAAAGCTCGCACGCCTTGGCCTATTTGGAAAAAATCCTTTTCAACGGTGAGGAGACTGTTGTTGTCTGTTTATCTGGCCGGGGCGATAAGGATCTAGATAACTATATGAAATATTTTGATTTTTAAGGCATGAATACGATTGAAAAAAAAGAAGGGAAACCCCTTCTATCTATATATTTTACAGCAGGCTATCCAACACTGGATAGTACCATAAGCATAGCCAAGAAATTGGAAGAAGCGGGCGCAGACTTTTTAGAAATAGGCTTCCCCTACTCTGATCCTGTTGCAGACGGCCCTGTCATACAACACAGCTCCGAAGTTGCACTTGAAAATGGCATGACTGTAAAAATACTATTTGAGCAATTGCGTGAACTTCGTTCACATGTTAGCATTCCCGTATTTCTTATGGGCTATGTCAATCCCGTGCTCCAATTTGGTATTGAAAAATTTTGCGAAGAATGTAAAAATGTCGGTATAAATGGCGTTATTATACCCGACCTGCCCATGTATGAATATGAAGAACTTTATAAAGAAACATTCGAGAAAAATGGTATCGCAAATATTTTCATTGTAACGCCACAAACTTCGGAAGAGCGAATCCTAAAAATAGACAGCCTTTCCAAAAGTTTTATTTATTTGCTCTCGTCCAATGCGACCACTGGAAAAACGCTTGACGTAGGTGACAACACAACAGCTTACTTCAAACGGATGCGTGATCTTCAATTAAAGAATCCATTGATTGTTGGTTTTGGCATTTCCGATAAATCGACATTTGAAAAAGCAAGTAGCTTTACAGCGGGAGCCATTATAGGAAGTGCTTTTGTCAAACGATTAAAAGAACAGGATTTTCTTAATCAATTTCCTGCATTTATCTCATCGATTAAAGGATAGTATACACGATAATACACTACGTGACCGTATTTTTTAATAAGCGTTCGATCTAAGTCCTTTTTATTGGATCGAACGCTTATTTTTAGGGTAGTTTTTTAAGAAGTGTTTTTTCTACGATGACATATTGCTGCCCATGATTGATCAGACAACAGGTAGCCTGTCTATTTAAAACTATTATGATCATGGATACACGAAGAGATTTTTTAAAGAAAGCGGCTATGCTTGCGGGGGGAGCTTCTCTGTCCCATATTGTCCCATCTGCCATTGCCAAAGCAATGGCTATCAATCCAGCATTGGGCAGCACCTTTTATGACGCTGAACATGTCGTTTTGCTCATGCAGGAAAATAGATCCTTTGACCATGCTTTTGGCACCCTTCGCGGTGTAAGAGGCTTCAATGATCCTAGAGCTATCCGTCAACCCAATGGAAACAAAGTCTGGTTTCAAACCCAAAAATCCGGGGAGACGTATGCCCCATTTCGATTGGATATTAAAGATCNNCAAAGATTCAAAAATTACGTGGATGGGCTGTCTCCCTCATAACTGGACCGATCAAACAGATGCCCGAAATAAAGGAAAAATGGACAAATGGTTAGACGTAAAGCATTCTGGATTCAAAGAATTTGCCGACCTACCATTAACTATGGGGTACTATAACCGCGAAGACATTCCTTTTTACTATTCACTAGCCGATTCGTTCACGATCTGCGACCAGCATTTTTGTTCGAGCATCACCGGTACAAATCCAAATAGGCTTTATTTTTGGACGGCCAATATCCGAGAGAATCTTACAGGGAAGGCGCTGGTTTGGAATGGCGACTCTGAATTCAGCGGTAAAGCAACCTGGACAACCTTTCCCGAACGCCTTTCCGAGTTAGGGATCGACTGGAAAATCTATCAAAATGAAATTTCTTCCTGCAGCGCTGGGTATAGTGGTGAAGCAAACAGCTGGCTAGCAAACTTTGGCTGTAATCCAATGGAATACTTTCCACAATATCAGGTCAAATATAGCGCTCGATATAGAGAACTCCTTGCACAGAAAAAAGAACAGCTTGATCACGAAATAAGGGAAACAACGTCTACGGACATTCTTGAAAAATTAAAAATAGAACAACAAGATATAGAAGAAGAGCTGCTATACTTCTCTGCCGAAAATTTTGAAAAGCTTGATGGACGGACAAAAGACATCCACCGACGTGCATTTGTCAATAATAGTGCCCAAGCAGATTACATGGAATTAGAGACCATGCATTATCAAGAAGGCGATCGGCAAAGGACTTTACAGATTCCAAAAGGAGATGTACTCTATCAATTCCGAAAAGATGTGGAAGAAGGCAAACTTCCTACTGTATCCTGGCTTGCTCCACCACAACTATTTTCGGATCATCCTGATTCGCCTTGGTTTGGCGCTTGGTATGTAAGTGAAATTATTGATATCCTAACCAAGAATCCTGAGGTCTGGAAAAAGACAATTTTTATACTTACCTATGATGAGAACGACGGCTACTTTGATCACGTCGCCCCATTTACAGCACCGCATCCAGATGATGCCGACAGTGGAAAAGTTTCCAAAGGTATTGATCCTGCACTTGAGTTTGTACGTCGCAACGAACAATATTACCCTGAAACTGGACGAGAAAGCAATATTGGTCTCGGTTATCGGGTTCCTCTGATCATTGCCTCGCCTTGGACTAGAGGCGGATGGGTCAATTCACAAGTATTTGACCATACATCTAGCCTGCAATTTTTAGAAAAGTTTATTAGCCGTAAGGTTAAAAAGGAACTAAAAGAGACCAATGTCAGCAGCTGGAGACGCGCGGTATGTGGGGATCTTACTTCCGCCTTTAGACCTTACCATGGCGAAGCCATAAAAAAACCAATTGTATTGGAGCGGACACATTTTATCCAAGAAATCCATCNNGATTTAAGGATCTTCCAATGGGCTTCAAAGCGCTCACCGCAACGGAGATCAAAGAGATTGAACAAGCTTCCAGCAATTCACCCTATTTCCCAAAACAAGAAGCAGGACTTCGTGATTCATGCATTCTTCCTTATGAGCTCTATGTGCATGGAACATATCAAGGAAAAGGAGCTTATAAGATCACATTTGAAGCTTTGGATAAAGTTTTCGGCAAACGTTCTTCAGGAGCCCCCTTTACTGTATACCATACAGCATGCTATAAGGGAGAAATGGGAACATCACGAAACTACGCTGTGTCATCAGGAGATAGTATCACTGACTATTGGTCAATTGCCGACTTTGACAAAAGTATATATCATCTAGAAGTACACGGTCCCAATGGTTTTTATAGAGTGTTTAAAGGCGATACTATTCATCCTCTTAAAAACCTGCTTTGTACTTATGAAAAAAGCATAGATGGTCTAGCCTTTACCGGCAGATTAGCTTTCACTTGTACCAATGAGGGAGATAAAGCCCAACGAATCTTATTTGAGGATGTAAGTTATGGACAAGAAAAAAAACAGATTCTTCTGAAGAGTAAGCAAACATTAACCCTACATTTCGATCTTTCAAAACAAAACTTTTGGTACGACTTCCACATCACCTGCGAAGGTTTCACAAATTTTAAAGAGCAATATGCTGGTCGAATTGAGGCTGGACAACGTGGGAAAAGTGACCCTCTTCTGAGTAGATAAAATGCTAAATTCATTTGTTTGACTCTTCCACATTCATACGAAGTAAATAACTCTATCTATTTCTATGATAATCTTCAAAGATTAATCCTGAATGCGACGTGCGAGATGGTAGAATCCTTTGTACAATAAAATTGCCCCAACGATCAAAAAGGTAGCTAATAAATAAGAGCTAATGGGATTAATAAATAATACATACATAACTTCGGTAGTTTTTGGTTTTTCATTTTGCATCTACAAGTTATAACATTTATTCAAAATATTACAAAAAAAAATTATTTTTTTTATCTACTTTTGTCTTGATGAAGAAAATTGCATTGTTAATCGGCTTATTTTTTTATTTGCTTTCAGCGAGTGGTGCATCGTTACATCTTCATCTTTGCCAGGGAAAAACGCAAAGTGTATCTCTTACGGAGAGACACGATGCAGCATGTCCATTATGTGCCAAGTCTACCAAAAAACATCAAAAACATTGTCACGAGACTGGCAGTTGTAAAGACGTGAAAATAGAAGCACAGAAGATCGATCATTTTAGCCGGGTTTCACAAAATCTGGATTTCAACAATTTATCCCCTGCAATAATTACCCTTCATTGGATACTTAACTATTACCATTTTTCCGTTGACGAAGAAAGTCCATCCAATTTGAGAATTAATGTTCTCGCATTAACAAACAGGCAAAATCCCCCCTTCTTTATTCTAAATCAGAATTTTAGAATTTGATTCTTTTTTTTTAGTTATTGGTGAATACAGATAATCTATCCTTGACATAAATTATCATTATTAGTCGATCACAACGCTTGGTTACCATAGTCATTTTTAAGAGATTAGAAGCTAATATGTGACCTCCCCATTACCTTTGACTATACTAAACCCATGATAATTCACCGAAAACACATGTTAATCACGATTTTTCTAGGCTAGTCCAAAAAGTTCAACAGCTTAACGGAAGAGAAGCAATGAATGCAAAAATATTTAATGGCCAATAAAACGGAACACAGCAAGTTCATTAATATGTAAAGAATACGTTTTAAACATTAAAGCATTGAACACAATAAAAAAAACATGAATCAAATTTTTAAAAAAATATATAGTAGCGCGATCCTCTTATTGTTTACACTCTCAATTGCACAGGCACAAACAGATAGTACAAGGACTCTTACAGTAGCAGGCAATTGCGCAATGTGTAAAAAGCGCATTGAAACTGCTGCACAAATGCCGGGAGTAGAGACTGCGGTTTGGAACGCCAGTGATAACTTGCTCCATATTACTTATAAACCCCAAAAGGTAAAATTGGAGTCTATAAAAAAGAATATTGCTCAGGCCGGCCATGATGTAGATAACCTCATTGCAAGCGATGAATCTTATGCCAAACTCCACGAATGCTGTATGTATCCGAGAATGGAAAATGGAAAAATCCCCGACAAAGTTGCAACAGACGCTGACAACCATGATCATCCACATATCGTTACTGGTGTCGTCGTCGAAGAAAATGAAAAAGGTGATCTAAAACCTATTATCGGAGCGAATTTGCATTGGGCAAACCTACCGACCAAAAATGTAAGAACAAACGAAAATGGGGTTTTTAAACTTGAGCACAAAGAAGGATTCAACAAATTGGTCGTCAGTTATGTAGGTATGAAATCTGATAGCATCATAGTCAAAGACCTCCATGAAGTGATTATGATTACGGCAAAGGGAAATGTGCTGATGGAAGTCGAAGTCAAAGGTGTACGCCGATCGAATTATATCGATCGTATGACCCCTGCTCGGCTCGAGGTTCTAACTGGTAAAGAACTTTTCAAAGCTGCTTGTTGTGATTTAAGTGAAAGCTTTGAGACCAACGCCTCGGTTGATGTCGTGAGCGCAGATGCCGTTACCGGAAGTAAACAGATTCAGATGTTGGGTCTTAGTGGGATTTATACGCAACTAACCGTTGAAAATTTACCTGGCCCACGCGGATTAGCTTCTCCGCTTGGGTTGAATTCGATTGCAGGTACCTGGATTGAGTCCATACAAATTGCCAAAGGGATCGGTTCGGTTGCCAATGGTTTTGAAAATATGGCCGGCCAGATTAATGTAGAACTAAAGAAGCCGCAAAATTCCGAGCGGTTATTTTTCAATGCCTATGCAAATAACATGGGGCGAACCGATCTCAACCTAAACCTTTCTCAGAAAATCGGTCAACATTGGTCCACGGCAGTTTTGCTGCATGACAATTTTATGTACAACAAGTCAATGAACTTTAGTCATAATGGCTTCAGAGATATACCTGTTGGAAATCTTTTCTCGGGAGTAAACCGTTGGTTTTATGAAAATGGTAAAGGACTTATGGTTCAGTTTGGAATCAAATACCTCAATGACGACCGTACCGGAGGCCAGATTGATTTTGATAAAAAGGCAGATAAAGGGACAACCAACCGCTATGGCTTGGGCTTCGACATTGAGCGCGTAGAAGGTTTTGCTAAAATCGGATATGTATTCCCCGAAAACAAACACCGCAGCATCGGGCTTCAACTTGCAGGATCAAATTATAACCAAAAAAGCTATTTCGGACTTAATAATTATAATTCTGAGCAACAAAATGGTTATGCCAATCTTCTATTTCAAGATATCATAGGAACGGTAGCGCACAAATACAGAGTGGGAGCCTCTATCAATTATGACAACTATGATGAATGGTACCTGAAAGATCAGAATTTTAAGCGGAAAGAAGTCGTTTCTGGAGTATTTGCTGAGTATACTTATAGCCCTTCGGAAAAATTTGATGCGATCGTTGGACTTCGTCAGGATTACAACTCGCTCTATGGTTGGTTTACAACACCGCGTCTTCATTTACGCTATGCTCCGATCTCTGGAACAACCATCCGTGCTAGTTCAGGAAGAGGGCAGCGTACGGCAAATATTTTTGCCGAAAATACAGCGGTTTTAGCTAGTAGCAGGAAATTGATTATTCAATCGCCGAATATCTATGATAAAGCTTATGGATTACAGCCCGAAGTATCGTGGAATAGCGGAATCGCAGTAGATCAAAACATGCGAATTTTTGGAAGGGAAGCATCAGCATCAATTGAGTTTTTCCATAATAATTTCTCCAACCAAGTGGTCGTAGATTACGAAAATCCGCGAGAAATTAATTTCTACAACTTGACAGGAAAATCTTTCTCCAATAGTTTGCAGACAGAATTTCGTTTTATGCCAGCACCGCATTTTGAAACTCGATTAGCATATCGCTTACTTGATGTTCAAACAGATTTCGAAAATGGCAGGAAAACAAAGCCACTCTTGGCTAAACATCGCGGTTTTGTTAATCTGGGCTATAATCATCATTCGGGATGGAGTCTCGATTATACATTGAATGTTGTCGGGCAAAAGCGGATTCCCTCCACCCTGGAGAATCCAATAGAATATCAGATGCCATCTTCATCCAAAGCTTATGCGACGATGAATGCACAAATAAGCAAAACATTTGGAAAAGATAAAAACTTTACTGTATATGTAGGTGGAGAAAATTTATCAAACTATTTTCAAAAAATGCCAATCTTAGCTGCTGATCAACCTTTTGGCAATTACTTTGATACGTCCATGTTATGGGGACCTTTGACAGGACGTATGTTCTATACGGGTATTCGTTATTTTATCAAATAACGAAGTTCTATAAATCAGTTAAAATAGAAAAGCGGCGAAAGCCACTTTTCTATGTTAACTTTTTCAACTCTCGATAGAGTCTAGCAGTTGGCAGCCCAACAACGTTGTTATACTCACCCTCAAGCCGTTCGATTCCAATCAAACCAATCCATTCTTGTATACCATAGGAGCCAGCCTTATCCAAGGGGCTATATTTAGTGACATAGTATTCGATCTCATCTTGCTCGAGTGTGTAAAAATAAACCGTGGTTGTTTCGACAAACGTACTTACCACGCCACACCAAGATAACGCCACAGCGGTCATGACCAAATGTCTCTTGCCTGACAGATTAACCAAAGTCTCCATAGCTTCGGATTCAGTCTTAGGCTTGCCCAAAATTTCACCTTCGTGAGACACAACAATGGTATCTGCACAGATCACCAGACTTTCGGTTTTATCCCCAAATGCATGAATCTTATTGACTGCTATCTGACGAACAGCCTCAAGAGCTGACAAATTGGGATCGACATACTCTTCGGTTTCCCGCACCTCTACGTCGAATGATAGTCCTAAGCCTTCTAATAATTGCTTTCTCCTCGGGGATTGTGAACCTAATATGATCGTTCTATTTTTTAAGTTTTCCAACATCACTAAATACTTTTTATCGTTTCATCTTCATACCATTTCCCTTGTACTTTTAATACCTTTTCGATCAGCTCACGTACAACCCCCTTTCCACCGGCAAAACCAGATACATAGTGGGAAATTTTCTTGATCTCTTCTACTCCATCTGCGGGAGATACCGCGATACCAACAGCTTTCATACAACTAAAATCAGGCATATCGTCACCGATATACATCAAGTGGTTCAAATCTACCTTATAATTGTTAGCCAATTCCTTCATTTTCGAAAGTTTATCGACAACTTTTGAATGCACTTCCTGGACCCCCAATCCTTTTAAACGCTTTTCTACGCCCACCGAGGCTCCACCAGTTATAATGAAAATAGGATATCCTTTTTTAATGGCAAATTGTATAGCATATCCATCTTTGATATTAAATGTACGCAACTGTTGCCCTTCTTCATTAACTTGCACAGTACCATCAGTCAACACACCATCTACATCCAATACAAATGCCTTTATAAGTTTAAATTCTGTCAATACCATAAAAATATGTTTTTGTAAAAGTAACTCATTTCATGTAATAATACGATTCTTGTGTGATGACATAACCTCGTTTTCTGTCAGATAATTATTCGGATGAGCCAAAATATCATTTATTTGTCATAACATAGTTGTATTAGCAACTTATTATTAAAAATATTTGGAGCCAACAAGGTATTTAGCATATCTTTGTAGAAGATAATTAAAGATTATCTCGCTATGAAAACACTAACATCAAGCTCTCAGGCATTTTTACTTCCTGAGAATTGCATTAGATAAAAAAACAATCATTTTCGTTTTCAGAGCAAAAACGCGGCAACTAATTTAGATTAGCTGCTCTTAAAAAGTCTTTTCATAATTTAGGTTTATAATTGGTTAGTAACGAACCCTGGTGCCCATCATCAGGGTTTTGTTTTATATATTTTTTGCTAATCTATTCACCGGTCATACCGAATGCTTGGGAAATTTTTGCCTGCTATTAATTAGAATTTAATCATAACCAAATTTGGCATTTCGACAGTACTTGTTCAGTGCTTGTTCAGTGCTTGCTCAGTGANNCCAGCATTAAGTTTTAATCCGCCCGAGAATTCAGCTTGTCCCCTATTCACATTCCCACTCGCTTTAACAGGTTTGCTTCTATTCACACTTTTGATTATTTTAGGAATAGCAAGTTTTTTTGTTATTTTACACGATAAACTCATTTTCGCATGAATCGAAAAAATTATAGAAAGCAAATTACCATAGGAGTGATAATTTCCTTTTCTCTTATCTTTATATCAGCCCTATATTTTTTCGGATCGCTACACCATATTTTGAACAATGAACGCAGCATTGTTCGCGTAGCGGAGAGCAGGTTCAATATACTCAACGAAATCAGATCAAGTGTCGATGATGTAAATGACATCAAACTCGATTTCCTTACCAAAAAGGATCCTGCATTATTCGCTCCGTATAAACTGGAATTAAAAAAAGTGGATGAACTTCTCACATCCTTAATTCTGAATGATGAGTACTATAGTTTTCCGACCCAAAGTATTGAAACTATCCGAAAAGAGGTTATTACATTTTATGATTTCCAAAGAGATATTACCTATATCAAAGAAAATAATTCCCAAAATCACTACATTCATCAGCAAAAAGCATCTATTTTAGGAAAGATAGACATACTATCCCGAGACCTCCTGGATCAAAGGGCAAAACGGCTTGAAAAATCAAGAAATGACCTTCAGTTGTCACAATACATTACCTATCTTTTCATTGCCATTGGCTTGAGCGGTTTCTTTTTTATTCTCGCAAAGATCTCTTCAATTTCGCGCATATTGAGATCTACGGTTAAAAGCCAACAAGAATCTAACGATCGTTTACAACTCCTGCAGGATCAAACTAACAATGATAATTGGATTCTAAATGCCATCAATCATATTGATGAACAGTTGAGAGGTGACTTTACGGATAAGAAAATTGCCGAAATCGCGCTCACCGCAATTGTGAAGGTGACCAATGCTTTAGGTGGAACTATCTATATTTTTGATGACAATTATCAAGAATATCAGCTTTGCCATAAAGTTGGTATTTCTTCCACCCAACAAATCAAGCGTTCATTTAAAGAAAACGATGGGATTTTGGGCGAAGTGGCTAAAAGCCACCTTGTAACTCACCTAAAAGATATTGATCACAAACATCTTGTTTTAGAAACTTCCTTATCCACAAGGCTAGAAAGTGAAATCTACATTATCCCCTTTTCCTATGAAAATCACTGTATTGGTATCATGGAAATCTGTACCCCTATTACCAATGAAAGAGATAGGCAGCTAAAGTTCAATTTCTTCGATAAAGTAAAAGACAATATAGCTATCATCATTAAAGTAGCACAGGCTCATGGTAAACTCACCGATCTCTACGAGGAGCTTCAACAGCAAACCGAAGAGTTAGAAGCACAACAAGAGGAACTGAGAACAACAAACGAAGAGCTAATTCACAAAACGCATCTGCTTGAAGCCTCTGAAGAAGAATTAAGAGTACAACAGGAGGAACTTATACAAACAAACAACGAACTGGACGAAAAGGCGAAATTACTTTATGCCCAAAATGATGATTTGGAGAAAGCACGTCTCTCCATCGCTCAAAAAATAGAGGAGGTAGAACTTTCTAGTAAGTATAAATCTGAATTCATGGCCAATATGAGTCATGAACTACGAACACCGTTAAACAGTATCCTTATCCTCGCCAAACTACTTCAAGACAATAAAAAGAAAAACCTCAATGAAGACCAGATAAAGTATGCTTCTGTCATTCATAGCGCGGGATCCGATTTATTACACCTGATTAACGAACTCTTGGATTTAGCGAAAATTGAATCTGGCAAAGTCGAAGTTCAAACGGAACGGATCAACACAAATTTTCTTGTTAATTACATCAAAGATTTTTTTCACGATACCGCAGCTTCAAAACAAATAGATTTTGAATTGGAAATCGCCGAAAATACTCCGTTGGAATTTGTAAATGACGAACATCGGATACAACAGGTTCTTAAAAATCTGCTGTCCAATGCATTTAAATTTACGGCTGAACATGGCACTGTATCCTTAAAAATTAAATCGGAGGCCGATACCATATCCTTCACAGTGGCTGACAGCGGAATTGGCATCGCTCCAGAAAAGCAAGAACTTATTTTTGATGCCTTTAAACAGGAAGATGGTTCTACAAGCCGTAAATACGGCGGTACAGGGCTTGGTCTTTCTATCTGCAGAGAAATTGCTAATCTATTGAAGGGGAAGATTACATTATCGAGTAAAGTCGGACAAGGTAGCAGCTTTGTATTTAGCATACCGCTGAAAAAAGATACTGAAGAAGCATTACCCGTAGTATCGTCGACAATAGCGGAAAGCACTGTTAAATTGCCCCTATCACTAGAATCTTCTGTTCCCGCTAACGTTAATATCGTTGAAAGTAGCGTAAAAAACAGCAAGCTATTGATTATTGAGGATGATTTTATTTTCGCTGATATTTTGAAAGACTATGCGGAACAAAATGGCTACGATGTATACATAAGCTACGATGGCCAGGACGGATTACAGAAAGCTCAAAGCTTAATGCCTTCGGCAATCATCCTGGATATTATGTTACCGAAAATGGATGGCTGGGAGGTTCTTCGCAATCTTAAGAAAGGAGACGAAACTAAGGATATTCCTGTTCACATGATGTCCGCTGGAACTTTCCTTCACGACGAACCGATTTCAGCTGGGGCTATAGGTTTTATGTCAAAGCCAGTCTCTGAAGAATCGCTAGCCGAGACCTTCCTGAAAATAAAAGCTTCTACCAGTCATCCCATTAAGAAAATCTTATTAGTTGAAGATCAAGAGATCCAAAGTGATTTTATCAAGCAATCATTAGAAGAGCAACATATTCAAATTTTCCAGGCTTTTGATGCTAAACAGGCGCTAGATCTTTTAGAAAAGGAAAGAGTGTTCGATTGCATCATTATGGATCTAAATCTTCCTGACAGATCTGGTATCGAGTTACTGAATGAAATCAAATCGAACAGCTTATTTAAGGATTTACCTATCATTATCAATACGGCAATGGAACTTAGTCCCGAACAGACTTCTGAGATTTTGCACCATAGTCAAGCAATGGTCCTAAAATCAGCCAAATCAAACAACCGATTGATAGATGAAGTTAATTTGTTTTTAAATAAAATCCGTAGCAGTAAACAATATAGCTCATTTAGCAACACTGGTTCTTCTGTTATTGCCGAAAACAGCCTGGCTTCCAAAACAGTTTTATTAGCGGATGACGATATGCGTAATATCTTTGCACTGAGCACTGTATTCGAAAACTACGACATGCATATCGAAATTGCTAACAATGGTCAGGAAGCATTGGATATCCTTGAGCGAAACGATGAGATCGACCTTGTTCTAATGGACATTATGATGCCTATAATGGATGGTTATGAAGCAATTGAAAAAATAAGGTCAAATAAAAAATTTGCTAATCTACCTATTATTGCCGTCACTGCAAAGGCTATGAAGGGAGATCGCGAAAAAACGATTGCTGTGGGAGCAAACGACTATATTAGTAAACCAGTTGATGTGGACAAATTGATATCCTTAATGCGCGTATGGCTGAGTTAACCGATAAAAATGTGCCGATGATAACTTTTGAAGAGTTAGAGGAAATTATTGATGTTGTCAAGAATCTTCATGGCTATGATGTATCTGGCTACACGAGATCTTCATTAAAAAGAAGAGTCAGCAGAATTATGGAGCTGAATAAGCTTACGCTCCAGGATTTAAAATCCAATTTGATCAATCAACCTGGGTTCAGCACCTATTTTCTGCAAGAGATCACTGTCAATGTGACTGAGATGTTTCGAGATCCGGAATTTTATAAAGCGGTTAAGACAGATGTATTTCCTTATCTGGCGACCTACCCACATATTAAGCTCTGGAGCGCTGGTTGTTCCACAGGCGAAGAGGTTTATTCTTTAGCCATTCTATTGCAGGAGGCTAAACTTTATCAACGGTCATTTATTTACGGGACCGATATTAATGGAAAAGTTCTCGAAAAAGCAAAGCGTGGAATCTATTCCCTAACGAAAGTCAAAGAATACTCAGAAAATTTTATCAAAACAGATCCAAAGAGTTCCTTATCAGACTACTATACGGCTATGTATAATGCAGCGACAATCAATAACACGCTGAAGAAGAATGTTCTTTTCTCTATACATAGTTTGGTATCCGATGGTGTATTCAATGAATTTCAAATGATCAGCTGCCGTAATGTACTGATCTATTTCGATATGGAACTTCAAAACAAGGTGCTCGATTTATTTTATAGCTCGCTTTGTCATCTGGGATTTTTATGTCTGGGATCAAAAGAATCGTTAATCAACTATAGAGGGGCGGACAAATTTAAGGTTGTAAGCAAAAAGCATAATATTTATCAAAAAATTGGTTAAGACTAATGGAAAGAAAAATTCTTTTGTTAGCGGGATCAGCAGGTGGCTTTAGTGTGATTCTAAATATTCTAAAATCGTTGGAACGACCAATTCGTATCCCCGTTGTCGTGATTGTCCACCGTAATCCGAAATATGCTTCTAGTATTGAAGACACCCTATCCAAAGCCCTCGTTCAAAAAATAAAAACAGCGGACGATAAAGAAACCATAGAAAACGGAACAATCTATTTTGCGCCAGCGGGATATCATCTACTCATTGAACCAGATTATAGTTTTTCACTGGACATCTCCGAGCCTGTACAATATTCTAGGCCTTCAATTGATGTTACTTTTGAATCTGTTGCTGAAATTTATAAAGAAAATTGCACCGCAATCTTATTTTCCGGTGCCAATCAGGATGGTGCTCAGGGTTTGCTGATGATAAAAAAATATGGCGGAAAAACATTCGTTCAAGATCCAGTTACTGCCGAAGTTCCTATTATGCCCGAAGCAGCAATACAGCTGAATGCTCACAATCGTATTTTAAACATTCAGGAAATAAAAGATTACATCATGCAATTGACTTAAAATTGTATTTAGATTTGCTATAATGAAAAAGATAAATATATTGATTGTCGATGATAAAATTGAAAATATTATCAGTCTTACGGCGCTGTTGGAAGATATCGAAAATATAAATATAATTACAAGTATCGACCCCAATGAAGCACTAAAAATCTGCTGGAAAGAGGAAATTGATCTTGCGCTGGTGGATGTACAGATGCCAGAGATCAATGGCTTTGAATTTGTCACTTTTTTGAAGAAAAACCCGAAAACGAACCATATTATTCCAATCATGGTTACTGCGATTTCGAAAGAAGATAAATACCTGATTCAGGGGCTCAACAGTGGCGCCGTTGATTATCTCTATAAGCCTCTTAATCCAGAGGCTACAATAGCTAAAGTCAAATCTTTNNAACTGCTTATACAGCAGGAGATAAAAGAAAAAAACATTGCTTTGGAGGAATCCAAACGAACGATACTCAAAGCCAAAGAAGAGGCCGATCTTGCCAGAAAATCCAAAGAGACTTTTTTAGCTAATATGAGTCATGAGATCCGGACCCCTATCAATGGAATTATGGGAATTACTCAAATGTTGAAAAACTCACAGCTTACTGCCGAACAGGAAAGCTGGATTAATAAATTAGATTCTGCTTCTCAAAATCTGCTTAACATTATCAACGATATTTTGGATCTATCGAAAGTCGATTCGGGTATGATGAAACTCAACATGGAATCCACATCCGTTCATGATATTACAGACGACTTAAACAATCTTTTTATTGACAAAGCCAATTATAAAGGATTAAATTTTTCAATTGATGTTGACGAAAGAATTACGAGCTATTTCTTAACAGATCCTTTACGATTAAAGCAGATATTGACCAACTTTATATCCAATAGTTTCAAATTTACCTCAGAGGGCTCCGTACTGTTAAAAATTCTCCTACTATCGGAAAATGAACGTGAAATCTGTTTACGATTTCAGGTAATCGATACTGGGATTGGTATTGTGGAGGATGCGTTGGAGAAAATATTTATTGCATTTGAACAAGGAGAGGATAGTATTACTAAAAAGTTTGGCGGCACAGGTTTAGGATTAGCTATTGTGAAACGTATTGCAGCCTTGCTCAACGGAAAAGTATTTGCATCAAGTGAGTATGGAAAAGGAAGCACATTTTCTTTCGAGTGTACTTTTGACAAAATAGAGGATAAGCCTATTGAGAAAAAAACGCAAATACTCTATACTGAGTTGCCGAAATTCAATTCTCCGATGATCCTTATCGCGGAAGACAATGAACTAAACAGTTTTATGCTTGCGAATATTCTTAAAAGTTGGAATTGCGAAATTACCTTAGCTACAAATGGATTAATTGCCTTAGAAGAGATTAGTAAGAAAAAGATCGATTTGGTATTTATGGACGCGCATATGCCATTGATGAGCGGCTTTGAGGCTATTAAGGAAATACGACGAAATCCCGATCCAATTACGGCAAACATGCCAATTATTTCGATCTCAGCTTCTGTATTGCAAGCGGAACAGCAAGAAGCACTTGACGCTGGGGCAAACGAAGTTGTTGGAAAACCGTTCGATCCTATTAAATTATATAAAACAATTGATGCATTATTGTCAAAATTGACATGATAGTTTCGATTTTGACAATAAAAGCATTATTTTTAGAGAATTAATCAAAACGTAATAATGAATCGATCATGTGTTTAGATCCTATATACAAAGTTAATAAGCCCATGATAGCTTCATTGCCATTAACAAACAAATCATTCTAATGAAAAAACTTTTTATGATACCAGCAGTTGCAGTTGCTTTATCAATTGCATCTTGTGGCGGAAACAGTGAGAAGTCTAGCACATCGACTAGTACAGAAGGAACGCCTTCAACAGAAAACCAAGCTACAGAAACTGTACCTGGAATTGAAAATGTCGCGATTTCTAACAGCTTATCTTTAGAAGGTAACGATCAAATGAAGTATGATAAAGACCTATTCCGTGTTAAGGCTGGTGAGCCTGTGGAATTATCTTTCAAAAATGCTGGAACCATGCCAAAAGAATCAATGGGACATAATGTTGTCATTCTTAAACCAGGCGTTGATCTAGCAACTTTCGGTGCTGAGGCTGCAGCCGCATCAGCGGACGAATACATTCCAAAGTCAGCTTTGTCTTCAATTGTTTCCCATACAAAATTACTGGGACCTGGTGAAACAGATAAAGTTACTTTTACTCTTGAAAAAGGAGTATATACTTTTATCTGCAGTTTCCCTGGTCACTATGGTGTAATGCAAGGTAAAATTGTTGCTGAGTAATACCATTACGTACGTGATATAGTCTATTACATCACGTACAAATTAAATAAATAGAGATGTTCTCAATAACTTTGAGCACGAACTCTTTTACATTAAAAAGGATATTCTTTCACTGGAATATCCTTTTTAATCTTTTGAACACCACATAAGCACTTCCGGAAAAGTAAAGCTATTTTTCCAACACCACGATTATTTACTTTCTTTTATCAAAAAAATGTAAAGTCAGCATCTTCGCCTATAAATCGTAAGTTTTGATTTCCTATCCCATTAATAATCATTAAATTTGTACTACAAAAAATTAAAACGTAATCAATGCAATACGACGTAATTGTAATCGGAAGTGGTCCAGGCGGATATGTAGGAGCTATCCGTTGTGCCCAATTAGGATTAAAAACAGCTGTTATTGAAAAATATAGCACATTTGGTGGTACTTGTCTTAACGTTGGATGTATTCCTTCAAAAGCGCTTTTAGATTCTTCGGAGCATTACCACAATGCTGCGCACAATTTTGATGCGTTTGGCATCAGCTTGAAAGACCTAAAAGTAGACATGGCAAAGATGATCGCTCGTAAAGACGATGTCATTGCTCAAAATACTGCTGGTATCACCTTCTTATTTAAGAAGAATAAAATTGACAGTTTCCAAGGTGTAGGTTCATTTGTGGACAAAAACACAATCAAAATAACAAAAGCAGACGGTTCCACAGAACAAGTTACGGCCAAAAATATTATTATTGCAACGGGATCAAAACCGACTTCATTGCCTTTCTTACCTGTTGACAAGAAAAGAATCATCACGTCCACTGAGGCTCTTAACTTAAAAGAGATTCCGAAACACCTGATCGTTATTGGAGGCGGTGTAATCGGCCTAGAATTAGGTTCAGTGTATGCGCGTTTGGGTTCAAAAGTTTCTGTTGTAGAATTTGCTAAATCTATCATCGGCACAATGGATGGCGGGCTAGGAAAAGAATTGCAACGTGTTTTGAAAAAATCACTGGGCATGGAGTTCTACCTAGGACATAAAGTAACAGGGGCTACAGCAAAAGGGAAAACGGTAAAAGTAACTGCCGAAGATCCAAAAGGACAAGAAATCACCCTAGATGGAGATTATTGTATTGTTGCAGTTGGGCGTACAGCATATTCTGAAGGTCTAGGATTAGAGAACATTGGAATCACTCTGGAAGAAAGAGGCAAAAAAATCCCCGTTAATGAACATCTCGAAACACCAGTACAGGGTGTCTTCGCCATTGGTGACGTCATCACCGGAGCGATGTTGGCACATAAAGCTGAGGACGAAGGTGTCTACGTTGCAGAATACATTGCAGGCCAAAAGCCACATATCGATTACAATTTGATTCCAGGTGTTGTCTATACTTGGCCTGAAGTTGCATCTGTCGGAAAGACAGAAGAACAACTGAAAGAGGCTGGTGTTAAATACAAAGCAGGATCATTTTCTTTCAAAGCTTCTGGCCGTGCAAAAGCGTCAGGTGATACAGACGGTTTTGTGAAAGTATTAGCTGATGCTACCACAGATGAGGTATTGGGCGTACATATGATAGGTCCTCGTGCTGCAGATATGATCGGTGAGGCTACAGTTGCGATGGAATACCGTGCTTCCGCAGAAGATATCGCACGTATTTGCCATGCGCACCCGACGTATACTGAAGCAATCAAAGAAGCGGCATTGGCGGCTACTGCGAATAGAGCAATACACGCTTAGGCGATATAAATAGCATATATAAGGGGAAAAGGAAACTTTTCCCCTTTGTCATAAATACCTAAACTCGATGAATTTTTATACAAGAAAATGGGTAAAACCCGAAGACCTAAATCCCAACGGAACATTATTTGGAGGAACTTTGCTACGCTGGATCGATGAAGAAGCCGTTATCTATGCAATCGTTCAATTAGGCAATCCAAAAGTAGTCACAAAATTTATTTCAGAAATAAATTTTGTAAGCTCTGCCAAACAAGGAGACATCCTTGAACTTGGTATTGAAGCAATCAACTTTGGAACAACCTCGCTAACAATGCGTTGTGAAGTGAGAAATAAAATCTCAAAGAAAACCATCCTTTCCATTGATAAGTTGGTATTTGTTAATCTGGATGAAGACGGTAATCCAGCTCCACATGGAAAAGATAGTATTACCTACGCCTATATGGGAATCGAAAAAACAGGAAGGGAGGATTAATATCTCCCTTTTTTATAGCCTATTATCGCCAAATATTGACGCTATTCTCATTTAGGATAGCTGTTATGCGAGAATCTTATCTAAACTAAATGGAGATATCCTAATATTTCTGTCTTTTTCCCTCAATTTCTTTCTTTAGATCTAATTCTACCCAAAAACCAAGAATAGGTACCAAAGAGGCCAAGAAGTATTTCAGAGCCTTTAGAATTGGCCATTTATACTCCACGGTACACATAATCAACATAACAACGAATATCACGACAAAAAAGCCATGTATTGAGCCTGCGATTTTGACTGCTTCAGGGATACCTGCAAAATACTTCAAAGGCATAGCAATAAAAAACAAGCAAATGGTGGAAATCGCCTCCCATAAAGCAATTTGTCTAAATATTCTTAACATAATGATAAACTGTGTATTGTAAATTTCAAATTTAAGACTCTAAAGACGGTTTATCCATTATTTTTCTGCGTTTGACCAAGATGTGACATTAGCGATTCAACAATGACATCCTTTTATCAAAAACAGCCAATTTAAAAACAAATTGTTCAGATTCATCAGAAAAAATACGTACTTTTGAATGAATATAAGGTTCACATACCTTGGTATTTGAAGCTATAACACTCAACTACAGAATATTTATTTATATGAATTACGACATCATTGTAATCGGTAGTGGTCCAGGCGGGTATGTTGCTGCCATTAGAGCCGCTCAGTTAGGGTTCAAAACAGCGATTATTGAACGCGAATCATTAGGCGGAATTTGTCTAAACTGGGGCTGTATCCCTACAAAAGCATTATTGAAAAGTGCTCAGGTATTTGAATATTTAAACCATGCCGCAGATTACGGCATCAATGTTCAAGGTGGTGAGGCCGATTTCGAAGCTATCGTCAAAAGAAGTCGCGGCGTTGCAGAAGGAATGAGTAAAGGTATTCAGTTCTTGATGAAAAAGAATAAAATCGATGTTATCAACGGAACTGCAAAAATTAAAAAAGGTGGTAAAATCGATGTAAAAGCTGCAGACGGTTCTACTAAAGAATATTCGGCAAAACACACCATCTTAGCGACCGGTGCACGTTCTCGTGAATTGCCTAACTTACCACAAGATGGTAAAAAAATTATTGGCTACCGCCAAGCAATGACACTTCCTAAACAACCAAAATCTTTAGTTGTTGTTGGTTCTGGAGCTATCGGTGTTGAATTTGCATATTTCTATAACGCAATCGGAACAAAAGTAACTATCGTCGAATTTATGGATAGAATCGTTCCTGTTGAAGACGAAGAAATTTCAAAACAATTAGAAAAAAGCTTAAAGAAACAAGGAATCAATATCTTAAACAAATCTGAAGTTCAATCTGTTGACACCACAGGTGAATTAAGCAAAGTTTCTATCAAAACGGAAAAAGGTATTGAAATCATCGAAGCAGAAGTTGTATTGTCTGCTGTTGGTATCGCTCCAAATATTGAAAACATCGGTCTAGAAGAAGTTGGTGTAAAAACTGACCGTGGTCGTGTTGTCGTAGATGATTTCTACAAAACAAATATTGAAGGCGTATATGCTATCGGTGACATTGTTAAAGGTCAGGCATTGGCTCACGTAGCTTCGGCAGAAGGTATTACTTGTGTTGAAAAAATCAAAGGTCTACATGTTGAACCTATTGATTACAACAATATCCCTGGTTGTACTTATTGCTCGCCAGAAATTGCTTCTGTAGGGTATACCGAAAAAGCGGCAAAAGAGGCAGGTTATGAAATTAAAGTTGGTAAATTCCCATTCTCAGCGTCAGGAAAAGCTTCAGCGGCTGGTGCGAAAGATGGCTTTGTCAAAGTTATCTTTGATGCTAAATATGGTGAATTCCTAGGCCCACACTTAATCGGAGCGAATGTTACCGAAATGATTGCAGAGGTTGTGGTTGCCCGTAAATTGGAAACAACAGGACATGAAATGATTAAAACTATCCATCCTCACCCAACAATGAGTGAAGCGATTATGGAAGCTTGTGCTGATGCTTACGGTGAGGTAATCCACTTGTAAGAACAAATAAAATCGTAAAACAAAAAGGCAAATCATATGATTTGCCTTTTTAGTATCTTTTTTTGTATGACCGATAGGAATTACATCACCAATCTTGATTTAAAGACAATCTGTTGCTCTGCTGTTTCGGAATCGTCGATTCTATCAAATAAGATTTCGGCAGCTTTGCGTGCTTGCATGCCTGGAAACTGTTCTATACGCCCCATCGGAGGGTTTTCCATATATTGCCACAATGGATAATTAGCATAACTGATAAAGAAAATATCCTGATTCAGTACAAGACCTTTTTGCCTTGCAGATTTCATCAAATCCAGCGTTACAAAGTCATTGAAGGATATAATTGCAGAAGGACGCTCCGGCATTGCGAAAATGCTATCCATCGCTTTTTCGTTGCCTTCAGTACTTAAATCTGTTTCAATGATATTCTTGTCCAGGATATCCATGCCATTTCTCTTCATAGCGGACAGATAGGCTACTTTTCGATCCTCACTCGCGGGTNNACGTTTTTGGACCATTAACAAGTGCTATCACCTTATGTCCCCGGGCGACAAAAGCATCAACAGCTTCATTCATCCCTGTTGAAAGATCGCTCTGCACTTTATTGATATTAGGCAAACTAGGTACACAATCAAAAAAAACAATAGGAATACCAGAAGCTTCTAATTTCTCTATAAACTCCAAATTGGTAGTCTTTTACGCGATCGACATTAAAATACCATCGACCCGGTGATTTTTAAATGTCTTTAGGATCTGCTCCTCGCGGTTTGGATCATCCAATGATTGTCCCATCAAAACGGTATAGCGATGATCCGATGCCACATTTTCTATCTCACTGATAGCGAAAGAAAAAAATGGCTCTGACAGGCTTGGTAAGATCACTGCAATAGTAAATGTTTTTCGCTGCTTAAAGAATATAGCCGTCTGATTGGGCTCATAATTCAGCTCTTCAGCCATTTTTTTAACACGCATTGTCGTTACCAAGCCAATACTTGGATGATCGTTTAATGCTCTCGACACCGTGGACGGGCTGATTTTCAGCTTCTTGGCAATTTCCTTAATCGTGGCAGGCTTGTTCACTTTATTCATAAATCCAAGGGCTTTATATAAAAATAGGGCTTTTATTTCCCTAATCATAATTTTTTTTAACAATATCGATTTCTATCCCGAAAGCGATAATTGTGGTAGATCAAACAAAGATACTCACTTGAAAGTTAGTCTACAAATTGAATTGCAGTAGTTTCCACTGCAAACTCATTTGCAAGAAAATCCAAAGGTTCTATCGACCTGAAAACGAGTTCATCTTTAAAGTAGATTTTTATTTCATCACCATATTGCCCCCAATCTATAAACTTCACTTTGTTCAGCTGCTCCAGAGGGTTACCTTTTGTCAAAATACAGATATTTTTATGTTCGGCTTTCAATTGGGAAAATAAATTAGCAATATGATCAAACAAATGTAACCGTAATGGCAATAGGGCATTTACGTGAAGACGTTCAAAATTTTCCTTATATTTTTTATCAAAACCAAAGGTTTCTTGAGCATGCTCGAATATCAAATGTTCGCCTTGACTTTCCAAATGACTCTTCATAAAACGAATCAGATCCGCTTGCAATGGAACGGTTTCTGTAAATTCTATAAAATTGGCAAAAAGATAATAGACCTGAAGCAGATAGTCCTTTTTCGGGAAAACGACATCATCTAATTCAAATACATATACCTTTTTTTCTTCAGGAAACATCATCACAAAAAAACTTGAAATAAAAAATATATTCCGATACTGTCGGAACGAATATTATAATCATCAGAAAAAAGTGCTGTACTATTTAGACACGCATATCAAAGCTAGATCTTCTCCTGAATCTGAAGCAACAAACAATCCATCCAAAGACTTTTCATAAGTTGCGGAATCGAACAAATTTTTACCCTTTGAAAGCAGAATATAGGATAAATCAGCTGGAGGGTTCTCCATGATAGGGATAGTATCAAGAAGGTCTTTGTCTGGGACAAGAACTGAAATCTGATATTCCTCAAATAAAACTTTAGCTTCCGACAGAGCTTCCAATTCGAAACCACCCAATGGTAAGACGTAATCAATTTGTTGATCTAAGCTCAGTTTAAGTACTTCATGAGCAAAAGTAGGTAGCAGTCCCTTCGGAATGGGTGCGTAGTTTCCTGATTTTAAAAGTAGCTCTGGAATTTCTTCCGAACTTGCATATAATATTTCAAAATCAGCCCCAAGCTTTTTAGCGATGCGCATTGCCAAAGGTCTCGTTCCGAAAGTTATAAGTATTTTTTTCATTAAAAATATTGTTTAGAATCACCTGGTTTAAGGTGTTCTGGATGATTTATACCACCAATCCGTCTCGCATATGAATCGTTCGGTCAGAGATTCGAGCGAGTTCTTCATTATGGGTAACGATAATAAATGTTTGCTGAAATTTATTCCTAAGATCAAAAAATAATTGATGCAAAGCCGCTGCATTTTCCGAATCGAGATTACCGGAAGGTTCATCGGCCAAAATAATGGAAGGATCATTAATCAAAGCGCGAGCGACAGACACGCGTTGTTGTTCGCCACCGGACATTTCCGCTGGTTTATGGTCTATTCGATGTGAAACCCCTAACAATTCAAGAAGTTCCTTCCCTTTAGCTTCAGCCTCTGCCCTGCCCTTCCCTTGAATAAAAGCAGGGATACAGACATTTTCGAGGGCTGTAAACTCAGGCAATAAATGGTGAAATTGAAATACAAATCCAATATGCTCATTACGAAATGCACTTAATTTTTTAGAACCTAGCTTTTGAACATCTACACCGTTTATGGAAATTGATCCCTGATCAGGTTTGTCCAAGGTACCGATAATATGTAGAAGTGTACTTTTTCCGGCACCTGAAGCCCCCACAATACTAACGATTTCACCTTTCTCAACGGCAATATCAACGCCTTTTAAAATTGGCAGTGATCCATAAGCTTTGTGAATTCCTTTGGCTTGTAACATCATAGGGCAAAGATAAATAAATTTACGATACCCACGTTTGAATAAATAAGCAGTTATTTCCTCATTTCAGCCATTTTATTTTTCTAAAATGTCAAAAAATCGATAAAAGAGCAATTTATCCCTTGTCTTATCCCCCAAAAAATTATATTTTTACGCCAAATATTTTTGCAAATGAACATTCACGAATATCAAGGAAAACAAATACTAAAGAGCTTTGGTGTGCGCGTACAGGAAGGTATCGTAGCAGATACTCCAGAGCAAGCTGTGGAAGCGGCTAAAAAAATGAAAGAAGACTACAATTCTGATTGGGTTGTTGTCAAAGCTCAAATTCACGCTGGTGGCCGTGGTAAAGGTGGTGGTGTTAAGTTAGCTAAGAACTTAGATGAAGTTAAACAAAGAGCAACTGACATCATTGGTATGCAATTAGTAACGCCTCAAACTGGACCTGAAGGTAAAAAAGTAAACAAAGTTTTGGTCGCTCAAGACGTTTACTATCCAGGTGAAAGCGAAACAAAAGAATTCTACATGTCTGTATTATTAGACCGTGCAACAGGACGTAACATCGTTATGTACTCTACGGAAGGTGGTATGGATATTGAAGAAGTTGCAGAAAAAACACCGCACTTGATTTTCAAAGAAGAAATCGATCCAAAAGTAGGCTTACAAGGGTTCCAAGCACGTAAAATTGCTTTCAACCTTGGTCTTTCTGGTGCCGCTCACAAAGAAATGGTGAAATTTGTTGCCGCTCTTTACAAAGCGTACGATTCGACTGACTCTTCTATGTTTGAGATCAATCCGGTATTGAAAACTTCAGATGACAAGATCTTAGCAGTTGATGCGAAAGTAAATCTTGACGAGAACGCATTATACCGTCACCCTGATTACGCAGCTATGCGTGACGTAACTGAGGAGGATCCAACAGAAGTTGAAGCTGGTGAGTCAAACCTTAACTACGTAAAATTGGATGGTAACGTTGGATGTATGGTAAATGGTGCTGGTTTAGCAATGGCTACAATGGACATCATCAAATTGGCTGGTGGTGAACCTGCTAACTTCTTGGATGTTGGTGGTACTGCAAATGCTGAAACAGTAAAAGCTGGTTTCAACATCATTTTGAAAGATCCTAATGTAAAAGCAATCTTAATCAATATCTTTGGTGGTATCGTTCGTTGTGATCGTGTTGCTCAAGGTGTCATTGATGCTTACAGTGAGATCGGTAATATCCCTGTTCCTATCATCGTACGTCTTCAAGGTACAAATGCTGAAGAAGCTAAAAAATTAATCGATGAGTCTGGTTTACAAGTTTATTCTGCGATCTTATTGAAAGAAGCAGCTGAATTGGTAACTAAAGTATTGAAAGGTTAATTTTTNNAATGATCCGCGTTTTTTATTGTTACTTTCCTATATTTTGTCCCTCAGACATCAAAGCAAATTCAAAACTTCTCCTTTTCATATTCTCCATCAAGCGCTAACGAAAGAGTCGCTTTAGCTCAATTTTTCGATTATCCGCAATTTTGCAACTGATTATTGGTTCGGGTTCAGTAAACTGCTATTAAGCGAATTAAATCAACATTTATACCCAATAAACCAATAGAATAGTTTACTTTTGTATTGCTTTTTTAACAAAGCATCTTTTACAAGTCAATCTCCAAAAATTAAGATGGAACACACAAGAATAAAGGAACTATTGAATGCCACAGAATTTGGCAAAGAGGTCGTTGTTAAAGGTTGGGTAAGAACTTTCCGAAACAATCAATTTATAGCAATTAATGACGGTTCGTCGATCAATAATATTCAAGCAGTTGTCGATTTTGAAAATACACCTGAAGATAATTTAAAACGTATCACGACAGGAGCAGCAGTGCGTGTAAAAGGTCAATTGATAGAATCACTTGGTAAAGGACAGAATGTGGAGGTTAAAGCAACCGAAGTAAGTATCATAGGTGATTCAGACCCTGAAAAATATCCTTTACAACCAAAGAAACATAGCTTGGAGTTTTTACGTGAAATTGCTCACTTGCGTTTCCGTACAGGAACTTTTAATGCGGTGTTCAAAGTCCGTAATGCCTTAGCTTTCGCTGTACACAAGTTTTTCCAGGAAAATGATTTTGTATACATGCATACACCAATCATCACAGGCTCTGATGCAGAAGGTGCCGGAGAAATGTTCCAGGTTACAACGTTGGATTTGAACAATCCTCCGCGCAAGGAGAATGGAGAAATCGATTTCAAAGAAGATTTCTTTGGAAAAGCTACTAACCTGACTGTATCTGGCCAGCTAGAGGGAGAACTTGGTGCCATGGCATTTGGAAACATTTATACCTTCGGTCCGACATTTAGAGCTGAAAATTCAAATACAACACGTCACTTAGCTGAATTCTGGATGATCGAACCTGAAATGGCTTTTTATGAACTAGAGGACAATATGGATCTGGCTGAAGCTTTACTGAAATATGTCATTAAATATGCTTTGGAAAATTGCCCGGAAGAAATTGAGTTTCTAAAAAACCGATTGCTGGAAGAAGAGAAATCAAAACCAGCAGCGGAACGTTCTGAATTAAATCTGGTTGAAAAACTGAACTTTGTCTTGACGAATGATTTTGAACGAGTAACTTATACAGATGCAGTTGAAATATTAAAACGTAGCAAGCCTAACCAGAAGAAACAATTTAAGTACCTTATTGATGACTGGGGAGCTGACCTACAATCTGAACACGAACGTTACCTGGTAGAGAAACACTTCAAAAAACCTGTTATATTAACAGATTATCCAAGAGAGATCAAATCCTTCTACATGAAGCAAAATGAACCTGATGCACAGGGACGCAATACAGTTCGTGCCATGGATATCTTATTCCCAGGTATAGGCGAAATGGTTGGGGGCTCTCAACGTGAGGAAAATCTAGACCGCCTACTAGATCGTATGGCAGAAGTTGGTATTCCAGCAGAAGAAATGGAATGGTTCTTGGATACCCGTCGTTTTGGATCTGTTCCGCATGCTGGATTTGGCGTAGGCTTCGAACGTTTGGTATTATTTACAACAGGAATGACCAATATCCGTGATGTGATACCATTTCCACGCACACCGAAAAACGCAGAATTTTAATATAAAGAACAACAGCCAAAACAAAATATTTTGGCTGTTGTTCTTTTAGAAAGACACATAAATGGGAACATCGGAGTAGAATTGACCGATCAAATGAAATTCCCAAACTTAATTAATCTATAAAGATGCTGATCAAAATATATAACGACAATCCTAATCCCAAAGCTATTGAGCAAGCTGTTGATATTCTCAGACGTGGTGGTGTTATTATTTATCCCACAGACACTGTCTATGGTATCGGCTGCGATATTACACAACAGAAAGCAATAGAGCGCGTTTGCGAAATCAGAGGTTTAAAACCGGAGAAAGCCAACCTGTCTTTTATTTGTTACGATCTAACCGATATCTCCCAATACACTAAATCTTTTGATACATCAGTATTTCGCGTACTAAAAAAAGCATTACCAGGACCGTTTACATTTATCTTCAACGCTACCACAAAAGTTCCGAAACTACTAAGTTCAAAAAAGAAAACTGTTGGTATACGTGTTCCAGATAACAATATCGTTCGAGAAATTGTCAAACAATTGGGAAACCCAATCGTCACTGCGTCCATTCACGACGAAGATGAAATTATAGAATACTCTACTGATCCAGAATTAATCCATGAAAAGTACGAGTATCTTGTCGATGCAGTCATCGACGGTGGCTATGGAGACAATGTTGCATCAACTGTCGTAGATCTAACAGATGGAACCTTCGATGTCGTACGTGAAGGAAAAGGTGATTTAGAACAGTTCCTATAAACTGTTCCACAGATAGAACCGCATAATTTTCCCAAAATCTCAAAATTCCACCAAACTATATTGTTGGTAATTTGTGCATAAGCTTCATTCCATCACAAAACAAAAAACACTTATCAACAAAAAATACCATTTATTAACATCAAAATGTTAATAACAAACTAACCCATGGATATTCCTAAATAATAAATGTGTATAAACGCCTGTTTATACACATAAAATTGTTAATAACTCGAACAAACTAAAGCCCGAAAAAACCAAAAATGTGTAAAAGTATAGTGTTATACACAGAAAAATGTTAATAACATTACTAAAAGTCCTACGCAAATAAAATATAGTGTTTATAAAAAATCCCTACTAACAGCTGCCTGTTGAAAATCCCACATGCACTGCAGCGGTAGATTTGGAAAATGAAATTACAATACCAGCAGATGCTGCCTTGAACAAATTGGACCTGATCAATCTCCATTTTCGCCATTCATGAAGTAAAGGATATATTGAAAGTATAGTGAGGATAATAAAGTTCTGTAAGGTTCAAAGCGTATTGTATTTCCTGGACTACTCGCTATTTGAATAGCTAACCAGGCATTTCAATTCGATACCTGAAATTTGAGAAAATTTCTACCAAGAGTTGCGGAAATACAGAAAGTAAATCGAGAAAGATAAATAAAAATGTGAGCTTATAAAATCACAACCTCTTCAATGATAACATGGCCAACATATTCATTTACCCGCCCTAGAATTTGTTGGCGCATAAGTGCCAGTTCATTTTTGATCACCGCAGACTCTACACGAACAAATAACTTTTTATCGCGAACATATAACTGCTGNNTATTGGGGCCAAACAGCAGCAATAGAGGTTTCGTCAAATTTCCGCCGCAATTTATACGCTTCCAATAAACGTTCGACCCCCTGTTTAATGGTCATATCATCACTTGACCGAATAAATTCCAAACTTTTCTTAGGCTGTTTCTTATACATTCACTTGTCCTCCTTCAATATCAAATATACGAACAGGGCGACTGATTGCGTCAAAGATTCGTCGAATTCTTTTCGAGTCTGTATCGGTCAAAAAAATCTGTCCGAAATCATCTTCCGATACCATTTGCATTAATTTATGTGTCCGGCGATCATCAAGCTTATCAAAGATATCATCTAAAAGAAGTAGTGGTTTGAAGCCTTTCTTTTGTTGTAAATAGGAATACTGCGCAAGTTTCAATGCAATTAAGAATGACTTTTGCTGGCCTTGGGATCCAAATTTCTTTAAGGGCATTCCATCATGGATTGTAAATATCAGATCGTCTTTATGAATCCCTTGTGTGGTACGTTCAAGAATCCGATCGCGCTCTAAATTTTTCTCTAGAATATTTAGAAAAGAATCGCTCATCAACGGGGATTCATACTGTAAATGAACGGATTCGGCGTCTTCTGTCAAAAATTGATAATGACGATCAAATTCCGGTTTAAATTCTTCCATAAACGATCTTCTTTTCTGAAAGATAATATTCCCTACTTCCTCCAATTGAAAGTTAAGGATTTCAATAAGACCAAGATCCAATACACTAGTCTGACGAGCCTGTTTTAGGAGGCTGTTACGTTGAGCCAAAAACTTATTGTAGACAATTAATGTGTCTAAGTATTTATTGTCTGTTTGGGAAATAACATTATCCACAAACTTCCTACGTTCTTCACTTCCGTCTGTTATGATCAGGCTATCATTAGGCGAAATCATGACCAAGGGAAATAGACCGATATGATCCGCCAATCTGGGATAATCTTTTTTATTTTTTTTGAACTGTTTTTTCTGATTTCTTTTCAGGCTGCAGGAAATAAAATCACAAGTAGATTCTTTATCAAATTCCCCTTGCACCATAAACCAATCATTACCTGATTTGATATGCTGGGAATCAATTGGGTTAAAATAACTTTTACAAAGGGACAGATAGTGGATAGCATCCAGGAGATTGGTCTTACCGACACCATTACTGCCGGTAAAAGCATTTACCTCAGGAAGAAATTCCAAAGATGATTCCGAGTAATTCTTGAAATTTAGAACAGAAAGTTGCTTCAGCCACATAGCACAAAGATACGCTATTTGGATTGCTTAAAATTATTTTATTTCCTCAAAATCGACAAATTCTCCTGCGGTTTCAGAGCCTTTGCGCTCAGGCTCTTCTTTAGGTGGAATGTAGTCTACATGAATTTTCCCCTCAGGCTGGGATCTTTTACTTTCTTGTTGCCCTTGGCCGTTAAACTCATAATAGAAGGTACCACCTTGTCCTTGGTTACTGTATGTCCCCCCTTGCTGCTGTGCTTTTTTCATCAACTTTTCAGCTGCTTTGCGCATCGCAAACGGTAAAAATAATCTAAATAAAAATCTTACTACAAAGTAAACAGCGAATGTAATAAGTATAAATTTTAAAAATGCCATAGTTAATTCGTTGCTATTTTACCAAATTTAACCAATAACTCGATAACCTGTTGTCTTTAAATTGTCAGATAAGAATTTATTAACAAATTTTAAGACTTTCCTAATTTTGCTTTCGTCTCCATAATAACGCGATATAACTCCTCCAGTCGCTGTGTCCCTAAGACATAAGTAAGACCGTCTTTATCCGTTAAGAATACAGCATTCTTGCCACCAGCATAGAATTTTATCTTTCCTTTTGTGTGAAGATTATAGACCGGGTTATTAAAGAAGAAACTACTATATGGTGCTTTTTCAATTTTTGTAATTGAGGCAAGGTCGATTTTTACAACGCGTGTAGACCACAAACCACTAATCAGAACATGATCCTGTAACACTTCGGTACGAAACAGTACCATATACATCATAACAATGGATGTAATAATAATACCTACTCCAACAATAAAGAATAATTGGCTCGATATCAAATGATCTAAATTCAAATAAAACGCTGTAAAACAAAAAAGTACAAGTACTAAACGAACGCTAATCCAAACCCGATCACGTCCTAAATATTGGTTTTCTGAATAAAGTACACCTGCTCTCATTTACTTTAATATTGATGTTTAGCTATTTAATCTAAATCTTTTAATGATAATCTTTTTACCTTAACCTACCAACATCGTTTCCTTCCAAATGATTTTAATATTGCATCAAGATCTAGCTCACGATATTCTTCTTCTTGCTATAATTAGCAATTTTTCACACTAATCAGTTCTGCAAACTAAAGTAAGGACTTTTTTTGTATTGGAGGTAATCTTATATCGATTGTCCATCCGATAATTTGCTACCCAAAGGATATCCCCGTTTCCATTTACCACAATTGGAATGTTTTCCTTTTCAAATAAACTGATTTTCTTATTGATGAAAAAGTCACTCAATTTTTTTCGTCCATTCATGCCTAAGGGATAAAAACTATCGCCCACTTTCCATGATCGAATTGTCAAGGGGAAAACGAGCAGCTCATAATCTAGTTTTACAATCGCATTACTTCTTACAATAGCCAAATCGGATGATACCTCCGCATGGAAGCAATACAACTTCCATTCCACTGTCGACGTCTCTGATGTTACCAAGGCCTCATCATGTGAGACAAATTCTTTTTCTCGAATAAAAAGTTCATTTCTATCTAATAACATGTGATAGCAATCCGATTGAAAAATACGACCAGACGCTTTCCTCCATGCCTGTTGTAAATCACTCAATACCGCCTTGGAAAAATTAAAAGCGGAGAACAATTCATAAAGTAATGGTAGATTATCCACATAAGGTTCAAGATCTTCTTTACGAACTACCCACTCATCCCCGGCAACAAGAAAAATCTTCTTCCGAATCGGCTCGACAAATTGCTGTAACAATTGATAAGACTCTTTAAAATGAGTGATATTCTGATCAAAGATCGTTTCAAAATCCGGCTGAAGTTTTCTGAAATGTGGAATAATGTCAATCCTAATTTTGTTGCGGGCATATTTGGTCGAGAAATTCGACTGATCATCCCGATAGGCAATGCTATATTCTTTAACATAGTGTTCGATTTCACTAGCTTTTAAAAATAATAAAGGCCTTATAATCCGGTCTCTTATCGGGAAAATACCTTGTAACCCTTGTAAACCAGTTCCACGAGAAAGGTTAAGCAGTACCGTCTCAATGTGATCATTTAAATGCTGCGCCACCGCTATCCGATCGAATCCCAGCTCATGTCGCAACTTTTCAAACCACGTATAGCGGAGTTCCCGAGCCGCCATTTGTATCGAAATTTGATTCTCCTTCGCATACCCCTTGGTATCAAAATGGCTAACAAAAAATGGGATACAATTGTCCTCAGCAAACTTTTTGACAAGGGCTTCATCCAGTTCGGAATCCTCACCCCGTAACTGAAAATTACAATGTGCAATAGCAATATCATAGCCCGCTTTGACGAATAAATGAGCCATCAACATTGAGTCCTTGCCCCCACTGACCGTAAGCAATATTTTATGGTGAGACATCAACAAATGCTCCTTTTCAATATAGCTCTTTAATCTTTCCAGCACATTCATAAAACAAAGTTACAGTATATTTTGTGCGAATAATAAGTTCAAGTCTTAAAATTTGTAAAATCCAGTAAAGTAGCAATTAAAATCCATATTTTTGCCCTTGTGAAACAATACATTTATACGCTTATTGTATTTATTTTAACTGGCTTGTCGGTTCAAGCACAGAAGAAAGATGAGTTGAGACTAATTTCATCGCTATACAGTGTCTTTAATGCTAAAACTGGAAGCGCCATGTTTTATCGGCCAGTTTACGAACACTTAGGCTCTACACTTTCATCAGACAGTGGATACTTGCACAATGATAAAATTGGCCGGCAATATTTTGAAGCATACGGTAATGTGATCATCACACAGCCTGACGGAACACGGATATTTTCCAATAAACTACATTACGAAGCGGCGATGCAATTGGCTACATTAACTGGAGCTGTTCGGATGGTGAGCACAAGTGGGTCAGTGTTGACAACCGATCATCTAGTTTATAACATGCGTAGTAAGATCGGTAATTACTATAGTGGTGGACGTATTCTCTCCGGAAGTGATACAATTACAAGCCAACGAGCCACCTATTTTGAAAATACAGGGGAATCCTATTTTAATCAAAAGGTTGTCGTCCGATCGACCAATGTCAAGGTATATACCGATTCCATGAAATATAACGGTAATTCTCGTGTGACCGATTTTTATGGACCGACCAATATTAAAGGAAACAAAGGGGAAAACCTATATACCGAAAAAGGACGGTATCATATGGCAACGGGGCAAGCCTATTTTTCAAAAAACAACCTCTATACCGAAGGGACGAAATTTCTTAAAGGCGATAGCCTATTCTATGACAGGCAAGTTGGCATTGGTAAAGCTGTTAAAAATGTTGTTTTTGTGGACACTTTAGACAAGTTTTACGCTTATGGCGGCTACGGTTTATACAACGGAAGAAATGAATCCATAACAATGACGGACAAACCATTGGTCGTTTCGGTTGTCAAAAAAGACTCCACGCAAAAAGATTCTGTATCTTCTTTCGCTCCTATTCAACAAAACTCAGATAAGACGCCGAAAAAAGGAACAAAAGAAATTAAGAAACTTGAAAAAAAAGAACAAAAGGAAAGCGTTGATAAAACAACGACAGCAGAAAACAAAAAACCTACCAAAGAAAATAAGATTGTCAAAGTTGCTAAGGACGATGAACTAAAGACAGATCAAAAGATGGATTCTGTTTTTATGACTGCTGACACCTTGTTTTCCCAAGTTATATTTCGAAGAGACTACATTGCCAGGGATTTTAAATTAAATCGGGAAGGCGGAGCTATCGAAGATGATACCGAGGTAGATTACGGTGATCAGGACTCGGTATCAACATATCCTGATTCCGCGGGCACCTTAAAAAATAATATTGACAGTCTTCACAAGGGAGTTGACAGCCTTCAAAAAAATCAAGGTGGTGGAACAATACCCGATAAAAAGGTAAACAAAGGATTTGAAAAGGTCATCAGTACGAAACAGATTGGGCCAAAGAAAACCCCTGTTGTTGTCGGTGATCAAAATAGAATCGAAATTGAAAAAAATCTCAAGGCAGATAGTGTTCTGCGTAGAAAAGCCATCATTCCTAAAGGTGGTGAATCCGATAAGTTAATGGGTGCGGCATTAAAAAATGCGCAAGAAGGAAAACGAGATTCTCTTCCTCAGGACACCGCCAAAACACGGATTATAAAAGCATATTATAATGCAAGACTTTTCAAATCAGATCTACAAGCTGTGGCGGATTCCATGTATTATGGCATGCAAGACTCTATGTTCAGATTGATGGGAAAACCTATGATGTGGGCAGAAAACTCACAGATATCCGGTGATACCATATTTCTTCAGGTGAAAAATCAAAAGTTAGACAACTCACTTTTAATAGGTAACGCATTTATGGTCAATGCCACGAGTGATTCTTTAAAATTCAATCAGATTAAAGGAAGAAAAATCACTAGTTTCTTTACCAAGAATCGTATGGAACGTCTTTTTGTCGATGGAAATGCAGAAAATATTTTCTACAACATTGATGAGAAAACCAATGTAACGACTGAACTTGTACATGACAGAAGTAGTCGCTTCAAAATCTTGATGGAAGACAATAAATTGAAGGAATATGTGTCTATTCGGAAGGTTGACGGCAAAGTTTACCCTATTGCCGAAGTCACAGCAGACAAGGAGTTCTTGCCAAACTTTACCTGGCGACCTGAAGATCGACCTAAATCGAAAGACGATCTATTGAATAGGAAGCGGGATCTTTCCAAAGCTTCATTTACTGTCCCTAGTACACCAGAAGGTGAGGAATCGGGAACAATGAAGTCCATTAACAAAGCTGACAAAACTACTGGACGTCAAAAAGGTGCTGCCGAGAAAACGAATACAATTGGAAGTATCGATAAGGTTAAAGATACCGAAGGTGACAAAGCAAGCGCTACAACAAAAACTGCTAAGCCATCGGAAACAATAGATAAAGCTAACAGTGCAAAAACAAATGTAAAGACTGCAGCCGACAAAGCAACTGCAAAGTCCGACTCAACAACTAATAAATCGGCGATAACACCGGCGCAAGATAGTACACAGACAAAAATAAAAGCTAAATAACCAATACCAGGTCGCACAAAAAAGCAGCGCAAAACAAATTGTTTTGCGCTGCTTTTTTGATTCAAGACTATCTGCTGCTCCTCTCAGATGCGCTCATTCATTAAATTAAATCAATAGAAATTTCTATTTATAATTCAAATGAGCTAGTAACTGACTTACTTCGTTTTTAAATATGCAGCAAGTTTGCCAACAGCAATCGCACGATGGCTTATGCTGTTTTTTTCCTCTGCTGTCATTTCCGCAAAAGTTTTGTCATAGCCATTTGGGATAAAGATGGGGTCATAACCAAACCCATCAACACCTCTACGTTGATCTATAATTTTGCCTTCAATACTTCCCTCAAAGAAGTGCTGCTGCTCATTCAGATACAAGGAAATAACTGTTTTGAATCTCGCCGTACGGTTGGAGGTATTACCTAATTTTTGCAGGACAAGATCAATGTTCTTTTCCATATCCCTTGATCCGGAATAACGTGCTGAATAAACGCCCGGTTCGCCATTTAATGCGTCTATCTCCAATCCGGAATCATCACCAAAGCAGTAAAGGCCATATTTGTTAACCAAATAATCTGTTTTCTGCTGTGCATTTTCCTCGAATGTTACACCTGTTTCTGGAATATCATCCTGACAGTCAATATCGTTCAAACTCTTGATGACAAAAGCATTTCCCACGATCGCTTGGACCTCTTGCAGTTTATGGGCATTATTGGTTGCAAACACAAGTTCTAGCATCTTCTTCAAATTTATTTTTATGTTTTGTTTATTACAATGTGTATCGGATCAAAAACTAAGAAACAATAAAAGTCTTAAATTCGTTCCAGAACAGTTTCTTTTTATTTACATCGATAAACATCTCTTCAAAACTGAACGTATTAAAAACCGTCGCAATACGGCCTTTCATATAGGAATTATGCTCAATAAAAGGGAGTTTCAA
Source organism: Sphingobacterium sp. UBA6711 (assembly GCA_002454415.1). Classification (GTDB taxonomy): domain Bacteria; phylum Bacteroidota; class Bacteroidia; order Sphingobacteriales; family Sphingobacteriaceae; genus Sphingobacterium. Next base: position 49,371 of record DKIT01000211.1, read on the forward strand.
AGAGGCCGGTTCCACTCCCAACAAAATAATCTTAGTCGGCTGGAAAAATTGCATGATACGTTTAAAATCATTCGGATTATGGCTATTCGCTAAATTAAGCACAGCAACGCTCTCTTTTGTCAATTTCAAGGCGCCAATTGTTTTCTCGAAAGCTTCAAGTGCCGCGGGTGAGAAGTAAGGATATTGCTCGTATCGCAGAATAAAAAGTATTCCTTGCTCCTTATTTCCCTGATAAATAAACTCGCCCCCCAATACCTCTAGATCGTTAATAGCTTGGCTTCCGCTGACTACCTGACTAGGGACAGCTTGTTGGGCTTCCCCTATCCCCACCGCTACATACGAAGTGTCCTTCGTTGCCGATGATGCTTGTACAATAGCTGCTTGCGCATCAACACTATTCTCCTCCTGTAAAGAATGTCCAGACAGATCGGCTTGAAAATCAAAACCATTTCCAAAGATTGTTTCATCCATTAAGGTCTGAAGTGCAACGGGATTATCTGTTGTAAGATTGCTCATTGGGAAAAAAATATTAGACAGTAAAGATAAAGAAGAAAAAGGGAAAAGAAAAAGGAGCGAAAAATCGCTCCTTTCTGTATGTCAAAAAGATTAAAGACCTAAGATGTACGAGAAGATCAATGGCGCAACGATCGTTGCGTCAGATTCTACGATAAATTTAGGTGTATCAATATCTAATTTACCCCAAGTGATTTTCTCATTTGGAACAGCGCCTGAGTAAGAACCATAAGAAGTGGTTGAATCAGAGATCTGACAGAAATAAGCCCAGAAAGGTACTTCTTCCCATTCAAGATCTTGATACATCATCGGAACTACACAGATTGGGAAGTCACCAGAAATACCTCCAGCGATTTGGAAAAATCCAACACCTTTACCTGCTGAGTTATTACGGTACCATTCTGTTAAGTAAATCATATACTCGATACCAGACTTAACAGTACTCGCTTTCAATTTACCTTTAATCACATTGGATGCGAAGATATTACCTGTGGTTGAATCTTCCCATCCCGGACATACAATCGGCAAATTTTTCTCAGCAGCAGCAACAATCCATGAATCTTTCGGGTCGATTTCATAATATTGTTCCAATACACCTGAGTTAACGACTTGATAAAGAAATTCATGTGGCAAATAACGCTCACCTTTTGCTTCAGCAGCATGCCAAACATCTTCAAGATGTTTCTGCAAACGACGGAAAGCTTCCTCTTCAGGAATACAAGTATCTGTCACACGATTATAGTGATTATCTAATAGCTCTCTTTCTTGTTCAGCTGTCAAATCTCTATAATTAGGGATTCTTTTGTAGTGTGAGTGTGCCACAAGGTTCATCACATCCTCTTCCAAATTAGCACCAGTACAAGAAATAAAGTGTACTTTATCTTGACGGATCATTTCTGCTAAAGAAACACCCAATTCAGCGGTAGACATTGCCCCTCCTAAAGAGATCAACATTTTTCCACCATCCAACAAATGTTCCTCGTAACCTTTTGCAGCATCTACTAATGCCGCTGCGTTAAAGTGACGGTAATTATGCTCAATAAATTGAGAAATAGGTCCTTTTTGAGTACTCATGATATTTTCTAACTTTTATAAAATAATAAGTACGGCAAAGGTACTGAATATTATCTATTTTAGTTCCAATAGATGTCCAAAACCACTACAGACCAACTTTTTTTTAACAAATGTTAAAGGAATATTATGTGATAATTGCTGTTAAAAAATAGCGTTCTTACTTCTATAATCACCTATTTGCGATAGGATACTCTTAATTTTCCAGTATTCTTCTTAAAAGTATTCAGACCTATCAAGTTAACGACTTCTTCTATCCCGATAAGACTTTGATCCCAATACATCTGCCGCCGACCAGGGGTCAAAACAATTATCAAATTAAATAACCCATTGTTCACATTTATCCAAGAATGCCTGATCTATTTCTGCCCCGATTCCAATTTGGTCTGAGATATGTATTTTGTATCCGTCATATTGAATACCACCGATAACAGGATCCTCCAAATGACCAACCATACAGGTATCCAGATCAAAAAACTTAATATTCGGGGCTGCATAAGCGAAATGTACCTTAGCAGCCAAAGCCAAGCGAGATTCCAGCATCCCTCCGATCATACAAGTAATACCGTATTCCGCGGCAATATGATTAATTTTTAAGGCCTCTTGAATACCTCCTGATTTCGAAAATTTGATATTGATATAATCGCAGGCATCAGCTTTACAGAGGCGCTCCGCATCATGGTGAGAATAAACCGATTCATCCGCCATCACAGGAACGATAGTTTCTGTGCGCAATAGCGGTAAATATTCATCATCCCATGTACGCATTGGCTGTTCACAAAATTGTATCTTAAAAGGTTCCAGCCCCTGCAATGCTTCTATTGCCTCTGCATAAGACCAACCTTGATTTGCATCAACGCGAATAGGCATTTCGAATCCTACAGCCTTACGTATTTCACGAATACGTGCAATATCCGTTTTTGGTTCCTTCCCCAATTTAACTTTCAACATGACCGCACCTTCCTCCTGTAAACGCTTTGCTTTCAGCGCCATCTCTTCCGGAGATGCAATCCCTAAGGTGATATCTGTCGTAATCTCTCGCTTCGTTCCTTCCAAAAACTGATAGAGGGGCATGCCGGCATGTTTCGCTGCCAAATCATATAATGCCATATCAAAAGCCGATTTAATCGTTTTGTTACCAGCAATATACAAATCTAATTCAGCCAAACGCTCTTCAATAGCCAAAGGATCTTTGCCTTTCCAAATTTTCGCAAAATCCCTTGCCAGCACCAAACAAGTATCCTGTGTTTCCCCGACGATCATTGGAAAGGCAGAACACTCGCCCACACCATACATATTGGCATCGGTATAGATACGTATAAAAGTATTTTGGGCATAATCCATTGTTCCTGTTGCAATGACAAATGGTTCCATTGGAATGCTCAATCGATAAATTTCAATTTTAGTGATCTTCATCTGAGGAAGTTAGTAAAAATTAAGATAAAAGTTGCAATCAAAAATTAGTAGAAGCTAGCTGATTATATTAAGAAAGACAGATCAATGTCTCCCGAAAACAAAGCCATAGCCTACCGCCAAATTTAATCTACGTCCTACAGCAGAAGATCGTTCTTGAAAACGTTTTACCTCTACTCCGTTCTGCGAAAGGGCAACTTCTGCCGTTGACGCGCGTAGAGGTTGACCAAAATCAGCATTCAGCACCAAATAACCTTTCTTCCAGAGGAAATAATTGGCCGAAAAGCTTAGATACATTGCTGGTCCTCCAGACCGTAATTTATACTTCAATTGATAGTAAGTATTATCTTCATTCATGTCATAATTTCCCTCATCATCCCAAAAGTGCACATTCGCTCCCAATCCAACGCTCGGCAATAGCTCCCAGCGCTCCCCCCTGAAACGATACATCCATCCAACTTGAATTCCCGGTCGTGGAGCAATACTCGAAACTAAGCCTTTTGCAAAATCTTTTAAGATTTGTTTGGCAGGAATAAATACATCTTCTCGATTGAAATAATCTGGTGTCTGTTCTCTGAACATCGTCATATCCATAGCTGCATACCAACCATGTCGTTGCGAAAAGAGGTGCTGAAATTTGAATCCTCCTGCAATAGTAAGATCTGCCCGCCCCGGAAATAAACCATTATTCGATTTTTTACCGCCGCTTAGGTCAATATTTACCCCCGGATAAACTTGAATAGACCAATAACGGTTAGGTACCAAGGAATCTGATTGAGCAAAAGTTTTAGATAACAAAAAAAATAGCAAACTAGAGACAAGAAAAGAAATTCTAATACGGTTCATATGGCTATAAAATTTAGGGATAATAAATAATCATTGTATCTCAACAAACGAATCCAACCAATGATATGCTACATATAATTAATTATATAGATAACAGATACAGCTTTATTTGTGAGCAATTTGATAAATGGCTTTTATTTCTATTTTATCTCGCTTACCTTTCCCTCTGTAAGATAAGCACAACGCGTCTTTTCTTCGCATCCGCAGCTTCCAAAAAACACGAAACAAAAATACAATATCAACAACAAAACACTTGAAATAAAACAATAAAACCAACATATAAACATTTTCATTATAATATTAACAAAAATTCCGTTTTTTATTCCTATATTAGCAATCATAAAATATTTGAAAAGGAAAGATGATTGAACAAAGACCGAAAACGGAGGGGCTTTACGACCCTAATTTTGAGCATGACGCCTGTGGGGTAGGCTTTGTCGCCCATATCAAAGGGAATAAATCACACGCACAAGTAAAAGACGCCTTGACCATGTTGGAGAATATGGAGCACCGTGGTGCCTGTGGCTGTGATCCGGAAAGTGGTGACGGAGCTGGTATCATGATCCAACTTCCCCACGAATTTTTATGGGAGGAATGCATCAACTTGGGTATTCAATTAGAAGAACCAGGGTATTACGGTACAGGTATGGTATTTCTTCCAAAAGAGGAGGCCATGAACAAAATATGTCGGGATTTGATTGAGGAAGCGACAGTAGAAAGGGGTATGAAATTCCTTGGCTATCGTCCAGTACCAGTCAATCGTGAAGGTATTGGACCAACAGCGCTCAGTGCGGAACCCGAAATTGTCCAATTTTTTGTTAGCAGACCAGACGGAGTTTCAAACACTGAAGAATTTGAACGCAAGCTTTTTGTACTACGTCGCCTGATCATCCAAAAAGTTAAACAACAACAAGAATACCCTCTCCCACTTTACTTTGCATCGCTTTCTTGCAAAACAATTATTTACAAAGGTCAATTAACAACTTACCAAGTCGGTACATATTATCTTGATCTACGTGATCCACGTGTCGTATCAGCGTTTGGCTTGGTTCACTCCCGTTTTTCAACCAATACTTTTCCTTCCTGGTCCCTTGCTCAGCCATTCCGTATGTTGGCGCACAATGGTGAGATCAATACCTTGACCGGTAACCTCAATTGGTTTTATGCAGGCATGCGTGCGCTGTCGTCGCCCTATTTCACGGAAGAGGAAATGGAAATCTTACTCCCTATCGTGGACCGTGGCCAATCTGATTCAGCATGTCTTGATAATGTTGCCGAACTTCTTTTACATAGCGGCCGTAGCTTGACACACGTCATGTTAATGCTAGTTCCAGAGGCTTGGGATGGAAATACACAGATGGATCCCTTAAAGCGTGCATTCTATGAATACCACGCGACCTTAATGGAACCTTGGGATGGTCCTGCGGCACTCTGCTTCACCGATGGCAAACATATTGGTGCTACGTTAGACCGCAACGGCTTACGTCCACTACGTTATGCCGTAACCTCCGACGATCGCGTCGTTGTGGCTTCTGAAGCTGGTGCACTTCCGATTGAGGAGTCTACTATTATCAAAAAAGGACGTCAACAAGCCGGTAAAATATTCCTTGTCGATATGGAACAAGGTCGGATCCTAACAGACAACGAAGTAAAAGATCAACTGATCAACCAACAACCCTACAGCGATTGGTTGGACAATTATAAAATCAAGCTGGAAGAATTGGAAGAACCTCGTGTGACCTATACATACCTTTCCAAAGAATCCGTTTTCAGATACCAAAAAACTTTTGGTTTCTCCAGAGAAGATCTGGAAACCATCCTAACACCAATGGCGCTAACCGGATATGAGCCAACAGGTTCTATGGGATCTGATGTACCATTAGCAATTCTTTCCGATCAACCACAACATATCTCCAGCTACTTTAAGCAGTTCTTTGCGCAAGTAACCAATCCACCCATCGATCCGATTCGCGAACGTTTGGTCATGAGTTTGGCGACTTTTATTGGTAATGCGGGCAATATTTTGATCGAAGACAAGAAATTCTGTCACTGCGTGACCTTACCGCATCCAATCCTGACGTCCAAAGAACTAGAAAAATTACGGTCGATTGATACGGGCTTATTTCAAGCGAAAACCATTCAATCTTACTTCCGCTCAGATGGCAAACCTGGGTCTTTGGAAGCTGGTCTAGAACGTTTATGCCGATATGCAGATGATGCTGTTCGAGATGGTTTTCAAGTCTTGATTCTTTCAGACCGAGCCATCGATTCCAAACATGCTGCGATCCCGTCATTGTTAGCTGTTTCGGCTGTTCATCACCATCTGATCAAAACAGGCAATCGTGGGGCGGTGGGCCTAGTTGTAGAATCAGGAGATGCATGGGAAGTTCATCATTTTGCTTGTCTATTAGCTTTTGGTGCTACTGCTATCAATCCATATATGGCTTTAGCAAGTATCCGTACGATGAAAGAACAAAACACATTGGATACGGAATTGACTTGGCCAGAATTATCTAAAAACTATGTTAAGGCCGTCAACAATGGCTTGTTGAAAATTTTCTCCAAAATGGGGATATCAACATTGCAATCCTACCACGGAGCACAGATCTTTGAGGTACTCGGTATCGATAAATCCGTTGTCGACAAATTTTTCTGCGGCGCAGTTTCGCGTATTGGTGGAATGACTTTGGATGATTTGGCTAAAGAAGCTCTTTCAAAACACTGGCGTGGATTTGAAAAAAGCCGTACTCCCCAAAATTTATTACCAGAAGGCGGTATCTACCAATGGAAACGTCGCGGTGAAGGTCACCTTTGGAATCCGGATACAATTCATCTCTTACAGCAAGCCTGCCGTACTGGAGACTATGCGACCTATAAAAAATATGCGCAGAAGATTAACGAGCAGAAAGAACATATGTTTACGCTACGTGGATTGTTGGACTTTGCAAAACACCGCAATTCCATCCCATTGGAGCAAGTGGAGCCTGCGAGCGAAATTCTAAAACGTTTCGCTACCGGAGCGATGTCTTTCGGATCCATTTCCCACGAGGCCCATAGTACCCTGGCCATTGCAATGAACCGCATTGGAGCAAAATCCAATACCGGCGAAGGTGGTGAAGATGAACTTCGTTACCAACCCCTTCCAAATGGTGACTCCATGCGCTCAGCAATTAAACAAGTCGCGTCGGCTCGTTTCGGCGTCACCTCCAATTACCTCACGCAGGCTGATGAGCTACAGATAAAAATGGCTCAAGGCGCGAAACCTGGCGAGGGAGGTCAGTTACCGGGACCAAAAGTAGATGCATGGATTGCCAAAACAAGACACTCTACTCCTGGCGTTGGACTCATATCGCCGCCGCCGCACCATGATATTTATTCAATCGAGGATTTAGCGCAGTTAATTTTTGATTTAAAAAATGCCAACCGCCAAGCAAGAATTAATGTCAAATTGGTCTCTAAAGCCGGTGTCGGTACAATTGCCGCTGGGGTTGCCAAAGCACATGCCGATGTAATTCTTATTGCTGGTTTCGACGGTGGTACAGGAGCATCTCCGATCAGTTCGATCAAACATGCAGGATTACCTTGGGAACTCGGGCTTGCAGAAGCGCATCAGACACTGGTTAAAAATAAATTACGTAGCCGTGTGGTCTTACAAGCTGACGGTCAAGTAAAAACAGGCCGCGATATTATCATTGCAACACTCCTAGGAGCTGAAGAATGGGGAGTATCTACGGCGGCTCTAGTTGCTGGCGGATGTATCATGATGCGTAAGTGTCACTTGAATACTTGTCCTGTAGGTGTAGCAACGCAGGATCCTGAACTACGCAAGTTGTTCTCTGGAAAACCAGAAGATATTGTCAACCTTTTCACCTTCCTAGCCGAAGAAGTCCGTGAAACAATGGCATACCTTGGTTACCGTACCATTAACGAAATGGTAGGCCGTGCTCAATTTTTGAAAAAACGCGAGAATATTGATCATTGGAAAGCAAAGAAAATAGATTTCACTGACATCTTACACGTCGAACGTAACGAGCCTGGGCAATCGTTATACAATACCGAAGAGCAGGATCATGGTATGGCTATGATTTTGGATTGGGGCTTATTAAAACAGTCTAAATTGGCTCTAGATAGCAAAACCCCAGTATTTGGCACATTTAAAGTAAAAAATACAGACCGCACCATTGGAACGATGTTATCGAACGAGATTTCCAAACTTTATGGTTCAGAAGGTCTGCCAGACAATACCATCAACTTCAAATTTGAAGGTTCCGCCGGACAAGGCTTCGGTGCATTTTCTACCAAAGGACTTTCCTTTGAGTTACAAGGTGAAGCCAATGATTATGTTGGAAAAGGGCTCTCCGGAGCTCAGTTAGCCATCTATCCAGTAGCAGAAAGTGCCCTTGTACCGGAAGACAATATCATTATTGGCAACGTTGCATTATTTGGTGCGACATCCGGACATCTATTCGTAAACGGACAGGCAGGCGAACGCTTCGCCGTACGTAACTCAGGAGCTACAGCTGTTGTTGAGGGCGTTGGTGACCATGGCTGTGAGTACATGACAGGTGGGCGTGCGCTGATCTTAGGAGCAACCGGTCGTAACTTTGCTGCCGGAATGAGCGGTGGTATCGCATGGATCTACGACATTAACGAAGATTTTCGCGAAAACTGCAATCAGGAAATGGTCGATCTAGATCCATTGGAAAGTGAAGACGAAACTGCAATTATCGCTTTGTTAAAACGTCATATCTTGCTGACCAATAGCCGCAGAGCAGATTTCATCTTACAAAACTGGTCAAGAGAAAAAAATAAATTCATTAAGGTATTCCCGAGAGAATACAAAAATGTCATTCGTCAAAAATTAGTGGAAGCATAATATAGGAAGCACAGATCATGGGAAAAATTACAGGTTTTAAAGAATTTGAGCGCGTGCTTCCAACAAAAGAAGCTGTGGAAGGCCGCGTACAGCACTTTAAAGAATTCAATAAAGGATATTCCGAAAACGAGCTCAACAAACAAGCCGCACGCTGTATGGATTGCGGTATTCCATTTTGCCATTCAGGTTGCCCGCTAGGCAATGTTATCCCTGAATTTAATGATGCTGTATACGACGGAAAATGGGAAGAGGCTTATCAGATCCTGTCCTCTACCAACAACTTTCCTGAATTTACAGGCAGAATATGCCCAGCACCTTGCGAATCAGCATGTGTACTTGGGATACATAGTAGCCCGATTACCATTGAAGAAATCGAAAAACATATCATTGAAATTGCCTTTAAAAAGGGATACGTCAAAGCGCATAAAAGTTATTTGAAAACAGGCAAACGTGTTGCTGTGGTAGGCTCAGGACCTGCGGGTCTCGCCGCTGCCGCGCAGCTGAATAAAGCGGGGCACGATGTTGTCGTTTTTGAACGCGATGATCAAGTTGGCGGACTATTGCGATATGGTATTCCCGATTTCAAGTTGGAAAAATCGGTCATCGATCGCCGTGTCAATCTGATGAAAGAATCAGGCATCGAATTTAAAGTAAATATAGAAGTTGGCAAAGACATCAGCTTCTACGAATTAAAGGCTTACGATGCAGTGGTATTAGCGACAGGTTCGACTGTCCCTTGGCACATGCAATTGCCGGGACATGACGCCAAAGGTATACATTTTGCCATGGAGTTTCTGACACAGCAAAATAAAGAAGTAAGCGGTTTCCAGATGGAACAAGAGCGTATCTTGGCAACTGACAAACATGTCATCGTTATCGGTGACGGGGATACCGGTTCCGACTGTATTGGAACATCTAACCGTCATCGTATAAAAAGTATCACACAGATTGCACGCAAGCCGACACCATCCAAAGAACGTTTGAAAAACAACCCTTGGCCAATGGACAAGCTAACGTTCGGAACCTCCTCTTCTCAGGAAGAAGGCTGCGAAAGACTCTGGGCAACAGAGACCCAAGAATTTGTTAAAGATGAAAATGGTCATGTCAAAGCAGTAAAAATTAAAGAGGTACAATACGAAGTTGATGACTTCGGTAGAAGAACACGCTTGGGTGAGTCCGAAATCCGCGAAATACCTGCTGATCTTGTCCTTTTAGCAATTGGCTATCAACATACCGAACATACTTTATTAGAGCAATTAGGGGTTCGTGTGGATGAAAAAGGAAATATCTTGGCCAACGATAAGGATTACAAAACAACAATTGACAATATCTTTACAGCAGGCGATTGTCGTAAAGGTCAATC
>DKIT01000128.1:0-9034 GCA_002454415.1 Sphingobacterium sp. UBA6711
ACCAAACGATCCAATCGCTATTCCCCACCAGTTTGCAAAAAAACAGGATATCGAGATTATGGGATTTTTAGCCTCAATTATGGCTTGGGGGCAACGAAAAACAATCATTAATAAATGTAATGACCTGATTATGCGAATGGACGGTGTTCCCTATGATTATATCATGAATCATCAGGATAAAGATCTAAAGAGCTTGCTTGGTTTTAAGCATCGTACGTTTAATGATACAGACATTCTTTATTTTGTTGCTTTCTTTAAATATCACTATACGCACTTCGAATCTTTGGAAGATGCTTTTCTAATAGGGCAGGAGTGCAAAGAAGATGTCGATTTGGAAACGGCACTCAATAGTTTTAAAATGTATTTTTTTTCATTGCCGGACTATCCGCTTCGTACACGAAAACACATCAGCAGTCCAGCGCAGAAATCAACCGTAAAGCGAATTAACATGTTTTTACGATGGATGGTAAGAAAAGATAATAAAGGTGTGGATTTTGGTATCTGGAATAGTTTATCGCCAATGAATCTTATTTGCCCATGCGATGTTCATGTAGAGCGGGTTGCGCGAAAGTTTGGTTTGATCACATTGGATAAGGTCAACTGGAAAACGGCCCAGGAATTGACAGCAAATTTACGTTTACTTGATCCTCTAGATCCTGTAAAATATGATTTCGCGTTGTTTGGTTTAGGTGTTGAAGGCGAGCTTTAAAAAGTGAAATATTTAAATGATAAAAGGTCCGTATTTAATGTACGGACCTTTTATCGTTTAAATGATCGATTTTAACAAGTAGATCCACTAGTCTATTCGAATAGCCGAATTCATTGTCATACCAGCCGACAACTTTTACCAAGCCTCCAACGATAGAGGTGAGTTGAGCATCGAAAACACATGAATAAGGGTTATTGATGATATCTACAGAAACAATTGGATCCTCGGTGTAATAAAGTACTCCGGACAATTCGTTTTGCGCAGCCGATTTAAAGGCTTTATTGATTTCTTCAACAGTAGTTTCTCTTTCGAGTGTGCAAGTAAAGTCTGTTAATGAACCATTCAGTACAGGGACACGTATTCCAGCTCCGCCCAATTTGTTTTGCAGATGAGGAAAAACATTGGTAATAGCCTTGGCTGCTCCCGTAGTTGTTGGAATTATTGCCGACGAGGCCGCACGCGCCCTTCTTAGATCCTTATGTGGAGCATCGTGGAGATTCTGATCTCCAGTCATGGAGTGCACAGTAGTGATATAACCGTCTTTGATACCCCAATTTTCATCTAATATTTTGACTAATGGCGCAACATTATTTGTTGTACACGATGCATTGGACAAAATTGTGGTCGATAGATCAATCGTATTATCATTGATTCCCAGTACCACGGTAGGAATATCCCTGTCTTGCGGTGGCGCTGAGATAATAACTTTCCCAGCCCCGGCTTCAAGATGTAATGTCGCTTTCTCACGACTTGTAAAATGTCCCGTGGATTCGATGACGATATCTATTTGCAACGCTTTCCAAGGCAGTTTTGCCGGATCCTTTTCTTTCGTCACCAATATAGCATGACCATCAATAATGATATGGTTGTCATCGTGGGTTACAGTACTGGCGGNNTTAAATAAATGTGCCAATGTCTGCGTATCTGTTAAATCATTGATGGCAATGACTTGCAGTTCGCTGTCAACACCACGCAGAAATATATTACGTAAAGTATTTCTGCCAATACGCCCAAATCCATTAATTGCTATCTTTAGCATTTCAGACTATTTATGAAATTGGCTAATAGCCTCATTGATATTCTTTTCACCTTCCCAGTGTGATTTTAATTTCCCATCAGCACCATAGACATAATTCGCAGGAAACTGTGATGGCACGTGAATGTTCTGAATGAATGTTTGATCCTTGTCAATCAATACTTCAACATTTGATGCTTTCGATAATTTGGGTGCGAATGTATCGAAAAATCCCAAGACTAATGCAGGATCATTCATCGAAATATAATAGATATTCACATCCTTTAAACGATCCATGTTCTTTTCCAATTCGGTAGCCTCATGTTGGCAATGGCTACATCCTGGGTCAAATAAAATGAAAATAGTATTCTTGTCTTTGGCCACATTCTCATTTGTAACTCGTATTCCCGAACGAAGTTGATAAAAAGTGAAATTAGGAAGAATAGATGCTGGTTCGGAAGACTGTGTTGGCGCTGCTTGGCTATGGTCGTGACCGGCATGATCATGGCCCGTATGGTCATGATTGTCAGCAGCGGCTTCTTGACTCGTATTTCCGGCACTTTCTTCTTTTGGTTTGCTATTATTGCATGAATAAATCATTCCAGCTGTCAATACTGCAGTTACTCCTAAGATTATTTTTTTGTTCATAGACGACCTTTGATTATTTGACCAGTGTTTAGTGGTTTTTATTTAAAGATTACGATTTGTAGCCGCTTTATTCCGCAGTGGAAGCTTCGTGCGACTATCTTAATTAACAATTCAAAACTAGGAAAAAAATGGGATTATGTCCTGTTCAATCTCAAGTTATGACAGTTTACTGGTTATCGTGTTATCATTGGTTTCATACTTTATTGTATGTATAGCTGTTTCTTAGTTAATAGTTGGCCGCTGATCGCGATTATCTACATCGCTTAACGAGGTAGATTGTATAATCTCGGGAGTACTTTTGCCAAATTCAATGCTATAGACTTTTAGCAAGACGCCAACGCATGACAAGATAAGTGGACCGAATATCAATCCCAACATGCCAAATAGATTGAGTCCCAAAAGTACACCAAATACGGTTATTAAAGGATGAACATCGCCAAGTTTTTTTAAGATCGTGAATCGAAGGATATTATCTATACTTCCAATAATAATGATCCCGTATAACGCTAGACCAATCGCACTGCCGGATTGTCCATTTGCTAGTAAAAAGAGCGCCGCTGGGAGATAAACAACCATTGTCCCCAGGATAGGGATTATCGTCGAAACAGCCGTTAAAATCCCGAGAAAAATGGGGCTTTCTAAACCAAAAAACCAATAACCTAAACCAGCAACAACACCTTGGCACATGGCTAAANNTACCATCATGTCAAATTCTTTCCATAATTCAGCTTTACTTGTCGTGGAGAAAGGAATAGCGTGATAAATGGTCTCCTCTAACTTTTTGCTGCTTACCAGCATGAAATATAAGACAAACAGTGCAACGAGCACATTGACCCCAACTTCAGCCACAGAATTGAGTATACTGGGAATAAATTTAGCCGCTTTTTGCAGACTTTCCATAAGTGCGGTATCGGAAAGATCAATATTACTCAAATATGGACTGTCTTTAAAATAAGTTTTAATCGAGTCAAATTTCTGCATGATCTCATCCTTATTATTAATTGCTTCGGTGACCTGTGGGACCATGTAGTTTATCAATAGATATAGTGGCCCGACTAAAAATATCAACGTTAATACGATCAAAAGGATGCTTGCAAATGATTTATTCCATTTTTTTTCTTCTGTAAGCTTAAAATTAAGTTTTCTGAAAAGGACATACAAGGTGATTGCACCGAGAAAACCGGGCAAATAGTAGAATAAACTGGTAAAGATCAATATGCATATCGCTAGAATGATGACGATAAGCATGATCTGGTTGATAGAATTATTGTTAATTTGTTTGTATTTCATATAGCTGCCAAATGTACTGCCTTTTTGATCATTATTTACCGTATGACAATATTTTCTTAGAAAAGTTTTACTTTGGTTAAGTTAACCTTCCTTTTTTATAATTTCAATGATTTTTTAATTTTCTTTCAGCGTAATTATCCATATAAATCAACTAGAATAGTCGTAACGGAATGAGTAAATAAGCAAAATACTCATTGCTCGTTTCTGAAGAGGAATAATAATAATGGCATAACGATTCTTAGTTTTGATTCTGCGGCATTAATATCTCCTTGAAGATCGATAAGATATCATATTGTTTGACAAAGAGTACTGGCCGGATCATCCTCGGTGTATTGTCTTGATTAGATTGTTCAGCCGTATTTTTTATTGATCTAGTCGCCTTATGGAAAAAAGGATGAGACCTTTTCCCTCTGCTATTGTTTGAAAATAAGCCCATAATCTTTCGTTTTTTGGTTATAGTGTTCAAAACTGGTGTAATCAACACTATAACTAAAATACAAAATATCTTTGAGTTTTCGATTAATTGCTAAAAATTTGACTACCACGTTCTTCGTCTTTTTCGATAGAAAGTGATATGGGGATACGTTCTTTCAGTTCTTCAACATGGGAAATTATTCCTACGATCCTATTTTCCTTGCGTAGATCCAACAGAGTTTCAAAAACAATATTTACCGAGGCGAGATCTTGAGTACCAAATCCTTCATCAATAAAGAAAAAGTTTTTAGTTGCTTTTGTATTGGATTGAACGCTTTCAGCCAAAGCTAAAGCTAAGCTGAGTGATACTTGAAACGACTGGCCACCGGATAGGGTTTTTACACTTCTACTCTTTCCTTCATTGAGATAATCAATAATTTCAAAATCATTGTTGTCGTTAATTTGTAAGCTGAGCTGATTTCGGGTCATACGATGGAAACGTATGTTGGCGTGATCGCACAATTGACGCAGGTATATTGATGATACATATTGTACAAATCCGGCAGCTTTGAACAGGTTAAATAACTGTTTTAAATTATCATTACGTAGGCTGAGCTTTAGGTGAAGTTGAAGTAAATTCTCTTTTTGTGCGTATGCTGCTTTTAGACGATCTAGTTCTTGCGTTAACNNTCTTGCAACATTTTCTGTGAGTTCCTTTAAATGAGCAGAACTTTCTACTAAGTACAATTCATGTTTGGTAAACACGGCTTCATCATAGACCTGATTCTGCAGTTTTTTGTCCAATTGTGCAATTTGAGCCTTAAGTGTTTCGAATTGAACTTGAAATTGTTCCAGTTCTTGTCGGATTCGTTGTACTTGAAGATTTTCTGCCAGTGTTTGCTTCACCTCGTCTAAGGTTTCAAATACTGACGCATGGAGCTGTTGTTCGATATTTTTGTTTAAAGTGAGACTTTCATCTGCTATCTTTTCGAGCTGTCCTATAATAGCTTGTATCAGGCTATTTTGTGCCGCTGATTGATTGTTTAGATCATTTATTTGTTCCGTTAATGTGACATAATCTTTTTCAATCTGGAGATTGTCAATTTTGAGATTTCGGTATTCCCTTTCAATATCTTCATGCGCTCGATATTGATAATCACTCCAACTTAATTGTCTTAAATTGAGTGTATTCTGATTAATTTGCGCTTGTTTTCCCGCTTCTTCTAATTCAAACTGGTTTAGTGCTTTGTTATACTTTTCCAGCTTTTCCTCTATAGAACTTAGGATACCCAGGTCGTTCGCCAACTTTTGCTCAGCTTCGCCTATTTGGGACTCGATGGATGAAAGTTCTTGTTTTTTACGGATATAACCAGATTCATCTTTGCTGTCATAATTTTGCCATACAAACTGATCGAAGTGGCTCGCCTGCAGATCCTTATGGGATACAATCTTAGCCTCAAGGTCTTGTCGTTGATCTGTTAGTGATTGCAAGCGTATCGCTAAACTTTCTATACGAAATTTTTGATCAATTTTATATCTGACTAGTTCATTAGTATCGTTGATGAGTTTGTCATTCGCCATAATCTCATGCGTTATATCATGCCCTTTGACAATTGTTGGGTGTTCTATCGCACCACATAATGGACATGGAGAACCGTCAACTAAGTTATCGGCAAACTCTGTGAGTTTCTGTTGTAACAAAAGATGTGCCTTTTCCTCACGAAGCCTATGGAGTTTTTCTTCGAGCGCATGTATTTCTGCCTGATGATTGCTTTGATATTCTCCGATATCAATACCTTCGTTTTGTAATACCTTGTTTTGATCGCTAATGGCATAATCCAATTCGGCGAGCTGTTTGCCTAAATCGCTTTCCTGCTGTTGAATGGTCTGCTGTTTGGTGTACCATCGCCCAAGTTCCATTAATTCGCTTGCCGACGGTTTCGCCTGTTTCAATTTGAGGAGCTTTGCTTCCGTTTCTTGAGCTTTAACTTTATGGTATTTTTGCAGTTCTTTTGTTTCCTCAACAACACGACGGCCGTTTTGGGCCCGCTCTTGCAAGTTTTTAATTTCTTCCGAAAAGGTAATCAGCTGTGTGATCAGTTCGAGATCGAGTTCCTGAATACGACGTTGTGGAAGCAAATTGTACTGTATCCTTCGTTTTTCAAGCTGTGCCGAACAATTCTTTAGAAGTTCTTGAATTTCCTCGTATTTTATTTGTTCTTTATACCTTCTATTTTCTTCATAAATTTTATCTTGATCGAGTTTTTCCTTTGTTTTAAGGATATGCATAAAATTATTTTGTGCATTTTCGAATCGTATTAAGCGCAGTCTANNAACTTTTCCAACTCATGGAAGTCATCTTTTAGCTTCTTAAGCGATTGAAATTGTTCTTGAAGTAGCTTGTGTGAAGCTTCAAATGTATCGAAAGTTTGGCGCTCAGTTTGTAATTCGATGTTTGTTTTTTCAATGAGATCTCCTGTAATTTCTTCGAATCCCACCAATTGACCATTCAATTGATCCAATGCAGACTGGTTCTTTTTGTAAAGAGTGGAAACTTTATCCTGTAGGTCAAACCGATGCAATTGAAAAATTTCTTTCATCATATCGGTTCGCTCTTTTGCACCAAGCTCTATAAATTCTTTGAATTGCCCTTGTGGAATGATGATTGTCCGCTTAAAGTTTTCATAACTAAGCCCCACAATCTGCTGTGCATGGCTACTTTCCAAAGGTATCCATTGTTCATTTAACCTTTCGTATAGTACAACATTGGGCGACTTTACGTCCTCAAAGTTTTTAGAATTACGCTTGAATTCGCGGGTAATTTTAAATGTCCGATCTTCAAAATTGATGAAATCAAGTTCTATGTAGGAACGATTTGATTTGAGATTCATCATATTGTATGCCCGTTTATCGCGGGCATTTAGCCGTTCTGTTTCGCCATATAAAGCATAGGTAATCGCTTCCAAAATGGAGGATTTTCCCGAGCCCACAGATCCAAAAATACCAAAAAGTCCTACGTCTGTTAGGGCTGTAAAATCGATGGTCTGACGTTCTTGATAGGAGTAAATACCCTCTAGAATTAGCTTTAATGGAATCATGGTTTAAGAGTTTAGTATTTCGCGAAAAAGGTCAAGCATATCATCATTGGGAGCCTGATTTCCATTTTTGGATTTAAAATAATCTCTAAAAAGGCTCGAAATATCTTGTGTAAGGTTGATGTCATTATTATCTGCATGAAACTCTTCTGCATGTTGGACAACCGGAATTAAATAGATAATACCTGGATGACTTTGGTAGATGAGTTTTCGATCTTCCGCTTTTAGAAATGTTTCTGATCTAAGGGTTAGCTCCACGAGCGTATCCCTATTGTTAGATAACCATGCCGTGCACTGCGCGATGTTATCGAATGACTTTCGAACTAAAGGCTTACCTTCCTTCAATGAAATTTTTTCAAATGCAGCGGGATGGTTTGGAATTACATTGACTAGAGCAACATATTTCGTTTGTCCAGCTTCAGCAAAGCTATAGCATAAAGGGGATGAGGCATATATAACAGGTTTTTCTGCTGTACCTATATTTTTAAAACCATGAATATTCCCCAGTGCTGTATATTGTATTTGGGCCGGGATAGATTCTGAAAAAATCAGATCCGCATTGCCGATTTTGATTGGCTTTTCACCTTCAGGTTCATCTATGAGTGCAGTACCCTTTTTGTTCATATAGAGGTGGGCAGTTAATAGATTAATTCCCTTGTCATCACAATACGTTTCTGCTAGTTTTAGCCAGTTTGCTGCCAATATTTCATTCAATTTGCTTTCTTTTTCCTCTCCAAGATATTGTTTCAAACGAATCTCGTTTGCATATGCAGTATGTAATATCCGGATAGGGTAGTCGAATTTTGGTAAGCTTAGTTCTATAAATCCGGCATCGGATCTGAGGACTTTAAAACCCTCTGTGGCAAAAGGGGTGACAATTGCATTCGGGTGCCCAATAAGGATAATGCCAGATGCCCTTGCCAATGGATCTGGCGCATCAATCAAATAAGGAGAATCATGATTGCCCGCGATCGCTATAACAGGACGCATGCCGTTTTTTGCAAGCCTCTTTATGGTTTTATAAAAAAGCTCGATGGCTTCAACTCCTGGATTGAACGCGTCGAACAGATCTCCTGCGACAATAACGAGATCGACATCTNNATTCGTGAGAAATTATCCAATCGTTTTCCTAAATGCCAGTCGGCTGTGTGCAATATTTTCATGATGAAGCTTGACTTTTTTGCGTTAACAGTACAAACTAAGATAAATTTGTCTTGATATGCAATTATATTTGTTTCCGAATAAGTAGGTCTTTCAATTTGTAAAAATTGAATAGATGATTATCATATAGTTATTCAAGTCCTTCAGCGTGAATCCTTGTTTTTCTTGAAATCTGAAAGCTTAAGTTACGATCAAGTCGAAATGTTAAAACATGTTAAATGCAGGTAGTAAATGGCATTTAATTGTATTTTTAAAGCTCAAAAGTTAGTCTAAATAATCATACACAATTCAAATTTATGCAAAAGAGTTATCTGTACTTGTGTTTTTTCTTTCTGATTTTAATGAAAGTCAATGCACAGGAGATCCAAGCAATCAAGGGAGAGACGGCTTACCCATTTCTCATCAAAGATGCAGACCAGGATTCTGTAGTTACAGAAAAGCAGCCTATAATCGTTTTTTTGCATGGAAGGAGTCTTTCTGGAACAAATTTAGATCGCGTAAAGCGGTACGGAGTGCTCTATGCAATGAATAAAGGACAAGAGATTCCTGGGATAATTGTTGCCCCTCAATCCCGGGGTGGATGGGATCCGGATAAAGTGATTGAAATTGTTGACTATGTAATTGAACATTATAATGCGGATCCAGATCGTGTATATGTATGTGGAATGAGTATGGGGGGATATGGAACAATGGATGTTGCCG
>DKIT01000128.1:9140-10607 GCA_002454415.1 Sphingobacterium sp. UBA6711
ATCGAGAAAAATAATGAAGGCAATTAAGAAAGCTGACCCAGATGCTGAAGTAAGTCTTAATGTGATAAGGGGAGGGACACATGGTAGCGTGGAGCGTTTATTTCACGATGACGCAATTTATAGTTGGATGTTAAAATTTAAGAAGAAACATAAATCATAAAAAAAGCCCGAAGAATTTCATCGGGCTTTTTGTTAACCTCCATCGCTTGCTGCAAGCTGTCTTTTATGAAACTGTGCCATTAGTACGTTTGGTTGATGTATCAAATGTGTTTTGGCCATGTACTCAGCGTTATCTGCATAGATGTANNTTAATGGTGTTAATAATAGGGCCGGCAAATTCCCGCGGAACGGCAGGGCAACCATAGCTTTTGCCTAGTCTGCCTAGACTTGCGATAGTACCTGCACTACAATAATCTGCACCATGCATGACCACATATCGGGCTTTCGCATTATTATTTATTCCCTCTTCAAGACCATTTAACACCAATGAATAGCCATTTTCACCATTGTAGGTGTTTTCGGTAACGAAAAAACCCAATGAACTTTTGAGGGACTCTTGCTGATTTGAAAAATTGACCGCGTAATTTTCACCGCTATTTTTTCCATGTGACACCAATGTATTATAGAGTACCTTTTTGTGCGCCAAATCGATCACGACAAGCCGTTTTTCTGTTGATGCCAACGAAAAGTCAATAACTGTCATGATATCTTTGTTCTGAATTGGAAGTTCTTTCCTGCCTTCCATTGCTTGACGAAATGCCTCGTATTTTAGGACATGTTCTAGATTCATTTCATCATATAAAGAATCAACTTCTGTGCGTTGACGTTCAACATTTATATGATGGGTGTCGATTTGTTGATTTGTTGTTTTTAAATCTTCCTGTGATGACAGTGCGGTATTTAGTGCCATCAAAAGAAACATAAACGTATTTCCCATTCTCTTCCCTTTTCTGTATAGATGTTTACAAAAGTAATATTTAAAGTTAATACATATTTGATTTACAGAATGTTAAATATTGTTAATCAATAACTATTACTAAAGCGCTGAGGTNNAGGAATACCATGGATATAAGCCCCTGCGGTAAACCGAGTTGCATAAGGCGCAAATCCACCGTATGTTTTCGTCCCATCTTCGTAATAGAACATTTTCGATTTATGCTCCTGAACCACAAAAAGTCCTGTTGGAGTTTCTTGTGCGTGTGGAGGTTTGTGGCGGCCGGTAGTAGCAGGATTCATGCTTCGAACCAACCATTCATTCCCCACTTTTTCTAATGTACATATATTCTGATTCTTAACATCGACAACGTTAACGATAGTGAACTTTACCGTGTCTCGAATCGAGCGAAGATAGCGTTTAGGGACACTATATTGGCCTTCAAATGATATCCCTTTTATTGGAATACGTGCTAGCGTATCAGCACCCTGAAGCCTGACAAGCCAACCATCCCTACCATAGCGGACTGCTTT
>DKIT01000128.1:10613-19447 GCA_002454415.1 Sphingobacterium sp. UBA6711
TAAAGCGGAGCCGCTTGGTAACGTTCAACATTGAAACTATCAGATACGCGTTTATAGGAGTCCCGTTTATAATTCTTAATTGTTGGAGCTTCACCTTTCTCATTTTGATAATTCTGTAGTACGGCATATAAAGATGGTGTTTGTTGAAAATTCTCAACGAAAGCAAGCTGTTCTTTAATTTTTTCCCATTGAAAATTACGGATTGTATCTTTATAAGGATAGCTGTCGTCAAGTGTATATTTTTTATATAGTAAATCTTTTTTAATGACAATATCTTCTGGTCTGATCGTTTTAGGTTTGTCATTATGTTTTTTTTCAGAAGCAGTTACCTTTGGTTTAGCAGGTCCCTTATCATTTTCTGTGTTTTTGTTATTTTGCTGGCAGCCCAGCAAGAATAAAAACAATAGGCTAAATATTAAACAGGTTAATGTTTGCTTCATATACATGATTATTTTATTCTTTAAACTTAGATAAATTGTTTATTATATGCAATTTAATTACGTTTTATATGGATGGTTTAATCTTATGTTGCCTAATATGAAGTCTACACTGGTGTCTAAAATAATAACCTTTCCACTTATGAAATGAGAATAGTTTTTGGCACAATGAATAAAAAGGTAAATTTGTGATTTAAGAATAAGCTATGGATAAAATTGTGATTTGTTCGGCAATGATTCTTCGTCCTCAAGGGGAGCTCCTCGTGGTTAGAAAAAAAAGCTCGCAATTTTTCCAATTGCCAGGAGGAAAGATGGCTCCCGGTGAAGATAATGAGCATGCATTGGCACGGGAGCTAATGGAAGAACTTCGGTTTGATATAAGCAGAACAAGAGTAAGTTTTATTGGAACGCATGTCACAAAGGCGGTTAATGAGGCTGATACTTTGGTAGAAGGGCATATTTATTGTATTCAACTTGACCACAATCTTTTCTTTACACCCTATGAGGAGTTGGAGGAAGTACTTTGGCTAAAACCAAGCAATTGGCAGAATTATAAGCTAGCTCATCTAGCTGCGGAATTTGTAATTCCAAGATGGCTGTCAGGTATACAGCATAAGTAAAATGTAGTTTGCCAAGTACCGTCGACAACAATAATGACTCCAGGAAAATTTTATTCCGGAAGTCATTATTATATCTAACAGTCTAAATGTCTCGTTTTAGAAGCTGTATACGCAAGCTAAAAGGAACTGTCCTGCTGATTTTGTTGGGCTGAGATCATTTTTGATGAATCTTTCGGTATTACCCTTGTCGAATCTAACTTCGGGAATAAATTTAAATCCATGGTAATTATACTCTGCTGTTAATGTTGTTGCTAATATATTTGCGCTCGGAATACCGTTTTCTTCCTCCTTATGTGTTTGAAAAAACTCCTCACGTAAACCTATACCAAAATGTTCGGATACATGAACCCGAGGGTATAGCGCTACCCCTGTGTAGCCGCCGCCATCTCTTTTTTTGTAGTTAGTAGCATTCAGTCCAAGGAAGAATTTGGAGGTTAAGTCATAATTGGCCACTAAGTCAAGTAGGGTTCCTGAAGAATAATTGCTTTTACCGCCAGAAGACGATCCTGTTAGAAAATTGAGGTAGAAGCTACCCTTATCATTGGGTGTATAGGCAAGTTGGGAACCTACGTGCGAAACGCCGTTCATATCTTGATAAACGTTCCAGTCATTAAATATCCCCACCATAAGTGCAACTTTATCCGAAAAACTATAGGTTGCTTTTAAACCAGCATCCTGGAATGGACCGGCTCCGAACAAATACGAGGTTGAGTAGTGGAAATTGTAGGTTGGTGATATGACCTCGAATCCCACAAATGTGCCCATGAAACCCGCAGTAAGATTAAGTTTTTCTGTTAAATCGTAACCTACATAAAGGTTTTGAATATGAAAACTATTTTTATCATCACCTGCTTGTCCGTCTCCGTTGATTATGGAGCGATACTGACCCCGTGGTCCAAATGAAAGTTCTCCCACAAATGATGCTTTCTTGAATTTCTTTTTTAAAGCCAAATCGACCATACCAATAGATACCGAATTGTTGTCTTCGGTGAAATAGGTATTAATATTGGGCTTATTTTGAAAGTCGTATTTCCAATAAGTGTCCACAGATCCGGATATCTCTATTCCTTTTTCTTTGTTTTCTTCTTGAGATTGAGCTGTCTTTATAATAAATGTTGATAAAATGATTAATGTTAAGAGTTTTTTCATGTTTTTAAGGATTTAAGTTTGATTTGATTGAATGTTTTTGGTTGATTTTAATTTTTTTAGTCTTTTTTACTTGATGAAAATAGGTTTTTTTAGGTTTTTGCTTTGTTTTCTGTGAAATTATGTAAAAAAAATCATAAAAAATATATTTTGATAGTATTTTTTTAATAAAAAGACTCTATATTTGAATAAAATATAAAGCATGTTAGGTTTTTGTTTTGTTTTTGTATTTTTTTAACAACTTTATTAATGTATTGATAAACACTAATCAGTTTAAACAAATGAAAAAAATTATTCCACTCTTCGTTCTAGTTCTTTTGGGGGTATTAGGACTCGTATTTCCCTCTATTGATTTATCTGACTTGAACAAAGCAGAGTTTGATACAGGAGATACAGCCTGGTTGTTGACTTCCTCTGCATTGGTGTTGATTATGACACCAGGTTTAGCATTTTTTTATGGAGGTATGGTAAGTAAGAAGAATGTGATCTCGACAATGATGCAAAGTTTTATATGTATGTGTCTGATGACTATACTTTGGGTTATTGTAGGATTTAGTTTGGCTTTCGGCGATGATATCGGCGGTATCGTTGGGGATCCACGTACATTTTTCATGATGAAGGGGACATTAGGTAACGTCGCTTGGGGAGCTTTGCCAACCATTCCATTGGTTTTATTTGCCATGTTTCAATTGAAGTTTGCCATTATTACCCCGGCACTTATCACAGGAGCATTCGCAGAGCGTATTCGATTCAACTCTTATATGTTATTTATTATTTTATTTAGCATCTTTATTTACATGCCTTTGGCACACGCAACTTGGCATCCAGAAGGTATTTTAGCGAAATTGGGTGTGCTTGATTTTGCGGGTGGAACTGTCGTTCATATGTCTGCGGGTTGGGCCGCATTGGCAGCGGCAATTTACTTAAAGGGCCGTAAAACACAGAGTCACAATCCTGCACGTATCAGTTATGTGATTTTAGGGACGGCATTGCTTTGGTTTGGCTGGTTTGGGTTCAATGCTGGTTCTGCTGGCGGAGCGAATACTTTAGCAGCTTATGCATTTGCGACAACAACTACAGCATCCGCCATGGCTGCTATGGCATGGATCTTTGTAGATATTATCCGTGGTAAGAAACCATCGGCAATGGGTGCTTGTATAGGTGCCGTTGTTGGCCTGGTGGCCATTACTCCGGCAGCAGGTTTTGTGAGTATTCCCCATGCAATGGTCATCGGTTTGATCGCTGCATTGGTCAGTAATCTAGTTGTTTACCTAAGAAGTAAAAAAAGTATTGACGATACCTTGGATGTATTTCCATGTCACGGTGTAGGCGGTATGGTTGGTATGGTACTTACTGGAGTATTTGCACATCATAATGTTAACCCGGTTGTCGCGGACAATGGTCTATTTTTCGGTGAGACAAAATTATTTATTGTTCATGTGATTGCTTTATTTGCGGTTTCATTCTTCGCTTTCGTAGGTTCTTTGGTCTTATTGAAAATCACGGATCTAATTGCCCNNAATCTATTTGAATATTTTAGTATCCCAAACAATGAACATTGTTTGGGATATTTTTTGCATTTTTGTTGCTGTTGGACAATACGGGTATACTGCATCGGCACAAATTGACCCTATTGATTTCGCTTTATATATTTACTGATGGACGATAAAATTAAAGATACTTTACGCACTGATTTTGAAAAAATGATGCGCTATTCATTGCAAAAAAATGGCGGTTTTGGTTTCGACGTATTTGGCGATTACGCTGTGTCGGTACTTAACTTTTATGTTGGTAGTTCCCTCTTGACTTTAAGTGAAAAACGCGAGGCCGCACTATTTTTAACAAACCTATATAATGCCGGCATCAGAAATGCTATAGATGCGGGAGACCTTCAGGAGATAGCCGATGTTTTGACACAGGACAATACATTAAACTACCAAATATTGACGCCAATTTTTAATTAATGTTTCGTCCAAACTAAATTGCCCGTTTCGTACCCACATTGCAAGGCGTATGTTAGAAATTCATTTCTTACCTTGTNNACCAAAGAATGAAACCTTTAAAGCGCCTTCATTGGGGCTATTGACAAATTTCGCTTTCCCAATAGATTGTTTCCAACTTGCTTTTTCTTCAGAATAGCCTTGATTATTGACACGAATGGAACCATCTTTATTTTTGGTATATTCAGCTGAAACTTGACTAAGACCTTTTTCCCAACGGAAATCGAGTCTTGCTATTTCAAACCATTTTCCAAGATACTTATCTAGATCAAAAGGATCTACAACATCAGGACGGGAGATTACAGGTTTAAGGGCATTATACGCAACGGTTCCTAGGGCCACAGCAGCTAATAATAAAAGCGATTTTTTCTTATCTATATTCATCTTTAAAAACAGTTTGTTAGTAAAACAACAATTTTGATACCAATAAGGTTTAGCCAATCCGACCTATTTTCTTAATTTTGTGTCTTAAAATCGTGTAAGTGTATTCGAGAGAAGAAGTAAAGCAATTAAAAGAGTTGTTCTGGACCAAGTTTGGACAGTTCATGTCATTGCATTTGTCTGCGGATGAGGATAAGGTCAATTGGATTAACTATAAGACCGGGATTAAGCATTTATACTTTAAGATGGATGCGGATAAAAGGCAGGCAAAGATTGCAATCCTATGGTCACAGCCTGACGTGGGCATTCGAGATTTGATGGCCGAACAGTTTCTTCAGTATAAAGCGATGTTGCATGATTTACTTGGAGAGGAGTGGGAGTGGGATTTGAATGGCGCTGATGAGTATGGAAAACCCATTGCTCAGATCTATAAGACTATGGACGGCTATAGTGTTTTTAAAGAATCAGATTGGGCTGAGTTAATTTCTTTTTTTAAGCCACGAATGATTGCGCTTGATGAATTTTGGTCTTCCGCAAAATATGCTTTCGATATTTTCAAATAACTTTAATTAAATATACACATAATGAAGTAACGCAGCGTGAAATTCATCCCAAACGGAACGAATCAGCCGTGAAGATAAGATACATCGCTCGTATTTAAATCATTACTATTAAAAACAATTTATTCTAATGAAAAAGATGATGAAGGGTTTGTTGGCTGTAGCCTTGTGTTTTCAGCTTTCGTCGGTATTTGCCTGGGGAACTACTGGCCACCGTGTCGTGGCTGAAATTGCTGAACGCCATTTGACGAAAAAAGCGAAAAGAAATATTTCGAAAATCATTGGATCGCAAAAATTGGCCTATTGGGCAAATTGGGGTGACTTTATCAAACCGGATCCTAATCCTGAGTTTAAGAAGCTGGGAAATTCACATTTTATCAATTTGAACTCAAATTTACCTTGGGCGGAGTTCGAGCAGGGATTGGAAAATTCTGCTGAAGAAAATTTATATAAGACAGCAATTCGAATTGAAAAATCATTTGGAGATAAACAAATGCCGCTGATTCAACGGAAGCAAAATTTATATTTCCTCATCCACATATTGGGTGATGCACACCAACCTATGCATGTTAGCCGTGCGGAGGATCAAGGCGGAAATAAGATCGAAGTGAGCTGGTTCGGAAAAAAATCCAATATCCATCGTGTTTGGGATAGTGATTTGGTGGACAATGAAAAATATAGCTATACGGAGTTCGCAACTGTTCTAGATATTAACAGTAAANNAAAGGAAAATGAGCGATTAGCTGCAGGTGAATTATCAAATTGGTTGTTTGAATCAAATCAATTAGCTGAAAAGATCTATGCGGATGTCGCTAATAATGCAAATTTATCTTATTCGTATGTATACCAAAATAAAGATATTATGGAGCAATGTATGTTGAAAGGTGGATTGCGTTTGGCCAAGGTCCTCAACCGGATATTCGGTTAATCAAGCTTTTTAACTAAAAAAAAGTCGCATCATAGCAGTGGTGCGACTTTTTTATGTTACGAGAGGGTATTCTATGTCGCCCGAATGAGTGATTTATTTCAAACAATATATTGGATCATTTGTTCCTTTTTTATTGCAAATCAATTTACAATGACTATTCCCCAGCTATTTAAAAAAATCGTCCCGTTTGCGAAACCTTATCGTCGTTTAATTATCTATACATTGATTTTGACCCTTGTAGGTTCCTTTGCCGCACAGATTAATGCATTTATTTTACGGTATACAGTGGATCGGATTAATGAATTGATGGTTGCGAAAGAGCCTTTATCAAAAGGACTGTATATCGTTGGGGTTATCAGTGTCATTTTGTTATTAAAGGAAATTGTATATGCCTTGGTACAGTTTGGGCAAAAGTTTTATGGGGAGAAGTTGCGTATTTACATTGCGCGTGATTTTTCCCAATCTATCGTGAGTCGAATCTTGACTTATCGGCTCGCTTTCTACACCTCTACTGACAATGAAAGTGGGAAACTCGCTACGCGAATCGATGCCGGAATAAGTTCATTAACCCGGCTCGTTCAGAATTTTTTTATTGATATCTTGCCGCTATTTGCTAATGCTATTATCGCTTTGGCTTGTATGTTTTATGCCAATGTCTATGTTGGCCTGGTTGGACTAGCTGTCATTCCTTTATATCTTTATATCAGTCAAACACAGGCTTCAAAACTGACTGGTTTTAGACGGCAGATGCGTAAGTACCGTGAATCAAAAAATAACCGTATCATTAGTTTAATTGAGTCCATATTGGTGATCAAATCTTTTGTCAGGGAGCCCGAAGAGGCCAGCCGGCATGAAAAGATTCAATACGAGATGACCGAAAATCAAATGCAGACGCGAAAAACAAGCTTTTTCTATGATAGTGTTAAAAATTTTGTAGAACAAATCGCAGTAGTTCTCATTATTGTTTTGACAGCTTATTTAGTAATGTCAGGACAAATCACAATTGGTGCAATCATGTTTCATATTATGCTATTCAATAACGTTTCTGCTCCAATAAGGCAACTTCACCGTATCTATGATGAGGTAAACGATGCGCTAATTTATTCTGAATCCTTTTTTGAAATTCTGGAGTCCGACGAACAGATCGAGTCCAACGGTGCTTTCATACCTCAGCACATTCGCGGACATCTGGAACTGAAGCATGTTTATTTTGAGTACCCCAATGGAACTGAAGCACTAAAAGATGTAAATTTTGAAATCAAACCTAATGAAATAACAGCTTTGGTTGGTTTAAGTGGAGCAGGAAAAAGTACAATAATTAATTTACTTGATAAATTCTATGAACCTACACGCGGAAAGATTTTTTTGGATGGCGTAGATTTGGCCGATTATAATACGGCGTTCCTCCGCCAACATATTGGCATGGTATTGCAGCGTAATCATATATTTAAAGGGACTATCTTTGAAAATATTGAGTATGGAAAGATGGGGAGTTCAAGAGAAGAAATTGAAGAAGCAGCCAAAAAGGCTTATATCCATCAGCAGATTATGGACCTGCCCAAGGGGTATGATTCAGATGCGCAATCTTTGTCTGGCGGCCAGCAGCAACGTATTGCTATTGCGCGTCTATTTTTAAAAAATCCCCCTATCATTTTTCTGGATGAGCCTACAGCAAACTTAGATGCGATAGCAACTGAACAGATTAAGAATAGTCTTGATGCCATTAAGAAAGACCGTACCGTTATTATCGTATCCCATAGTATCTCTCAGATTATCGATTCGAATACGATTGTCGTCATGGAAAAAGGCAACGTTGTGGAAAAAGGTCAGCATGAGGACCTTTATGATAAAAAGGGAACTTATTATGACATATTTTCAGCAATGGCAAATAGTTTAAACCTCAATAAAATAAGTAAAACGCTACAAGGGCATAAACATTAATGATTTTGTATGCTGAGTTAATTCGACCTGCTATGTAGAATCATACCGGCAACAACCATAATAATACCGACACAAGAATATAGGTTGGGGAGTGCAGCATGCAATAAGACGATTTCGCCTATTAGTGTGAAAATGACTTCCATAGCTTGAGTTGCCTCTACCGCTGCAAGTGCTTTGTGGTTATTTTGTACGAGGTCAGTTGCCGTGAAGAAAAGAAGCGTTGCAATAACACCTGAGAAAATAGCCACCAAGAACGTTTGGAGGAGTTGGCTGTCGCTTGGTAGCCCATGCTCAGCANNTTACATAACGTCATACCTAGTGTCCTTTGAAAAGCATCTAATTTATTTCCAGAGACTTTCATCATCTTGCGATTTCCCAAAGGATAGGCAATAGCACCTATCAAGACTGGAACGGTTCCTAAAACAAGAGCGGTAAACGATGTTGAACGTGCTTCAGCTATTTGCATGAGAAGTATCCCACAGAAAATAACAATAGAAAATAGGAGTGAAGCTTTGGACAAAGGTGTTCGCCTATCTTTTTTTTCCAGCATTGGGCCAATAAACATGCCGGCTATAATTGTAAATTCGAACGTACTAGCCACGAGCCAGGAAGGTCCGTATTTGGCACCATAACTTAAACTGGCATAGAATATACCGAAGCCTACAGTACTCCATAAAAACCACTGCGAAAGATTACTTCTCATTTCTTTAAAAAGAGAACCTAAGTTTCCCCTCGAGGTAACAATCACCAAGAGTATCGGGAGCATCCAAATAAAACGTAATGCTGCTGTCCATTGCCAGCCTCCACCCGAAACAGCCATA
>DKIT01000003.1 GCA_002454415.1 Sphingobacterium sp. UBA6711
GAGTGGGATGCAGAAAACCAAGAAAGATTGTGGGAACGATGAACCTAAAGAATTATGACTAATCTATCAAAGCTATTAAGTCCTATTATTAAAAGAAAACAAACTTCAAAGTATAAGTCCAAATTTATGCGATATATCTTTGAAATTTGATTTCTAGAAAATGAAATGCTATACTCTAAATACAATTGAATAAATCTTCAGGGCAGGGTGAAATTCCCTACCGGCGGTAAAGCCCGCGAGCTGCTTGCAGCATGATTCGGTGAAACTCCGAGGCCGACAGTATAGTCTGGATGAAAGAAGATATGCAACCATAATACTTTTGTGTCGTATTATGCTTATTTAGCCTAAACTCTGGAGTGAATTTTTTTCACTCCTTTTTTATGGTTTCAAGCATCCATACATGATAGCGCTTTTTTGCATTGTTTAAAACGCCCTGAAATTTTTCAGGGTGTTATTTTTTTATTCGAAGGGAGAAAAAATTGAATTCAGATACTCAATATATGAGTATGGCATTAGAGCTAGCAAAGAAGGGTGGAGGAGCCGTTAATCCTAACCCACAAGTAGGAGCTGTAGTTGTAAAACAAGGCCGAGTTATTGGCAAAGGCTACCATGAGAGATATGGTCATGAACATGCGGAAGTGAAGGCGCTCCAATCTTGTACGGAGTCAACTGAAGATGCAACTATGTATGTGACTCTGGAACCTTGTGCCCATCAGGGTAAGCAACCTCCATGCTATCAAGCAATTATAAAGGCTGGGATTAAGCGAGTTGTATTTGGCTCATATGATCCCAACCCCTTGGTTTCAGAAAAAGGAATTGAAGCAATGAGAAATGAAGGTTTAAGGGTTGAAGGACCTATACTCGAAAAAGAATGTCAAGAAATAAATCAAATCTTTTTTCATTACATGACCCAACATACGCCTTTTGTGATGTTGAAGTATGCCATGACCCTTGATGGTAAAATTGCAACGGCTACAGGAGCATCAAAATGGATAACGGGGGAAGTAGCCAGAAAGAAGGTGCATCAAGATCGATCAAGGTTCATGTCCATAATGGTTGGCGTCGGAACAATCCTGGCGGATGATCCAATTCTAACGAACCATAACGTAAATAATCGCAATCCGATTAGAGTGATTTGTGATACTCATTTAAGAACTCCACTCACTTCCAAGGTCGTTGTTACAGCACAAGAAATACCAACGATTATAGCAACAGGGGTATCTGATAAGAAGAAGCTAATCCCTTATATTAAAAAAGGATGCCAAATTATTAATTTGCCTTTTAATGACAACGGGATAGCTTTGGTAGACTTGATGAAAAAACTAGGTCACTTGAGAATAGATAGCTTAATATTAGAAGGTGGTTCCACACTTAACGCTTCCGCAATTGATGAGGGCATAATTAACAAACTTCAAGTCTATATCGCACCCAAAATATTTGGGGGAAAACAGGCCCTGAGTCCTGTAGGCGGAAAAGGAGTTTTACTCCCCGAAGAGGCATTGCACCTAGGGAAGATGAAGGTTTCTTCTTTAGGAGAAGATCTTTTAATTGAGAGCGAGGTAATTTGATGTTTACAGGAATTGTAGAAGAAATGGGAACAATACGACAAATTACTCGAGGGAGTAAGAGCAGTAGTCTAACAATAAGTGCAACTAGAAATGGAGAATTTGAAAATAGGCGATAGCATAGCAACGAATGGTGTCTGCTTAACAGTAAACTCATATGATACGTATAGCTTTTCCGCCGACATCATGTCAGAAACTCTATCAAGATCAAACTTAGGACAACTCTCCGTGGGTTCTAAGGTAAATTTGGAACGAGCACTTCAAGAGTATCGTAAAGAAAAAGAGGAAATGGTTGCTTTAGTCACCAAAGCAAAACTACCAACAAAATTTGGAGAATTTGATATTTTAGGATTTGAAAATAAATTAAATGGGGAGCATCATGTAGCACTTGTCCAAGGAGATCTTAGTGATGGTAAAGATGTACTTTGTCGTGTGCATTCAGAATGCCTGACAGGAGACGCCTTTGGTTCCTTGAAATGTGATTGCGGTGAACAGCTTGAAGAAGCACTTCAGCAAATAAATCAAGAAGGGCGAGGAATCTTATTGTATCTTAGACAAGAAGGACGAGGAATAGGTCTGATTAATAAGTTACGTGCCTATGCTTTACAGGATCAGGGTTTAGATACTGTTGAGGCAAATCTAGCATTAGGTTTTAAAGAAGATGAAAGGGAGTATTGCATAGGAGCACAAATATTTAAAAATAGAAAGAGGAAGTAATCATGAAAGAGATATCAATTTATAAAGTTATCGCCGAAAATTGTGAAACATTTAATTATACCTTCTAGGATCTAATAAATAATGAACCCATACCAACAAGCATTAAATATTGGGCAAATAACGCACATCAAGGGTGGCAACGTTTAGCCGCATTTCTCAACCCATTGACAAAAGACCAAGTTATATTGACTGATAGGATTGCATGATGATGCCATTTGAAAAAGGATTATTGCTGGGCCTGTTATTAAAAGACAGTAATAAAAATAATGGAAATAAGGGTGGTTGTGGCTGTTTCCTATTAGTATGCTTGGCCGCTGGAATTATTCTCTCGATGTTATTTCAGCCCGCAAT
>DKIT01000169.1 GCA_002454415.1 Sphingobacterium sp. UBA6711
CTTTGATTTCATAAATCACATCAGCCACATTATCAAGCAACCGTTTGTCATGGGTGATAAACACTATAGTTCCAGCATACTCCTTCATTAAAATTTCCAAAGCCTCTAAGCTTGGTATGTCAAGGAAGTTGCTTGGTTCATCCATTAGTAGGATGTTATATCTGCCCATAAGCATTTTAGCTAGCAACAATTTAATAATTTCTCCGCCGCTTAAAACAGCTAAGCTTTTCCCAATATCGTTCTGTTTAAACCCCATGGATGCTAGCACTGAACGAATTTCTGAAACATTGTAATCACAATCCTCGTGCATAAACTCCATGACATTTTGATTACTATTATACTTGTAACCATTCTGTGCAAAGTAACCTATTTTTGCTTTAGGTGAAATAGATATTCCATCTTCACGGTTTAAGATCATTTGGAATAAAGTTGTTTTTCCGGTTCCATTACCACCAGTTAACGCCACTTTTGCTCCAAGCGGAATTTGAAAAGATGCATTTTCAAACAATAATTTATCTCCAAATATTTTAGTAATTTCCGTACCGACAATAGGATATGGATTGTGGAGCTCCAATGCTTTACTTTGCCTGAAACGAATCCTGCGAATGTCTTCTGGAGCTTCTATATTTCCTAATGCCGCAATCCTATGCTCTAGGGACTTAGCGGCATTATGCAACTTTTTTTCCTTACTTCCTGTTGATTTTTGATGAGCTAAACGGCCTCCCCCTTCAGTACTTCTTTTCTTTGAGGCACCTTTTGCCTTCTGTTCTATTTTACGAGCCTGTTTTCGCTTTTCCTCCGCAGCCCTTTCCAATCGGGCACGTTCCGCAATAAATTGTTCGTATTCTGCAGCTTGGCTCTTGCGTTCTTCCTCTTTCTGACGAAGATAATCAGAATAGTTTCCCCAATACTCAGTGATTTTGCCATCTTTCAGTTCCCATATTTTATCTACTATTTCATCAAGAAAATAGCGGTCATGGCTAATAACTAACAGTGCACCTGTAAAATATTTTAACTGTCCAATTAGAAAATCAATTCCTTCACGGTCTAAATGGCTCGTAGGTTCATCCGCTAAAATACCATGAACCTGTGCCGATAAGGCCTGTGCTATTTTAAGCCTTGTTTCTTCACCACCGCTCATGGTCTGTATATTTAATTGCTCAACACCGAGATTGCCTACAAGTGCAAAATCTTTTTCCTCCTGCAAAGTTACTTCGTCCAACTGGGGAATATAGGCAAGTTCACCCAGACGATTCATTTTACATCCTGGGGGAGTTAATTCTCCTAAAAGTACCTTGAGTAAAGTGCTTTTTCCTGCACCATTTGCTCCTACTAAACCAATACGGTCNNACGGTCATAATCATATACTTCTAATTCATTTATATCTAAAACATCGCGTCCTTTGAATTCCACACGAATGTCTTTTGCTTTTAATATCAATTCCATAACATTTTCCTCCTGTCTATAATCTCACGTTTTCATTTGCTTGTACGCAGGGAAAACCCTGCGATTTTAGCAGGAAGAATTACATGAAAATTAAATACATAAATATGTCCCTCCTATGAATTTTGTTTTAAATCTAATTTTCTAACCTCAGTTATCATCGGGCAAGCTATGGCAATGCCCATAATTAAAACACCTGATAGTAAAAACCAATGATTTACACCGATTCTATCAGCAAAGAACCCAGATAGAATTAACCCAATTGGCATAGCAAGTGACATGATACTTCCGGTCAAAGAAAATACACGTCCTAAATATTCAGGCTTAATTTTCTCCTGAAAAAGAGCTGTTTGCACACCGCTATAAAATGGCACCGAAATCCCCATTATTGCACAGCAAACTACAAATATTACAAATCCATTTGGAGGAAGTATTCCCGAAACGGCTAAACTGGCCCCCATTATAAAAAATGAACTTGTTATTAGTAATACACGCTTTTCGAAGCTCCCTAATCTTCCTAACAATAAGCCTCCTGCTAGCATTCCAGATGCAAAGGAAATTTCCGTAATAGAAATATGCACAGGTGTTCCATTAAAGTATTCCATGCTTATTAAAGGAAATAGTGCATTAATTGGCATATAAACAAAAGTATATAGTGTTCCTAAGAGTAATAAGGCAAACAATCCTTTGTTTTGTCTCAGGACGACAATTCCTTCTTTCATGTCTCTTATGAAATTTGGTTCCAAACTTTGCACTTGATCACTCAGCTTAGGTATACGTACAATTGCTACCGTAATAGATGCAATCNNATACTAAAAGCGGCGTAACCGCATTGAGAGCCGGAGAATGAAAAGCCGTTCCAATGCTACGGATAAACAATACTACCATAACCATCCATACAGATAACTCCGTAAACAATGCAACAATAGCGAGCACTGCTCCAGCTACTGCTATAATTAAATCAGCACCAATCATTATCTTCTTCCTATCATGACGATCCACTAATACACCAATGGCTGGTCCAAAGACCGCATAGGGTAAAAACCCTAATAGTGAAGCCATAGACAAGACCATCGCAGATCCTGTTTTTTCTGTAAGGTAAAAAATTATCGCCATTTGCAGGATGGCACTAGTGATTAAAGATACCGCCTGCCCTGCCCATATTGCATAAAATTTTCGTTTCCAATTGTTGTATTTTTCCATTTATATTATCTCCTGCATATTATTTTGCTTAAATTTCTATTTTGAACAGCATTCTAGGCAATAAAAAATGCAGGCCAAAATCCACAATGTGGCTTTTGGTCTGCATACATACAATCTGGAAACATTCATATTAAAGACATAGTTAAATAAAGGTATAGTTAAATAACCTATATCCTCACCTCAACTAATGAATGCTCAATATCGTAAAAATAAGCACAACAAAAAAGCCAATCATTGGGATAGATTCTGCCTTTTTTATTGCCAGCTTATCTTAAACGCATTGATGCTGTCATAGTTTCGGTTCCTCCTACATCTTTATTTATATCAACCTATAGAATAACACAACAAAACGATGTGTTCAATACAAAAATAATCAAATGTATCTCATGATTCCATTTCGAAACCTGATTTGAAGGCTATGACGAAGTGTTTTATCTTCATTATCCATACCTAAAT
The DNA here is from genome assembly GCA_002454415.1 of Sphingobacterium sp. UBA6711. GTDB lineage: Bacteria > Bacteroidota > Bacteroidia > Sphingobacteriales > Sphingobacteriaceae > Sphingobacterium. The sequence goes on from DKIT01000169.1 coordinate 3,103, forward strand.
ACACCTTCTCTTTTTATCATAACATTTTACAGCTCTTATTTCAACCTTTATATGTACTTGAAAGTAATTACTTGTCAGTGGTTTCTTTTCTTTTGATACTTTCCAATCTATTATTCTATCCAATTTTAGGGTCATATACGACTCAAATGTTAAGTTAAATGCCACAACATAAAAATAATGTGCATCATAGTAAAGGAGGTTGGAAGAATCGTATGTTGTTTTTCAGTATTATAAGGCGATTGATATCGAATATCTAGAACTAGCTCTTTTCGTATCATTTCCGACCATTCTCAGATTTTATCAATTCGATTTTGAGTATCAGATAATGGCGAATAATTTAGTAGTTCACTCGCAATAATTTGATAAACCTCTTTTTGTTCCTCTTTAGAAATTAAAGCTAACAAACTATCGATTAGAGACTGATTTTCCTCTTTGTTCAAAGAACGGTTTTCTAATAAAATCTTTTATATAACCAAAATGTCCTTTTTATTAAATAAGGATTTTCCTTTTAGATAACGTGTATGGTATTTTGCATCATATGCAAGTTCCGCTGCAAGAGTAGTTTGCGTTTCTAAGAAACTACCAAGGAGAGAAAAATCTCTATGTATCGTTTTTTCACTAACTCCAAACTCATCTGCTAGCCGTAACTTAGAAAGATGAGCACCNNTATTATAACATCTCTAACAGTTTATATTCAATTGTTACCACTATTTCCATAGCAACCATTTAGACGACTTTGGATGGTGGGTATATTTCTATTCCCACAAACTCCTTGTCGATGGAAACAAACACGTACCCAAAGGGTAAATGGAAATAGAAACTGATAATTTCTAGCTATCACTTCTACCCACTTTAAAAATTTTCTCACTCTGATACTTCCCCACCCCAAGCTAAAAAGCCTTGTCTCCAAGGCTTTTCAAGATGCTTTCGTTCAAAGGTTTCTAGGCTTTTACGAGCAGAGCAACACACTCGACATGATGCGTATTTGGAAATAAATCTGTCGGCTGTACTTTGGTTAATCGATACCCTAATTCTTCAT
>DKIT01000172.1 GCA_002454415.1 Sphingobacterium sp. UBA6711
CATCTGGTTGACCATAAATTTTCCGTTATATTCACCCACGGCGCCAGCTTCCTTTTTAAATCCGGGATAAGGAAGATATGCAGAATTGGTCCACTCCCACCGCTGTCCCCAATTGAGATGATCTGCCGCAACCTCCCACTCTGCCTCTGTCGGAAGCCGCATTCCCCTCCAGGCTGCAAATGCGGAAGCTTCATAAAAGTTGACATGGCAAACTGCATCGTCCAGGTTTATTTNNTAAGGTATAATTCATCCATCGTCCATTCATCAAATGCCAATATAAGGGAGCCCGAGCCTGATGCTGTTTTACCCAGTCCCAACCTTCGGCATGCCAATACCGGAAATCATCGTACCCACCATCTTCCATGAAAGCAATGTATTCCTTATTTGTCACCAAATCACTCGCGATTTCAAAGTCATTCAGATAGACCTTATGTCTTCCTTTCTCATTGTCAAAACAGAAACCTGAACCTTCATATCCGATTTCATAAATCCCAGCATCAAATTGGACATACGTTGATTCGGCAGCCGCATAACTGACAGGAGCGTTTGTACTGCCGTAGGCAGGGAAAAGGGGATTGTGCCCCAGTATATATTTGATATCCGTAAGCAGCAATTCTTGATGTTGCTGTTCGTGATTTAATCCTAGAACAAAGATGTCATGAAGATCATTTGTCAAAAACCCACCATCCAAAAACTCAATCATGTAATTGTCCACACATTTGCGGTATCTATAGATGTCTGCTACGGAAGGTCTGCTCAGATTTCCTCGATCTGTACGAATCACCCGAGCTCCTATTGTTTCATAGTAACTATTGAATACAAAATTGTATTCAGCGTCGAATGGCTGATAGTTTGGCAGATGCGGAAGTAAAATAAATGTTTCGAAAAACCAGGTGGTATGTCCAAGATGCCATTTCGGAGGACTAACCTCTCCTATGGGTTGAACCACATAATCCTCGGTTTCCAACGGTTGGCAAATTTCTTCGGAATAAGCCCGTATAGCAAGATAGCTATCGATCCATTTTTGCTTTTCGGACATTTCGATAAGCGCATTTTGTATATTTTGCATAAATAAAACTTATTAGGACACCCTCCATACCGAATCAACAAACCATCCTTTGCTGTCTTCAACATTTGCTATCAGCTGAAACCCTGCTAGAGAAGCCATACGCTGTATTTCCTCAGGAGCATATTTCTGAGAAATTTCCATGTCAATTAATTCATTTTCCTTAAAAAATATGGACTCGCCTTTGATATGGACATGTTGATTGGTTAGACTGACCAAGAAACTGCGGCAGGCTCCGGAAATTGGATCGTAGGATTGATAATGCTGAAAATATTGGGTATCGAAATCAGCTTCAAGTTCCCGGTTGATGCGATTCAGTAAATTGATGTTGAAGGCCGACGTGATTCCGGTTTTATCGTTATAGGCAGAAAGAACGGTGTGTGGATTTTTTTTGAGATCAAAACCGATTATAATAATATCACCGGGGCTTAGTTTACGGCGGATTTCGGCACAAAAAAGTTGGGCTTCGTCCATATCCATATTGCCGATATTACCACCTAAAAATAAAACTACTTTTCGCCGTTTTGAAATTTTCATCGCCTGGTCAAGCATTTCAAAGTACTCTCCCTCTAGCGGTACGATATCTAAAGTTGGAATGTCACGATGTAATTTTTCGCCTAATACCCCAAGAATATTGCCCGATATATCGATAGGCATGTAGGAGTACGTGTTATGATATGCACTGAGATGGGTTAACAGATGACTTGATTTAAAGGCATCACCTGCCCCCAGTTCTATCAGGTCGAAATCGGATTCATCAGTTGTGATGAAATCTGCTAACTCAGCAGTTTTTGTGCGGAATATTTCAAGCTCGCAGTTGGTCAGATAATATTCGGGCATATGCATGATATCCTGAAAAAGTCGATCGCCAATGGGATCATAAAAATACTTTGAAGATAATTTCTTCGGATAAGTACTTAAACCTTCTACCACTTCCTTGTGAAAAACCCCTTCATACTTTTCGATCTCAGGTGAAGCACTAATTACTGGTAGAACATTATTTAATTGTAAACTCATAACTCTATGGTATTTGCGGTCTTTTGTTACAGGAATATAACAGGAAAAATGAGCGAATAGTTTCGGAATAATCCAATCTATGAAAATGGTCGAAACAGTAAATGGCCAACTAGGATTAAGGTGGCGACGATTTGCTGATTTACGATTGAATTTATCGATCCGGAGGAATTCCTACTATTTAAAAAAGGCTGATCATAAGATCAGCCTCTAAAACACTCATCACAGTAAAACACACTAATCGTGCCCTTCGGTCTTAACAATCTTGTTGTAAATACCTAATAATAAAAACGGTGCCGCCCACTGGCCGACAAACAGTGCATTATTGTCGTCTTTTGTTTTGCAACATTTTAATGCTGCTGAAATTCCCATCGCTGCCAGCGAAGCTGCTAAAAATAAAATCGATGGAATTTTAGAAGTTTGGTTTTCTACCTCTCTTGTTACTTTGTCTTCATTTCCTGTTGTAAGTGCCATAATATATCTACTTTGGTTTATAATTGAACTACTTTCAAAATGAAATAGTTTAAATTTAAACAAAAAAAGGTCGAGACTCTGATTCCCGACCTTAACATGATACGTAATATTGATAATGGAGGACTAAAATAACCATTCGGTACATAGCTTTGTTTAGAATAAAATTCTAAAAGCAGGAAGCTTAATCCCTATTGTTTTATAGGTTTTTACAAGAGGCTGGCATATCAACCTAGATAGCGTCTAAATAGCCAATTCCATAGTAGCTGGCTTTAGGGTATTCGAAGCATGGGAAAAATTGATGAATCCAAAAGCGACCATCGAAATTGCTGCGCGGCTTAAGAAACTGCATTCAAATCTATTTAAAACTTTATATAAATAATATGTATTATCATTCCCACTAACAGCGGATAATTACATAGCATTTTCTTCATAATCTTATCTTTAAATCCGGTTGCATACGCTATTTCTTTTCATAATAATTATCCTTTCCCTCAATCCAATCAGTTCTGGAAGGTGCAAAGAAATCAATATCAATTGTGTCATCTTCCAGAGCCGTAAAACTATGCGGAGTATTAGGTGGAATAATAATTCCATCACCGGCTTTCACAATNNAAAATCTGCACCTTTACACTTCCTTTCGTGATAAGAGAATATTGCTCATTAATATGTTGATGAGCAGGAACGACAGCACCTTTTTTATACGTGAAATACCCAATAGTTCCCTGTTCTCCTGAAATCATTCCACGGGTCAGTAATTCATTGACAGCTTTGAGGGTAATTTTTTTAAAGTGAAAGTCTTTACAGACTGTGCTGAAACCGCACTGGCAGACAGGATTGCTAAACCTAAAATTATATTTTTCATTTTATTATTTTTATTGATTATTACTCTTTATTAAAACTTTTTTTGCAGAATCTGAGGCGATGACTAATCCTCCAGTAAGCATTATTATATCCTTAATGACCAACCTTCCCGCTCCGGACAACAAGGGGAAACCATATTCATCACCTCCTAAATTCGGAACATATGCCTCTGGGGTTGTAATCAAAAATGAAAGTGTCACAAGTGACATTCCGAAAGTAAAGACTCCACCTAGAAGTCCGATTTTAGGAAACCAAATTCCAAGCAAAGTCAATAATCCAATCACAACAATTGCGGTTCCCAGCGCATAAGCAAAAGTGTAGGTTCCGTTTTCAGTATTCCATTTGATATTGACAGGAACCACCTCACCTTCTTTATTTTTATGCGCTTTATATTCTTCAGGATGATGATAGAAAAAACTCATCACCGGACTGTTTGCCACAAAGGGAACAATGCCATCAGCTTCGTAATGGAAAGCTTTTAAACCGCCAATCCAAGCCATCACGATGAATATCGCTATTCTCAGGAAGTTGATAAACATCCTTTGACTATCAGCAATGATTTCCAATAAATTTTTCATAATGAGGAAATTTAAATTTTAATTCTAAACACTTTAAAAGGCTTTTTAAACTGCTCTTTTCCATCGTGAAACCAAGGCATCAGCTGAATCTGAGAATTTGAAATATATAGATAACCATCATCTGAAATACTGTAACTGTCCGGCCAAATCAGCTTATCATCGTCTTTTACAATTGTGTGCATTTTTAGATCCGGCGTAATTTTTACAATTGAGTTTTTCTCTAAATCACCCAGGTAAAGGTTTCCATTTTTGTCGAAAATCATTCCGTCTGTCGTGATGAATTTGCCTAAATCTTCCACACTTTTATTTAAAACATTTTCTGAAGTTTTAAAATCTCTCAACAAATCGGTTTTAATTCTATACAATTTATTATCCGTTAAAGGCTTGAAGTATAAATATTGATTATCAGGCGTTAAAGCGATTCCGTCTGAATTGACTTTCAGTAAGGAACCGTCGCCTTTTTTAAGTTCAGTTCCTAAAGGTGAAAAATGATAGTTCGGGTCGGACTTTACAGCTGGAGTATTTGCTAAAACTAACCTGGATTCACCATTTTTAATGTTCAAAACAACAATTCCGCCCGTATTGGAATTTGTGAGATAAGCAAAACCATTTTTATTATCTACCCTGATATCATTGATGTAAACATCTTCTCCCACTACATTTTCTGGAAAGCGGTATATCTTTTCAATTTGATCATTCGCCAGATTTATTTTCAAAACTTTTGCACTGTTTTGATACACCTTTCCCAGTCCAATTCCTGCGGCGTCTACCACCCATAGAAAGCCTTGATCATCAGTAACGACAGACTGTACTGTGACAAATTTATTCTGCCCGTCTTCTCCCTTCTTGAAACTGTTCCATTCTGCATTCGGATAAGGAACCGGTTTTCCATCTTTCACTTCAACCACTGAATATAAGTGATTGTCAAGCCAATATGGATAATTCACAAAAACCCGGTTATCTTTTGAAACAGCAACGCCTGTTAACTGATAAGTAGTGTCAGCAAAAACTTCTTCTAACTGTACTTTTTTCTCCGCCGAAACTTCGGTGTTTGAATCTGTAGATTTTTGATTTGAGGAATTGTTACAGGCTATCAAAGAAAGCAAAGCTACACCTAGAATATTTATATTTTTTAAGTTCATCTCTTTAAATTTTGGTGTTAATACATTATAATGTAACGACAATTTTTCCGACAGTTCTTCCTGTTTCCTGCTCTAGATGCGCGTCTCTCATTTGTTCGAAACGAAAGGTTTTAGAAACGTGAACTTTTACCGCTCCACTTTCCAATAGATTGGCAATTTGCTTCATATCATCGCCACTTGACTGTACCATGATAAAGTAACCTTTTACGCCTTTTGATTCTGCTTTTGCTGTGACTTCTTCATTTAAGCCAGTAGGAATACTGATGATCGAACCTCCTTCTTTCGTTACTTCAAGAGAATTATCAATATTTTCTCCGCCAATGGTATCCAAAACAAAATCGAATTCCGCATTGGCATTTTTCCAATCAAAGTTGTGATAATCAATATGCGAATCTGCACCAAGACCCAGTACGAAATCTTTATTTTTCAAAGAAGAAGTTCCTGTTACTTTTGCTCCGAAATGCTTGGCGATTTGTACCGCAATATGCCCTACACCGCCTGATGCAGCGCGTACCAACACATTTTGACCTTTCTGGATATTGGCGTTGTGAACCAAAGCCTGATAAGCCGTTAAAGCCACCAAAGTCGATGCTGCAGCCTCTTCAAAAGAAATATTTTGTGGTTTTAGAGCCAATTGGTTCGCCGGAGCTGCCACATATTCTGCATAGGCTTTTCCGTGACCGGGAAAATTGACCATTCCAAAAACTTCATCCCCGATTTTAAATTCAGCACTTTTGCTTTCTTCCACAATGCCTGAAATATCCCAACCTAAGATCAAGGGATTTTCTTCTTTAATTCTGCCATAAACTCCTTTTCCCTGTCTGCTTTTCACGTCAACAGGATTGATGCTGATCGCTTTTACCTTAATTAAAACCTCACCTTCCTGAGTTACTGGTTTTGCTAATTCAACGTATTCTAAATTTGCTACGTCTCCTGCTGTTTTTAATACAATTGCTTTCATACTATTTTATTTTTTAAATGTTTATATTTTGTTTTCAATTAATTTCTGGTGGGTTTTGCTCCTATTTTCAGTTTATAAATCGTGACCGGAAATTTTACCTCATCCATTCCGTCCTGAAAGACCGCCAAACGGTTCAACTGACCGGTTGGGATCCATAGATATCTNNCATCTATCCACAATGCATCTGCCCAAAGCAATCTGTCATCTTTTATGACTAGGCTTTCTTCACCATTAGGACTGATTTTGATGATTTGTTTTTTATCAATATCACTGACATAAATATTTCCGTCGGCATCAATCGCCGTACCGCCAGTGGATGGTGTATCGTAGAATAATGATACTTTGGATTCCAGTTCAGCTTCACTTAGTGCGGGATCATTCAGATACTGAGTTTCTACTTTCCAAAGCGGTCCGCTCGCAGGCTGGAAATACATTCCAAACAGTATTTGATGTTGCAACTTTCTGTAGCTGCGATTTTGCAGTAGATGCAAATGCTAAAAATAGACTCAGTGCAATTATTTTCGTTTTCATATAACCTATCGTTGTCTCTTATTGATTTTGATAAGACAAAGTTAAGT
>DKIT01000143.1 GCA_002454415.1 Sphingobacterium sp. UBA6711
GGGACTAGATTTTCTAATTAATCCAATTATGTATTTTATTAAAGGTCTTATTCTGTTATCATTATCGTCCAAATAGTTTTGATAAAAATCCTTTTTTAATTGGCTTCTCAATTCCCCACATTAATTCCGTTTCGTGTCGTTTTGCTTTGTCAATGTTCGGTCCGAATTTTCCCCACGCAAATCCGCTTTGAATTTGTTTGTGTCTCAAGTTTGCAATTACAAAATTGTCAGGAAGTGATAATGCAAAGCTTTTCAAAGTTGTGTCGTTAGAATTTCTAGCGTTTTCAAGTTCAATAAATCCATTTCCTTTGCTCCAAATATCGATAACCACTTTTTCGTGAATAATGTCAAGGTTTGACTTATTTCTATTTTTCCCAAAATCGTTAATGTGTTCTATAAACTGAGTTAAGTTGTCCGAATGTTTTACGATCACTGCTGGGGCGTGGCACACATAAAACACACTTCCCCAGCTTCCATTTTTGTCTACATCTAAAATCCAAAAATTCCCAAATCCATCTCCCGCTAGTTGAACTGAATTGGGGAAAAACTCTTCAAATCCGAATTGACCTACTCCGTCAAATGTGACTTCTTCAAGTCCATAAAAATCAAATCCGCTTGCAAATTGTAGCAATTCTCTTATCTCTGTCGGAATTTGTCCTGTTGGCAATCTTTTGGCTAATTCGTCAATCTGTTGATTTGTCAAACCTTCTTTTAATTCTACTTTATATTCGTCTCCATCTTCTGAAATATATTGTTCGCTCAAAATGGAAGTTAGTTTTTCCGTAGGTGTCATAAATTCAATTGTGTTTTCTTGATGTGTCGTGTTATGCTTGTAGGTAATTGGCGCGGCGACTTGTCGTAGCTGTATCGAAGATACGAAAGTGGAGCTGTTTTGCCAAGTCACTTGTTATAATTTAGTGGATGCGCCATTAAATGAGAAATCTGAAGTTGTCGGAATTTTTAAGGAGATACCACTAGATATTGACAGGGAATTGAGATTTTGACGGTTGTCATTATCGAAGAGTGGGTTGATCTGGAGTGTAGGTGAAACTGATAATATATTTGATGAAGTGAAATAGCCTTTTGGAATTAAATTATTATTAGGATGGAATTTTTGAACAACATTTTTTAAGAAATGAACAACAATTATTTCAACTAATCTCACGATCTTTACGCCAGATGAATGCCCAAAGCCGGTTAATATCTAGCCCAGGCGGACATCTAGCCAAAATGGGCCCCCTTGACGGTTAACGAGGGGGGCTTTTTTTACTTTACTGTCTTAGTAAAACCTTTGGGTAAATCAGGTACGCTTTCCCGTAACCAGTCCTACTTTCAAACCCATACCTTAGCCTTACAGTTTGCACTAATCTTGAAAGTTAATATCTATAAACATATTAATTCAAAATAAATAATGTATATTAGTCCTGGGTATTAACCTTGCCCGATTGAAAAGTAGCATGCCATGATAGTAACCACGACCAATTCCAACCTTTCAATAGCAGCCAATGTTGTCATCGGAACCAATGTCTTTAGCGATATAGGGGCGAGCTATGTCGATTTCTTTGGCGGTCGCTCTACCAGCTACGAAAAGAAGATGCAGGAGATGTACAAGCTCGATAGTGAGGCGTTGTTAGTGTATTTTCCTTATTTTCGAGGTAATCAATTGTGAAAAACTAAAATCGGTAAAACTAAAGGATGCTGTTAAAACATCGTTTGATATCCCGTTTATTGGTAGGGAATATAGAAATTATACTTTGGTTTTCGGTTTAATTTTGTCTGTATGTGATCTGAATAATTTTTTGTTATAGGTTGCTATTTTGCAGTCATCCTTTGTAAAATCGCCATCGTCAGTAATTAGTGTAACATCATGTTGTTTTGCAAGCTGATATAAATAATTATCATTGAAGTCCATTTCATCTGGTGGAAAGCAGGTAACAGTATCAAGATCTAAATGACGGAGTTCTACTAAGATTAGAGAATCAACATAATTTTCAAGGTCTTCCTTTATTAAATAATACTTATCAGTAAAGTCCTGTGATTTTCTATAATTAGATTTGTAATAGTTTTTAAAATCCCCGTTTTTTCCATCCTTGATATATTTTTTATATGCGTGAAAACGAAGCCATCTATTAAAAATTTCACTTATTTGTAGAGGTGAAATCAAAATTCTGCAATTCTCCGATTTAATAATCTTTGAGAAGTAGGATTTATAATGGTCAGAGATATTCTCATCACTTTCGAATCCTAAAATAGGAAGCCAAATGTTTGTATCCAGGATAAAAAAATCACCATCTTTTGGTGATGGTGAACTTTGTAAAAATATCATGCTTTTTATGATTTAATCACATAATTTAAGCAAACTCAATATCTCTGTATGCTTGATAGTTATCTCTATTTTCGAAATTATCCCACATATCTAAGAACTTGTTTTTGAAACTTGAGATATGTTCATAGTTAACCGGATGAAATGATTGCTCAGTTTCTTCTTTGCCAAACTCAGCCAATAACTTTCCAAAAGATGCATTTAAGAAAAGTGTAGATAATCTATTAACTCCCTCAAAATCAACATCAATTGATTTGTGTTGCTGATTAAACACGTTTTTTACTTCATTAAATAACATAATTCCATCATCATGCAACAACGCATTTTTGCTGTGGATTATATCGTAAACTTTGACTTTCATAATGATAAATATTATTTTAATCTACAGAAGATAGTAATAAAAAATATCAACTCTTTATTATGTATTACTAAAATGATGCCAAATAGATTATTAATAATTTGGCGCAAATATACAATTAAAAAATGTTTTAAGTTTAACTCTACCGGCTTTTATAAATTTAATGCTTTTTTGTTGAATTCCAAATTAATAACAGTTCCCTGAAAAAAATGTTTTAGAGGCATAGATCCATCTGGGAAAAGGAGAGGTTTTGATTCAGCTGTTTCACTGCACCACATAGAATCCCCTGATATGATTTGGAGTTTCCCTTTTCCATCTGCAAAATATCTACGCAGCCCAATAAGTCCGGTTCCTCCTGGTGCATCTGGTTTGGAACTATTACCTTCTGCAGCCCATTGAATTGCTTTTTCGTAAGTCTGAATTTCAGGTATCCTTTCTCTTATTTTTTCAAGGAAACCAATCCCTAGATCACAAATTGTAAATTTTACGACAGCAAATCTTGGATAATATTGTCCACAGACATAAAATGGCATTTCAGTAAAGGCATGTTTATCGATATTGCCATAAAGCTCTCCAAGATCATCCAAAAGCTTATCAATTACTTCTTCATCAAATTTAGGCATTGCCGAATGTTTCAATACGTCATTTTCGACATAATCCATAAATCCATCTTTATCTTTGACCTCAAATCCTTTAAATGGTATACAGGATGACTTCCTTGAATCACCAGTTATTTCAATTGGAAGAAATTGATTATGGATTAGTATGTCAAACTTTTTTTCAATTTCCGATTGCTTTACAGAAAAGTAAAGATTATTTGTCTTATTTAACCGATATAGTAATGCACCTAAAAGAGAGCATAAGTTACCATCAAACCAGACCAAATCAGTTAAGCATATCTCAATGGTACAGTCGTTATGTTCCTGACACTTAAAGTAGAAATCAAGTATTTG
>DKIT01000137.1 GCA_002454415.1 Sphingobacterium sp. UBA6711
GTGCACTATTCCGGAATAGTGTAGTGATGCATATATTTTGCAATTGCATTAGCTCTCCTATTGACATAGGATGATGGATTACGCGCATCCCATTCGCGTGGGTTTGGTAATATTGCAATAATCAATGCTGCTTGTTTCTTGGAGAGGTTGCTGCCTGTCTTACTAAAGTAATATTTTGCTGCTGCGTCCGCGCCATAGACGCCTTGTCCCATTTCGATCACATTGAGATAAACCTCAAGGATGCGCTTTTTACTCCAGAAAGTCTCAATCAGCACTGTAAAATAAGTTTCAAATCCTTTTCTTAACCATGATCGTCCGGGCCATAAAAACACATTTTTAGCCACTTGTTGGCTAATTGTGCTTCCACCGCGAAGCTTTTTCCCTTGTGCATTTTTTTTGATGGCATTTTGAATCCCTTTCATGTCAAAACCCCAATGCGTCATAAAATGTGCATCCTCTCCTGCGATGGCAGCGAGTTTTAGATTATCCGAAAGCTCATCATAATCCAACCAGTTCTTTTCTAATTTAAATCCCTTTCCTTGTTCTTTGAGTTCAAAACCACGTTGGATCATCAGCCAAGTAATCGGTGGATTGACAAAGCGTAGGCTAATCACCCAAAAAAGGCTAATACCTATAAAATAAAGTATAACTCTGCTTATGATGCGCAGAATAGGGGATTTGATAGACTTCAACGGATTGAAGGAAGCTTTCTTAAAGGTATTTTTTTGTTTGCTGGCTGTATTTTGTTTACCAGATCTTTTGATGGCCATATCATTACAAAATTTGTGCAAACATAACATCAAAAAGTTATACTTTCATGTATTACTTCATCATTTCTTTTAATTTTTCCAAAGTTACACCACTCATCCACGATATGGCTTTTGTATCTATTTCGCCATTCGGTTTTATAACGACATATGTTGGAAATCCGGAACGGTTAAATAGGGAAAATAGTTCGCTAATCAGATTATTTTCAACAAAGAGATGGGTGCCTGGCTGTTCTAGTTCTGCGACTTTGTTGATCCACTTTTGTTGGTCAGAGGAAGCGTCCGTACAGAGGTAAATAAATTCTACCGGAACTTTTTCCTCCTTTGCTTGATGATGTAGTTTTTTGCTATAGGGCATCTGGTCAAGACAGGGCCCACACCAGGTCGCCCATATATCCAATAAGATCAGTTTGTTCGGATATTTTGCCTTGATGGTCTGAAGAAGCTCGGCACCAGTTTTGGTATTGTTCACTGATAATGCTGCTTCGAAAGGGAACTCTTTTATTAAAGTGCCGAAAGAGCTTTGTACGGCTTTTGTAGGTGCAGTGTCGAGCATCCTTTTTAGTTTTTCCTGCTTGGCTGTTAAATTCCTTATTTCAATACCGAGGTTTTCCCTGGCCCATGCACTTCTTAATTTGGGCAGTAAAGTACGATACATGGTATTTTGAGTTTGGATATCATTATCCTCGAATTTTAGGTTGACGATATCAGCATAGTTTTCTGGAAAAATTTTGGTAATATAATCGGATACTTTAACAACGTCGCCACGACTTTCGTTGTCCGGATAGAGGACATATTTGGTATAGTAATTTAAAAATCGGCAATATTCACTAACTTCATTGGAAATGGAGTAAATTGGGATTAATAGATCATCGCCGATTTCTTTTTTGATTCTATTCGTCAAATAGTAATCCAATAGTTTGAAGGTATACTGCGCATTGGTCACCGCATCAATTAACGGTTTGCAGGTCGTACTGTGTGCTTTATAAAATGCTGTATTTGTATTTCTTTGAATTGTAAATAGGGAGTCTAATTTTTGCTGAAAGTGCGGGTCTTTGGGCTCGAGCTCCCGTAGAGGTTTATAAAAATCGGGATTATGCTCCTGATCGAATAAAATGTACGCATTCATCTGTCGATTGACTTCTGCATCTTTTCCGGAAAAGGAAATGCCATCACCGATCATGTAAACCTTGCTCTTCTTAAGCTTCTCTAAATCAAAGATAAGTTCTAAATCCTCTTGGAGATAAAGGCAGGTATAGGCATAGTCACCCAATCTGAACCAGACTTGCTGATAGGGCGCGTTGTGCGTTTGTGTAAATTCGAATGTGCCATCAGCATTCATCGGTATAGTTGCATTACTTTGATGTGGCCCCATCAAATTGACGATACTGTATTGTATTCGGATTTTAGATAAGTCTTCCTGATTAGCATTTAAGATTTTACCCGTCACTTTCGCCAATTGCTTTTTGCTCAATTGATCATAGGACTTATTTGCTAGGGAAATTGGTTCGATATTCTTTTGTGCATAAAGTATACAGGGCAGCCATAATGGCAGCAATAAGGCAATCATATAGACTTTCATAACATGTGGTTTATATGTAAGTCAAATATATTAGTTTAAAAAATCATATCCTCCTAATTAATGCTAAAATTTGTTCGATATTGTAATTTGTCAAAGCGATGATATTATCCTATTTTTACGCTTCATAAAAATTGATTTTAGAAGTTGGCAAAAGAAAAGAAAGTAACTCCGTTGATGCAACAATATAATGCAATCAAGATTAAGTATCCTGGCGCATTGTTGTTGTTTCGTGTTGGCGATTTTTACGAGACATTTGGTGAGGATGCAATCAAGGCGGCACAAATATTGGGCATTGTTTTAACGAAACGTGGAAATGGATCGGAATCGGAAACTGCTTTGGCGGGATTTCCTCATCACTCCTTGGAAACGTATCTTCCCAAACTTGTGCGGGCTGGACAGCGGGTGGCGATTTGCGACCAGTTGGAAGATCCTAAAACGACTAAAACAATCGTAAAACGTGGTGTTACCGAGCTGGTGACTCCGGGAGTTTCTTACAATGACAATATTGTCCAACAAAAATCCAATAACTATCTAGCTTCGGTCTTTATTGAAAAAGAGAAGGTCGGGGTTTCTTTTCTTGATATTTCGACTGGTGAATTTCTTGTTGCTCAAGGTAGTATATCCTATATTGACAAATTACTTCAAGGTTTTAAGCCTACGGAGGTTATTCTTTGCAAAAGACAACGTAATGATTTCATAGAACAGTTTGGTTCGCAATATTATACCTATTTCTTAGAAGAGTGGCCTTACACTGGTGATTATGCGTGCGAAACATTGCTCAAGCATTTTGAGGTATCTTCGATGAAGGGTTTCGGTGTTGACCGCATGGCAGCAGGTATTGTAGCCGCTGGTGTTGCACTACATTATCTGAATGAAACCGAACATCGTAACCTGCAACATATTTCAACACTTTCTCGTATAGAGGAAGATCGTTTTATGTGGTTGGACCGCTTTACAATCCGTAATTTGGAACTGATCGGTTCGATGAATGAGAACGCCGTTACTTTATCGGATGTTCTGGATCATACAGCAAGCCCAATGGGGGCTCGGCTATTGAAACGGTGGATTGTCATGCCATTGAAGGATAAGAAAAGCATTCAAGAGCGCCTGAATATTGTTGATTACTTTTTTAAGAACCGTGATTTAAGAGATGAATTGGTGGGCCAAATCAAGCAAGTCGGAGATTTGGAACGTCTGATTTCAAAAATAGGCTTACAGAAGGCCAATCCAAGGGAGATCGTTCAATTGAAGCGTGCGTTATATGCGATAGAGAAACTGAAAGAGCTGACGAATTGCAAAGCAACGGAATCTCTTCGGACGATTTCTGATCAATTGGATGCTTGTACGGCCATTCGCACGCGAATCGAAGAGCAGTTGCAAGCGGAACCACCTGTTGCAATTAACAAAGGGAGTGTAATTGCCGAAGGAGTTGACGCTGAATTGGATCGTTTGCGCAAGATTGCTTTTGGTGGTAAGGACTATTTAATTGAAATTCAAAAAAGAGAATCAGAGCTTACCGGTATTCCATCATTGAAAATTGCTTTTAACAATGTGTTTGGATATTATTTGGAAGTAACCAATACACATAAAGATAAGGTACCTACAACTTGGATACGGAAGCAGACTTTGGTCAATGCTGAACGTTATATTACAGAGGAGCTTAAAGAGTATGAAGAACAGATTTTAGGTGCTGAAGAAAAGATTCAGGCCCTAGAAAATAAATTATATGCTGATCTTCTGCTCTCCATCGCAGCGTATATTAAGCCTATTCAGCTTGATGCTCAACTTATTGCTAAGTTGGACGTTTTGCTTAATTTTGCTGTTGTTGCCGAGAAAAATTACTATGTAAAACCTGAAGTTAGCGATAGTAAGATTTTGGATATCAAGGGGGGGCGACATCCAGTGATTGAAAAACACCTTCCCATAGGGGAGGATTATATTACCAACGATACGTTTTTGGATCCCAAGGTTCAGCAGATTATCATCATAACGGGCCCGAATATGGCCGGTAAATCTGCTTTGCTCCGCCAAACAGGATTGATCGTTTTGATGGCTCAAATAGGTTGTTTTGTGCCGGCAAAGGAAGCTAAGATTGGTTTAGTAGATAAAATATTCACGCGTGTCGGCGCTTCGGATAACCTGTCGTCGGGAGAATCTACTTTTATGGTAGAAATGAATGAAACGGCTAGCATCATGAATAATTTATCTGATCGTAGCCTTATTCTCTTGGATGAAATCGGTCGTGGTACAAGTACGTATGATGGTATCTCCATTGCTTGGGCTATTGCGGAATATCTACATAACCATCCTGCTGCAAAAGCAAAGACGCTTTTCGCTACACATTATCATGAATTGAATGAACTGACAACTTCTCTTGATCGGATCAAAAATTATAATGTAACTGTCAAAGAGGTGAACAATAAGGTTATTTTTCTGCGAAAGTTGGTCCCCGGTGGATCTGAACACAGTTTTGGTATACATGTTGCCAAACTGGCGGGTATGCCGCAGAAATTGCTTAATCGTGCTAACCAAATCTTAAAGCGACTGGAACAAGAACGTACAGGGGGTGAACAGATAAAGGATAGTATGCGTAAAATTCAAAAGCAAGCTTATCAATTACAGATACTCTCCATCGACGATCCTGTACTTAATAAAATAAGGGATATGCTGAACAATTTAGATGTTAACTCATTGACCCCTGTTGAGGCTTTGATGAAGCTAGATGAAATACAGCGCTTATTAAAGAATTAGATTGGGAATAGAGTTCCTGTGGAAAGTATAAAGGTATTGTAATTTTTTATAAAGCCCGATAAGATATGAACGCATATATCGGGCTTTTTTGATGCTGTTTGGATTAAAACCTAAAGAATAACTCAACGCTTCCATAATTGGCCTGGATTGGGGTCAATACTTTGCTTCCTGAGTCATAGGGTGCATAATGATAGCCCAATTCAAAGCCTATATATTTTTTATTTTTCATCTGGAAAAGTGAGGATAGTCCCAATCCGAGATGAACATTGTTAATGGTAACCATACGATCGGTATAGCCTCCATCATAATAATATCCATATTCGTCGTAAAATCCGGACGAATAGACATTTTCGGTAATACCTGTATCAGTAATATCAATGCCAATGATTCCTTTTGGGATCAATATGAATTTATCATTGTCATAGATTTTATAGCCCACAGCGCCCCCCATGAATATAGTAGCTGGGGAATTAATAGAGACACTAGTACCTTCATATCTGTAGTCGAAATTTCTGTCGTTGGAGTTGATTCGCACTTTAATGCCTCCTTCAAAGATGAATTTTTTTTCAAGGGAACTCATGAACATAAAGCCTAGCGTCAGGTTGGGACCAAAGATCTTGTTTGTTCCGCTTAGTGGACCCATTACACCAATTGATGGAACATAGCCGAGTTTAGCTTTGTGTCTATTCTTATAGACGATTGGTTTCGTATATTCCTGCGCTTCCTGTTGTTCTTCTACTTGTACTCCAGAAATGCTTCTTGTGTTCTCCGTGTCTGAAAAAAGATGAAGAATATCCTGTTCTTCGTCATTTAACGTATAACTGTCTGAGATAAGGAGTGCTTTTGCTCTTATTTTAACCAGATTATCCAGGGCATGTCGCAATGGATAAAAGTTATATTTTGCTTTGTTTTGCTCATATTGATTCGCGAAATCATCACGATCCGCAGCATCCAGGCGTTGGACTAAATTTTTATCAAATTGATTGTCCAGATAACGTCGAATTTCCACTGCACTGTTTTTCTTTTCGATGATAAGGAGAAGAATGCGTAACCTTTCCGTAAATTCTGTTATTCCACAGCTGGCCTGTAACGTATTTAACAAGGGATCGATCTTCGTGAATTCATTATTATTTAACGATTGTGTCAATAATGGCAGTATCTGTTGTGTTTGAGAAGCACATATTTCCTGCGCCCTAAGCTTTTGAAAGAGGGGAAAACAGGTGAAAAAGAATAGAATTAAGGCAAATTGACGCATATTCATCGCTACTAATTTATTGCAGTCTAAATTAATAAATAAATTGCAGGATAACACTGTAATTTTATGTCAAGTATGTTGATTGTTTTATCTTTGACCTATGGCTTCTATATTTCGGTTTAAACAATTTGATGTTGATCAAACAGACTGCGCGATGAAGATTAACACAGATGGTGTGTTGCTGGCTTCATTGCTGGATATAGCAAATGCAACACGGATTTTGGATATCGGAACTGGGACCGGCGTCATTGCGCTCATGCTGGCGCAAAACAATGAATATAGTGAAATTGAAGCGGTTGAAATAGATCCTCTAGCTGCGGCGATGGCAGAGAAAAATTTTCGTAACTCAATCTTTCGTGATCGTCTCTCTTTACATAACTGTTCCTTTCAAGAATTAATCATACGAGAACATTTTGACCTCATGGTGTCCAATCCACCTTTCTATACAGACTCGTTGCATAACCCGGATCAACGTAAGAGATTGGCTCGTCATACCGACATGACCTTTTTTTTAGCACTTTTGGATTTTGCGGCGACGAATTTATCCGGGCGGGGGAAACTGGTATTAATCATTCCCACAGCATTAGCGGAAGCATTGAGGCTTATTTCGGTTGAAAAAGGATTGTATTGTACAAATGAAATTCTAATCAGTTCTTTTGTGGGGGAACCTCCGATTCGCAAGATTGTCACATTTGAACGAGCGCCTAAAGGAGTCGTTGATATACAGCAATTTGTTATTTACGCTGCGAAAGGCGTTTATTCGGAATCCTATAAGCAGGCATTGGCACCTTATTTTTTAGCATTTTAACCTATGACAAAAATTGGATTACTTTCTGATACACATTCTTATTTGGATGATGCCGTATTTACTTATTTTGCTAATTGCGATGAAATTTGGCATGCAGGTGATTTTGGAGATAGCGTTGCGGATCAACTGGAAGCTTTCAAACCTTTAAGAGGGGTATATGGAAATATAGATAATCAAGCCATCCGGCTTCAGTTTCCTGAGGATTTACGATTTACCTGCGAAGATGTTGAGGTTTTTATGACCCATATCGGTGGGTATCCCGGAAAATATGCGCCTCGTATCAAAGCTGAATTATTAAAAAATCCACCCAAATTATTTATTACGGGGCATTCTCATATTCTAAAGGTTATTTTTGATCCCAAGATCCAATGTCTTCACCTTAATCCAGGGGCTGCGGGTAAGCATGGCTGGCACAAAGTCAGGACATTAATGCGTTTTGACATCAATGGAGATAAGATTGAAAATTTGGAAGTGATCGAACTTAAAGGGCGTTAGGATGACGCGGAGTCTGGAATTTCTACAATGAATCTCGAACTTCGATAAGAAAGCTTTTCAAACGCTCTAACGAATCAACTACACGTTGATTTTCTTTGGCCTCAGATTTATTATCCCGTAGGTAGTCTCTTGCTCCTTGAAGCGTATAACCTTTGTCTTTGACTAAGTTGAAAATGATTTTTAAATTAGCGATATCATCTTGTGTAAATAATCGATTGCCTTTTTTGTTTTTCTTTGGCTGAAGAATATCGAATTCACGCTCATAAAAACGTATTTGGGATGCATTCACATCAAACATCTCTGTAACTTCTCCCATTGTATAATACAGTTTATTTATTTCACGCTCTTTGTACGGCATATCTTCTCAATTAATCTATAGCAAACTTAATAAAAATTCCAATTCAAAAAGAAATTTTGCGCGCTCTTCTTTCGTGTCATGCTAGAATCGACACTTCCAAGATATTAGCGAAAATATATCCACAACAAGTTAGAATCGATTTTAATTGTAACTGAAGGCGAAATTTTCTAAGTTTGAACAGCCTAAGAGTTTATTTTTGATTTAGTGAATGATTATAATTAGCAAATTCTGGACAACTTTATTCTCTTTTGGAAAAGCGAATGCAATTACTATTTTCCCTTTTATTTTTCTGAAATATGCTTTTTTTAAAGACAAAGAAAGCTTGATCCGTCACGAACGTATTCATCTCAGACAGGCCATAGAATTGGGGGTAATTATCTTTTATCTGTGGTATTTAATTGAATTTATAATTCATTTTGTTTGTCTTCGGAACTTTGATAGGGCTTATATGCGTATTTCTTTTGAGCGCGAAGCCTACGATCGGGAGAACGACATAAATTATCTGATAAAAAGGAAGATTTGGGCTTTTTGGCGCTATCTATAGGGACGGCCCCGATGCGTTGGATTAACAGTTTACTAAAATACAAAGCGCTTCCAGGAATACTCCCGGAAGCGCTTTGTATTTTATAGCTTATAGGGTTAACCTACCAATTTGAGATAGGTTGCCACTTTGTCTTTTAATTGTCTACGATCAACGATGAAATCCAAAAAGCCGTGATCAAGTACGAACTCTGATGTTTGGAATCCTTTTGGAAGGTCTTTTTTGATTGTTTCTTTGATGACACGTGGGCCCGCGAAACCAATTAGCGCACCTGGTTCAGCGATGTTCACATCTCCTAGCATGGCGTATGAAGCTGTTACACCCCCTGTAGTAGGGTCGGTTAATAGACAGACATAAGGCAGACCCGCTTTAGCCAAGAGGGCTAATTTAGCGGATGTTTTTGCCATCTGCATCAAAGAGAAGGCTGCTTCCATCATACGTGCACCACCAGATTTTGAAATTAACATAAATGGAATTTTATGTTCAATACAATAATCAATAGAGCGGGCAATTTTTTCACCGACAACTGATCCCATGGATCCGCCGATAAAGCTGAAGTCCATACAGGCAATGACAATATCCTGGCCATTCATCTTTCCGTGCCCCGATCGTAAGGCATCTCTAAGCCCTGTTTTCGCTTGACTCTCTTTTAGACGTTCAGGATATGGTTTGGAATCAAAAAACTCCAGAGGGTCTCCAGAATTTAGATTGGGAAATAGTTCTGTAAATTCGTTATTGTCAAATAAAATTGAAAAATATTCCTTGGAGCCTATTCTTAAGTGATGGCCACAATATTGACAAAC
Organism: Sphingobacterium sp. UBA6711; assembly: GCA_002454415.1. GTDB lineage: Bacteria > Bacteroidota > Bacteroidia > Sphingobacteriales > Sphingobacteriaceae > Sphingobacterium. The sequence continues at coordinate 9,361 of DKIT01000137.1, forward strand.
ATAGTCGTTTTCTACTTGTTCAAGATGCAACAATGGTTTTTTACATGTGGGACACTTGTTCCACATACCATCAGGTGCTTCTTTTTTATTAGCGGTAGCTGTGCTAATACCAGCTTTTTCTCTTTTAAACCAACTCATACGATAGTTCTTATTCGATTACAAACTTAGATAAATTTGCTTTTATATACAATTATAATTGTGCGCAATGTAGATGCTACTCAATCACAGCTTGCTGTAATAAGGCTTCTATAAATAGGGAAAATAATCAGAAATGGATGTTTTGAAAGAATATGTTATAGAATATAGGTTAGAATTTTAAATTGTAGACCATCGTTAAAGGTCAAATTTTAGGCATAAAAAAAGGGTAAGCTACTCCTATCGCACCGCTCAACCAAATACCCTTGCTTTGTTCCCAACCTGGGGGAGTCAATGGGAGCTGGTCGTAGAAGACTTACCCGTCACAAAAGTAGAAAAAAAAATAGTTTTAGGAAAGAAAAAATGCGATTTTGTCCTACAACCTTGATTCTCATTGGAATAATTTGCGATATCTTGATTTTTATAATCGATATTTAATTCAATTATGGTAGGGAATTCTCTAATTGATACAACAACTTGCTCACATTATAGTTTGAATGTCCCTACCGAAGTTTTTCCATTACATTTTTCTATTGTCGTATTCGCCTAACAATGAATAATAGCCAAATAACCCTAAGCCAAGTGAGATAATGGGAGTCAATATGCATACGATAATGATTCCAAAAACAAGATCTTCCTGGTGTCCGGTTGCTATTTTTGGTAAGGCGAGTTCGAAAATGCAAAAATACGCTGTAAATACAGCTAGTACAATCCAAAGTATACCGAGTGATTTTTTGATATTATTCATGATTTGAAGGAGTTGAATTGTTTTTGATATAAATACTACCGATAACGAAACACACAACGGCAATTATAATTGGATACCATAATCCAGCCAAATAAAACTGTGGGGTATTTGTTGTTTCAGCATTCGTTGTCAGATAAGTGGATACAGCCGGCAATAGACCACCAAATATGCCATTACCAACATGATATGGGAGGGACATCGATGTGTATCTGATCTTTACCGGGAATAATTCGACCAAGAAGGCTGCAATTGGACCATACACCATCGTAATATAAATTACCTGGATTAAGATCAGGACGATCAGTAAGACGTAGTTTGTTCCAGCTGNNATGACCTTTTAGTTCTCCCGCTAGATGTACTGACTTTGAACTTGTCATTTCAGTACCGTCATCATATTGGTTTTTAGTAATGGAAATAATCTGGGGATTTTGATCTGTTGTGGGAAGTTCAATCTGTTCGGCTATCTTCACTTTTTGAGTGATATTTGCAAGTTGGTACATCGATTCATAAATTGGGCGATAGGTCAATACCGCAAGTAACATGCCACCAAGCATTATCCATTTACGTCCGATTTTATCACTGAGCCATCCAAATACCACAAAAAATGGTGTACCTAATAATAATGCTATGCCGAGAATTGTGTCAGCTTGATCCGATTGAAGATGCATAACTGTTTTCATAAAACTCATGGAGTAGAATTGGCCTGTGTACCATACCACTCCTTGTCCCATGGCAGCACCGAATAGTGCGAGTAATACGAACTTGAGGTTATAGCGATTTCCAAAGCTTTCTTTTAATGGGTTTGTGCTTGTTTTTCCTTCTGCTTTGGCCTTGCTAAATTCTGGAGATTCTTTCATCTTCTTGCGAATGAGATAGGATACATATACCATAACTAAAGACAGTAAAAATGGTACACGCCATCCCCAACTATCAAATTGGGATTCGCTGAGAAAACTTTTGGTCAGCAAGATGACAACCAATGATATGAAAAGACCAAATGTTGCTGTTGTTTGAATCCACGATGTCCAATATCCACGCTGGCCAAGTGGCGCGTGTTCGGCAACATAGGTAGCTGCACCACCATATTCGCCCCCTAGTGCAAGTCCCTGTAAAAGCCGTAATATTAGGACGATTAATGGAGCCCAAAAACCAATACTTTCATAGCTTGGAATGCAACCGATGAGAAACGTTGCTCCACCCATGAGCATTAATGTGACCATGAAGGTATATTTTCGACCGATAATATCTCCGAGCCGACCGAAAAATAAAGCGNNAGCTGTCGGATTGTCAGCGGGGAAAAATTTGGTGGAAATTACAATGGATAAACTTCCAAAAATAAAAAAATCGTACCATTCAATGAGAGTCCCCATAGAAGAGGCTCCAATGACTTTCCAAATGCTCTTTGTGTTGTTTTCGTTCATTAATATGTAGGTTTGAAGTTGTATATTTAATGCTTATAGGATATTTAGTTACTTATGGAAATGGAACAGTGGTTAACAAACGTTTTGTTCCGTGAAAATTTTTCATGAGTAAAAAAAGTTGGTTTAGCTTTATTTTATGATGCCGCATGCCCTATCGATCTATAGACCTTTCCTGGTAAAGCATGTACAAGTGATTGCATTTCAAGTTCCAATAGAATGAGGGCAAGTTTGCTCTGGGGCCATTTGATGAGAGCGAGCATTTGATCGATCTCCAGTTGACCATATTTTGCAATAAGATTGAGCAGTAGATTTTGATCATCGTTTAGCGTTAGCGGGATTGTCATCTGTTGTCCTAAATCAGCTGTTTTGCTGATGTTCCAATTCATGAGGTATTCAAGGTCTTGTACGTTTCTGATCATATGGGCGCGATTGGTTTTTATGAGATAATTGGTTCCTTCAGTGCTTTTTTCATAGATGGAGCCTGGAAAAGCGCATACATCCCTATTGTAACTATTAGCTATCTCGGCAGTGATCAATGCGCCACCTTTGATTGCAGCCTCAACGACGATAGTGACATCAGCCATCCCGGCTATGATACGATTGCGCATTGGAAAGTTACTGCGCTCGGGTAATGTATTTGATGGAAATTCGGTTAATAAACCTCCATGTCCCAACATTCTTGAAGCAAGATCTCGGTGAGATGCGGGGTATATACGATCTAATCCGTGTCCCAATACTGCGATGGTAGGAATATCATTTTTTATGGCATTACGATGCGCTAGCGCATCAATACCATAAGCGAGGCCACTGACGATCAAGATCTCTTCTGATTTGCTCATTTCTCCTAAAAAATCTTCGCATATTTTCTGCCCATAATGTGTTGCATGTCTGGTTCCGACAATACTGATTACTTTTGCCGTGTTGAGCTTTTGAGTTCCCTTATAATACAACATCAGGGGAGCATCATCACAATGTTTGAGTCTTGTGGGGTAATGCTGATCTTCTAGCCAGAGGGCTTGTATGCGGTGTTTGTCAATAAATGCAAGCTCTTTTTCACATTCAGCCATATAGGTCTTGTGAATAATCGCATTTGCACTTGATTCTCGTAACCCTGGTACTCGCATTAAATCTTTTTTTGAATAGGAAAAAAAATCTTCTAAATTATCGTTGTGTTCGAGGATATTACGAGCCGTTCTAGGGCCAATGCCCTTGATTTTAGTCAAAGCTATGGGATAGATTAGTTTCATAATTGGGTTTCTTAAATATAAGAAAAATTATAACTAATTGGATGGCTTTTTATTTGAATTGTTTTTATCTATGATTTTGGCAGTTTTAGATTGATCATGTTTAATTCCTTTCGAAATATCGATCTATCTTTTATAGAATACTTAAGAATTGATAACTTTGGTCAATTAATACGATTAGCTATGGAAATGAAAGAACCTTTTGATATAGAATTGGGGGATGTGGTTTACTCCGTTTTCCCGGAGGAAGAAGAAACTTATGTCATCTTTAAGGATGGAGTAGAGTATGTAAAAATTATCAAAGACAACGATACGAATTGGTTGAAATTAAATCCAGAAACTGAACTTCCCATGTTTGGTATGGATGAGGAAATCAATCTGATCGGCCTGGAAATCAAAAAGGAGTTGGGACTTTAGTCTTTAAGTTAAAGATAGTTAAAGCCTTTTCAACTTTGTTTATAGTTGGTTATTTTAGGTGATCAATTATAAATATGGTACGTATTGGCTTTCTATCTTTACTGTTGTGTTGTCTTTATCTCCTGTTTGATCGGGAGGAACTTTTTGCCTATTCAGTTGGATTAAATCAAAACGATACAATACTGGGACAACGAGCCAAGGACACTTTACAACTTGATACAGCTCAGATCATCCGTAAAAATCTTTCTGCCAAGGAGAAATTGGATCAAAAGAAATCAGAATATAAATCTATCTATTTTTGGGGAGATACCAAAGATATGGTTACATTGCCTCACCAGGGAGGAATTGCTGTTAATCTAAACAAGCTTTATAACAAATTTAGCCGAAAGGGGCGGAATTCCAGAAAGCTGCAAAAGGAATTTGATGCTTTCCTTGCCAGCAAAGTAAATGAACTATACTTTTAGTATATTTAAAAAAAGGAGGGGGCAATAGGGTTATCTACTGCTCCTCCTTTTATCCTTTTTGTTTACATCGGTACGTAAACCAAATATTTTGTATCAAAGAAATCTTCTGTAAAGTAGCTTGACAACGGATGTAGCTCAGCTTTAAGTTTAGATTCTTTGATTTCTTCGCTTAAATCTCCCCCTTTGAGATATAGGATTCCGTTCGGAATTCCATTTTTATCCTTTTTTGAAAATTTATTACGAATCCAGGGAGTGAATTCTCCGAGTCGTGTTACGGCACGTGATATAACAAAATCATATTTATCATCCAATTGTTCCGCACGGATATGATCTGCCTCCACGTTATTAAGACCTAATCCTGCAGCAACTTCACGAACTACTTTGATCTTTTTTCCAATAGAATCCACTAAATGGAATTTAACCTCTGGGAATAAAATTGCCATGGGGATACCAGGGAAACCACCTCCGGTCCCCACGTCCAATATATGTGTGCCTGGTGCCAATTCCTGAACGAATTTGGCTACGCCCAATGAGTGCAACACGTGATGGAGATAAAGACTATCGATGTCTTTACGTGAAATCACATTGATTTGACTATTCCAAAAGGTGTAAAGATCAGCAAGTTTAGCAAACTGCTCTTTTTGAATATCCGTTAATTTTGGAAAATAATTATAAATGATATCGACTGTCGGATTCAAAATGTAAGATTTAAAAGTGAATTATTTCCAGCTTATTTTTTTCTTTTTTCGGCTGAATAAACCATTAATGCAAATATAGAAATAGTAGACGAAGTCTACCAACGGCAACCACCAAATCAATTCCTTTACTTCTAGTTTTCTATAAATACCCGCGAATATTGCCCATTGAGCAAACAAACGTAATAAATAGGCTGCGACGGGAACATACCAATAGGTTGGAAAGGCAATTGCTATGGTAATAAGCATAATATAGAATAGCACTGCAGATACGAGCTGGGTCCCTAACATGCGTTGATGGCGTTTTTTATAAATGGTAGATGCTCCTGAATGCCGGGCTTTTTGTTTATAGTAGCTTTTCCATGTCATTTTGGGGGCCGAATAAACGATTGATTCAGCGGAAAGGGTTATATTGACATTGGATGGATTGGCATTTTGATTAACAAATAAATCGTCATCACCTGATTTGATATGCATATGAGCCGCAAATCCTTTGTTGCGAAAAAACAGCTCTTTTTTATAGGCCATGTTTCGTCCTACTCCCATATAGGCATCACCTTTGAGTGCATAGGAGAAATAACTCATTGCTGTATGGCTTGTTTCAAATCGAATTAATAAATTTAAAAGACTTCTTTGCTTAAAATAGGGAGAATATCCCAGCACGATTTCAGTTTCAGGGTTGAAAGCTGTAGCGATTTCTTTTAACCATTGGTTGGATTGAGGTGCACAGTCAGCATCCGTAAATACCAGTGTCTGGTGTCTAGACGCTTTGATCCCCATGCTCACGGCAAATTTTTTACCGTGTTTTAACCGGATATGTTCCTGAATGTCCACAATTTTTAAATGTGAGTACTTAGCCTCAAATTCCTGTAGTATCCAAGGTGTGTTATCTGTTGAAAAATCATTGACCACGATCACTTCAAATTCGGGGTAATCCTGTGTTAGAATGCTCGGAAGAAACTCTGGAATATTATCTTGCTCATTATGTGCGCAGATAATGACAGATAGGGGCATCCAATCTGTCCCTTCCTGATGATGCTCAATTTGGTAACGGTTCAATTTGCTATAAACAAACAGAATGTAGTATAATTGTATCAATAGGAATAGACCTAATATTCCAAAAGCAATATATGGAAGATTGGCCAAGAATACGTGAAGGTCAAGCATAGCCCACAAAGATAAGTGCTTTCGACAACTTTTTTATACCGGAAAAATGATAATTTATTCTTGAAACATCCTGTTTGCAAATCTTTTTATAGTATTTTTGCAACATATTTTAGGGATGTTTTCGTATTGGGACTATGAATAATACATTTACGATCTATTGTTTAAGTATAAATTCTTGAAAATAAGTCTTAAAAGTCTTTAGTCCAACCGTGGCTTACGCCATGTTTAATGGCGAGTCATCCTGAAAATAGAATTAGTCTCAGAGGAAAATATTAATGAAATTTACGCTACAAGCACAAGATAAGTTATCAAAAGCACGTGCAGGTGTTGTCGAAACTGCACATGGTCCTATTCAAACACCAATATTCATGCCTGTTGGCACTGCGGGTACGGTAAAAGCGATTCACCAGCATGAATTGAAAAATGATATAGAAGCACAGATTATTTTAGGCAATACGTATCACCTGTATTTGCGTCCGGGATTGAATGTATTAAACAAGGCTGGAGGGTTGCACAAATTTAATGGTTGGGATCGTCCTATCTTGACGGATTCTGGTGGTTATCAGGTATATTCTTTAACGGAAGTTCGTAAGATTAAAGAAGAAGGTGTTACTTTTCGTTCGCATATTGATGGTTCAAAGCACTTGTTTACACCTGAAAATGTCATGGATACACAGCGTATCATAGGTGCAGATATTATCATGGCTTTCGACGAATGCACGCCTTATCCATGCGACTATGGTTATGCGCGTCGTTCATTAGATATGACTCATCGTTGGTTAAAACGCTGCGTCGACCGCTTTGATAGCACAGATCCACTGTACGGTTATGACCAAACCTTGTTTCCGATTGTTCAGGGATCTGTTTATAAAGACCTGAGGATAAAATCTGCAGAGACGATTGCTTCTTTTAATCGCGAAGGAAATGCAATTGGCGGTTTGTCGGTCGGCGAACCTGCGGAAGAAATGTATGCGATGACAGAGGTCGTCTGTGATATTTTACCGCATGATAAGCCACGCTATTTAATGGGCGTAGGTACTCCGGTGAATATCCTTGAAAATATCGCTTTGGGTGTGGACATGTTCGACTGTGTCATGCCGACCCGCAATGCTAGAAATGGTATGCTGTTTACACAAAACGGAATTATCAATATCAAAAATGAGAAGTGGAAAGATGACTTTTCGCCAATTGAAGCGGAGAGCGACTTGCATTCGGATCAATTTTATACGAAAGCTTATCTACGTCATTTAATAAAATCGCAAGAAATTTTAGGTGCTCAAATCGCTTCTTTGCATAACCTGCATTTTTACTTATGGTTAGTCAATCAGGCTAGGGAGAAAATCATTGATGGAACTTTCTACGATTGGAAAAATAAAATGGTAAAAATATTGGATCAACGTTTGTAATTGAATCATCTAGAATTAAAATAGATAGAGTACTTAAGCAACAGCATTGTATAAGTAGAGGCTCAAATTTTATAGTTTAATACGCAAATCTAAAAATATGCTATCGTTAATCGATCGTTATATCATTAAAAAGTACTTGTCTACTTTTTTGTTCACAATGGCTATATTCACTGTGGTCATGGTGGTTTTTGACGTATCCGAACGATTTGATGACTTTTTGAAATATAAAGCCCCCCTTGATAAGATTATTTTTGAGTACTATGCGGGATTTATTCCATTCTATCTTAATTTTCTTTGTCCGCTGATCAATTTTA
>DKIT01000123.1 GCA_002454415.1 Sphingobacterium sp. UBA6711
TAATGAGATGCAATATTTCTTATAGGAACTATTCCTCATGAAAATTCGTTTGCTTTAATTCTAAAAGTCTACAAATGCTTCACTTCAAAAAAATGATAGTCGAAAAAAGGACGGTAAGCACTTTTAAAAAAAATGTGGAGTAATTTATCGAAGTTAAAACGTGAATATCCGTTTTAATAGACAATATGTTTTAAAACAGAATAGGTTTTTTAATCTTATTCTGTTCACTAGGGAAGCGGATTTATTTTTACCCTTTAAATTGTACGCAGAAAGTTGTGCCAACATTCAGCTCGCTTTCCACAGTGACTTTAGCGCCCAGACGATCGACGATGCGTTTGACGATAGAGAGACCAATGCCAGACCCTTCAAAGCCCTGCGAGTTCGGTAAACGTTTAAAAATATCAAATATGTTGCTGTTATCTTGAATATCCATCCCTATGCCATTGTCTTTTATATAATAATGAACCGCATGACCATGTTTCTCACTATACACCTCAACACGCGGATGCTCTTCTTTACTGCTGTATTTAATGGCATTCCCGATCAGGTTCAAAAACAATTGGTATAGAAGCGTCCTTTCTCCATGAATCGGTAGTGTTTTCCCTAGGATAAATTCGAGATGGTTAACATCAAATTGCAATTTACAGCTTTCTAAAACATTAAGAATTTTTGTTCTAGGATCAATCAATTCCGTCTTGAAAGCCACATAATTGGACTGTGTCAATTGGTAGACTTTATCCATCATTTCGGTGATCAAAGCCGTCGCATCCAAAATATTGGTCGCCATTTTGCGCAATATATCTTTGGGTAAATCATCCTTAATCAACATCATTTGAGCAGCAAGCTTAATGGATGAGAGTGGATTTTTTAGATCATGAGTAAGGGTATAACCAAAAGTATCCAATGCATTATTTGAACGTACAAGTTCCTTATTGAGCTGCGCAATTTCTCCCCCTCGCTGTGCTATCGCCTGCTGGGTAATTTGGGCAACTTTTTCGATAAAGGAAAGTTCAGAATTTTTCCATTTGATAGACTTGCCTTTCATAATTTCCCGCCAAGCATCAAAGGAGGTCCTTGGCGATGGAAATTCTATTTCTTTTTTTTGATCATACTGATATATTTTCTCGGGTTTCCCAGCCCAAACGTGCTCATAAATATGTTCTTTCCGGAATAAATAGATATACCATTCGTTATTCGGAAGGATGTTTATCCTTACAATACCCGGGAATATAGTTGACTGCACATGCTGACCTTGATCATAAACAAAAGTTGATGTGGAAAATAAATCGGCATCCCCTTGTTTAGACAAATAATAATCAATTTGATGCTGGAACTGTTCATTGGGTATCTCGCCCCAAGCTTTTGAACCACGATCGTGCTTAATCATAACTCCATCTGCTCCCGCGATCTCCATAATTTGCGGAGCAAAACGTTCGAGCACAACGGCAATATCACTATTCACCAACAATTCAGACTTCAGATCGCGCTCCATTACGCCCATAATCGTCTGCGCAACCAGATTTTCTTTTTGATGTTCAGAAAGATAGTAATTGACAGCATATTGGGTCAGAAATGCGCATAAGTGTCGTTGAGCAAGATCAACGTTCAGCGGCTCTCGGTTTTGGCAGGCAACCAGTCCCCACAACTTGCCTTCGATGACGATTGAAAAACTGGCACTAGCGCGGGCTCCTGCATTTCGTAAGTATTGTAAGTGAACTAGTGATAATGCTCTTATGCTACAACGCGTTAGGTCAACATCGGCAGGATCCCGACCCTGCACTGAAAAGATAGGCGCATCGATGTCGGCTACATGACGAGATAAAAATTTAGTGTAAAGTTCGCGCGCCTGAGCTGGAATATCAAATTCCGGATAACGGTAGCCCATCAATGAGTTCACCCCATCGGTTATAGATTCAGCTATAACCTGTCCGCTATTATCCTCCTCCAATCGGTATACCATAACTCGGTCGAATCCGATAATTTCTCGGATCAATACTGTTAATGATTGCCAAGCATTTCCATGCTTCTCTTCTAAATATTTAGCGTAATAGAATAAGCGGGTAGCTTTTAAATGATTTTTATTGCAAATCTCAATCTCGATATACGTCTTCTCATCATATCGATAGATACTGAGATAGTAATCTACATTCTTAATGCAAATCCGTTCTACAAAACGAAAGAATATCTCATCTGCAATCTGCTTTTCAATTTCCGCTAAATTCCAGTCCACATCCGCAGACAATAACGGAAGTACTTGATTTATGGGAAGCCCTAAAATTTTATCTATTGAAATACCCAGAACCTGAACAATGTTTTCGCTAACTGCAATACACTTGCTTTCATCAAAAACAAATAGGTAACCGAAATATTGAATATTTCCACAACGGTGGATTTCCTCTTCGTGACACTCCAACTGACGCATAGTTTACTAGTTTTTAGTAATTAAGTTTGCAAATAATAGAAAATTCTCTAAAGAGATAATTTGCCATACGTCGTANNATCATATATTAGGCTAATATATTAAAAAAATATTAAGGAAAAATGCAACAAACGATTGCTTGATTTTTTTTAAATAATTTGTGACCGTAACCCCATCTCTATCAAATCTGTATCGAACTTAACATTTTTATTTACTATCATTAAAAAAGCTAGGTGGAAAGGTACCTAGCTTTAAAACTTTCTTCACGACTGGACAAGCAGCCTCATTATATTAACAATATCTCTAGATTATTTGTTTGATTTTTTTCTTTTTACTCGCTTTCCTTTTAGAAAAGAAGCACTTTTATCCTATGATATTACCTATCTAAAGAAATATAAACGGCACCTGTCCATGGTAATATTATCAAAGTTGACGTATCAAGAGCATTATTTTTTGAAAAATTTTGACCGAGATCTATATTCGTATCGAATTCCAATGTCCATTGTTTAGTCGGTGGTAGGCAAACTTGTTGCGTCCGATCGGAGCAATTCATTATAGCGACAAGATGTTGATCATGTTCTTCAAAATGTATCACTAACACATGTTTCTCCTCTTGGCAATCAACGCGCACATTTTCCCACCGGACATTTTTCAATAAGGAATTATTTTTACGTAGTGCTATCAATGCTTTGTAATAGTCCAAATGTCGTTTATTACTAGCTTCGCCTAATTCACTCCAATTTAGAACAGCTTGCTGAAAAGTAATTTCGGCTTGCGGATCGGGTACATCATGGTCAGACTGAAAATCTCTAAACTCTTCCTTCCTACCCTGTCTTACCAATTCGACGAGATTGGGATCTCCATGACTAATAAAATAAGAAAACGATTTCTTTGTTCCCCATTCTTCGCCCATAAATAACAAGGGTAAATAAGGTGATATTAACACAGCAAACGCCATCAGACGATTTTTTTCTACGCTATATAGGGTACTAGCGCGCTCACCAAGCATCCTGTTGCCCACCTGATCATGATTTTGACAAAAAACGATGAATCGGTCCGCCCCCAGCCCATGCGTATTGCTTCCAAAGAATTTTTGCCTGTGACTGGAATAACAGCCATCAAAGACGTACGCTTTCTGATAGGCCTTGGCGAGATGGGCGATTCCATTAAATTCTTCATAATATCCTATTCTCGCTTCGCCTAATGAAACCCGAAGGGCGTGATGAAATTCATCAAGCCATTGTGCATCCATACCGAAACCATTCTTCGTCAGCGGTTCCAAGAACCTGCGATCATTAAGGTCGCATTCAACGAACAGAAAGCGGTGTTTACCGGTCCGTATCATAATATCATCTGTTTCTTGCCGGATGTGCTGAAGGATGTGAGCTGCACTAAAATCTTTTATTANNGAATGCTGCACAGCAGACAAATATACCCCATCATATCCCCAATTTCTTTCACCAGGAAACTGAGCTACAGGCATAATTTCAATTGCTGTAATCCCTAAATCCTTGAGATAAGGAATTTTTTCAATTACGCCATCAAAATCATTTGTTGTGGTAAACGTACCGACATGTAATTCATAGATGATAAGATCTGACTGTGCTGGAGGTCGATAATCTTGATCCGTCCAGGAAAAACTGAGATCGAGCACCTCTGAGGCACCATGAACTCCATCAGGTTGCGAAAGCGAAATAGGATCAGGAAGTTCTTGATCATCAACAATAATTTTATATCGCTCACCAGTGAGAACAAGCGTGGTTTCCGTATGCCAATAGCCGTATTGCTGGTGTTGTAGTGGTATTGTCACAGCTATCCCATAGAATCTGCAGCTAACCTGTGTAGCAAGCGGCGCCCACACTACAATATGCCAGACTTTCCCATCAAATCGGACACCCAATTGTTTTACTCCTGTTTTTTCCATAAACTATCGAAGCTAAATATCAATATTATTGTGATTGGAACAAAAGAATAGATCGTGAAGGCACTAAAACAGTATCTCCTGCGCTATATTGTTCAAAATTTTCTATAGTATGTTGATTTGTATCCAAAACCTTGCACCAATTTAAAGCATAACGCTCCTCGGGAAGCTTATATTCCACATCTTCCCAGTAAGCATTAAATAGCAGGTAGAAATTTTTGTCCACCACTTTTTCTCCTTGAGCGTCGACTGCGCGAATACCCTGGCCATTGAAGAAAACGGCGAGCGAACGCGCATAATCTTCCTGCCAATGGTGATCGTCCATTTCAGAGGCATCAGGGAGAAACCAAACGATATCTTCTACACCGGTTCCGCGAATAGGAAGTCCCTGGAACCATTTGCGTCGACAGAACACAGGATGGCTAAGCCGGAAGTGTATCAGTTGTTTGGTAAAATCTAACAAAATGTTGTCGACATTAGCCCAATCAAGCCAAGAAATCTCATTATCCTGACAATATGCATTGTTATTTCCTTGCTGTGTCCTTCCAAACTCATCTCCAGCAACTATCATGGGTACACCCTGTGACAGGAACAATGTTACTAACAGATTACGCTTCTGCTTTTCCCTTAGCGCATTGATAGAACTATCGTCTGTCGGTCCCTCAGCACCACAGTTCCAGGAGCGATTGTGACTTTCGCCATCATTATTACTTTCTCCATTCACCTCATTATGCTTGTCATTATAAGATACGAGGTCATGCAGGGTAAAACCGTCATGCGCCGTTATAAAATTAATACTGGCGGAGGGCGTTCGATTATCCCCTCTATATAAATCCGACGAGCCTGTTAGACGATTGGCAAATTCAGCAATCATATTGTCTGCCCCGATCCAATAGTCACGAATACAATCCCGATACTTTCCATTCCATTCTGCCCAGCCTGCTGGAAATTCGCCAACTTGATATCCTCCTGCCCCTATGTCCCAAGGCTCGGCGATAAGTTTTACCTGTGAAATCACTGGATCTTGATGAATGACATCGAAAAAGGAGCTCAATTTATCCACATCATGCAGCTCGCGGGCCAATGCTGATGCCAGATCAAAACGGAAACCATCAACATGCATTTCTTGTATCCAATATCTTAAACTATCCATGATCAAGCGTAATACATTGGGCTGACGCGTATTCAATGTGTTACCAGTTCCTGTAAAGTCCATATAATAACGGGGATCTTCCGCCAAACGGTAATAGGATACATTATCTATCCCTCGAAAAGAAAGTGTTGGTCCCATCTCATTACCTTCACCAGTATGATTATAAACTACATCAAGTATCACTTCGATACCTGCCTTATGTAAAGATTTTACCATTTCCTTAAATTCAATAACTTGCTCGCCATGCGTGCCAGCGGAAGAATAGCGGACATCAGGAGCGAAAAATCCTACGCTATTGTATCCCCAATAGTTAGTAAGCCCCTTGTCTTTGAGATGACGGTCAGTCAAAAAATGATGTACAGGTAATAGTTCAACAGCAGTGATGCCCAACTCTTTTAAATACTTTATGGTGACAGGATGCCCCATGGCTGCATAGGTTCCCCTAATTTCTTGGGGAATATCCGGATGCATTGCAGTAAATCCTTTTACATGGGTCTCATAGATCACACTCTGATGCATCGGTATACGCAATGGCTTATCGTCCTCCCAATCGAAATCACTATCCACAACAACTGCTTTGGGGATAAAAGGAGCGCTATCCGATGTATCGAGACTCAGATCGGCATCTTCAGCGCCGATCTGATAAGCGAATAAAGCGTTATCCCACTGCACTGTTCCAGAAATGGCCTTCGCGTAGGGATCAATCAGTAATTTGTGGGGATTAAAACGATGGCCTTGAGATGGATCATAGGGTCCATAAACACGATAGCCATATCGCTGTCCCGGCTGGATTCCCAATAGGTAGATATGCCACACTTGATGGGTCTTCTCGGTCAATTTAAATTTTGCAATTTCCGTAGACTCCGAATTATCATCATACAGATAAAGTTCGACAGCCTCAGCATATTCGGAAAATAGAGCAAAGTTTACCCCTTTGCCATCGTAGGTTGCTCCCAAAGGATAAGGATTTCCAGTATAGATTTTTGTTTCCATCTTCTTATTAACGATTGTATATTTTAGTATAGTTGTAAAGTTGATTCTGAATCGATTTACAGTAAGCTGTTTGTTCTATACGCCACAACCAATTACCAGTTGTGCTTGCCGGACGGTTCATACGGCAGGATCCATCTAGATTTAGAATATCTTGCATAGGAACAATTACAATATCTGCAACGGAAGCATAAAGTGAACGTATTAGGACATTGTTTATAGTGCTGCTATCAATAGACCTTCCAAAATATTTGCTAATGCGACTTTTATCAGATTGACTAAGGTCTTGGTTATACCAAGATAAGGTCGTATTATTATCATGTGTTCCTGTATATGCGACAGTTGTTCGACTGTATTGATGGGGAATATGGGGAGACTTTGTCATATCCTTCCCAAAGGCAAATTGTAATACAGCCATTCCCGGTAAATTGTAATGATCCCGAACTTTATAAACAGCTGCATCGATATCACCAAGATCTTCAGCGACAAAAGGCATATTGCCCAATTCATCCTTTACTCGATCAAAAAAATCTATCCCAGGTCCCGTGATCCATTGTCCATGTTTTGCTGAATCAGCATCGACAGACACTTCCCAAAATGCTGCAAATGCTCTAAAATGATCGAGTCTTACTTGATCGAATAAACGGCAGTTGTGTGCTAGACGATCAATCCACCAACGATAACCCGTTTCTTTTAATGCACTCCAGTTATAAACTGGCATACCCCATAGCTGACCATCTTCATTAAAATAGTCGGGTGGAACACCGGCTACTGTCCTTAGTTTACCATCATCCGTTAATGAAAACAATTTCGGGTTCACCCAAACGTCGACAGAGTCATGGGCTACATAATATGGTACATCTCCCATAAATCTCACGCCATGGTCTTTAGCATATTGCCTTAAGCTGTCCCATTGGCTATAGAATATGTACTGAATCCATTTTTCTCGCTGCAATTCTTTATTAAATTTCTTTGCTATTTCAGTAAGTGCAGCTTTATCCCGCAATCTATAAAGGCTATTCCACTCATACCAAGGTCGATTTCCCTGCTCCATTTTCAAAATTTTGAATAAGGCATAGTCATCGAGCCAAGACGATTCGTTTTGCAAAAATTCAGTAAATCTTATGTTGAGCTCCGGCGGCAGACGATCGAATGCCTTTTCCAAGAGTTTATTTTTCGAAGATTTTACCTCATCAAAATCAATCGTGAGGGAAAATTTTCTTTTAATTGCCTTCAATTCGCTACCTTCCAATAAACCCATTTTTACCAAATCTTTTAAATCAATAAAAAGTGGATTGCCGGCTCTACTACTTAGTGTGCTGTATGGCGAGTGACACTGATCCGAATCTGTTGGACCTAAAGGTAGCATTTGCCACCACGTTTGGCCGCTCTGATGTAATTGATCGATAAAACGACGGGCTTCAGGGCCCAAGTCACCAATACCATAAGGCGAAGGCAGTGAACTTACATGCATTAAAATGCCGGCACTTCTTTGTGAGGGATAGACTTTATATTTTAGAATTGCTAAAGGGAGTTCCTTAAAAAGCCTATTTAACTCAATTTCTTTGCCTTCCCCTATATCCTCAGCAATTAGATGTTTCCATTTTACCTCTTGATTGGCGGCGAGGTGAACTGTTGTATCGGACCAATCAAAAGAACAGGGCGCAAAGTTAGAGACCTTTCCAAGAGCAGCTAAATGAAGTGGTACGATAACAGCCAACCAATCGTCGCCGTTTCTACGGGCGAAAGCAAGAATATGTTTACGATAACGACCGCTTACCTTTAATGCGATATAACTGCTTTCGCCAGCGAGCGTTCGATCATCCTTCCGAAGTTTGGNNTAACGGACCGACGATTGTCGGGATCCACAAAACTAAAGTTCCATAGCTCTGAACCTTGGTAAATATCAGGTACGCCAGGGCAGGTAAACTTCAAAATCGGCTGAGTCAGCGAATTCAATATCCCATAGTCGGCAACGACAGCTATGAATTGATAAAAGCTCTTGAAAAATGGCCTATCTTTATCGAGTAGGAAAGACGCAAACTCCTGTACAGTCGACTCATATGCCAAATTTGGATTTTCCCAACTAGACCGTTCTTTGCCTTCCCGTAAATACTTAATCAAATAATCCAATAAGCGTTTTTCAAAACTTTCATCGCTCGAGCCCTCCTGTTTTTCCATAGGGTAAGAAGCAATCAAAGTCTTAGNNCTCATCATTCGGATGTGGAAGGTCTCTTCGATATTCGTTCCATACAATATCTTGCCATATTTGTACCTGCTTAATCCACTTTTGGCTCATCGCTGTTAAAACTGATAAGCGACTACGAGCATCTTCGCCCCTTTTTGTATCATGTGTTGAACTTGCATTCATTGACAAAGGCCAATATTTTTGTCTTTGTCGCATTAATTTATGGAATTTCTTGGTGCTCAATCCAAAATTCCTGGGATGATCTCCCACCTCATTGTGTCCAATAAAACGGTTATAGGTATACATTAAAGTATCTTCCACTCCCTTAGCCATAACAGGACCAGAAAGTTGCATGCAACGTAGTAAGAATTCTGTAAGCTGTTCCCGCCCCACTGCAGTTGGATTTTGCTGCGCATCTTCGAAAAGAAGCCGTAATTTTTGGACAAGTTGTTGGTCTAATTTTCGATCAGATGTCATCTTTTCAAACAGGGATGACAAAAGCAGGAAACTTGACTTAGCTAAGGGGAAATGATCATCATAAAGCCGATAAACAGGGAAGAGAGCCAAAAACGCTTTCAAAATAGCTTTAACATCGGAAATATTGGACGCGGACATTTCTCCCATTACTATTTCCAATAACCTAACTAGGTTGTCAAGCTCACCTTGCATATGATTTTCTAATATTTCACACTTCTTTATATGTTGGATTTTTATTAGGGATTGCTTTGAACCAACAAGTTTATTATAATAAAGATCCAGATTCTTTTTCCCTGACTTATTTGTGCACAAATTATTGCAAGTAGATAAAAATTCATACCCTGTAGTGCCTTGTACTGGCCAATTTCGTGGTAACTCTTCATCTTCGCCCAATATTTTTTCTACGACAATATATGGCTTTGAACCAACCAGCTCCCGCAAATTCATTAGATAATTCGTAGGATTATAAAGCCCATCAATATGATCGATACGTAATCCGTCAATTAGATCTTCGCTTACAAGTTTTTGAATTAATGAATGCGTCTGTGCAAAAACCTGNNGCATCAACTCGTTTACTGTAAAAAAGCGTCTAAAATTTATACGTTTATTGCTCTCCCACCACGGACAGAGTTCATAATACTGACTGTCTACAAGCGTCTGCAAGCTTTCGAGATCATCATTAAACATTTTAAGGATATCATTGATTTCTTTATCCGAGAGACCATCTAGCAGCCCCATACGCAATCCATCCCACCCAACGTGATCACCATTAGCTTGTATTGTGTTAATTTGAACTAACAGTCCGTTGAAATCTTCGTGTGTGGCGTGTAGATGATCGTCTAAAATAAAACAATATGATTCAGGACGCAATGGATAAGACTGCCCATGACAACTTAGCCATAGGCGCCCGTTGAAGTGGACAACCTTAAGTTCGGAACAACCAATCGCTTCGTTTACAGTCTTTCCCAAAAATGGCACCATCAGTTTTCCTTTTTCGAATAAATTTGAACTATAGCAGGTATCAAAGAAGTCACTATATGTTGATGCTTTCCCGAACTCCAATAGGTTCATTAACCAAGCGTTTGTTGTATGAAATGCCATATGATTAGGGACAATATCCTGCAGCCACTTGATGTTATATTCATCTAAGAGTTTTTTGATTCGTATCAAATCTTCAGTTGTTCCTAATTCGCTATTTAACTGATTTATATCAGTACTATCGTATCCATGCAAGCTTCCCGCTTTAGCTTGTAAAATTGGAGATGCATAAACAGTATCAATCCCCAACTCCCGCAGATATGGAATTATTGCTTGAAAATCGACAAAGTTAAAATCTTTATGAAACTGAATTCTGTAGGTAGTATGTGGTACATTGCGGGAGTTACTTGACACCGTTCGTTTATTATGCATGGTTTGAATGATTTCATTTTACAGCAGAACATCGGCCAACAATTTTAGTTCAATCGATTTTAAAAAATATGACTTTCAAAAAACACGTTATCATAAAACATAACTCAAAAAAAAATATCTAATTAAAACGAATTCTTTTGAGCAGTGTTCTATCCATAACTTCTCCAATAAAATGCAGGTTAAAAAATATTATAATATGAAAAAAATAGGAATTACATTTTCTGCTTTTGACTTACTTCATGCCGGTCACATTAAAATGCTCGAGGATGCAAAGGAGCAATGCGATTTTTTGATTTGCGGCCTTCAGACAGATCCAACACTTGATAGACCTGAAAAAAATAAGCCGACACAATCAGTATTTGAAAGATATATGCAGCTAAAAGCATGCAAACATGTTGACATGATCATCCCTTACGCAACCGAACAGGATTTAGAGGATGTATTACGATCTTTTAAAATTCATGTACGTATTTTGGGTGATGAGTATATGGACAAAGCATTTACTGGCAGGCAGTATTGCGAAGATAAAGGAATCCAGTTGTATTTTAACCGACGTGAGAATAGATTTTCAAGTTCATCCTTGAGGAAGATCATCGCATCGAAACAAAAAAATAATCATGGCGCGGTTGTGAACATTAATGAGGGCATCAATTATCCTCTAAAACGTGTGAATGCATAATTAACAAAGTATAAGAATATGGTTATAGGAATTATTTTTGGTGTCTTTGACATGTTACATGTCGGTCATATCGTAGCCTTACAAGAGGCAAAAAGTCAGTGTGATTACCTCATTGTAGGACTAAAAACAGATTCAGTTGATTCTTCAAACAGCTACGTCGCTGCTCAGACGATGGTTGAAAGATTNNTTATCCCGTTCGAATCAGATAATGATATTACTGACATGCTCCAATCACTTCCAATCCATAAGTATTTTGTGGGTGAGGAGTATAAAATGATAGATTTTTCGGGTAGAGATTATTGCATTTCAGATGGAATCGAAATTGTTTACACCAAAAATAAGAATCGGTTCTCAAGTCACTCTCTTCGAAAAATTGTAAGTCAGCGGGAGGCAGAAAAGAAAGATGAAAATTTTAGCGCGGGCCTGGTACGTCATTCTAGCAATTCTCTCTCGTCCACGACAAGATAGTGACCAAGCGTAGGCCTGGAAATAATATCCCCGTTTATGGAAAAAGTCAATATCGGTATTATTACGCCTATACGGAAGCTTCGCTTTGCTTATCGGACAATTTTTTCTGAGCATATACAAAGCCCTGCAAGAATTGTCATTGAGGGTCCCTCCATTGAATCTATTAGCAGCAATTCATGCTTGAGCAAGGCGGAGTTGCTGTTGCTTGATTATCGTTTGGTGTACAAAAATACTGCTCTTTTTTTTTCTCTGACTAACAGCTATTTTACGTCAAGTCCTATTTTCCTTCTTGTCAATCAAAACGAATTCAGCGAGGCTCAACGCTGCAAAGCTTACGTACATCTATTTGTAACACCAGATTCTGATATTATGGAGCTTTTTTCGCAAATAAGAAATTTTCCCAAAAGTGCTCTCCTACAATCTCGCTAGTGGTTTTTGATTCCACTTACACAATTAATATATACCAGTTATATACATCAAAATCAAGTATATAAATAATAAAAGAAGGAGCTATCCAGTCCTTAGTTATATTTAAAAAGAAATTTTATTCACTTGCAGATGAAATACGTGACACATCTAGGTATAAATTACGTCACGGTAATATATACCTAAAAACCAATGGAAATAACGCTGAATTTAATACAAGTGGCAAACGATTTGAATGAAGATTCTGTTATTTAAATATTCTCACTTAACAAGTAAATATTATGATATTAAACAAAACATTATGGGCTTCTTTAGCCACAGTAGCGGTCATAGCTTCCTGTAATAATCAAACACCACAGGAAAAAGCGGCCGACAGTATGGAGCACGCAGAAGAGAAAGCTGCCAAGGCCACGGAAGAAGCAATAGAAACTTCTGAAGATGCTGCAACGAAAGATGCAGAAGCTGTTGTTTATTCCAATAAGGCGGCTGCAAATGCAGCGATTGCGTCAGTGACTGCGCCGACATTGTCCAATGATAAGGCCAAAGA
The DNA here is from genome assembly GCA_002454415.1 of Sphingobacterium sp. UBA6711. Lineage (GTDB taxonomy): Bacteria > Bacteroidota > Bacteroidia > Sphingobacteriales > Sphingobacteriaceae > Sphingobacterium. Next base: position 12,679 of record DKIT01000123.1, read on the forward strand.
CCTATACAAAAAGCTAGGTAAAACATGGGTAGACCGCATTAATGCCGAATCGCCAGAGAAAGCGTTAGATAAGGAAAAGGCTATATTGGACATCAAAAATGAAATAGACAAAAACCTCGCTGAAGGGAAAATTTCTGCCGCGGATAAAGATAATATCATGAAATATCAATCCGATTGTCTCTCCGCAATCAAAGCTGCTATTTAGTGCATTAAACTTAGCATATTGCAAAAGGGATATCTTGTGATCTCGAAGCGAATCAGGAGATATCCACTTTTTAAAAGAAAACCTTATAAGAAATCAAACGAATCAAGTCAAACCTTCCATCACCAAGATGGACATTATAATTGGCCAACTTTCTGGTGACAAATGATTTAACCTAGAAGCTGTCTATCAGATACCAACCAAGCAATAGCCCGATAACCAATATACAGACTGCAATCATTGCAATACCATATGATCCAGATGTGAAAGATTCTTCTTCAATTTGTTTGGCAACCTTTCTATATTTCATATAGGCCAAAACGACCGTCATTGAACCAATAATAACAACGGCAACACCGACAATGCCTGAATATTCATGCTCAATTTCCAGTTGTTTTTGAGGGTTAAGCATCAGGGACACTTGTTGTATGAAAAGCGAAAATTTCACGACAACAAAACCGAAGCCCATAATGCCGAGGCTCGCTGTTATCCATGCCAAAAATGTGCGCTCATTCGCTAGGTGGTCATTAATCTTTTTTGAATTATATTTTTCTATCATATTCCGCTTTATAATAAAATACTACCGTTTGGCTACTATAAAAAATAATTTCAGTAACTCGATGAAATAAACCACAATATGGGTGACTTTGTTTAAATAAAACACATTCTATGGGTTTATTTTTATGGAAAAAATACGTAAACGTACTGTTTTTTTACTGTGCAGTTTTCCCGGTATACGTTATTTCATTCAAAAACTACGGTTAAAACTATATTGCGAGCTTTTGGGTATAGCTTTTGATCTTAAAAATGAAAAAAATGTATAACCTCAATAGTAATACTAATATGGAAAATATAGATCAAAATGCAAAGAAAATGGGACTAGAAAGAGGGTACTATTTGTTATTAATGGCAATTCTAGACATTCCAGTAAAAAATAAAAACAAAAATACTAAGGAAGATTAAATCGTATGAAGAAAATAGCAATTATAAGTACTTGTCCTCCTCAAGAATGTGGATTGGCAACTTTCACCAAAGATCTTAAAGGTGGAATGGAACTTGATCCTGAAGTTATTGTAAATATCATCGCAGTATCTAAGTTTGGTAAAGAGGAATTTGACCAATCGGTACGATTTGTTATCGATAAAGAAAGATTGGATAGCTACATCCAAGCAGCACGTATAATAAATGAGGAATATGATTATTGTATTATTCAGCACGAATATGGTATTTTTGGTGGAGCAGATGGAATTTTTATCACTCAACTGATTAATAATCTGACCACACCGCTATTGACGATTTTTCACACCATTCTCCAATCACCTTCATTACAACAAAAGGAGATTATGGATAAACTATTAGATAAATCGCAGGCTGTAGTAAGCTTATCGCCAAAAGGTTCAGAATTGTTGATTAATTTATTTCCGGACAAAGATCATAGCAAAATTAAGGTCATACCACATGGAGTTCCACAATTTGACTATAATCAGGGATTGGCAAAATACAGACTTGGGCTGCAGAACAACTTTGTACTAATGACCTTTGGGCTTATCGGAAGAAGCAAAGGATTGGAGTATGCGATCCAATCGTTAGCAGATTTGGATTTACCTAACTTTAAATATTTGATAGTTGGAAAAACTCACCCTAATGTACTGGCTCATGAGGGAGAATCATACCGCTATGAATTGCAAAATTTAGTTAGCCGTCTAAATTTAGAGGATAAGGTCGTATTTGTTGATGAGTTTCTAACGGACGAACAACTGAAGGAATATTTAACAGCTTGTGATTCTTACCTATCCCCTTATCCCCATGAACAGCAGATAAGCAGTGGCACATTATCATTCGCTGTTGGCGCTGGGGCAGCAGTTATTTCGACCCCCTATTGGCATGCGAAAGATTTACTGAAAGATGATCGCGGTATCATTACCCCTTTCAATGATATAAAGGCGATGGGTGAAAATATTAAGCTTCTATATCGCTCACGCAGGCTCCTTGCCTGGCACCGTTTTAAGGCAAGAAGCTATGGCGAGCAAACGACCTGGAATCGTATTGCGAAGATTTATACTGATCTTCTCTCAAACTTGGCAACCCCAGTACGTTCACTTGTTGATTATGAAAAATACGTCTCATTCGATTTAAAAAGGGAAGCATAACAGACCAAGTCCCTCTGTTGAGGGACTGTATTGAAAAGATAAGCCTAGTTGCATTTTGGTCGTAAAAAGCTGAGCCATAACAGCAGGAAACTATCCTCGAGCAGACTCACTATTAAACATCTGGTCCAAAATATGAAAACGATACGAAAAAATATGCTGAAGCTTCTGTTTGACAATTAAGCGGTGAAAAAAACGTCCTAATATGCCAAAGGGCAACGCATAGTCAATAGTATCCCGTATAAGGACACCATCATCGTTTGGTATAAATTCATGAAAATGCTTCCAGTATCTATAAGGGCCTTGCAACTGAAAATCGGTAAAGCTCTTTTTTTCTTCAACCTGTGTGATCATAGTTTTCCATTTCACAGGGATTCTCAGTAGCGGTGAAACAAAATACTCGATAATCATTCCTTCAAAAATGTGTGGCTCTATTCCTTTCGAAATTACTGTAAAACGCATATCTTTCGGAGTTATCTTTGAAAGATTAAACGGGGAAGAGAAAAAACTCCATGCTGTATCTATATCACAATACAATTGCTGCTCTCTAGCTATTTTATATATTTTCATTTGATTATTTTCGATTACTTACTTAAATTTTATGCCATAGTTATATAAACTTATAATATTTACTTATCTTAGGATACCTTGTAATAAGTAAAGGCGCAGTTAATGATCAATCCAGATCATCGTTAAAACCACAAGATATTAAATCAATTAGGATCTTTTGAAAGGATATTTACGGAGTTGGTATATTCAGCCACTTGATGAGTGTTTCGCGTAACGTATTTTCTATAATTGGTTTGACTAAGAAGTCGTCCATCCCGGACTCTAAACATTTTTCTCTTTCTCCTTTGATATTTCCGGCGGTCAGGGCTATAATTGGCGTATGTGCTGAAACTTCTTCCCTCCGGATTGACCGGGCCACCTCATAACCATTCAATTTTGGCATTTGTATATCAGTCAATACCAGATCGGGATGTTTTTCATGAAATAACGCTAAGCCCTGAAAGCCATCTATCGCTTCAAAAATTTCAACTTCCGCTATTATATTTAAAATAATTGTCCTCGCCAAAAACATATTAAACTCATTATCCTCGATGATCAAAATTTTAAAGCGATTTCGCGCTGCTTCTGCTATGGCAGATGGCGGAGGTAATAGCTTTTCTTGAACAGATTTGGATAATGCATCATACAAATCATTCACTTTCATGGGCTTAAAAAGCCATGTTGTAAGGCCCATCATTTTAACTTGTTCAACTAACTCGCTTTCATCTCTGCCAAACAGTGGAATAATTGGCAGTCTATAATGCTCATTAAAAATTTTTTCATTTAATTTTTTTATAGTTTCAATACCATTCATAATTGGTATATCATTGTCTATTATGAGTATATCAAATTGACCTTCCCTTCTTAATAACTGCAGCGCCTCCAAACCATTTTTTACAGGTGTTACTTCCACCCCCTTTCGGGACAGCATATTTACGATGAATTGGCTCTCCGAATCGTCTTCGACAACAATAACCGCATGCTTTATCTCATTAAGTATATTCCAATCTTTCGACATTTGCCAAGTAGCTTTTAAGCTAATATCAAAGAAAAATTGACTACCCACTCCAAGGGTGCTTTCCAACTTCAACTCACTTCCCATCATCTTAAGTAGTTTATTTGAGATTGTTAATCCCAAACCTGTTCCCCCATATCTTTTGGTTGTGGATGTATCTTCCTGAGAAAAGGCATCAAATATCTTTTCTTGTTTGTCGGCTTTAATTCCTATCCCCGTATCTTTAACGCTAAAACGCAAAACAGCTCTTTCAGATTCATGAGATAATAATGAAACCCCCAACGTGACTTTTCCCTTTTCGGTAAATTTTACCGCATTGCTCAGTAAATTCATCAATACTTGCTTAATACGCAGCGCATCTATCCAAATAGAATGTGGTACATCGGTAGCAATATCTATTTCAAAGTCCAGCTTTTTAGCGTTTATCTGAACGTTAAGAAAGTTTGTTACTTGCATAACCAATTCATAAAGATCATTCTTGTCAACATCTAAGTCTAACTTGCCTGCTTCAATTTTGGAGAAGTCTAAAATATCATTGATAATTCCAAGCAATAGGTTGGCCGACTGATCAACAATTGAAATATATTCGCGCTGCGTAACATCCAAAGCTGTTCTAGTCAAGAGATCTGTAAAACCAATTATTCCATTCAATGGTGTTCGAATTTCATGGCTCATATTAGCCAAGAATTCTGATTTTGCAACACTTCCCTGTTCCGCCAATAACTTGGCTTTCTCAAGCTCTTCTCTTTGATGGGCAATTTTACTGATATCAGTCGCTACGCCTAAATAACCAACGATATTACCTTCATTATCGCGAATTACGGTCACCGCCAAAGATACATGAACCAGTGTATCATCTTTTTTCACATAGGTCCATTCTCGTTGTTCAGCCCCATAAAGTTCCGGCTTTTCTACAAGTATGCGGAAACCTGAGACTTCGCCACCTAATTCTGCTCCAAGTTCTTTAGCCCTGAGTACAAGTTCATGTTCTATATGAAAACTTATAGGACTGATTTTTCCTATAACTTCCTCCGCATTGTATCCCAATAGGTTTTCTGCCCCTTTATTAAAGAGAGTAATTATCCCATCAATGTCTGTAACGATAATACATACAGCTGAGGTCGCATGGAAAACATCCTCAAGAAGTTTTTTAGATTTGGATGACTCGGCTTCGCTGCGTTTTCGTTTATCAATATCCTGAAATGTTCCGTACAAACGAACACATCTATTATTTACAAAATCAGCATTTCCTAGCGCTCTTACCCAGATATCTTGCCCCATATAAGTAACAATTTCCAACTCAAGATCCCAGGGATTTCCTGTAGCTATCGTATGATCAATAGCCTTTTGAATTTTAGTCCTGCTTATTCCTTCCTTATAAAAACTCAGTGCTGATTCTAGAGTTGGTTTAAAATCTATTGGTACCTCGTGGATTTCCTTGGTCATATCTGACCAAGAAATATTACCGTCCTCTAAACAATACTCCCATCCTCCGATGCGTGCTACGCGGCTCGTCCGCTCCAGCATTGCCTGTGTATTCTTTAAATGTTTTTCTAAGTAATGTTGTTCTGTAATATCAACCGCATTACCTATAACATATGGATTCTTATCGCCCCTATTTTGCAGAATATTATTAAACATCCAAATACGCATATCACCAGAACGCGTTGTGGTACGCATTTCGCCCTTCATGGTACCACGGCTTGCGATTTCACTCAAATAAAACTTTAGATTATCATGTGCTTCGACAGGAACGACGTCAAAGAGTGATAGTTTTTCTAACGCCGCCCTGCTATAACCCAATATTTTCGCACCTGCCTCGTTTACTGTCAATAGTTTTCCCTGTAGATCATGCGTACACATTAAGCCTTGCGAATTATCAAAAAAAGCCTTTAGCTTTTCTTCGCTTTCTTTATACTTGCCTTTCTCTTTTCTATTGACAATCAGAGCTACAGCTTCATCGCGTAGCAATGCAAGTACGCGTTTCTGGTCTACTGTCAGCTCTTTAGGGACGCTGTCGATAACACATAATGTACCTAACGCGTATCCATTAGGATCGATTAGTGGCATACCAGCATAGTATCGAATGTGTGGAGAGGATGTAACAAGCTGGTTATCTTTAAAACGATCATCATTTTGCGCATCCTTGACTTCCATAAGATGATTGTCCGCAATGGCATACTGACAAAATGATAAATCTCTCGTAGTTTCATTTAGATCAATTCCCACCTTCGATTTAAACCATTGTCTATTACTGTCAATTAAAGATATTAACGAAATAGAAGTACCACAAACAAGGGAAGCAATTTGTGTAATACGATCAAAATCTGCTTCCTGTTCTGTATCAAGAATATCATACGTATGCAACGCGTTTATTCGTTTTGGTTCATCATTGGTTATCGGCCCCTTATTCATAAATTGCCTATTAATAATCACTTAAAATACCTCTCCGACCATTGTTTACTTATGATCGTTACAGCCCTATTAGTTCACTGATATGACGTGCACAACAGAACATAAAATAGAAACATATTTTTTAACTTAAACACAAATTAATTAAAAAAGTTTGAAAATAATAACGAATTAATTTGATGTACCAAGCTATCTTTTCAAAATCCTTTCAAAGGCTTCTAAAGCTTTAACTGTGTAAATAAATTGCGCTTCTGTTGCTTCTGTCGCAGAAGGCAATCGTATTGTTTCCGTACGGAGAACTTCTGTACGATATACTATTGAAAAAAAAGCAAAGAGTTCTCCGTTGGACTCTGGTACTACAGTTGCATATCCCGTAGTTGCAATCCCCCAATCTGTATGGAACAACTCAGACACTTCAAGAGCCATTTGCTCGGTCACAATAGATGAAACACAGTTACTTTCTTTTGCTTCTACTGGATCAACTCGCAATATTCTTATTTTCTCATCGATAGTATAAGTTGTGATACCACCCGAAAAAATTGCACTTGCATTTTCCATTTGTGAACAGACCAATTGGAGGTATCCAGCCGTTACACTTTCCGCTACGGCCAATCTTGTTTCTGAATTCGATAATAGATCCCTGATCTGGCGCATTAATAATTCGGGAAATTTTAACGTTTTCATATCAAAATTTGATAAGCATACATGCGATTTTGTAATTCCATACATAAATGAATTTCTTTTTTTAAATCACATCATAGATTCGAATCTCAGGATTATTGAGCATCAGTGGTTTTAAGGCAATAAGGATATCATTATTATACAATTCTGTTGATAAGAATGCCTGCGCGTCTTCTCGCGTATGGAAACCATATAATAATTGAAAATATTCTTCTCCTATAAGCAACTCATTTGAAGTAGCCCCATTTATCTGATCAAGAAAAGAAGTTTTAAATCGATCATAGACTCCTGAAATCTTTCCCTTCTCCGCAGCATTGATCTTTAAAGTGATCTGTAAATATGTCTTTATCATAAAAATAAATTTCTTTTATTTCGAACAGGTGTCGAACCACAATGGTTTCGAAGAAAATTATTTAGGAACATCTTTTTGTCACCGCGCTCAGACATCGAATCTTACTTTCATCATTTAAAATCTTTTTGGTGATTGTACTCTCTTGCTGAGTATAAAATACAACATCTCTACAAATTGTCTTTTATTCGAACCCAAACAGGAGCATGATCACTGGTTTTCTCCCAACTGCGTACATTACGGTCTACTCCACCCTCATTGAGCCTGTCCTGTAATATAGGGCTTAGAAGAATATGATCTATACGAAGTCCAGCATTACGACTATATGCTTGACGAAAATAATCCCAAAAGGAATATACCGATTGGTCACCAAAAAGTTTACGAATAGAATCTTGCCAACCTAAGGCTATAAGTTGTTCAAATGCATCACGGACTTCCGGTCTAAACAAAGCATCATTGATATATTTTTCAGGTTTATAAGTGTCCAATTCAGTCGGTATTATATTAAAATCTCCAATCAAAATGGCTGGTACATCCAATTTAATAAACACGTTAGATCGCTCGATCAATCGTTCTATCCACGACAATTTATAATCAAACTTTGGTCCAGGAAAGGGATTTCCGTTTGGAAGGTACAGACAACATATTGTCATACCCTGGATAACAACTTCAAGATAACGACTCTGACTGTCCTCTGGATCTCCGGGGAGGTTTCGCGAAACCTCCTCTATTGCATATTTTGAAAGAACCGCCACGCCATTCCAACTTTTCTGACCATGCCATACAGCCTGATAACCGATATTGCTTACCTCTTCCAATGGGAACCGTTCCTGCGGTGACTTTAATTCTTGGAGACACACTATATCTGGTGCTTCTTCCTCTAGCCATCGCAATAAAACAGGTAACCTCGCATTAATCCCATTAATATTATAAGTTGCAATTTTCATGTATTAAATCTATTAAATTTATTACCCCAAATAGGGGTTTACTGGTAAACGTAAAGTCGATTCGGATTGTTTCGATGATGTGAAACTTTATTATAGTTATGACATGTCACCTTTTCATGTAACCAAGGAAATAGAATGTAAAATAGTCTCCCTATTGTAAAAGATTGATCAATAAGCTACTTTTTCAAATTTTAAATAAGCTAGGGTATAGTGTTTGATATATTTTACCTGGAATGGCGCTCAATGTAACAAGTCTAAATTGTCTCGGTTTATAAAATTTAGGAATTAGGAGCATGAAAAAAGGCATTGTCTTTCTAACCCTTGCCATCGGTTTATTTTTGGTCAGTAAGATAAGTTTTTCCAATAAAAACACAATTTAAAAAAACGTTAAAACAACATACTATGAGTAATAAAAAACAAAACGAGCACATCATTTACTTTGCTGGCGGCTGTTTTTGGGGAACCGAACATTTTTTCAAACAGGTGAGGGGTGTATCTGAAACAGAAGTTGGCTATGCTAATGGTAATCTACAAAATCCATCCTATACACAAGTATCAACTGGAAAAACAGGTTTTGCCGAAACTGTGAAAGTATCTTATGATCCTGAGATTATCCGGCTTGAGCTTTTAAATGACCTTTTTCTTAAAACAATAGACCCGACCTCATTAAATAAACAAGGTAATGATNNAAAATTAGTGGCATTAGCATCTCAATATTCTAATCAGATTGTTGTTGAGGTCGAACCTCTTCAAAATTATTATGATGCTGAGACTTACCACCAAAAATATTTGGATAAAAATCCCAGTGGATATTGTCATATCGGACCAGATTTATTCGAATTGGCCCGAAAAGCAAATCCAGAAATTGAAAAAAAATACAAAAAAGCAGATAAAGAATCTCTAAAAAGGGACCTTACAGCTCTGCAGTATAACGTCACCCAAAACAACGCTACAGAACGGGCTTTCGACAACGAATATAATGATGAATTCAGGGAGGGGATCTATGTGGACATTACAACAGGAGAACCCCTTTTTGTGTCTACGGACAAGTTTGAATCAGGTTGTGGGTGGCCAAGTTTCTCAAAGCCCATCGGTGAAGGCCTTGTACAGGAACTTTCAGACCATTCTTATGGTATGAACCGTACAGAAGTCCGGAGCAAGACTGGGGATGCGCATCTCGGCCATCTGTTTGATGACT
>DKIT01000011.1 GCA_002454415.1 Sphingobacterium sp. UBA6711
CCGGGCACCAATCAGGTCATGTTTACGATCACCGACCATGATGCAGTTTTGGGGATCCGTCAGACTGGTGTTTTCCATGACATATTGGATGACGCTAGTTTTGGTAGGCCTGGAATCGTCCAAAGCACTTCCGCCAGCGAAATCAAAATATTGATCAATTGCAAAATGACTCAATATTTTTTTTGCAAATATTTCAGGTTTCGATGTAGCCAGGTAGATGTGGTAATCTCTTGATTTCAGCTGTTCTAAAAGTTCGGGTACCCGATCAAACAATATATTCTCATATAATCCAACCATCGAAAAGCGTTCCCGATATTTGTCGACACAAGTAATCGCTTCGTTTTCCTCAAATCCAAAAGTATGCATAAAAGAATCTTTGAGCGGTGGACCGATCAAAGATTTGAGACTGTTTAGGTCTGCTGTGTGGATACCTTTTGATTCCAATGCATAGGCAATACATTTGGTGATTCCTTCAGCAGGGTCGGTCAGCGTACCATCAAGATCGAATAAGATATGTTTGTAAGACTTCATGTTGCAATATTACGGAATAGAATAGGAGTAAGCGAGTCAGTAGACCGCGAAAGAATATAATGACGTCAAACAGACCAAAAAAGAGCGATTATTATCTAGCTACATGAGTTAGGCATGCCCAATATTTGTTAAATTTGCCGCATGAAACAAAAGAAGAAAGTGCAAGAGGCAGAACCTTTGCGCCCTGTAGATACGTATTTTGCTGAAATGGATGCTAATTTCAAGGATCCGACCAATCGTGTGATTCAAGCTATCTTTTTACCGCTGCTATTTTTTGGCATCATGGGCTGCATTTGGATGATTCCATTTCCGCAGTTTGAATTTTTGGTGAAGCTCAATTGGCATACTTTTCTCAATTGGGGATCTTTCTTCATCGCTATAATTATCTATTTTTATTTAAAACTGTCAGCAACGTTGTCCTATGCGATTTTGTTTTCCATTGGAGCCATGAGCTATTTTATTGTCCAATTGGAATATGTACAAAAGAACGGTGGCCCAGCTGTTATTTGGGTATGTTTAACCATTGCCTTGCTGTCGTTAGTGGTATTGTTTCTGGGCAAAGAGAAAGAAAAAAAGAAAATTACCGGAAAGCAGTTTCTGCAATTTTTGCTTGTTGGGCCGATATGGTTATGGCATTTCGTCTTTAAAAAATTGAAATTAAGATATTAGTTGTGTCATTAATAAACGAGTGATCGGCAATTTTCGGTGTTGTCGTATCAAGAATAATGACTTTAGGTAAAAGGCCAAATTGGAACAATTTGGCCTTTTTCTTTATAGCTAGCGATGCTGATTCAGCTGCTGTAGAGGGTATTAACTTTTGTAGTTGAACCATTTTATGATTTCTTTCAAGCTGGCTTTCTTACCATAGATCAGAATACCTACACGATAGATGCGTGCAGCGACCCAAGTGATCAATAAAAAAGTCAGGATCAGTAAGGTCAGCGAAGTTAATATTTGCCACAGCGGGACGCCAAAAGGTATCCTTACTAACATCGCGATAGGTGAGGTAAAGGGAATAAAGCTCAACCAGGTCGCAATAGGACCGTTGGGATCGTTGATAATGACGCCAAATGAAAGGATATAAGTCAATAACAAGGGCATGGTAATGGGCATGGAAAACTGATTGGCTTCGGTTTCATTGTCTACAGCGGATCCAGCCGCCGCGAAAATCGCGCTATAAAGCAGGTATCCGGCAATAAAAAATAGAAAGAAGAAGATGATCACTTCTGTGAAGTTAAAGCTCTGTATCGAAGAAAGAATAGAAGCTGAATCATTCTGAGCTACCGCATTTGATACGCTGCCCATATTGGCTGCCCCAGGCTGACTGGCGGCAACCTCCTGCATATCTTGCGGGTTGACAAATAGTATGGTTGCTGTTATAAATAAACCTCCCGTAAGTATCAGCCACATGACAAATTGCGTAAGTCCGACCATACCAATGCCAACAATTTTACCCATCATAAGCTGAAAGGGCTTGACGGAGGAAATAATAACTTCAATGATCCGATTGCTCTTTTCTTCGATAATGCCACGCATTACCTGCGCTCCATAGAGGAATAGGGAAAGATAGACCAAGATGGCGAGAGCAACACCGAGACCCATGGCGATGGCTGTATTGCTGTTTTTTTCTTCGCCGTCAGCCGTTATTTCTTTCGCGTTGATGGCTATTTTAGGCTTGATGGACTGGATGAGCTGAAGGTCTATCCCTTTGGCTTTATATTCCTTCTCGCGGATGATTTCCTCCAGCTGTCCGCTGATGATCTCCTGGATGACAAAACTTGTTTTTCCACTAGTAATGAGTTCGGCTTTTTGGGTGGAAAGAATATCTTTTGGTATGTACAGAATCGACTGTTTTCCCTCGCTCTGGCTGAGCTTTACTTTCTGTGCTTGCAGGTCCAATTTGCTTACTGTGTAGCTTACGTTTTTATTGCTCTGGAGTTTTCCTACAAAGTCTCCCTGGTCATCGATGTNNGCATCCTTGAAACTCTTTTTGGTCAGATAAAACATGCCCGCATAAAGTGCGAAAAAGAATAAAGGCACTGCGAAAGTCATGACGATAAAAGATTTTTTCTTGACACGGGACAAATATTCCCTTTGAATGATAAGTAATATTTTATGCATGGTCGTTGGATATAGTGGAAGATTCAGTAACTTTTTGGATGAAAATATCCGCCATGGATGGTACGATTTCTATCAACTGATTGAGCTGAATTTGGGGTAGGAAACGCATTAATACATTGTTTATATTTATATTGTTATTTAGCTGAATTGTAGTACTGTATGTGTTTTCTGATCTTGTTGACGTGATGATCTGGAATAGGGTGTCGTCACTTAGAAGAAAATTATCTTCTTGTGCGGTATATTCCAACTTATAGGTTTGATTTCGATATTCTTTTTTAATCGTCTGCACAGGGCCATCCAGTATTTTCTTTGATCGATGTATGAGTGCGATATTGTCGCAGAGCTCTTCAACGGTTTCCATTCGATGCGTCGAAAATATGATCGTGGCGCCTTGTTGATTCAATCGTAAAATCTGTTCTTTAATGATATTGGCATTGACCGGATCAAACCCCGAAAAAGGTTCATCCAAAATAATCAATTGCGGCTGGTGAATGACTGTGGCAACAAACTGTACCTTCTGCTGCATGCCTTTGCTGAGATCTTCAATTTTCTTATCCCACCAGGACAGGATATCGAGTCGTTCACACCATTCGTGGATGCGCACTAACGCTTCTTTTTTCGAAAGTCCTTTCAATTGCGCTAAATATAACATCTGATCGCCGATTTTCATTTTCTTATAGAGTCCACGTTCCTCCGGCAGATAACCGATCTGCGAAATATGCGCTGGACCCAGTGTTTGACCATCAAATCGGATTTCACCCGAATCGGGCGCAGTAATCTGATTGATAATACGAATAAGTGATGTTTTTCCAGCTCCGTTGGGGCCCAATAACCCAAAAATTTTACCTTTTGGAATCTGAATGGAAACCTCGTCCAACGCACGATGGTTGGCGTAGTCCTTGGTGACATGATTAATCTCGAGTAGCATCTATTTTTAGGGTTTAATTAAATTCTTCTTTGAGCGTGTTCGTCTAAAGCAGTATGAATATGCTCCAAAAGAGACTGTTTACACGATTAGTATTCTTTTATGACCGATTGTTACAGTTGCTGCCGTAACTTTTGTCAAAATACCAAATTTCTGGTGTTAAAGTGTTCGATTTCTATACTTTTTATTGCTAGAATGCTGTTTTCATTATTTATTCGATTTTTGTATTTCAGGAACTTTTCCCACCTTTTGGGCTTTAATAACAGTTGTCATGAAATTTAAGATCTTTTTTGAAACAGCCCATTGATAGCTTACTGTCTTGTCGTTTATTATCCTGTGTTGGCTAAGTAAGCAATCCGGAGAAATAAAAAAAATTGCAGGTCCATTTTTGTTAAAGTTTGGCGTAAAGGGTGCTGTGTGTTTTTCTGGAATAGAAGCGGTCGAAACCTTGTCAAAGGGATTCATTTAACGTACCTTTGTTCCATGGAAGTAAAAAAAGCCGAATTCGTGTGCAGTAACACGAGAGTTGACAAATTGCCAGCACCAAATTTACCGGAATACGCCTTTATAGGACGTTCGAATGTCGGTAAATCGTCGTTGATCAATGCAATGACCAACAAAAAAGGGCTCGCCAAGACATCTCAAAAACCAGGTAAGACCCAGTTGATCAACCATTTCATTATTGACGATACATGGTATTTGGTCGATTTGCCCGGTTATGGATTTGCCAAAGCCTCGAAGACGAGCCGCACTGAATGGGAAAAATTCATCCGAAGATATCTTACCCATAGAGACAACCTACAATGTGTATTTGTATTGGTTGACAGTCGTCACGAACCCCAGAAGATTGATTTAGATTTTTGCTATTGGTTGGGCGAGTGCGGTTTGCCGTTTATGTTAGTATTTACCAAAGCCGACAAGCAATCAGCAGTTAAATCGGATGCAAATATTGCCAAGTTTAAAAAATCACTGTTGCAATGGTTCGAAGAGATACCTCCAATTTTCCTCACTTCGGCGGAAAAGAAAATGGGACATGAGCCTATCTTAGAAGCTATCGATGAGGTTAATGGCCGTTTCGTGCGTCCGGATTCAACAGAAAACGATCAGTTTTAGCGAGATTATATTTCAGTTCAGTTTAGATGAAAAAATACTTATCCTTAGTGCTATTTGCACATAGCGTATTTGCCCTGCCATTTGCTTTTATTGGTTTTTTTCTGGCGCTACATACCACCGATTTTGTGTTCTCCTGGAAATTATTACTGCTAATGCTCGTCTGTATGGTTACTGCCCGAAATGCCGCGATGGCATTCAATCGTTATCTGGATAGGGATATCGATGCCATCAATCCAAGGACGGCCATGCGAGATATCCCTGCAGGTAAGATTTCTGCTAAAAACGCGCTGGCGTTCACCATTGCGAATTGCCTGATTTTTGTCGCGGCGACCTATTTTATCAATTCGCTTTGTTTCATGTTGTCACCGATCGCGCTATTTGTCGTGCTTTTTTATTCCTACACGAAGCGGATAACACCCTTATGTCATCTCGTTTTAGGCACGGGGCTAGGTTTGGCACCCATTGGAGCATACTTGGTGATTACCGGTCAGTTTGCAATAGTACCTGTTCTGTATGGGTTTGCGGTATTAACCTGGGGGAGTGGATTCGATATTATCTATGCGCTGCAAGATGAAGAATTTGACCGTGCCAATCATTTAAATTCTATTCCAGTCTGGTTAGGAACGAAAGGAGCTATGCGTGTTTCCGAATGTTTGCATGTTCTTTCTTTTATATTTGTTTTATTACCAGTGTATTTGATGCCTGTAGGCTGGATTTATTATTTAGGTGTTGCTTTCTATGGGGCTTTATTAATTTATCAGCACACGCTGTTTTCGTCGACTAATTTGAGCCGCGTCAATCGTGATTTTATGACAACAAATGGATATGCCTCCGTCATATTTGCGGCGTTCTACTTATTGGATATCTGGCTGATAAAATAAACGTTTTAGCATAAAATAAGAAAGGCTTTAGGAATTCCTAAAGCCTTTCTTATTTTTGCATCTAAACCAATACTCATACAATGAAGAAAAGTATCCTTTTTGCCTCACTTTTATGCCTATCAATCTCTTCGCAAGCGCAAAAGTTGCCGAATTATGTCATTCATTATAATCAAAGTTTCAATGGAAATACATCTGCCCGTCAAAATACGGTGGTGGTATATGCCAATGAGAAGGAAACTTTTGTCAGCTCTGAAAAGGAATTGAAGGGGCAGTTGGCTGCTCCATACGAGCGTGTGGTTGTGGATCGCTCTGCGGGCAACACGTTACTCAAAATCGCAAAATTGAAAGATGGAGCACTCATTTTAATGCGAGATTCACTTGCGCTATCCAGACAGAAATTTAATGCCACCAATGAGACTAAAACTATTTTGGGGTACCCCTGTAAGAAAGTGGAGACTAGCGTTAATTCCAATAAAATGGAAGTCTGGTATACGGATCAATTGGGGGTCAAAGGCGCACCAGCAGAATTGGGGCAGGATCTTGGGTTGGTACTCGAAATTATTCGAAACGGGAATACGCGAACTTTTGCTACCAAAATCGAAAAGGTAAAGGCAATCCCCGATCAATTGAAACTCAAAGGAAATGAAAAGCGCTACGACGAACTATCTTATAAAGATCTGATCTGGAAAAATCGATTTATCCAGATCCCAATTTTTCAGAAGGAGCGCATACGTTTTTCAGATGATGTTAAATCAGATTCTATTTTGCGTTTTGCCAATGGGACGGTCATCGTAAAAAAGGTAAAAATTCCGAGAATTAAGGCGAGTGATCAAGTTTTTGTGCAATTAGTCGAGCAATCCAAAGGTGACGCTTATGATCGGACAGGGTCGGTATTTATTATCCCAGCCGAGAAATCGCAAAGCTTTTTGGACGGCATGAAAAATGGTATGGCCACTTTGCCTCAGTATGAAAACGGGAATGGAAAAACTTACCAGGGGGTTGTGCAAACTGAATCTTTTGAGCCTATCGTTGAGTTGATGCGTTTCTTTACTCCATTTGGTGTTAAGCAGTTTAACTACCTTCAGCTAAAGGATAAAGTTTGGCAGGATTCAGTGCTTTACCGCCAGGATGTATCTGAATTGGCAGGGATGCTGAGTGAACAGGAAGTCTATATCGGAACGTTTATTGGTAATTACGATAAGAACGGCCATGAAGTTAGTGTAGAGTTAACGATTCATCCAGGATTTGATGGCGGTTCAAAAGGTGATTTGAAAAAGACGAAGTCGTTATTTACAACGACCAACGTAATGGAAATGGGCGGGCAGGAGTATGGGTCTATGTTTGATAAGGATAAAGGGGTGACCGTATCCTTTCATTTGGATCAGGACGCCAAAAACGTGCAATTACGTTATATTACTACAGGACATGGTGGCTGGGGAAATGGAGATGAATTTGTTCCTAAAGAAAACCGCATTTTTCTGAATGATTCGCTGCTTTTTAAATATACGCCTTGGCGTAATGACTGTGGCTCTTACCGCTTGTCAAACCCTGCTTCCGGGAATTTTGCAACAGGATTGTCTTCGTCTGATTTAAGCCGCTCCAATTGGTGTCCGGGTACAGTAACACCACCAATCTATATTGATTTGGGCGACCTAAAGGCGGGAAATTATACGATGCAGGTGCAAATTCCTCAAGGAGCCCCAGAAGGAACAAGCTTCAGCAGCTGGAATGTGACGGGCACATTGCTATTTGATTAGTCCTTTATTTCTATATTGGCTTGTATTTTACAAAATATAAGCCAATATAGTTTGGTTTTTCCTTGCTCAGGTAAATTCCTATAAGGGATAAGCAGTCTCGCTTTTGGTTTCTGACAATACAAAGTAGGTCTGCACCGTATTAACCTGTGGAAGTACGGCTAGGCGATGACGAAGGAAAATATGATATGCATCCATGTCTTTTGTTGCGATGCGCAACATAAAATCGTAGGATCCCGCCATTTGATAACATTCCATGACCTCAGGGAATTTGGCTACTTCTTTTTCAAATTCATTTAATACCTCGAATGTATGCGCCTTCAGGAAAACTTGGGAAAATGAAATTAACCCAATACCGATCTTATGCCGATCTAAAATCGCTACTGTTTTTTTGATAAATCCCAGTCTTTTTAGTTTTCTAACTCGCTCATGCACAGCTGCGATAGATTTGTTGAGCTCAAACGAGAGCTCTTTGTTGCTCATTGACGCGTCTTGCTGTAGCAGGCGTAACAATTTTACATCTATTTCGTCTAATTCCATAATTTGAATATTTTCGGTACTGCTGTAAAAATACAGTATTGTTCTGAATTATTTATTGCTCATTGTATGATTTAATTTAATTTTTCTCGAAAGTATACGTATGTGTTGAATAATATCTTGTCATTAGCCAATTTTGCAACAGAATAATCATTTATAAGAAATGGCTGAACAAGAATTATTAAGTGCATGTTTGTCACCCGCCTTGGACAAGAGATTTAAACATCTGTGGAGGCTAGTCGGAAATACGCCGATGCTGGAATTACAATATATTTACAAGGGTAAACCAGGACGCATTTTCGTAAAATGTGAGAATTATAATCTAACTGGTAGCATTAAGGATCGAATGGCTTTATATATTTTGTATAAAGCGTATATGAATTGCCAGATTAGACCTAGCGATGTGGTTATTGAAGCGACAAGTGGCAACACAGGGATTGCTTTTTCAGCCATCGGGAAAGCACTCGGCCATCAAGTAAAGATTATTATGCCAAATTGGTTGAGTAAGGAACGTACGGATATTATTCGTAGTATGGGTGCCGATATTCAGCTGATTAGCAAAGAAGAAGGTGGTTTCTTAGGGAGTATTCGTTTAAGCGAAGAGCTTGCTGCAAAAGGTGGTGTTTTCCTTCCTCGCCAATTTGAGAATCAATACAACGCTGAGGCGCATGAAAAAACGACGGGTTACGAAATCGTAAAGCAGTTGGAAGAGCAAGGGCTTGTTGCTGATGCTTTTGTTGCGGGAGTGGAGAGTGGCGGTACTGTTATGGGGGTAGGAAGAAGTTTAAGAAAGGTAAATCCAAGTGTACGTATACATCCGCTGGAGCCTGCTGAGAGTCCCACATTAACAACTGGACATAAAGTCGGATCACATCGTATTCAAGGGATATCGGACGAGTTTATTCCAGCGATTGTGGATCTAGACGAACTTGATACAGTGGTTTGCGCCAACGATGGAGACTCCATTATCATGGCACAGAAGCTGTCTCGACAACTGGGATTAGCTGTTGGAATATCTTCCGGTGCAAACGTTATTGGTGCCATCAAATTGCAACAGGAATTAGGTGACGACGCGGTTGTAGTCACGTTATTATGTGATGACAATAAGAAATATTTAAGTACTGATTTGGTTAGAGAAGAACCCGTTAAGAAAGGATATCTTTCTACAGATGTTGACTTTTCAGGCTTTCAGCCTATCTGCAGACTGCCAAATCCAGTATTTGGCGCATAACAAGATTTAGTTTCATATGTTTATAGTTAACTCGGGGAGTCTCTAGCTCCTCGGGTTTCATTGATTCAAAACCAATTTATACCTAAGAAAAATACAAGATGAAAGTCAATTTCAAATTATTTATCCTTTTGTGGCTACTCATTGCGCCGGCCTATATTTTTGCACAAAAGGATACGACAGACAACATGGAGGGGGTAGAATTTACCGACGGTACTATAAGTCCGGACTCCTTATCTTTTGAAGAATCGCCAGATACAGCGATAATACAGGCCGATTCGGCGAAGAGCGATACTTTGGCTGCGGCCGATTCAAGCAAAGCTGGACCAGAAGGAAAAAAATCCTTATGGAGTATTTTTATTGCAGGCTTGATTGGAGGTTTCGCGGCATTATTAATGCCTTGTATATTCCCCATGTTGCCTTTGACGGTAAGTTTTTTTACGAAGCAGGCGGGGAGCCGTGCCAGCGGCATCAGTAAAGCGCTATTATACGGCTTATTTATCATTGTGATTTACGTAGCCTTGGGAATGATAATAACCATCGCTTTTGGATCGGATGCACTTAATGCACTTTCGACCAACGGTATCTTTAACTTTGTTTTCTTTTTGTTATTAGTTGGATTTGCAGCTTCTTTCTTCGGCGCATTTGAGATTACCTTGCCAAGTTCGTTTGTCAATAAAATGGATGCCAAATCGGACAAAGGTGGATTGGTGGGCTTGTTTTTCATGGCTTTCAGCTTATCATTGGTGTCCTTTTCATGTACTGGTCCCATTATTGGAACCTTATTGGTGGAGGCAGCATCAAAAGGAGAGCGGTTAGGGCCGGCAATTGGGATGCTTGGCTTCTCTATCGCTTTGGCAATACCATTTGGTTTGTTTGCCATGTTTCCTTCTATGCTTAAATCCCTGCCAAAATCTGGCGGCTGGTTGAATAGCGTAAAAGTGGTCTTGGGATTTTTGGAACTGGCATTAGCTTTGAAATTTTTATCCAACGTGGATTTGGCTTACCATTGGGATTGGTTGGACAGGGAAGTGTTCTTGTCTTTATGGATTGCGATATTCGCATTGATGGGCTTATATCTGATTGGCAAAATCAAGTTTTCACATGATAGTGATTTGAAATTCTTATCGGTTCCGAGAACCATTCTGGCAATTGTTGTTTTCTCTTTTGTGATCTATATGGTGCCGGGCTTATGGGGTGCACCGTTGAAATCAATATCTGCCTTTTTGCCACCTTCGGCAACACAGGATTTTGACTTAAGTTCGGGGGTAACTGCGGCTGCTCCGGCACATTCTGATGGAAAGGTGAAAAAATATGCTGAAATTTTTCATGAAAGAGGCACACCCAAGGGCTTTGATCCTTATTACGATTATGATCAGGCACTAGCTACGGCGAAAGAATTAAATAAACCTGTCATCATAGACTTTACTGGATGGAACTGTGTGAACTGTAGGAAAATGGAAGCAAACGTCTGGACCGACCCTGCTGTCGCTNNTGTCATGGCTGAACTTTTTGTCGACGATAAAACAGAACTGGAAGCTAACGAACAATTTGTTTCGAAATACAGCGGCAAAAAGATTAATACCATTGGTAAGAAAAATAGTGATTTCCAAGCTGCTACTTTCGACAGTAATTCCCAACCTTTGTATGTTATTGTCGATCCAACAGGTAAGGTTTTGGTTCCGCAAAGCGGAGCCAACTACAACGTTGAGGAATATAAAGCATTCTTACAGCGTGGTGTAGATGCATTCAAACAAAAAAACTAACCATCGTCATATTCTAATTTTGTCCTCCTTGTGGTATGCAAGGGGGATTTTTTGTGTTTGGATTCAGATGTTGACACAACGGTCCGAAAGGGATAGGATCGGAATAAGGTTAGTTGGTCCTGGCAACCATAGTACTCTTTTGGGATTGTCTTCGGACCAGCTTCGGACCAGCTTCGGGCGTGGTCAATGCTGAGGCCACTATTTACCGAATGTTGACCGAATAATTCTTGGTCAGATACTGGTCGAAATTTGGTCGGAGTTTGGTCGAGATCTATCTGGTATCCGAACGAGGTACGAAGCAGGTCCGAATAGTTCCTTGTTATTTTCAGCAAAAAATCTTAACAAAAAGCGGTTAGTTGATGTGATGGAGATTGTGAAGGTAGGCGATAAATACAAAAAAGGCCGTGTCATTGTAAAAATGATACGGCCTCAACTTATATTATAAATTTATGGAAACTATTTAGAAATCAAATCTAACCCGAGCACGAATCCCCCAGGCTGGTGCATCGACATGATCAAGGTAGTTGAGACGTTTTACGTAGTCTACACGTAATATTTTAAAAATATTCGATAGTCCTATACTCGCTTCCATATAAGGCTCTGATCCGAAAGTATAAGAACTCTGAACACCATCTGCATTGTGTTGCCAATTAAAGACCTTACTGCCATAATTAGGATCATCAGGATCATTTTCCCTGCGCAGACCACCATATACACCTTTGAAACTAAATACTTCGCGTAATTTGAGCTTTTTGATTAATGGGATCTTGTTTAAAAGAAAACCGTTCATGTAATATTGTACATTTAACGAGGCATTATGATCACTGACAAACTCGAGAAAGTTCATCAAGTTGTAGGAGTTCAATTGATAAGCGTAGGTCTGATTTGCACGATGGATCGTCAAGAAAGGGAATGGGATCTCTTTTCCTGCAATATAATTTCCCTCAGCCGTTACGTCTGCGAAGCCAAATTGACTAAAATAAAAACGTTTGAATGCACCTACATTGAAGCTATGGTAATTGTATTCACCTTTTGCAAGTCCTTTAATACCCGCGGTATAATTGAAGGTAAAAATCGGATATTGATTGAAAATAGGCGTACGGTAGATTTTACCTTGGTAAAATTCCTCATGCGGCGCATACCGTAAATTCACCGATAGTTCCGTTGAATTTAGCTCGTTAAAGAGTCTGCTCTCGTTATTGGCATCAACCATTTCGTAGGTTAAGCTTCCGGCAGGCGTTTGTCTGTTGATATTGAATGCCCCACCGATGGCTAAATGATTTAAAAACTCTTTTTTGTACTCCAAACCGTAATTTGTCTCGTATATATAGCGATCATTTTCCCCACGTTTGAACGATAATAAGAAGTTGTCTTCTTGGATAAACTCTAATTTTTGTCCAGGAATCGTGGTGTCCTTCTTGTAAGAAGCCCTGATGTAATGCATCGGAAATGAGTATACAGACTTATTGTTGAATGCATAGGTTCCACTGAAAAAGTATTTCCATTTTTGATCTTTGAAACCATATGCAGCATAACTTTCCGCATAGAAGCGTTTGCTGAAGGATTCTGTTGTACGGCCACCGACGCGTAATCGGAAACCTTCCACCGGATTGAAGCTGTAGAATGTATTTACAGGGCCAATTTCCACAGGTCCAGCTTGCTTATAACCCGATAGCAATAAGGCTGCAATGTCCATGAAGGTACGGAATGACGGTATCTTCTGTAGAGTGTCAATATTGTGGTAGATATTCAATTCATTTTGAGCAAGGGCCAAAGGACGCTGTGTCTCAAATAATGATTTGGTTGCTTTTTTATTTTCAACGTTATAAGCAATGACCGTCGATGGGCCTTCGTAAATACTGTCTGGCTGTTGAATGCCGACCCTATAATTGTTGTAATCTACTGTCCGGCTGCCGCGTATGCCCATGCCTTTCTCAGTTAACGAAAAGTCTATCCCCAAAGTGCTCGTCTTAAGGTAAAAACGGCTTTTACTATCTTTATCAAACTTGAGTTGTACCTGAAGGTCACGTACAAAATTTAGATTAATATCGTCAGCTACAGTCATGTTGGCTCCCTGAACAGCATAGTTACCATCCAGTGTCACATAAAGCTGTCCCTTAAATAACATATCCGCCTTATTCCTGGGGAAGAAACTCAATTCTACTAACCAAGGTTGTGCCGTTTTAATCGTATCTGTGATATAGTACCTGTAAAACGTAGGGGCAGAGTTCGCGATCGGGCTCAAAAATTGATTTGTTACCAATGAAATGTTGTTGTCATAAATATCTACCTGCTCATAGAGCTTATTGAAATAAGCCGCCAAACCGTCGTTATCTATAAATTTAGGGTCAAACTGCGCACGTTGATCTCCGAGTATATACTGTTTTGTTTTACTTGGATCTTTACGATAATACACTTTCGACATTTTCTCTTCGATGAAAGCAGGTAAAACATATTTGTTTGCTGTTTTCGCAGAATCATCCGTTTCAAAAAGAAATTGATAATTTTTGAATATTTTTTTGTTGACAAACTTCTCCGATAGGTTGCTTAGTCCTAGGGACATTTTCTCGTATTGGTCACATTCAGCATACTGTTGACCCGAAAGCCTATTCTTATCTTTGTTTTCGATGACTTTACGAATCAGGGCAACAGCCGGATTATCTTTATTGCTGTATTTTTTCTTTTTGGCTTTCACAACAACTTCTTCCAGCATATTATCCTGCTGATCCATCAATAGTTCCTTTGTCTGTGTTGCATCATTGGTAACAAAAGCATCTTTACTATCGTAGCCAACATAGCTGGCTCTAATTTTAACGTAAGAAACAGGAAATACCAATTTGAACTCGCCATTTGCATTGGTTGACGTTGTCGTTCCAGGTGATGCTGGTGCTCCAACAACAGCCACTGTCGCATAGGCAATCGGAGTCTTTGTCTTCGCATCTTTGACGGTACCCGTAACCGTTTTAGTTTGGGCATAGGTCAAAGATATTGATAACAATAATGTTATCGATAAAAAGAGCTTATTTATGAAGGTTGTTGCGTTAATTTTAGCTTCCATTATATTGCTATAATCTTGAAAATTCAAAATTGTTTTTGTCGTTCTCACTTTATTTTTGACTTTATAAGTATTAAAATCAAAAAATCAGTGAACAAAGGAAGTAAAAAATTAAGAATAATTAAAATTTTATTGTAATGTAATAAAGGGAGCCTGAATACATCCTCTTGTTTTTAACTGTTTGTTTATTAGCTTTTTGTGTGTAATTATTGATTTAGGTCAATAATTTTTTAAGTACATTTTGACTTGGCGATGATTTTCCATCGCGCATTTTATTGACTTTTGTAACGATATAGTCAACGTTGTCAAAAATCGGGTTCAATTTCAAATGTGATTTCAGTCTTCAAACGGGGGCNNGGCGTGGAGATGCAGTCTATTCGCTTTTTTGCCATAGAGATCATCGCCTACAATGGGGGTGTTTAAACCTTTTGGGTGCACAGCATGCATGCGAAGCTGATGGGTACGTCCTGTTAACGGATAGAATCTCACCCTTGTTTTGTTGTTTTCAATGGCAATTTTTTCCCATTTGGTCTGTGCTGGTTTTCCATAG
Source organism: Sphingobacterium sp. UBA6711 (assembly GCA_002454415.1). GTDB lineage: Bacteria > Bacteroidota > Bacteroidia > Sphingobacteriales > Sphingobacteriaceae > Sphingobacterium. The sequence goes on from DKIT01000011.1 coordinate 14,462, forward strand.
GTATAACAGACCATTTGTCTAGGACGGTCGTCTAGATCGACACGTAGTGGGAGATCAATCAGGCCTGACTCTTCTTTGATAATCCCGTCGAGTATGGCGATGTAACTTTTTTTAATGGTATGCTTTATAAACTGATCCTGAATAAACTGATGAGCATCTTTATTTTTGGCGACTATCAACAAGCCTGATGTTGACATATCAAGACGATGTATAATAATCGGTCCGGCATTTGGGTAGCGTTGCAGAACCCGATTATAAACCGAATCCTTGACGTATATACCGGGTACGGAAAGGAACTCTGCCGGTTTATTAAAGACAATAATATCGTCGTCCTCAAACAGCTGTGGTAGTTCGGTATCCNNCAGGATAATAATTTTTGTGCCGACGGATTTCTGATGCAGGCGAACATCCCCACCAAAACTCAGCCAACGCGATCGGTGTCAGTTTATTGCTATATGCATATTGCAACAATTTTGGCGCAGCGCACTCCCCAGATCCCGCTGGCGGTGTACTTTGATCGAAATTGCGAAAGACATCGACGACATTTTGTTGTTGACCATGGGCATTAAAGAAATTGTATTGCTCAAAAAGCTGCCTTTGAAGGTTTCCAGATCGCGTCCTCCGTTCTTCTTTAAGCGTGGTAAGAGTCGATATCATCTGTTGCAAATGCTGTTGCTCCGACTCCATGGCCTTATACATATCATGTTGAAAACGCTGAAGTTCTTGCTTATCCCTTAGACTTTCGCTCCGCATGTTCTCCATTAATAATTCATACTCGTCATCGGATAAAGTCGCTTTTAATCTCGTCCGGATTTCTTTTCGTTCCTTCTTTTGGAGCTTTAATTTGGATTTTAATTCATCAAGATCCTTATTCCAGCTATTTTTTAACAAATCGAGATTTTGTTTAGCCAAGGCTAATTCCTCGCTTCTTTCCAAGCTTTCAATCTTTCTGTTCAGGGCATTTAAATGAACCTCTTCGTTGAGGAAGAAACTNNATATTGATGCTGATTGCTTCCAGCAAGTTTTCCGGAAACTGCGGCGAGATAACCCAGCTCATTAAGCTGGTTTTTGACCACAAGTACACCAAACATCTTTCCGATAGCAGGCCCCGGTAGCACTTCGTCTAATCCGAAATTGTGCTTCCAGTCCTCTTGTGTAGTAATGTAGTGTTGGAGTTCTTCTGCTGCGATTATGGCCAGGGGATGCGGTTCATAACAGAATGGAAAGGTAAATCGTACGGGGAGTTCAATACCCGAAATATTT
>DKIT01000221.1 GCA_002454415.1 Sphingobacterium sp. UBA6711
CCGAACAATAGTCCCTTCCAGCCCTGCTTGCCTGTGAGCTGCCCCCAGCTCCGAACTGCCTGCGATGCAGTACGATTATCTCCCTACACTGCGGCATGCATTCTCCGATAGAATATAAACCAACTAGCTTATTGTCAAGATCGATTGAAAAACAGCCAACATAAAAATTTAGACAATCGTTTGTGTAGATTGAGCAAACGATTGCTTTCAAGTTTCATTTTTTATTTAGGGAAAAGTGTTATATTATTGTTATAGAGATTAAGTTCTTTAATTAGAACCAAATATAAATCCGATCCGAAAGGATTTTTCTATTGACTGTTTAGTTTGTTTTAAAATAGGTGATTTTTTAGAGGGACCAATTGGTCCCTTTAAATTTACATGAACTTTAAATTATGGATTCTAGAAGAGATTTTCTAAAAAAAGCCGGAATATTGTCATCACTGGCGGTTTCACTTCCTACTTTGGTTAATGCGACTACAGGTGCATCGTCCTTTAACATGTCTGGCTATGCGGCACCTAAGATCGATAAAGTTAGGGTAGCGGTAATTGGACTCGGCATGCGCGGTCCTGGTGCTGTTGAACGCTTATCTTATATTGAGGGCTGCGAAATTGTGGCACTTTGCGATAAGCATCCAGACCGGGTAGAGCGTGCAACTAAGATCGTTACATCAAAGGGTTTGGCAGCGCCTAAAGCGTATTCTGGGGAGGATGGCTGGAAATCCTTATTGAAAGAAGAGAAACTTGATCTCGTCTATATTTGTACGCCTTGGGATTATCATACTCCGATGAGTATTGCCGCGATGAAAGCGGGTAATCACGTCGCATGTGAAGTGCCGATCGCTTTGACGATCAAAGATTGCTGGGAGGTGGTAAAGACATCTGAAGCGACCAAAAAGCATTGTATGATGCTGGAAAACTGCTGTTATGATTTCTTCGAAATGCTAACATTGAATATGGTACGCCAAGGCTTGTTTGGTGAACTTGTTCATGCGGAAGGTGCTTATATTCACGATTTGCTTGATCTGAATTTTGCAAAGAATGGTTATGATAACATGTGGCGCCTAAGAGAAAATATAAAATTAAATGGAAATCTATACCCGACTCATGGGCTCGGGCCTGTGGCGCAATGCCTAAATATCAACAGAGGGGATAAAATGGATCATCTTGTTGCCATGTCTTCGAATGATTTTATGATGGGTGAAAAGGCAAAAGAGCTCGCGGGCAAAGATTCTTTTTTCCAGGAATTTGTCGGAAAGAAATACCGCGGTAATATGAATACAACGCTTATCCGTACGGCAAAAGGAAAAACGATCATGCTACAACATGATGTCACTTCTCCTAGACCTTACTCTAGACTGCACACACTGAGCGGTNNCACTGAGCGGTACGAAAGGTTTTGCGCAAAAGTACCCGACAGAAAATATTGCATTTGGGCATGAATTCATTACCGAGCAAAAGTTAAAAGAACTGTATGATAAATACACCCCAGAATTGGTGAAGTATATTGGCGAGCAGGCAAAACAGGTCGGTGGACATGGGGGAATGGATTTTATGATGGATTGGCGTCTGATTGACTGCTTGCGCAATGGATTACCTTTGGATCAGGATGTCTACGATGCTGCATCGTGGAGCTGTATCGTGCCGTTGAGCTTTGAATCTGTAGAAAAGAACTGCAAAACGGTGGATGTACCGGATTTTACAAAGGGAGCGTGGAAAAATAACAGTCCTGTTGAAATTACATTGAAAGGCGGTGGTAACACGCCTATTCGCTCAAGGGCTGCAAAAAAGGAAAATATTCAATTGGGTGTGTAGACCTGGTATACCAACGACTAATTAAAGGGGAACTGCTCAATGTTCCCCTTTAATGTTTATCTTTAATTATGTTATTCAATCTGACTCTAATTACCTGCTTATCGTTATTTGCCAAAATGGATACGCTTTCTTGTTGTGTCGGGGAAAATATACCTACAAGGGCGGGTATGATTAAATCCCAGATCAACAAGCTGAATAGTCATGTTNNCAGATGATCTTAGTCAAAGGAGGGCAATTTCTGATGGGAAGTTCAAATTTTGAAGATAGCAAGCCTTTACATCAGGTCGAACTCACTTCCTTTTACATGGATGAACACGAGGTCACCAATGCGCAGTTTGCACAGTTTGTAAAGGAAACAGGCTATGTGACGGTGGCGGAACGGGAACTGGATCCAAAAGATTTTCCGGGAGTGGACCCCAAGATGTTGGTACCTGGCTCGGCTGTATTTTCCAAACCCAAGGAGCTTAATTCCTTAAACAATTACCTGATGTGGTGGGAATATGTGCCCGGGGCAAATTGGCAGCATCCAGAGGGGCCGAATAGCAGTATCAAGGATAAGATGAATTATCCTGTTGTTCAGGTGGCTTATGAAGATGCGGCGGCCTATGCGAAATGGGCAGGGAAAAGATTGCCGACAGAAGCCGAATGGGAATATGCTGCAAGAGCACGGAAAGATGCGAACGATGATTTATATTATTGGGGTAAAGAGTTGAAGCCTAATGGTCAGTGGGCTGCAAATATTTATCAGGGAAAATTTCCGCTGCAGGATTCGAAGGAAGATGGATTTGAAGGAACAGCACCCGTCAAGTCGTTTCAGGCAAATGCGTTGGGGCTATATGACATGGAAGGTAATGTGTGGGAATGGTGTGCTGATCTTTATAGGCCCGATTATTATGAGCATAGCACAGCTGCCAATCCTAAAGGGCCACAGGATTCTTATGACCCACAGGAACCAAATCTTGAAAAGCGCGTCCAACGTGGCGGATCATTTCTCTGCAATGATCAATATTGTGAAAGGTATAAAGCCGGAAGCAGGGGAAAAGGAGAGGTCAACAGTCCGACAAATAATGTCGGGTTCCGTTGTGTAAAAGATATCAAATAAAAAAGGCTTGCATCTGCAAGCCTTTTTTATTTGATTGATATGCCTTATTGTGCATTCAAAAACATTGATTTTTGACTGTACAATTCTCTGAAATAAGGATCTTGAAGATCTTTGATAAAGCGGATCGCTTCACCAGTTGATTTCATTTCAGGGCCTAATTGTTTATCCACTTCAGGGAACTTGTTGAAGGAGAATACAGGCTCTTTAATCGCGTATCCCTGTAGTTTACGTTCAATCGTAAAGTCTTTTAGTTTGTTGGCACCCAACATAACTTTCGTAGCGATGTTGATGTAAGGAACATCATACGCTTTAGCGATAAAAGGAACGGTACGTGATGCACGTGGGTTAGCCTCGATGACATATACATTTTCACCTTTGACAGCAAACTGAATATTTAATAGACCGCGAACGTTTAACGCTTTTGCTAATTTGATAGAGTATTCTTCCATTTTGTCCTGAACAGCTTGTGACAAGCCAAATGGAGGTAATACAGCCGATGAGTCACCAGAGTGGATACCTGCAGGCTCGATGTGTTCCATCATACCGATGATGTGTACATCTTCACCATCACAGATCGAATCTGATTCCGCTTCTTCGGCACGATCTAGGAAGTGGTCGATCAGGATGTGGTTTCCAGGAAGATTTTTCAACAAGTTAACGACAGCTTTTTCTAAATCTTCGTCATTGATGACAATACTCATGCCTTGTCCACCCAATACGTAGGAAGGACGAACCAATACTGGATAGCCAACTTCATTTGCAACTTGTAATGCTTCTTCTGCTGACGTTGCTACACCGTATCTTGGATATGGAATTTCCAGTTCTTTCAATAGATCTGAGAAACGGCCACGGTCTTCTGCCAAGTCCATATTCTCAAATGAGGTACCGATGATTTTTACACCAAGTTGCTCTAGACGCTCAGCCATTTTAAGAGCTGTTTGTCCACCTAACTGAACGATAACACCTTCTGGTTTCTCTAATTCGATAATCTCACGTACGTGCTCCCAGAATACGGGCTCGAAGTATAATTTGTCAGCCATATTGAAGTCTGTCGATACAGTCTCCGGGTTACAGTTGACCATAATCGCTTCGTAACCACATTCTTTAGCAGCCAGTAAACCGTGTACACAAGAGTAATCAAACTCGATACCTTGACCGATACGGTTTGGACCAGAACCTAAAACGATGATTTTCTTTCTATCTGAAGAGATGGATTCGTTCTCTTCTTCGAATGTCGAATAGTAGTATGGCGTTTGTGCCGGGAATTCTGCAGCACAAGTATCGACCATTTTGTAAACACGGTTGATGCCTAACTCTTTACGACGGTCGTAAACTTGATCTTCTGTTACATTGCCCAACAACCATGCTATTTGCACATCTGAATAACCTTTTTGTTTTAAGGTCATGAAGAAATCACGTGGGATATTGTTCAATTGGTAACGACGTAATTCTTGCTCAAGGTGTACCAACTCCTGGATTTGTACCAAGAACCATTTGTCGATACGGGTTGCCTTACGGATAGATTCCAAAGGAACACCCAATTCGAAAGCATCTTTGATATGGAATAAGCGGTCACCACTTGGATGTTCCAAACTATCCATGATTTCGTCTAAGTTTCTCCATTGACGGCCATCAGCACCTAAACCAGCGCGGCCAGTCTCCAAGGATTGACATGCTTTCTGTAAAGCTTCGATAAATGTACGGCCGATTGCCATTACTTCACCTACCGCTTTCATTTGTAGACCTAATTCCTTATTTGCTCCTTTGAATTTATCGAAGTTGAAACGAGGGATCTTAACAATCACATAGTCTAATGTTGGTTCAAAATATGCGGATGTTGTCTTCGTGATCTGATTTTGCAATTCATCCAAGTTGTAACCGATCGCCAATTTAGCTGCAATCTTCGCAATTGGATAACCCGTTGCTTTCGATGCTAAAGCTGAAGAGCGTGATACACGTGGATTGATTTCGATGGCAATGATTTCTTCGTTTTCTGGGTTTACAGAGAACTGAACATTACAGCCACCTGCAAATGTACCAATTGAACGCATCATCAAGATCGCTTGATTACGCATATCCTGGTAACATTTGTCTGACAATGTCATTCCCGGAGCTACTGTGATCGAGTCTCCAGTGTGGATACCCATTGGATCAAAGTTTTCAATGGTACAAATGATAATAACATTGTCGTTGGTATCGCGAAGTAATTCCAACTCAAATTCTTTCCAGCCCAATACAGCTTGTTCAACCAAAACTTCGTGTGTTGGTGAAGCATGCAAACCTCTATTTAGGGCTGCATCAAAATCTTCTTTTCTGTGAACAAATCCACCACCAGTACCTGCAAGGGTATACGATGGACGTATAACAAGCGGGTAGCCAATTTCTTGTGCGGCTTCTTTACCTTCAAGGAATGAGTTTGCAATTTTGGATGTTGCAACGCCCACACCGATATCAACCATTAATTGACGGAATTCTTCACGGTTTTCAGTTTTTTCAATGGCAGCAACATCAACACCGATAACTTTTACGTTGTATTTTTCCCAAAGACCTAGGTTGGAAGCTTCGATACATAGGTTCAAAGCCGTCTGACCACCCATGGTAGGAAGTACAGCGTCAATGTTGTGTTTTTGCAAAATTTCTTCAATACTTTCGCATGTTAATGGAAGTAAGTAGACATTGTCTGCAACAACTTTGTCCGTCATGATTGTTGCAGGGTTTGAGTTGATGATGGATACTTCAATACCTTCTTCTTTCAATGAAAGGGATGCTTGAGATCCAGAATAATCAAATTCACAAGCTTGACCGATAACGATGGGACCTGATCCGATGATTAAAACCGACTTAATGGAAGTGTTTCTTGGCATTATATCTAGTTCAAAAAATTAAATTTCCTATTGTAAATCTGAGCAAAGACAATCAAAAGTAGCTCATGGGGAAGGGTCATTCCGACTGCTTTGTCGGAGTGCAAAGTTACATTTTAAATTTTGAAAATTAACTATTTATTTTAAGAATATTTCAAAAAAAAAGTGGTTGTTTAGAAAAGTACGTTCTAAAAACATATATGAATTGCAAAACGTAAGTGTAATGTATTCCAATTTGTATAAAACCTTCCAGATTTTATAGCTGTTGATGCTATGAAATCTGGAAGGTTTTTTCTTCGATAAGCGGACTTAGTAAACTCATTGATACTTTAATGAGAAAACACAGATCAGTAGACTTACAGGTTTAGAAAAATAACTACTGATGTATTTAATAAACGATGATTTCATCCGTAAACAGGTACCCCTTTTTGGGGTTGCTGGCTTTGATTTTTATATAACGTGCCTGTTGTGCTTTGTCCAGCTTAAGCTCAAATCTTTTGAAAATCAGCGTAGATTCTTTGTCGGAAATATCATTTTTAATTGTTCCTACCGATCGAAAGGTGCGGCCATTATCCGAAAGGAGCACTTCCATTTCTCCTGGCATATATACGCCGGGGCCAATTAACTGCATGAAATTCATGGCAACTTGGTGAATTTCTTCACGGCGCTCCATATCGACAACAAGGTCAATTGGACTTGTAAATCCTTGCCATTGACCATCATGATAGGAAAGACCGCCCATGATTCCGTTTGTTAAGGTAGAATCTTTTTGTGCTGGATAGCCCGACCATTGTGTATTGTAAGTGACTTTTTTTCCAATGGCACGGTGAATATCGATAGCAAAGGAAAGTGTAGGGCCGATTTTGATTGAGTCCTGAAAATAAGCTGCATTGATATGTCCTGTTGAGCTTAATTCAAATGGACCTGTATAAGGCGTAGATTGTATGGTTGGCTCACTGCTGTCAATGGTATACCGGATCTGATCTGTTTTTAACTGCTCCGTTGTCAGTGTAATTTTATTATTGTTTTTAGCTGCATTGTAGGTTGCTGTATAAGCAACATTATAGGAAGGACGGTAATAATTAACGTTCAATTCTTGTAATAGCTTATAATGAGATTGCAGCCTTCGTTGGAAGTCAGCCCAGCTCTTCCCATCTTTATTGGTCCAGTTGACTTCAGATAGGGCCAGCGCACGTGGAAATACCATATATTCCAGATGCTCTGTGTTAGGTACATATTCAGTCCATATATTTGCCTGCGCACCAAGGATATGCTTGGCCTTATCTCCCTGTATGGCAGCTGGAATAGGATCATATGAATAAACTTTGTCTATTGTCAGGTATCCACCGATAGCCTCGGGCTGTGTCCGAGGATCCGTCTGATAAGAATCAAAATAGAGGTGTGAACCCGGAGTCATAATGACATCGTGTCCGGCATTAGCGGCTTTTATACCACCATCTTCACCGCGCCAGCTCATGACAGTAGCCCCCTCGGTGAGTCCACCTTGGAGGATTTCGTCCCAACCGATCAATTTTCTACCTTTGGATTGCAAGTACAGATCCATTTGTTTGATCGCATAACTCTGCAGTTCATCGACAGACTTTAATCCTTCTTTTTGCATAAGCGCCTGATCTTTCGGGCAGGTTTCCCAATGCTTTTTCTCGGCTTCATCGCCACCAATATGGATGTATTGGGAAGGAAATATGGTAAGGACTTCGTCCAGTACATTCTTTAGGAATTCAAAGGTTTTTTCATTGCCAATACAGAATTCCCCCTGGCTATAAGGTTTGCCGGAGCAGGAGAGTTCGGGATAAACGGCCAGCACTTCTTCCGAATGCCCGGGCATTTCTATCTCCGGAATCACATTGATTCCTTTGCGGGCTGCATAATCGACCAGTTCGCGTGCTTCTTCTTGCGTATAGAAGCCACCGCTAGCGTTAGGCGTACCCTTATCAACATATTGACGGCCATTATTCCACCATTCTTTCCAGCTCGTATGTGTACGCCAGGCAGCCTTTTGTGTTAACTCTGGATATTTTTTGATTTCAAGCCGCCATCCGGCACCGTCGGTTAAATGCCAATGAAAGTTGTTGAATTTATAAATAGCCATGATGTCGATATACTTTTTTACAAAAGACAATGGCATAAAATGGCGTGACACATCGAGGTGTAGACCGCGGTAGGTAAATCGCGGTTCATCCACAATTGTCGCAAAGGCTAATTTACCCGCATCAGCTTGTAAGTAGCCTAATTGAATCAGGGTATAAATCCCATGGATCGCTTGAGGTACATTCCAGGCTCTCAGGAGAAGGCCTTTTTCGTCGATTTGGATGGAATAGGCGTTTTTGCTGAGATTGTCTGCATCGACTGCTTTGACAATACGGAAACCTTCTTTTGGTGCTTTTTTATTTTTTTTGAGGACTTCGATGGTTATGCTTTTAATCGCAGGGTGTTCATTCAGCAATTGGGTAGCTTCCTGAAACTCATCTGAAACAATAACCGAAAGATGCGCAGGGATGGTGTATGTCCCCGTAGCCAATGTGATTTTCGAAGGTTTGGGTATAATGTCAAAGTTGGTTTGGGCCTGTGCAGCAAAGATGGATACACCCCCAAGTAACAACATGGATAAAGATTGGCTCAGTCGCATAGTTTTGATATTAGATTAATGATAACCAACACAAATATCTTAATTTTTGTTTCATTATTCTATTAATGCCTACAATCGGTCATTTTTTATGATATAAAACTAACAAATTGGCGGTTAGAAATTACATTTTTAATCCTTAACTTTGTTGTATGATTGAACTTCCAGTTATTCCGGCAACTCCTGCACAACGCAAGCCTGATTGGTTGCGTGTCAAATTGCCTGTTGGTAAAGAATATAGACATGTCAGAAGTCTCGTAGACGAGCATAAATTACATACGATTTGTGAGAGTGGAAATTGTCCGAATATGGGCGAATGTTGGGGCGCAGGAACGGCAACCTTCATGATTTTGGGAAATATCTGTACGCGTTCTTGTTCATTTTGTGCGGTAGCAACCGGACGCCCTTTGGCGGTTGATTTGGATGAACCCAATCGTCTTGCCAATTCTGTCAAGTTGATGCAGGTAAAACACTGTGTGATTACTTCCGTCGATCGTGATGACCTAAAAGATGGTGGTTCGACAATATGGGCGGAAACCATTAACGCCATCCGTAGAGAGAGCCCAGAAACGACCTTGGAAACACTTTTGCCAGATTTTAAAGGACAATGGGATAATTTGGACCGCGTGATCGCAGTGCGTCCCGAAGTTGTTTCGCACAACCTCGAAACTGTGCGTCGTCTGACCAGAGAAGTTCGTGTTCAAGCGAAATATGATCGTTCACTGGAATGTCTCCGCCGAATTTCTGAGGCGGGTCTTCGTACAAAGTCAGGTATCATGCTTGGTTTGGGTGAAACAGAGGAAGATGTAATTGAAGCAATGCAAGATTTATACAACGTTGGTGTACACATTTTGACTCTAGGGCAATATTTACAACCTACAAAAGCGCATCATCCGGTGATTGAATTTATTACTCCAGCTCAATTTGAGAAATATCAAAAAATTGGTTTGGAAATGGGATTTAAGTATGTGGAATCAGGACCATTGGTGCGTTCTTCTTATCATGCTGAAAAACATTTATTTGATATGCAATAGAAAACAGCGTTGACTGTTTATTGGACGACGATTTAGTCCGTGATTATACAAAAAAGCCTGAGTGATTATTCGCTCAGGCTTTTTTGAAAGTTCTTTTTAGCGTTAGTGACTAGCAATACTCTTCAAAAGCTGCAACTAAATTGTCTGCAATCATTTGTGCCGGACGACCTTCAATCATATGTCTTTCGATCATGNNACTAATTTTCCATCTTTAAATAAAGCCATTGCTGGAGAAGATGGAGGGTAAGGCAACATGTAATTACGTGCAGTGTTTACTGCATCAGTTTCCATACCTGCGAAAACAGTCACTAGTTTAGCGGGATGTTTCTCATTTTTCACTGCTGCTTTGGCAGCAGGACGAGCGTTTGCTGCAGCACAACCACAAACAGAGTTGACAACTACAAAAACGGTTCCTTCTGATGCGATAGCCTGATCAACTGCATCAGGTGTTTTTAATTCTTCGAATCCTGCATCAACTAACTCTTGACGCATTGGAGCTACTAAATATTCTGGATACATTATTTCTTAAGTAAAATGTTAATATTCTATTTATTCAAGTGTACATCGTAAAGACTTCGCTATTGATCAAGCATTTTTAATCGATGCAGACCAACGCTATACTTTATTTCTACAAATATAGCTGTAAAAGCCAGCTTCGTCAAGATACTTGTCTCAAATCAATGTCAGAAAATCTTTTACAGCGCGAAGACTATTTTCGAGGCGTTGCTCACCAAGTCCCGAGATGATGCGATATTGGGCATTAAGTGCTGTCAATTCATTTTTCCAGATGTCCATAAAATGATCCCGCTGTTCGGGAAAATCTCTTAGTGGATCATCTTGCCAGGGCAGGTCGATATCCATCAGCAGATAAAGGTCGTAGGTATGTTGCTGAATTTTATCGGTAACTTTCTGTGGCGTATGACCGAAAAGATGATCCGACCATATTTTTACCGTCAGGAAGGTGGTGTCGCAGATGAGAATCTGTCCTTGTGCCAATGGAATCAGTGCTTCTTCGAGTGCCACCTGTCCGTAGAACATATTGACCTCGNNCTCGTCCTGTAAGGTGTATGTATTGTTGAGGCTCTGACAATAATAGCGTGAATATTCGGGCACACATACCGTTTTAAACTCTTTGGCAAGAAACTGTGCCATCGTTGACTTTCCGGTAGACTCGGGGCCAACAACAGCAATTTTTATAAAATCTTTTTGCACATCGATCATTTTGATAGGCAATATTACGCAAAATTTTTATAGGATTTCTGCCAATCCCGATAGCCATTCCAGGCGATGACTGCGAAAACAAAATAGAGCACAGCTGTCAGCATGAGATCTTTGTGTATATAGAGCGGGATATAGCAAATGTCGACAAACACCCAGAGAAGCCAATTCTGAAGAATTTTTCTTGTCATCAGAAATTGGGCGACAAAACTGACCGACGTACAGAACGCATCAATATAGGGGACGTCAGAGTTGGTTTTGCTGTCGAGCAGATAACCGATCGAGATTGTGAGGACAATGATGGCTAGGAGACAGAGGAGCATTTGGTTGCCGCTGGCTTTGACGATGGGTTTCTTTTTTTCCTCTCTTCGCTTTATCCAATAATACCAGCCATAAATCGCGGTGGAGAGAAAATAGAATTGTAATACGGTATCTCCGTATAGTTTGGCCTCATAAAACAGTATGGCATAGGATCCTACGCTGATGATGCTGATGGGCCAGTTCCAAATATGCTGTTTGGCAGCCAAATAGACGCAAAGAAAGCCAGTTAGAGTGCCTAACCATTCGAGCCAAGGGGTCTGGGCAAATTGACTGGCAATCTGCTGAAAAAAATCCTGCATGTGGTGTACTAAAAATTACACCTAAATATACAAAGTCTATCCGATAGTCAATTATTGAACCTGTTTATTGGCACAATTGGTACTGGCAAATGATTCGGGCTTGGCCTTAAAAACAAACCCCATACCCATAATATAGCCCATAGCTTCTTTAAGAGCAACGTTTGACTGAAAATTTGGATTGGTGTTGATGTCGGCGTGGACTTCGAGGTCTACTTTGTGTTTTTCGAGGAGGGGGCAGAGTTGATAGGCGATATCGATGGATTTTTGGACTTCGAGCAGCATCCTTTCTTTAATGCTCATGCGGTGGTGCCTTTTGTCCCGTTGGATAAACATAAATCCACCTTTATGTTCCCGGAGAAAGACGATGACTGTCGCGAAGTCGATGATGCCTCTCTTAACCTGGGAATCGGTGCCGATATAAACCTTGAGCTTATTCCCTAGGGCATCTTCCCGTTTAATGACTTCTTCAACAGCATCGAAAATCGTGGAGCGAATGGATTCGCCATTGTATTTTTGCCATCTCATAGCGATATAAATTAGATATAAAAAAATTAAACTTCATCATTGATATAAATTTACTGAATTTCAATGATCTAAGTGTTAATTTAGTTTTAAATAATTTATCCACATTAGTGATGTTTTTCACCATAGGCCAGATCTCCGGCATCGCCGAGCCCCGGCACAATATAAGCTTTTGAGGTCAGTTCGTGGTCTACATCTCCTACCCAGATATGTGCAGTGGGTACAAAGGCCTGAACGTGATTCAGTCCTTCTTCGGAAGCGATGGCCGAGACAATGTGCAATTCCTTGATGTCATACTCTGCTAAAAGATCTTTACAGCATAAGACAAGACTTTTTCCGGTCGCCAGCATGGGGTCCACGATGATTACCGTTCGGTTGTCTAAATTGGGCGTATTGACATATTCCTTGTGAATTTCAAACTCGCCGCTCTTTTTGGTGTGGCGATAGGCCGCAATAAACGTATTGTCGGCGTGGTCAAATACATTCAACAGCCCCTGGTGAAAAGGAAGGCCTGCTCTTAGAATCGTAGCAAGTACGGGCTGTTCCATTAATAAATGCGTTTTGGCTACACCCAAAGGGGTTTCTACCTCCACAGGTTCGTAGGCCATTGTCTTGCTAATTTCATAAGCAAAAATTTCACCTAGCCGTTCGAGGTTCCGGCGAAAGCGCATGCGATCCTGTTGAATCTTGATATCTCTCAACTCGGCGATAAAATGATTTGCGATGCTATTTTGGGTAGATAGAATAGTGACCATGACGTGCGTGCTAGTTCAGTTAAGCTAAAGATAATAATAATCAATTGAAAGTAATAACATCTGTGGTATTATTATAGTTTGCGCTAAAATGGTAAAAATTTTAGTAAATTTGTGTAAGCCCCTCGAAGGATGTGGCCTGAACCATAGGTATAAAAAACAGTTTGTTTGAAGTTTAAAGTTATTGGGCCAAAATAGTTATTTGTAGTTCGTAGCGCAGATGATTAATGGTGCAATGTTTGCAGGAAAAAGACCTAAATAGTTTTGTCCGAAGGAAAGGACTTGAAAGTTTTCTTAAAGAAATAGGAAGTATATGAAATTTGAATTGACATCAGAATATAGACCCACGGGTGATCAGCCGGAAGCAATAAAACAATTGGTTGCAGGCGTGGAGCAGGCGGAGCAATATCAAACGCTTTTGGGGGTGACAGGATCCGGTAAAACGTTTACTGTAGCCAATGTCATTCAAGAAACGCAGAAGCCAACATTGATTCTAAGCCATAATAAAACGCTTGCTGCTCAGCTATACGGTGAATTCAAACAGTTCTTCCCTCATAATTCGGTGAACTATTTTGTGTCTTACTACGACTATTATCAGCCGGAAGCTTTTATTGCTTCGACAAATACTTATATCGAGAAGGATTTGGCCATCAATGAGGAAATAGAAAAATTGCGTTTAGCGACAACTTCGGCATTGATGTCTGGGCGTCGGGATATCGTAGTGGTATCTTCTGTCTCCTGTATTTATGGTATGGGAAATCCAGAGGATTTTTCCCGTTCTATTTTTCGTTTTGGGGTCGGTATGACAATCACTAGAAATGCTTTTCTTCATAAACTGGTGGAGATTTTGTACTCGCGTACAACAACAGAGTTTAAACGTGGTACTTTCCGTGTCAAAGGAGACACGGTGGATATCTATCCTGCCTATCTGGATTTTGCCATTCGTGTATCCTTCTTTGGGGATGAAATTGATGAATTAAGTGAGATTGACCCTGTTTCTGGTAAAACACTTAATAAGATGGAAGATCTGGCCCTTTTTCCGGCAAATCTTTTCGTCACACCAAAAGAGAAATTCAAAGAATCAATTTGGGCTATCCAGGATGAATTGATGCAGCGAAAAACGCAACTGGAAGAGGAGGGACTAATGTTGGAAGCGAAACGTTTGGAGGAAAGGGTTAACTATGATTTGGAAATGATGCGTGAACTGGGCTATTGTTCGGGGATTGAAAATTATTCGCGCTTTTTCGATGGTAGACAACCGGGTATGCGTCCTTTCTGTTTGCTTGATTATTTTCCGGAAGATTATCTTTTGGTTATTGACGAAAGCCATGTGACCTTACCGCAACTTCGTGCAATGTATGGTGGTGACCGATCTCGAAAGGTCTCGTTGGTGGAACATGGATTCCGTTTACCGGCTGCAATGGACAATAGGCCGCTGAACTTTCCTGAATTTGAATCGCTGACGAATCAGACGATCTACGTATCTGCGACCCCAGGTGATTATGAACTACAGCAGACCGAAGGTGTTGTTGTTGAGCAAGTCATTCGTCCTACGGGGCTGTTGGATCCGATTATTGAAGTACGGCCAGCCATCAATCAGGTCGATGATTTTCTGGAAGAAGTGGATAAGACCATTAAAGAAGGAGGGCGTGTTTTGGCGACAACATTGACCAAACGTATGGCCGAGGAACTTTCCAAATATATGACCAAATTGAATTTGAAAGTCCGTTATATACACTCCGAAATTAAAACCCTGGAACGTGTGGAAATCCTGAGAGGGCTTCGCTTGGGTGAATTTGATATTTTGGTCGGAGTAAACTTACTTCGTGAGGGACTTGATCTTCCCGAGGTTACGCTTGTGGCTATTCTCGATGCAGACAAAGAAGGTTTTTTACGTTCGGAACGGTCACTGATCCAAACTATTGGTCGTGCTGCGCGGAATGATAAAGGTCGTGTGATTATGTATGCGGACAAAATGACTGATAGCATGCTTGTCACGATCGATGAAACAAATCGCCGTCGCGAGAAGCAGATGAAGTATAATCTGGAACACGGTATTACCCCACGCACTGTTGGTAAAACACGGGAAGAGATCTTGGAACAGACTTCTGTCGCCGATTTCTCTGGGATTGAACCTAAAATTTACGTTGAGCCTGATCCATCGCAAGCAGTTGCCGCTGATCCGGTGATGCAATATCTGAGTGAGAAAGATTTGAAGAAAGCAATCGACACTGTGCGTAAGAAAATGGATAAAGCAGCGAAAGAAATGGACTTTTTGGGAGCGGCGAAATATCGTGATGAAATGTTCTCGTTAGAGAAAGCGTACGAAGATAGATTTTCCTCCTAACCGGGCTGTTTTTGTTAATATGTATTAATTATTGTTAATCAATATTAAGATTTGTTAAACAACGCTAAATACCGTTTAAATTAGGATTTCGCCGTGCATATTTGTGGCAATTGTAAATAAATTGACCACATATGAAACATTTAATTAGCAGTGTAGTACTGTTTTTTGTGCTTTCCACAGCATGCTGCCAAAGCAAAATTTCTTACGGTATAAACGCCGGGTACACGAATGCCGGATCGCTGGTATCCAATAAACGAACGCACAGTTATAGCTTCCGGAGTATCTCGGGTGTTACAGCTGGGCTTTTTCTTGAAATACCGCTCGTTGGCGGACTCTCTATTCAGCCTGAAGTGAACTTTACCCAAAATGGTATGGAAGCCAAGCACGCACTTGAAAATAATTGGACAACGTATCGGAGAAATGCGATTGATATACCATTGAACATAGCTTATAATATTACGGTTGGAGAAGGTCGAATTTATCTTGCTGCGAGTCCATATTATGGTATCCAGATGTCGGTGAACAATAATGATGGGAAATTTTACGATGCAAGTACTAATCCATCAGATTATGGTTTGGGTTTTAATTTAGGTTACAAATGGAATGGTGGCTACGGTCTTTTCATTGGCTCCAATTATGGCTTGAAGGACATGAGCGTCAACGAGAGTGTAAAACTTTATAACCGCACATTCAATGTAGGTATGCGATTTGATCTCCGTCAGATAGTAAAAAATAAATAGCGGCAAGGCTATCTTTAACTGGAAGCAGCACTCGAATACGTGTAGTGCCTTGGAAAGCGCGCGCTTTTTTGGGTCTTATACCGGAGTTGCTGCTTTTGTGCACGCAAGGTTTATTTTTTATCGGATGGTCATAATTATGCACATCGGGGATGACTATAAGTGCTTCTTTTCTTTCAGATCGAATATCTCCCGGATCAATAGATTTTCCCTGGTTTCTAAAGTTCTTATATTGAATTATATTGTTCAATTGTTAACATATTTTGCAGAAATTGAATTCTTCTGAGTAAATTAGTACTCAAATCTAAACTAAAACATACTAAAAAATGAAAAAGCCAATTCTCGTTGTCAAATTTGGATCGGCTTCTATTACCACGAAAGAGGGAGAAGTTGATGAACGTATTGTTTTGGAGATCGCTAGGCAAATTGCTTCCTTGCAAAAGAAATACAATATTGTTCTGGTATCTTCGGGTGCTGTTGCTGCAGGTAAACGTTTTTTGCCCAGTTATACTGGGACATTATCGGAACGTAAGGCTGCCGCTGCTATAGGTAACCCCATCCTGATCAATACCTATTCAACTTATTTTAGACCTTTCAAAATTTCATTGGCACAGAGCTTATGTGAAAGACATCATTTCGCCAATCGAGATCAATTTCTGCAATTGAAAAGTACCTATGAAGAATTGTGGCGGAACAATGTTATTCCAATAGCCAATGAAAATGATGTGGTAAGCAATAAAGAACTGAAGTTTTCAGATAATGACGAGTTGGCGACCTTAATTGCCGTTGGTTTTGGTGCAGAAAAGTTATTATTCAGCACTTCGGTTCCTGGAGTTCTGGATGTAAACAATAAGATCATACCGCAAATTGAGACAATTGATCGTGATATCTTGGGTCTAGCAAGAAAGGATAAATCTTCAGTGGGATTGGGCGGTATGACCTCAAAATTGAATTTTGCCCGCTTGGCGAATCAAATGGGGATTGCTGTTGTGATCTTCAGTATGCAGACGGAAGAAGCCATTCAGAAAGCGGTAAAACATGAGATAGGAACCTTATGTCTAGCCGAAAGTAAGAAGATCTCTTCCCGGAAGAAGTGGCTGGCCAGCGGAAGTTTAATAAAAGGGGAATTGATGATTGATCGCGGAGCGGAAGAAGCTTTATTAAAACATAAGAGCTTGTTAGCGGTAGGTGTAACTCGTATCGTTGAACATTTTGATAAAGGGGAAGTCTTGAATATTGTCAATCTCGAAGGCTTGACAGTGGCGGTCGCCCGGGCGAAGATGGATTCATCTGCTTTGTCCCAATCCAGTAAAAAGAATCTAGAAATTGCACATGCAAATGATATTGTATTGTTATGAGTGAATCCATTGTAGAACAACTTCAGGCGGCAGCCAAGGCAAAACAAGTGCTGCAACAGCTATCCTCGGATACCAAAATAATTATTTTAAATGCCATCGCGGACGGTCTGGTCGCACATACTGCGGAGATATTGGTAGCCAATAAGATTGATTTGGATCGTATGTCTGATGAAGATCCCAAAAAAGACCGTCTCCTGCTCAATAGCGATCGCCTAAATGGTTTGTCTGACAGTGTTAAGCAAATTGCGCAGTTGTCAGACCCAACGAATCAGTTATTGCTAAAGAAGGTCCTACCTAATGGATTGAAAATAGAAAAAATCACTGTTCCGCTTGGTGTAGTTGGCGTCATCTATGAATCACGGCCCAATGTGACTATAGATGTAGCTGCATTATGTATCCAATCGGGAAATGTGTGCCTTTTGCGTGGAGGCTCTGATGCACTTCATACCAATGAGGCCTTGTTGAAAATAATCCATGGCATTTTGGATGAATATGGGATCACAAGAGATATTGTCCAATTATTACCTGTCGATAGAAAACATGTTTCGGAATTGTTAGAAGCGACCCAATACGTGGATATTATCATCCCTAGGGGTTCGCAGTCATTGATCGATTATGTCAGGGAGCACGCTAAAGTTCCTGTTATTGAAACTGGGGCAGGGGTATGCCATACCTATGTGGATCGAACCGCAGATCTGGATGTTGCAGCTAAAATTGTTGCCAATGCAAAGATCTCTAGACCTTCAGTATGTAATTCGTTGGATACCGTTTTAGTCGATAAGGATGTTGCACCGGAATTTCTAACTAAATTGACCCCCTATTTTGAAGAAGCTCAAGTTGAAGTTTTTGCTGACCCTACCGCCTATGAGGTATTACGACGTGAAAATTTTTCAAATTTAAAAGCTGCTGAAGAGGCAGATTTTGGAAGAGAATTTTTAGATTTGAAATGTTCAGTAAAGACGGTTGGGAGTTTGGATGAAGCATTGGAGCATATTGCAACATATTCTTCCAAACATTCGGAGTGTATTGTCTCAACCAATGAACTTCATATTGAGCAGTTTTTAAATACGGTGGATGCGGCGGCGGTATATGCCAACGCCTCAACACGTTTTACCGATGGCGGTGAATTTGGACTTGGCGCTGAAATTGGAATATCTACTCAGAAATTACATGCACGGGGACCATTTGCATTGGAAAAATTAGTTACAGAGAAATGGATTGTCCGTGGAAGTGGACAGGTCCGATAAGCATAGACAATGGGATTAAGTTTTAAAAAAGATGTATTGATGAACTGGATCGAAGAAATAGGCAAATTTCTTCGCATATGGACGGAGGGGCATGATGCCTTTGCTGAACCAAGCGATCCAGCTGTATTTGAAGGAGCGTATGAGAAATTTTTTGAAAAGAGCAGAAACTACTTCATAAACATTTCGGAGAGTGAACTGGCAGTATATCTTAAAGAAGATCTCCAGGTACAGCAATTACATCCATTGGCGCTGACCCTATTATTTGACGGGTTGAATGCTGCGGATGGTAGCCAGGAAAACTTACTCCGCAAAGCAAAGCTCATTTTGAATCTAGCTATGGCCGAAACAGCCAGTTTTGCTTTCCAGGATTACCAGTATTTAGCGATGATCGATAATAAATTGAAAAGTCTGCAAAGGTGCTTAGCCATTTGTTTGATCCAACGGATGAACAAGTGAAAGCCCTATACGAGCAGTTTTTCTACGACAAGAGCTGTCAGTTCAATAGCTGACAGCTCTTGTTTATGAAGGGATTTTGAACAGCACCATTACCGTAAAATTTCACGGGCAATGACCAATCGCTGAATTTCGGATGTACCCTCATAGATTTGCGTAATCTTTGCGTCACGCATCAATCGTTCGACGTGGTATTCTTTTACATAGCCATAGCCGCCGTGGACCTGTACGGCTTCTACAGTGTGCTTCATGGCAACTTCCGATGCATGTAATTTGGCCATGGCAGCTTCTTTTCCATAAGGGAGCCCCTGATCTTTTGTCCAGGCAGCTTTGTAGGTCAAGAGTCTTGCAGCCTCAATATCGACTTCCATATCCGCCAATTTAAACTGTATGGCTTGATGGTCCGAGATGGGCTTTCCAAAAGTCTTCCGCTCTTTGGAGTAGGCAAGTGCGAGATCATAGGCTCCAGCAGCTATTCCTAAAGCTTGCGCAGCTATGCCGATTCGACCGCCATCTAGTGTTTTCATTGCGAATTTGAACCCAAAGCCATCTTCTCCAATGCGATTCTCTTTCGGAACCTTAACATCGGAAAATAGAAGGGAATGTGTGTCGGAACTGCGGATACCCAATTTATTCTCCTTTGGCCCAATGGTAAAGCCCGGCAAACCTTTTTCTACGATGAGCACATTGATTCCTTTGTGTCCTTTTTCGGGATGAGTCTGCGCGATAACGAGGTATATGTCTGCATGACCGCCATTGGTGATCCAGTTTTTTGTTCCGTTGAGCAAATAATGATCGCCCTTATCCTCAGCTGTGGTATGCTGAGAGGAGGCGTCCGAACCAGCTTCAGGTTCCGATAGTGCAAATGCTCCTAACTTCTGTCCCTGAGCCAGAGGCACGAGGTACTTTTGTTTTTGTTCTTCTGTTCCAAAAGCATTCAGGCCATACAATACCAGTGAGTTATGCGCAGATACAATCACTGCTGCTGAGGCGTCAATTTTTGCGATCTCCTCTAAAACGATGACATAAGCTAATGTATCCATACCAGCTCCTCCATATGCTTCTGGAGTCATAATCCCCATAAACCCAAGTTCGGACATTTGTTTAACAAAGTCCGTCGGAAATTTTGCTTCTTCATCGCGTTCGATTGCTCCGGCCTTTAATTCCTGAGCGAATTCCCGTGCTGCGTCACGGATCATTTTGTGTTCTTCGCTTAATTCAAAATTCATGGTATTTCAAGTTTTTTGGTTCGTCATTTATCACAATGATAACTCCATATCGAAAGGTGATCCTATTTTATTTAATAACACTTGCTGTTAAAAAGTTTTGAGCCAGCTTACACTCGTTCGATGGACTCGATGCATCCTTATATTCAAATATACAAAAATATATTATGCAAGCATAGTATATGGTGAAATGCATTTTTTGTAAACGGTTGCTAATCAGGGAGCGTATTTTGACAAGCACTGGAAGCGGTTGGACATTAGTGCAAAGTCTTTATATCGGAGCTAAGTATTTATGAAGAATCCATATTTTGTACAAAAGTAATCGGTAAGGCTAGGATAATTGGAAAGTGTATTAAGAGCAGTTTTTTCATCTAAATTTAAAAAATTGAAGAATTATTTGTTTGCTAAATTTAATCTACTATATTTGTAGACTATGTAATTTAAACACATTTAAAAAAATAAGATTATGAGTTTAAGATTAGGAGATGAAGCGCCAAATTTTAAAGCGCAAACAACCATTGGTGAAATAGATTTTCACGATTATATCAAAGATAGCTGGGTGGTATTTTTTTCACATCCATCAGATTATACACCTGTATGTACAACAGAATTGGGCCGCACAGCAAAATTAAAATCTGAATTTGACAAAAGGGGCGTAAAAGCCATTGCGTTAAGTGTTGATAATGTAAATGATCACTTGAATTGGATCAAGGATATCAATGAAACGCAAAATACCGAAGTGAATTTTCCGGTTATTGCAGACGAAGATCATCATGTATCGGAATTGTATGATATGATTCATCCCAATGCATCAGCGACGGCTACTGTCCGTTCGGTCTTCATTATCGGTCCGGATAAAAAAATAAAATTATCATTGACTTATCCTGCATCAACGGGGCGTAATTTTGATGAAATTCTGCGGGTTATTGATTCTTTGCAGTTAACTGCCGATTATCAGGTAGCAACGCCTGCTGACTGGAAGCATGGGGAAGATGTGATTGTTGTCCCTGCGATTAAAACGGAAGATATTCCAGCTAAATTCCCGAAAGGATTTAAGGAAATCAAACCATATTTGCGGACTACGCCGCAGCCAAACTTATAGTAATAAGACAGATTAGAAGAAAAAGGTCAAATTCTATGCGAATTTGACCTTTTTCTATTTCGGGTGTGTATTTGTTTTGTTGTCCAAAAGCCTCCATTGCATTATAACAGTCCGGTAAGACGGAAGCGGTATGTGAGGTCAAAGGAAGAGAAATTAGCGGAAGATCAGAGTACAAAAAAAGCAACGTTGAAAAAACGTTGCTTTTTTATGTTGCTAAAAGATGCCGGTCTTAATATACTTTAACCATATAAATATAGTCTTGCATCTTTTTAATTTGTTCTGTTCTTGGTAAGCCTGCCAAAGCATTCTTTTTATTGATTTTAAGGCCTGTAACAAGTGAGTCACTTGGTATATCCGCTAAAGCATTCAAGATTGATTTCGTTTTGATTGCAAAGGCGGCCCCATCAATTCCACGTTGCTTTCCGGAGATGATACCAATCACGTTACCTCTGTTATCCAACACAGGGCCACCGCTATTTCCTGGGTTGACAGGTACAGAGATTTGATAGGCGATGGTATCGCCGGCATAACCTGTAGAAGAGCTTAGATACCCTTGGCCATACACCGCTTCATCGCGAGGGAAACCGATGGTATAAATATCTTCCCCGAGATCTGAAGTCGATGTCTTGAACGTATAAGGTAAGCTTTTAGCTTTCTTAAAGCTCTTATCAGCAATATATAGAATTGCTAAATCTTTACTTGGATCGGTATGTACGATCTGCGCTTTATAAGATTCTCCTTTACTATTTTGCAGATAGATAGAATCCGCACCGCTAACGACATGGTAGTTTGTTACTACATAGCCATCAGTGGTCAACATAAAGCCTGTTGCGCCGAACTGGCTCTCAGAACCCTTGACCGATTTTTTGTCATTGATATCTTTGATTGCAGCATTGTGTGCGTTGACGTTCTTTTTGACATTATTCATATCTCTACGTAATGCACTGTAATCGGAAGATGCTTTTTCAAGGTTACTGTAATAGCCACTCAACCATAATGTCCCAAATACGGCAAATACCGCAACCACTGCAGCGACTAAAGAACTCGCTTTGATACGTTCCCAAAGTGAAATAACTTTTGATTGCTTCATTGGAACCACTTTGGCAGTCTTGCTTTGGGTTTTGTGGTATTCTTTCGCAGACTGCGCCAATGCATTTTTGAAATCTAGACGATGGCTCGTTTCTTCCATATTGGCAATAAAGTCGCGGTGTTGTTGTAATTGGGCCGCATAGGAGGGGTGTTCAGCACAAAAAGACTCAAATGTAGCTTTGTCTTCGGTCGATAATTCGCCGCGAAGATACTGATCCGCTAATTCGAAAAATTCTTTTTGATTCATTGTTCCCATGGTGTTACTCAAATTTTAATCTGTTGAAAAAAATATTTTTTTCAGCCGTTGTAGGCATTTATACTTCTGAGTCTTGGCATTATCTGTGTTGGTATAACCAAATTTTTCACAGATGTCCTGCATCGAGTGGTTTAAGATGTAAAAATCATGTAAGATCGTCTTACAAGGTTCTCCCATTTTTTCTAAGGCTAGTTCCATTTGATCGAACTTTTTCTCAAGTTCTTGATGCTGTTGTAGATCTTCTTCCTCAAATAAGGAATCTTCATAACCGCTAATGTCACTGTTGCCAAAACCAGCACGATTGAGTTGCTTAAGCCAAAGCCTTCGGCAAATCGAGTAAAGATATGTTTTTAGTTTGCTACTGAGCTCAAAGTTCCCTTTGGAAACTTTATCATAGAGCACTATCACAGCCTCTTGAAAGATATCTTTCGCTTCATCCTCACTTCCATTGTTTTGCNNATATGGACGGGTAGTAGCGCTTATAGATAGCATCTATCGCCAAGCTGTCGCCGTCTTTGATGCCTTCAATGATTTGCTCATCATTTTCTAGCAGGACTGATTTACTGAATTTACTCACCTATTAATACCTTAATGCTTAAATTGTAACCCTTTGAAAAATAAAATTCTTCCAATTATTTTCAAACGTAAACTTTTATTTGTTTAAAGCGAAATCTCTCCCCAAAAATACTGCTTTCTACTTGAAACCGAAAGCATTTGTTTTTATTGCAACTGGTTCAATTTTATGGGCAATAAAAACTTTTCCTCCCGCTATTTTGTTGTGTTTGATCGAACAAAAGATCCTCTACGATATTTCAACAACTTGGTAGCGATTTTAAAACCGCAGGCCTATTATAATTACCATTTTTTTGTATCGAAAAAGTTTCGCAATCGAGTGCTTTCATAATCTGCTTGTTATTGCTACAAAATGACGTTACTTTTGGTTTCCTAGACTAAATTGCTTAATTACATTATGTTAAGAAAATCTGTTATTTTTTCAACGATTCTGGCCTCATTGCTGTTGCTGGATACTACTGTTACGATAGGGCAAACAATGACGCCTGCTATCGACGGTTTCCAGTATGGAGCTGTGCAGTCTCCAAAAGGGAATGAATGGGAATCGCCTCAATTATTATCACTGAACAAAGAACTGCCGCATGCGTCGTTCTTCTCCTTTCAAAACGTAGAAAGTGCGCGAAAAGTACTTCCCGAGCATAGTAACTATTGGATTTCGCTCAATGGGTCATGGAAATTCAACTGGGTAAAGACTCCGGAAGAGCGGCCAAAGGATTTTTATAATCCTACCTATCATGTCGGTGGCTGGGAATCAGTTCCCGTGCCGATGAGCTGGAATATTTTTGGAATTCAAAAGGATGGAAGCCTAAAGTACGGTGTTCCTATTTATACCAACCAGCGTGTTATCTTTCATCACCAAGTGCAAGTTGACGACTGGCGGGGGGGAGTTATGCGCACACCTGCACAAGATTGGACGACTTACATTTATCGTAACGAAGTAGGATCGTATCGACGCAATTTTACAGTACCTGCTGATTGGGACGGCCGTGAGGTGTTTATCAACTTCGATGGAGTCGATTCTTTTTTCTATTTGTGGATCAATGGTAAATATGTCGGGTTTTCAAAAAATTCAAGAAATTTAGCTTCTTTCAATATTTCGGCTTACTTGAAAAAAGGTGCTGAAAATGTGTTAGCTGTCGAAGTCTACCGCAATTCTGATGCTTCCTTTATCGAGGATCAGGATATGTTTAGATTGCCCGGGATATTTCGGGATGTTTCGCTGACTTCAACGCCGAAAGTTCAGATTCGTGATCTGGCGGCTATTCCAGATTTGGATAGCAGCTACGAAAATGGTTCCTTGAAAATTACCAGCACGGTACGCAATCTCGGTATTAAGCAGGCTGAGGGCTATAAAGTTGTGTATTCACTCTATAAAAATAAATTGTATAGTGACGAGAATACACTTGTTGATCAGACTGAGACATCGGCACTTGTTCCAGCACTGGGCAGTCAGGCTTCTAATAGCGTAGCCGCGACATTGAATGTTCAAAATCCGAATAAATGGTCTGCCGAATTACCGTATCGGTATACTTTGGTGGCTGAATTGAAGGATAAGAAAAACAAAACGGTCGAGACTATTTCAACTTATGTCGGATTTAGAAAAGTTGAGATCAAAGATACCAAAGCGGCGGATGATGAATTTGGTCTAGCTGGTCGTTATTATTATATCAACGGCAAAACAGTCAAACTAAAAGGTGTCAACCGGCACGAGACCAATCCTGAGCATGGCAAAGTGGTGACGAGAGAACAGATGGAAGCGGAGGTCAAATTGATGAAACGGGCGAATATCAACCATGTTCGTAATTCACACTATCCAGAACCAGCGTATTGGTATTACCTATGCGATAAATATGGGATTTATCTGGAAGATGAAGCCAATATCGAAAGTCATGAGTATTATTATGGCAAAGAATCTCTCTCGCATGTGGCCCGTAATATCGAAATGGTGCATTCGACCATCAATCATCCGGCTGTCGTCATCTGGTCTTTAGGAAACGAAGCCGGTCCCGGCGATAATTTTGTGGCAGCCTATCAGGCCATCAAAAAAATTGATACATCAAGACCTGTTCAATACGAGCGTAACAATGCAATCGTAGATATGGGGTCCAACCAATATCCGTCAATTGACTGGGTAAGAGGCGCTGTAAAAGGTACTTACAAATTGAAATATCCTTTCCATATCTCAGAATATTCACATTCGATGGGAAATGCTGTCGGTAACTTGATTGATTATTGGGAAGCCATCGAATCGACAAATTTCTTTATGGGCGGCGCCATTTGGGATTGGATCGATCAGGCGATGTACTATTATGATAAAAAGACCGGAGAACGCTTCCTAGCCTATGGTGGTGATTTTGGGGATAAACCCAATGACGGAACATTTGTCAATAATGGATTGATCTTTGCCGATATGAAGCCTAAACCGCAGTATTACGAGGTGAAAAAGGTTTACCAAAATGCAGGTGTAAAGGCTGTTGATATGCAGCAGGGTAGAATCGAACTATTTAATAAAAATTATTTTAAGGACCTATCCGATTATCAGGTACAATGGTCGTTATTCAAAGATGGCGTAGAAGTAAAGAATAGCAAAAGCACGATCAGTACAGCGGATTTGCCCAAAGCGCGCGAACGCAAGCAGCTTGTATTGCCGATAAATTATGCGCAGTTAGATGCGGGATCGGAATATTTTGTGAAAGTACAGTTTATTCTCAATGAAGATAGACCATGGGCAACAAAAGGTTTCGTCCAGATGGAGGAACAGCTTTTTGTCAAAGCTGCTGAAAATAAACCGCTGATTTCAGCTGTTGCGCAAGGGGAAACTCCGGAGCTTTCCAAAGAAGGTGATTTGCAGGTGGTCAAGGGAGATCAGTTTATCGCGAAGTTTGACAATAAAACTGGCTCGATATATAATCTAACTTATGCCGGTAAACAAATTATCCGCGATGGCGAAGGTCCTAAATTGGATGCACTACGTGCTCCGGTTGACAATGATAACTGGGCTTACCAACAATGGTTTGAAAAAGGACTGCATAATCTGAAACATCAGGTTTTGTCTTCAAACAGCTATACCAAGAAAGATGGAACAGTTGTATTGGTATTTACAGTTGAATCACAAGCTCCTTATGGTGCATCTTTGTTGGGCGGAACTTCGGGAACCTACACACTTAAAGAGCACAAGGACAAACCTTTCGGTAAGGACGACTTTAAATTTACCAGTAATCAGATCTGGACAGTCTATAAGGACGGATCTATTGAGTTGTCATCAAGTATTACATCCAATAATACAAGTGTCGTCTTAGCACGATTAGGGTATTCTCTGCAGCTGCCTGCTGAATACAGCAACTACAGTTATTATGGCCGTGGACCGATCAATAATTATGTAGACCGCAAGACGGCTCAGTTTATTGAATTGCACAGCAGTACGGTAAAAGATCAGTTTGTGCCATGGCCTAATCCACAAAATATGAGTAACAACGAGGATGTACGTTGGACAGCATTGACCAACACTGCGGGACAGGGGGCTATCTTTGTTGCGAAAGAGCATTTAGCGACTTCAGTTTTGGAATATAGTGAGCTTGAGTTAACCTTTGCACCACATCCTTATCAATTGCCAAAAAGTTCGGGCGTACACCTGCATCTCGATGCTGCGGTAACCGGACTGGGCGGCAACAGTTGTGGACAAGGGCCGCCATTGGACAAAGATCGTGTGAGGGCAGTGCCAACGGCAATCGGCTTTATTATCCGCCCGATTCAGCACGGTGATGTGATGGAGAAAGCGCATGTAGCAACCGCGGGCGATGCACCAATTTCTTTGGCAAGAAGTTCAAACGGTGAAGTTTCTATTTTGTCTGGTAATCAGAATGAACCTGTTGTATATAGTCTGAACAATGGGAAGGCAACGATCTATAAAGCCCCTTTTGATTTGCGTACTGGTGGTACCGTAACTGCTTGGTATCAGCATAACGAGAAATTAAAGGTAACACAGCAATACACAAAAATCGAGACTATTCCAATGGAAGTGGTCTTTGCTTCAAGTCAGGAAACGGGTGAGGGTGATGCCAAGAACCTATTGGATGGAGATCCATCTTCGATCTGGCACAGCAATNNTTCTCTTCGATCTGGCACAGCATGTATTCGGTTACTGTGGCACAATATCCACATTGGGTTGATTTTGATGCGGGGAGTATCAAAACAATTAAGGGGTTCACTTTTCTGCCAAGACAGGATGGACCGAATGGCGATATTAAGGATTACAAGATTCAGGTGAGCAAGGATGGCAAGAATTGGGAAGATGTGATGTCGGGATCTTTTGAACGAAGCAAAAAATTGAAAACTATTCGATTTGAGAAACCTGTAAAAGGACGTTATATCCGTTTTACTGGACTTAATTCCCAACGTGGTGATGATTATGCCTCTGGAGCTGAATTTGCTGTTATAGCCGAATAAATAGCTTTATATCGGATATTAAGCCAGCACCTGTT
>DKIT01000009.1 GCA_002454415.1 Sphingobacterium sp. UBA6711
TCTATGGTATCAGGTTGATTGAATGATTTCATGGCGCGAATCTCTTTAATGAGGAGAGATTGGAAACCAATTCAGTATGGTCTGTTATTCTTTGTGGGAGAAATCCTTGATAAATTGATTTTGTATTGCCGTTGAGGTTATTTTCTTGAGCCGTACATCCTTCAATTGAACCGTCTGAATGGGAAGTTCCGGATTACCATTGATTTTTGAGATAAATTGACCCACCTCCGCTTGGATGTTTGAAAGATAGATATTCGATATTGGTGTTAGCTTTTTTACTTTGGTTGGAACCAAGTTGCGCCATTGATAGAGTACGTCGGTATCAATTCCAAGTATACCCTCTTTTACATTTTGGGCTTTAATATTTGAAAAATAAATGTTTTTAACATAACCACCCATACGTTCATTCGTTTTGATGAACAGTAAATGCATCAATTTCTCATTGGGCAGGACCGTACAATTATCTACATAGATGTTTTCGATGCCACCAGAGAGCTCGCTTCCAACAGCCAGGAGTTGGTGACCGTCACGGATTTCACAATTGCGGATGACGACATTTTTTGTTGGTGTTTTTAATCGCCAGCCTTCTGGATTCCGGCCTGATTTCAATGCAATAGCATCATCACCTTGGTCAAAAATACAATTCTCAATCAATACATTCTGACTCATTTCTGGGTCAATCCCATCATTATTATGACCATGGGCGTAGATGTCGATGCCACGGATAAGTGCATCTTTCGTTAAGTAGAGGTGCAATGTCCAAAAAGGGCTGTTTCGGATCTTAATGTCTTCGACCCTAATATGTTGACAACAGTTAAATTGAATAAATTGCGGCCTAAGGTTGGACGTATCGTTGACCATAAGGCGCTGTTCGACAGGTACCCCATCCTGTGCCCAGTTATAAAGATTTTTGATGCTTTCCATATGCGGTTTTGGTCTTGGGAACCATTTCTGCCAAACAGTCAGATCAGCTTTTACGGTTCCCTTGCCGGTAATGGCGACATTGCTTGCTTCATAGGCATAGATCAATGGAGAATAGTTATAACACTCCAATCCTTCCCAACTGCTGTGAACGGCAGGTAAATAGTCCTTTGGATCTCCCGAAAACAGTAGTGTTGCTCCCTCACTGACATGTAAGTTGACGTTACTTTTTAAGTGTATGGCCTTGGTGAGCCATTCGCCCGGCGGAATGATAATATTGCCGCCAGAAGTTGTCGCTAGGTCGATTGCCTTTGCAATTGCGCTGGAAGTACTTTCCTTATCGCCTTGCCGAGCACCAAAATCGCGGATATTGTAGTTTTTACAATGCTCGAAATTGGGAACCTTAAACGTTGGGATTTCAAAAGGAGCCTGAATGTTGATCTCTTCCTGTGCGAGCTTGCCTGTTTGCGCAAAGCTTAAGCCAACGAAGGATATTGATAATAAAATGATTGTAAAGATTGATTTATATGTCATAATTGATCCGTAATGTATTCTGAAGGAAATACTAGCGCTAATTGCTCCAAAATAATAATTGTTAAAAATAAAGAACAATCATAGGAGAACCTAATTTTGCAAAGCAGGACAGTACAAGGTGGTTTGCTGCATAAAAATAAGGACGTACATATACAAAATATTTTGAAAGGGCACTGATTTAATGTTGGAGACGCTTTCTTGCGGACAAGTTATGGACAAATTCCTACCAACTCCTGACTGCAAGCGAGTTGTTAATATGACGTCAACATGGTATCTCAACAATTAAAAGGTGGACTCAACGTGGACTTACTATGGACTCAAGGTGGTTACAGTCAGGAGTTGGTGATAAGTTAGTAGGGAGTTGGTGATAGGGATTCTATAACAAAGATATTACGAAAAGCTTTGAATCCTTGCTATTAGGCTCACTGTCAGGAAAAATGAGCGCTCGCTGACTATGTATCTGGTTTGTTCAGGATACTACAGGACAGCTCTTCTTAAAAATGTTGATACTTTTAGATTAGCTACTCATTAAGCATATTTTAATGCGCTAATCAATTTTTAAAAGCCTTTCAATACATGAATTTTAATTGTTGGGCTGGGGAAAACATAGTTATAAACTAAACATTATGAAAAAATTCTTTCGCTTTTTACAATTACTCACTTCAATAGCGATTTTGTCAAGTGCGCAGGCGCAGGATAAGTTCCCAAATGGAGCTGCAATTTCGAAGTGGTTTGAGACGATAAAATCGACCAACATAGAAACGCTCGGAAAGCAATTTCTGATTACCGATTTTGGTGTAACGAAAGATAGTACCGTCGTGCAAACGGCCAAAATCCAACAAGCAATTGATCAAGCATATGCGAATGGCGGTGGTGTAATCGTCGTTCCGAAAGGGGTATATCTAAGTGGATCGTTATTTTTTAAACCCAAAACACACTTATACTTAGAAGAAGGAGCTGTATTAAAAGGAAGCGATGACATTGCAGATTTTGCATTGGCAGAAACCCGTATGGAAGGGCAGACAGTGAAATATTTTCTTGCACTCGTCAACGCAGATAAAGTGGATGGCTTTACAATTTCAGGTAAAGGCACGCTTGATGGAAATGGCTTGCGCTATTGGCGCTCCTTTTGGCTCAGGAGACAGTTTAATCCAAAATGTACAAATATGGACGAAATGCGTCCCCGTGTGCTCTATGTATCCAATAGCAAAGATGTACAGATTTCAGGTATTCGCTTGATTAATTCACCTTTCTGGACCTCACATTATTATAAATGTGAAAACCTCAAATTGATCGGTTTACATATCTCAGCACCAAAGGAACCTGTTAAAGCACCCAGCTCTGATGCGATTGATTTGGATGTATGCCGTAATGTATTGATTAAGGATTGCTACTTATCCGTCAACGATGATGCAATCGCATTAAAAGGTGGTAAAGGTCCCAAGGCCGATAAGGATCCGAACAATGGCCCCAATTCAAATATTATTATTGAAAATTGTTTTTTTGGTTTTTGTCATAGTGCGTTGACCTGTGGAAGTGAATCCATCCATAGCTATAACGTGATTTTTAGAAACAATACCTTAGACAAGGCGCGCAAATTGTTGCAATTGAAGATGCGCCCGGATACGCCGCAGGAATACGAAAATATTTTGATTGAAAATATCAAAGGCAATGTCAATAGTATGTTGTTTATCAAGCCCTGGACTCAATTTTTTGATTTGAAAGGGGAGAAAGATATCAAAATGTCTTATGCAAGAAATATTGTTCTGCGCAACATTGACTTAGATTGCGACATTGTATTTGATGTGCTCAATTCGGAGCAATATGTACTGTCGGATTTTACATTTCAAAATATGCATGTTCGTGCTAGCAAAGACCCTGTTATTCACAAGGAATATATTAAAAATTTGATCCTGAACAATGTAACCGTTAATAATAAAAAGCAATAATACGTATAAACATATTACTGTGATTTACACCTTTGAATAATGAAGACAAAACTTATTCTTTTGACAGGAGCACTGATCGGTTCTCTTGCTGCATCAGGCCAACGCAAAATGGAGTTTTTGGATCGAGGAATGGTTGGCGTAAAGACGACGGATAACTCCGTGTTTTTGAGTTGGCGTTTGTTGGGTACCGACGATTTTGATACGGCCTTTGCTATTTATAGGCAGGAAGGAAATGGTATACAGAAGAAATTGAATAACGTACCTTTAACAAAGTGTACCAATTTTTTGGACGATCATGTTGACCTGAGTAAAGATGTAACCTACACCTTGGACATTGTGTCGGGTGGAAAAGAAAAGGAAGTTGCTAAACTCACTTTATCCAAAGATCAAAAAGTACAACAATATTTGGATATCCCGTTACGCACTCCTGTAGGATACGTGCCTGGAGATATTTCTGTGGGCGACTTGGATGGAGACGGGACTTATGAACTTATCGTGCATCAAACCGGTGTTGGACATGATAATGCCCACAATGGTATNNGCACCCACAATGGTATCACTTCAGAACCTATTTTTCAGGCATATAAATTGGATGGTACTTTTCTTTGGGAAATTAATTTGGGTAAAAATATTCGAGAAGGGGCACATTATACTCAATTTATGGTGTATGATCTCGATAGCGATGGCCGTGCAGAATTGGTCTGTAAAACTGCGGATGGTACTAAAGATGCACTGGGACATGTTATTGGTGATCCAAAAGCCGATTGGCGCGATACCGTATCTAATTCGCGTACTGTCGGTCGCATATTGAAAGGACCTGAATATTTAACCGTGTTTGACGGGCTGACAGGCAAAGCACTAAGTACCGTAGATTATCTGCCGGAACGTGGGGATCTACGCTCATGGGGGGATACGAATGCCAATCGAAGCGATCGATTCTTGGCTTGTGTCGCATATCTTGATGGTGTACACCCCAGCGTCGTGATGACGCGAGGATATTATGAACGAACGGCCTTGGCGGCATGGGACTTCAAAGATAAAAAATTAGTGAGCCGCTGGGTATTCGATAGCAAAGTTCGAACAGATCCTTATTCCGGTCAGGGCTATCACAACCTTACCGTTGCTGACATAGATCAAGATGGCAAAGACGAGATCGTCTTTGGTTCGATGGTAATTGACGATAATGGGAAAGGTCTATACAGTACCGGACTGGGGCATGGCGATGCGTTGCATGTCAGTGATTTGGATCCGGATAGACCTGGCCTGGAGATTTTTGGAATTCACGAACTGAAAGGTGGCCGAAAGGGGACAGGTGTGGCTTTATTGGATGCCAAAACGGGTGCTCTATTATTTAAAAATGCCATAGATCAAGATGTGCCCAGAGGTGTTGCCGCAAATATTGACCCCGATCATAAAGGCGCATACCTGTGGTGGCTGGGATCTGCAACGATGTATGATACCAAAGGAAATAATGTAGGGCGGGCCCCGCGATCAACCAATTTTTTGATCTGGTGGGATGCTGATCTGAGCCGGGAGCTTTTAAACAGCAACTATATTGAAAAATATAAAAATGGAAAAACGGAACGCATCTTTACGGCGACAGGATCATCATCGATCAATGGGACTAAAAGTACGCCAAACTTGAGCGCTGATATTTTGGGCGACTGGCGTGAAGAATTGATCTTGCGTTCAGATGATAACCAGCATCTGCGTATCTATACATCCACGATCCCGACAGAGCAACGCATATATACGTTGATGCATGATCCGCAGTATCGCTTGAGTATAGCTTGGCAGAATGTGGCCTATAACCAACCGCCACATACCGGATATTACCTTGGTGTAGGGATGGATCGTCCGGTCAAACCGAATATTCAGTTGGTCAACGCTAGCCATAAAAAATAGAAAATTGAACGTTTAAGTTAACTCATGAAGCATACTATAAAATGGATAGGAATGGTATTGACAGCCTTCCTTTTGAATTCCTTCGTCAAGCAACAAAATAAGCCGACGATTTATCTTATCGGTGATTCGACCGTAAAGAATAGCAATAAAGAGTATTGGGGCTGGGGAACCTTGCTTCCTGAACTGTTGGATACTACACGTGTCCGAGTAGATAATCATGCGATGGCAGGGCGTAGTACACGGACATTTGTAAAGGAGGGAAGATGGGCAAAAGTTGACTCGTTGTTGAAACCTGGCGATTTTTTGCTGATTCAGTTTGGTCATAATGAAGGAAGTAAACCCGATACCAGCAAACAAGGATATCGGGGTGTATTGCGTGGGATAGGTAGAGACTCTATTGTATTGGATTGGGGAAATGGTAAAAAAGAGACCGTACATACTTATGGTGAAAACCTGCGTCGTTTTGTGCTTGCAGCAAAAAATAAAGGCGTAACGCCAATATTGTTATCCATGATTCCGCGCAATCAATGGGATAATAAGGGTAAGGTGAAGCGAGCAGATCAAGACTTTGGATTGTGGGCTAAGCAGATTGCAGGGGAAGAAGGTGTCGCTTTTTTGGATCTGAACAGTATTACCGCGGACAAATATGACCAACTTGGCCCGGAAGTGGTAAAATCTAGCTTTTTCCCAGGTGACCATACCCATACGAATAAAGATGGCGCGCGCGAAAATGCGCTATCTGTTGCGGAAGGACTCCGTAGGATTAAAAGTCAGCTAGTACAATATATTAAATAATAAGGAAGATGAAATTGAAATTGTTGCCATGGGCTGCGGTCCTTTTTGCTGTAATCAGCATGTCCTTTTTGGGACAACAACATAAACCGACCTTGTTTATTATTGGANNGTTTATTATTGGTGATTCCACGGTGAAAAATGGGCAGGGAAATGGTTCAAACGGACAGTGGGGATGGGGAAGTTTTATTGCCCAGTATTTTAAATCTGATAAAATCAACGTCAAGAATCGTGCATTGGGTGGAACGAGTACAAGAACATTTTATAACAACCCAAAGCTTTGGCAGAAAGTGCTGGATAGCATACAGCCAGGTGATTTTGTCCTCATGCAATTTGGACATAATGATTCAAGTCCCATTGTGGATACGCTACGGGCTAGGGGGACGATAAAGGGAAATGGTGACGATTATCAGGAAGTGTATAATCCATTGTTGAAGCAGCATGAAGTCGTTTATAGCTATGGTTTTTACTTGCGACGGTTTGTGAAGAATATTCAAGATAAAGGAGCGACAGCAATTATCTGTTCGCCGATTCCGCGCAATGCTCGGGAAGGAAATCAGGTTCGTAGATCAGATTATGCGCTATGGGCTAGGGAGGCTGCGCAACAGGCCGGGGCATTTTTCATTCCATTACAGGAACTTGTTATTGCTCAGTATGAAACATTTGGAAAAAAGAAAGTAGAAACGGAATTTTTTGATCCGAAGGATGCGACGCATACAATTAAAGCGGGGGCCTTGCTGAATGCCCAATTAGTCGCCGAACAATTGAAAGCACAACCCAAAATGGGACTAAAGAAATTTATGTAGCATGATAAAACCTATATTTCCACTGGGGCTCTTTTTAGTGTTCACACTTTTTACAGTCCGTGCGCAGCAACGGCCAAATATTGTGCTGATCTTGGCAGATGATATGGGCTATTCCGATTTGGGTTCTTTTGGCTCAGAAATTCAGACCCCAAATCTCGATAAGATGGCAAAAGAAGGAATTAAGATGACCAACTTTTACAATGCTTCACGTTGCTGTCCATCCCGAGCTTCTTTATTGACAGGTTTATATCCACATCAGGCCGGAGTCGGTGATATGATGAATAAGCGTCCTTTTCCTGCTTATCAGGGGTTTCTGAATAGAACTTCAGTGACGTTGGCCGAACTATTAAAAGGCGCAGGCTACGGAACCTATATGGCTGGAAAATGGCATGTGGGGCAGGAAAAAGAAAACTGGCCCCTACAACGTGGTTTTCAACGGTATTATGGATTGATTGATGGAGCGAACAGCTACTTTGAAAACCGACCTTATCGCCCAAATCAAACGTTAACGATAGCTCTTGACAATGAAGCGATTGTTCCACCAAAAGATTATTACAGCTCGGATGCCTACACAGATTATGCGATGACTTTCATTGGCGATCATTTGAAAACTAAAAAAGAGAATCCTTTTTTTCTATACTTAGCATTTCAGGCACCCCATTGGCCGTTACATGCCAAACCTCAGGATATCGCAAAGTACCGCGGTAAATATATGGAAGGATGGGATGCTGTCCGTAGAAAGCGTTTTGAAAAACAGCACCAGTTAGGGTTACTACCACCAACCACCAAATTGTCTCCAATGGATACCGCATTGCGAAAATGGAACGATTGCAGCTGGGAAGAAAAGGTAAAATGGGATGAAAAGATGGCAGTCTATGCGGCGATGGTCGACGAATTGGATCAAAATGTAGGGCGATTGCTTGATTATCTCCAGTCGAAAGGACAATTGGAAAACACTGTTTTTATCTTCCTTTCCGATAATGGAGCGAGCAATGAAACAATAACCAATACTGGATTCACGGCTGACATTAGGGCTGCCAATGAATTTCCGGCTAGCCACCCGCGCTCTTTTACCGCCTATGGAATAGAAGGCGCTGCGGTCAGTAATACACCGTTCAAAAAGTTTAAGCATTGGGAGTTCGAGGGAGGCAATGCGACAGGTTTTATTGCCTATGGACCGAAGTTCCTACAAGGCGGTAGACAGTTTGATATGCCAGCCCATTTAATCGATATCATGCCCACCTTAGCACAATGGTCAGGAGCAAACTATCCTAAAAACTATGCAGGGAATACGATTAAACCCATGGAAGGATCGTCCTTGCTTCCGCTATGGACCGAGCAACAGAAGGATATTGACAGGGAAATTTGTTTTGAGCATGAAGGTAACAAAGCGGTGCGCAAGGGAAAATGGAAACTTGTCTCTTCTTATCCCGAAAATCGATGGTATTTATATGATGTCGAAAAAGATAGGAGCGAAACAGCCGACTTATCAGCGGCTTTCCCGAAAATATACGGTGAAATGGTTCAGACCTATGAAAATTGGGCTAAAAGAGTTGGAGTGATACCCTATGAACAACTTGTGCAAAAAAAGGGGAACACTCGTTATGAATAAATTAAAAAGTAGACAAAGAATGAAACTATTTAATACTTATACGGCCACTTTAATGATTGCGTTTTTCCTTTCAGCCTGTTCATCGACGAAGAAGGTTGTCGAACAGAAACAGGAAATCACCGCAGGGGATGTACTTCAATCCTTGCAGTTAACCAATCGCTATTTCATGAATAAATGGACCGACACGGGCAAGCCCATCTATACCAACCGTTGGCGGCCAAGTAATATCTGGACCCGCGCCGTTTATTACGAAGGTCTTATGGCACTGTATCAGATTGATAAAAACAATGACTACTACAATTATGCGGTGGATTGGGGAAATAAACATGAATGGGGTATGCGCAATGGTGTAGAAACTCGCAATGCCGATGACCAAGCCTGTGGGCAAACTTATCTTGATCTCTATGAGATTGAACCGAACCCTGAGCGTATCCAGAAGATTAAAGCAAATATAGATTATATTATCAAATCGGGCAAAGTAGACGATTGGACCTGGATTGACGCGATACAAATGGCCATGCCCATTTATGCTAAATTGGGTGTAATGACCAAGGATCAAACTTACTTTGATTACATGTATAAAATGTATCATCATTCAAAAACACAAGAAGGTGGTGGCTTGTATAACAAGGCCGATAAACTTTGGTGGCGCGATAAGGATTTTGTACCGCCCTATAAAGAACCAAATGGAGAAGATTGCTATTGGTCACGTGGTAATGGATGGGTCGTGGCGGCTCTGGTAAGGGTACTATCTTTAATCCCAGAAAATGAAGTGCATCGTGCGGAGTATATGGCGGATTATAAAGCCTTGATGGAAGCGCTTGTTCCTATCCAAAGACCGGATGGATTCTGGAATGTCAGTCTACATGATCCCACTAATTTTGGTGGGCGTGAAACTTCTGGCACTGCACTGTTCGTCTATGGTATGGCCTGGGGCATCAATAATGGTTTTCTAGATGCTAAAATATATCGACCTGTTGTCGAAAAAGCATGGAAAGCAATGATAACAGAAGCGGTACACCCATCTGGCTTTTTAGGCTACTTACAAGGGACAGGGAAAGAACCTAAAGACGGTCAACCCGTCAGTTTTTCCAGTCAGCCGGATTTTGAAGATTATGGTTTAGGCTGTTTCTTATTAGGAGGAACAGAGGTCTACAAAATGCTGTCCAAGTAAGCTGTTCATTAGCCATTTTCGTTATAAAAAATAGCCATATTACTCGATCTAACATTAGCCATAAAAAAATATAAAATGAAAAGATTACTACTTATTTTTTGTTGCCTTCTGCTATCCTTTGGCACCTATGCACAAGCTGGTCGCAAGACGCTAAGTTTTAATGCCGATTGGCGTTACCACATTGGCGATGTCAGCAATGCTGCTACTGTTGATTTTGATGATCATGCATGGAAACAAGTTGTGTTGCCTCAAGCGTGGAATGAAAACGAAGCTTTTGCAAAGGCAATACATGACCTCTCGGCAAATATTGTTTGGTATCGAAAGAAATTTCGTGTTCCGAAGGGTGTTACTTCTGATAAAGTATTTTTAGAATTTGAAGGAATCCGTTTTGGCGGAGAATTTTACCTTAACGGTAAATTTATCGGACGTCATGAAAATGGCGTCATGGCGGCAGGCTTTGATCTTTCAGACCTGATGGATAGAGAGGGCGAAAATACCTTGGCCATACGTATAGACAATAGCTGGAGCTATCGGGAAAAGGCGACAAACAGTACTTATCAATGGAACGATAAAAACTTTAATGCAAACTATGGTGGAATTCCCAAAAATGTATGGATCCACTTTGCTTCCAAAATCTATCAGACACTACCCCTGTATTCCAATTTAAAAACTACGGGTGTTTATGTCTATGCGAAGAATATAAACATCCCCAAGAAAACACTGGATCTTTTTGTTTCTTCTGAGGTGAAAAATGAAACCAATGAATCGAGTTTAGTCAATTTTGTCGCTGAAGTACGTAACGCTGATGGAAAGTTGGTGAAAACTTTCTCAAAAAAGTTTAATCTCCCTGCCAATCAAACCCAGCAATTGACCATCAACTCAGCCATGAATCAAGTTAATTTTTGGAGCTGGGGCTACGGCTATCTCTATACGGTTACGACAAAAATTGTACAGGACAACAAAACTATAGACGCTGTACAAACGAAAACAGGGTTTCGAAAGACAGCTTTTAAAAATGGAATGGTGTACCTAAATGATCAAGTTTTGATGATGAAGGGTTATGCGCAACGTACCAGTAATGAGTGGCCTGCTGTCGGTTTGTCTGTAGCCCCTTGGTTGAGTGATTTTAGCAATGGGCTGATGGTTAAGAGCAATGCCAATCTGGTTCGTTGGATGCACGTAACCCCCTGGAAACAGGATGTTGAATCCTGTGATCGCATGGGACTAATGCAAATGTTACCTGCTGGAGATGCCGAAAAAGATACCCAGGGAAGACGCTGGGAACATCGGACTGAGCTTATGCGTGATGTCATTATCTATTATCGAAATAATCCAAGTGTATTGCTTTATGAATGTGGGAACGAATCGATTTCGGAAGAACATATGGCGGAGATGAAAGCTATCCGCGATCAATATGATCCAGCTGGTGGACGGGCAATTGGTTCACGTGAAATGTTAGACAGTAAGCTTGCCGAATATGGTGGTGAAATGCTATACATCAATAAAAGTGGCCGTCACCCGATGATTGCAACGGAGTACATGCGCGATGAAGCCCTACGTAAATATTGGGACGAATTGAGTTATCCATTTCACAAGGATGGTGAAGGACCTCTTTATAAAGGTGTAGACGCCAGTGATTATAACAGAAATCAAGATAGTTATGTCACTGAGGCTGTACATCGTTGGTGGGAATATTGGAAAATGCGTCCCGGTACTGGTGATCGCGTAAATTCGGGTGGCGTCAATATTATTTTCTCCGATTCCAATACTCATTTTCGAGGAAAAGAAAACTATAGACGCAGTGGTGAGGTAGATGCCATGCGTATTCCCAAAGATGCTTATTTTGCCCATCAGGTCATGTGGGATGGTTGGATTGATCCGGATCCAAAGGGATTACATCTTGTTGGCCACTGGAACTATGCTCCAGGAACGAAAAAGGATGTATTAGTCGTCTCGGCCGCTGATCGCGTAGAATTATCCGTAAATGGCAAGATCCAAGGTGAAGCAGAAAAACGCTATAATTTCCTATTCCGTTTTCCAGCGGTTGATTTTGAGGCCGGTGTATTGACTGTAAAATCATTTACGAAAGACGGTAAATTGTTGAACAAAAAAGAGCTGAGAACAGCAGGAGAACCTTATAAAATCCGTTTAACGGCACAACATGGAAAAAATGGCCTTTTTGCGGATGGAAACGATATGGTGTTGGCCGAAGTTGAAGTGCTCGATAAGAATGGCGTGCGTTGTCCATTGGCATCAAATCAGATTGATTTCAACTTTGATGGACCGATGGATTGGCGCGGTGGAATTGCACAGGGACCTGATAACTATATTTTAGCTAGATCGCTTCCCGTTGAGGCAGGTATAAATCGTGTATTACTTCGTACGCAGTACGGTAAATCAGGTCGGGTAACCTTGAAAGCGACATCAAATGGACTTCAATCAGATTCAGTCATCTGGACCGTGCAACCGATCAAAACGATGGATAATTATTTTGTAAAAGAGTCTGCTGAAAATTTACCTTCATTTTTAGAGCGGGGGCCAAGTCCAGAAAAACCAACGCTGGTGCAGCTGAAAAAAAGTCTCAAAATCCGTACAGCGACAGCTGGAGCTAACCAATCGAAGGTAGCACAGTCTTATGATGACAATGAGCTCTCGGATTGGGTCAATGATGGCCAGCTAGGTACAGCTTGGATAACATATACTTTACAGGAAAAATCCGATATTGATGAGATCGATCTGAAATTAAATAATTTTAGGTCAAGATCCTATCCGCTACAGGTTTTCGTAGATGACAAACTTGTTTTTGATGGAAATACGGATATTACGCTAGGCTACTGCACGCTTTCTTTTCCGCGTACAAAGGGTGAAAGGATAACGATAAAACTTAAAAATGCACCTTTTACCGCAAAGGAAAATAATCAAGTAGAAATGGGCGGTAAGAAGCTTGATGATGGCGTCGCACGCAATGATGCCAATGCCAAAGGCACCTTGAGTATTATTGAAGCTGATATACATCAGGTATTAGCGCGTTAAGGATACTTTTTGTTTAGATAAAAAGCTGTTTAGTAGTGTTTTAAAAATATATTTGAAATGGAGAAAATAGCATTTAAGATGAAATTGAAATCGGGCATGTCTGCGGAGTATCAGCGGAGACATGATGCGATCTGGCCGGAATTAACAACCTTATTGCGCGAAAATGGGGTGTCTGATTATAGTATTTTTTTGGATGAAGAGACGGATACCTTATTTGCTGTTCAGTATCTTTCAGGGCATTCCTCGCAAGAATTGGGAAAGGAAGCGATTGTCCAGCAGTGGTGGGATTATATGCATGATATCATGGACGTAAATCCGGATCATTCCCCGGTATCGATAANNTTTGAAAAAGGT
Source organism: Sphingobacterium sp. UBA6711 (assembly GCA_002454415.1). GTDB lineage: Bacteria > Bacteroidota > Bacteroidia > Sphingobacteriales > Sphingobacteriaceae > Sphingobacterium. The sequence goes on from DKIT01000009.1 coordinate 13,081, forward strand.
GTTTCACATGGATTAGGCCAATTTTAACATGAAAAAAATCTATATATCACTCCTGCTTGCTTGTAATTTTTTGGCTTTCGGTCGAACGATGGCGCAGGATTTATGGCCAGCAGTTACCAAAGAAATGAAACCCTGGACACGTTGGTGGTGGCTCGGCTCAGCTGTGGATCGACCTAACCTCGAACGAGAGTTAACCTTATTTCACAAAAGTGGGTTTGGTGGTGTTGAGGTAACACCGATTTATGGCGCTAAAGGATTTGAATCCAAGTACCTGAACTTTCTTTCACCACAGTGGATGAATATGTTGGGTGTAACAACGGATAAGGCCAATGCCTTGGGAATGGGAGTAGACATTAATTTGGGTACTGGGTGGCCGTTTG
>DKIT01000131.1 GCA_002454415.1 Sphingobacterium sp. UBA6711
TTCTGCAAATCCTTCCCCCAAACCCTTGAGTATTTCCACCTATTTGTCTAAGATAATTGTCCTGATATTGTTTGAATAAGAGAAATAAAAAAGCCCCAGACCGTGGTCCAGGCGTTGATTAGGAAATGTGTAAATATCCTTTTAACACTCTATTAAAGATGATACACTTAATAATATTAAGCTTAAGGGAGATATTATCATGAATATGTTAATATCCTTGCTAGTATTAATAGTGTTATTGGGCCTGAGCCTCATAGTTATTATGTTGATTAGTATAGTGGCGACTAAAATAGCAGTACTATTTGGCGCGCCTTTAGCCATTGAAGATACCATCGCTAAATTCTTATTGACTACTGCAGTATTTGGCTTTATAGCTTATATGCAATACAAGAATCCATCCTTTATAAAAGATTGTGAGTGTGAATGTAGCAAGAAAGATTGTAATGACCCCAAGAAAGATGAGTTTTCAGCGCTACCCTTTATCGTTATTTTATTTTTATATTTGGCGGTATTAAAAATTTCAATGTGAGTTTTTTAGTTTTTATCAAACCAGACGATTAACCATCTGGAAGTATTCAAAAAGGAGAATTTCAACTATGGGAACTACCTTGATTGGTTTTGGAATTCTTATGGCAATTATTTTCTTNNCCTAGTAAAATAACTATGAGAGAAGCGCTACTTACTTACTTCTTTTTAGTTCTACCCTTAATTATACTATTTTTCAGTGCCATATATTTTAGTAAAAGATGAAAATTAGGTTCTGAAATACTCTATTCTGTTAATAAATACCTGCCTGCAGTAGTTCCAATAATCCAACCTATCCGCTCCTTCTTCCGAGCGGATTTTTCTTTATCTAGTTCCTTTTTATGTACGGCAGCCCACTTTTAACTCTTGATGCAATCAGTCGGAACTACAGAAATTCAGGGCTAAGGTCCTATAATGCGGGAGCAGGATTTACTGCTCCCTTACCGTAATTATCACTAGAAAGGACTGATAGTATGCCTGATATGAAAGAATTTGACCACGTCTGGGAAGTAGATTACATATGCCCCAGAATTAAACTAATTCGCAAAGCTGTGAAAGATGGAGATTATACAGCAGCACTGGATTATCTGAACACAATCCAAGAAAAGGCTAAAGCAGCACAACTTCAGATAAATAAGCTTCAAACCGCCGAGTATGCAGTATTTTTTTGTTCAAAATAAAATACCCCAGACCGAAGTCTGGGGTGATCGAAATGTCACTCTGCCGAAGTATGGGCAGATTACTTCTAATATTGATTAGAACTTAAATGTTACTCCTGCACCTAGGCCTTTAGTGGTAACATCCAATTTAGTGTCATCAAAATTAAAATCTTTATATTTAACCTCACGATAGAATAAATTCAACTCAGTGTTTTTGGCTACATCGTATCCTAGGCCAATTTCGTAAGCATTTACTCTATTACCTGCACTAACAGATGCCCATCCAGTGAGTTTATCTGCTAACTTTGTTTGTCCAACAAGCCCTACTTGATAACCATTTTTAGATTGTGATTCAGAAAGACTTTCGCTATCTGTAATATTTCCAGGGTTAGGACCATAATTTTCCGTTACCGTAACTTTTGCTGTTGACCTGGTCACGCCCACATACGCAGATACGTTAGGGTTTATTTGATACAATACATTTATTTCATGTCCAGTAAGTTTTGCGTTAAGTGTCAAATTACCATAATCAAAGGGATCTGAATACTCATACAATAAATAATCTTTGGATTTATTATCTAAGAATTTATATTGCAATGCCAACTTATTCCCAAGACCATAAGATACACCAGCTCCTAGGCGCTCCTTAGAATCAACGGATTCACTTATTCGTTCAATAGTTAATTCTGCCTTTGGAGATATGGACGTATTAAGATCAAGAGCCAAACTTCCTTTGTCATAATTAGTTAACGGTGATGCAAAGACTACAGATGTCACTGCCATTGCAGCAGCTAAGGTTAATAAAACTTTCTTTCTCATGAAAATTCCTCCCTAAACTTTTAAAATTAAAACTACAAATTACTAAGATTTGCCATTTGCATTCCATTTCCTTCCTTTTTTGCTAAATATTTTCTTAATAAACTATATTTTCATAATTTTACTATTATTTCAATATAATGCTATTCATATCTTCTTATGGTAAGTAATTAAATGACCAACGCCCCGCTTAATTTTGAAAACTTGGTAGCCTGAGCAAGCAATAATTCCTAATAACTATGACATCATTGTCTAATAAANNCAGCTCTATTCTATACGTGGCAACATGCCTATTAATATCAGATTAATGATAAGCTGCACTACAATTTTCAGGGCTAAGGTCCTATAAAGCGAGAGCAGGATTTGCTGAGCTCTCTACCGTAATTATCTTTTGAAAGGACTGATAGCATGCCTGATATGAAAGAGTTTGACCATACATGGGAAGTAGATTACATATGCCCCAGAATTAAACTAATTCGCAAAGCTGTGAAAGATGGAGACTATGCAGCAGCACTGGATTATCTGAACACAATCCAAGAAAAGGCTAAAGCAGCAAAATATCAAATAGATAAACTTCAAGCCGCCAAATAGGCGGTATTTTCTTTCCTTAAATAGAAAAAAGGCCCCAGGCCGAAGCCCAGGGCACTATCTATTACTTACTAATTGAATTCTCGCCTTTCATTGTGACAATATATTACCATTCAATAATTATTACACCATCACCACCATTACCTCCTGTATATGTGGTTAATACGCCCGATGTTCCGTCACCACCACTACC
>DKIT01000127.1 GCA_002454415.1 Sphingobacterium sp. UBA6711
AGAGCTGAGTGCCATTGCTAAACGGGGGCGTTTGCGGCTCGATATATCTATTGCAGAGCTTAAGCCGATTTTGGACAACCAGGACCGGATCAGTAATCAATTATCCTTCTGTATTATTCTATTGGCCTTTAGTATTATTATGGCCAGCATTATTGTCAGCCTGACAATTGCCGGTCAATCGTCCTTATTGTGGAGAATTCCGGTAGTTGAAATCGGTTTTGTGATTGCAATGGTCATGTTGTTTGGGCTTTTGTACGCGATTATCCGCTCGGGCAAATCATAGGAGCCCTGACGAAAGCTTTGTACGGAACGTTTTGCAGATAATTCCTGATAAAAAGAAGGATTATAGGTAGGCAAAACGAAATAAATAACAAAATATGGAAATTAAAATAGCAAACAAAGGGGTGATCACAATAAATATAATTAAATTCTATGCTAAAATGCTTTTGCCGGTATTGCTGGAAGCCGGCGAGTTATATTTTGTAGTGTGGTTATTGTCCAAAGTTTGGAGAAGTGATTTTTCATTTGCTGTACAAATTGGAATTTCAGGATTCTGTTTGTTTTGGACGACAATCAGAATGATAAATGTATATAAAAGTGTTAAGAATACCTGGAACGGTGTTCCCTGGTGGCTTGCAGGCCGTTAATAATGTAAGCTGAGCAGCGGGTAACAGTTAAGAGTAGGTGCAGCGGGCACCTGCTTATTTTTTTTGAAAATTATAAAATGCTANNATCTTACCTAGAGATTATATCGATTTTTTTTTGCTGCAGGTTCCCAGCTCTTTCCTAGGAGGAATATGAGATGCGGCCATCAAATGAACTCAAAAGAATATTTTTGGTACTGCTCTTTATCGTTACAATGCCCCCCTTGTTTCTGTCTTATTATTATGTTGATGTGCGCGATGATCTGATTCTTGAGCAAGAAAAGCAAAAGCTGATTTATATTTCGGCAAAGACGGAGCATCAGCTAAAACCGATACTGATTAAGATGCTGGATAACGATAAAAACAGCTTAAGGCCGGAAGAAATTATGAACTGGCACAATGCTTTTCAGCCGGTTGTGGAAAAAATCCAATCTCAGTATCCGGGCTATGCAATAGGCATTTCGTCACCGCTGTTTAACGGACTTGTAGCGCTTTCTCCCAACTTTACCGTGGATAAAATGGGAAAAGGGATTACTCCCAACGATAAATCGACCTATGAAACAGGAAATTACTGTTTTATGTCCATCAATAGCTCAATTAGCTGGACGGGAGATGATGTGATCGGCGTAACGTATCCTGTTTTTTACAAGGGTGAGGTGATAGCACATACCTTTGCAACTATTAGACATAAGCAGTATCTTGCAGGTGCAATCGGGGAATTGCTTCCAAGCTTTCTTACCATATTCCTCCTTTGGAGTGGCGTTTTTGCGCTTGTCTGGTTTGTCTATAATAAATTTAAAGAAGCGATAAAAGCGTTGATCCAGCAAGTAATCAGTGGGAAAGTACCGGATCGTGACACCGGGTCCTTTCCAGAGCTGGATATGATTAGCAGTGCGGTGCATGATCTCAGAGAAACTTTAAAACAACGGGAAGCAGAATATAAAACATTACTGGATAATTGTCCCTACGCAATTGCCAGAATTGATAAAAAACTGCGCCGGATTTATATTAATCAGGCATTTCATACTCTATGGGGATCTTCAATTAAGTCTTTTTATAAACAAAGCAATGAACAAGCTGCTTATTCGGAGTTAATTAACCTGCCGTTAGGGGAGGAGCTTGAAAAGGTTTTTTGCACAGGAAAAGAATATGAATATGACTCTTGCTATATTGATGAACTAGGTGTATGCAGGCATTACCGTAACCGGGTAACGCCGGAAAAAGATGAAATGGGGCGAGTTCAGACTGCCTTGGTCATTTCTCGCGATGTTACTGAAAAAATACAGAGTGAAGAACGTTTTTTTAAGGCTTTTCATATGAATCCCAGTATGGTAGCGATTGTCTCTCAGAAAGATAAAACATATATTGATGTAAATGAAAGCTTTTCTCNNAAATTGTAGGAATTTGCCGTGAAGAAATCATTGGTCGCAATGTTGATGAGATTAAGTTTTTGCAAGCTGGAGAAGCCGAAAAGATTAGAGAGCATATGGCAAAAACCTGTAAGCTGATTAACTGTGAAATAAAATATTGCACCAAACATGGCGAGGCACGTATTGCTTTAATCAGCTCTGATTCAATAACGCTAGGCTCTGTTGAATGTTATTTAAGTGTCATGACAGATATTACAGATAAGAAACAACTCGAAAATGAATTGGCAAGATTTGAGCGGTTAAATATTATTGGAGAAACCGCTGCAGGAATCGGACACGAGGTTCGCAATCCGATGACAACGGTTCGAGGCTATTTACAGCTATTTAAACGAAAAGAAGCTTTCGCATCCTATGGTGGGCAACTTGACACAATGATTGAGGAGTTGGACAGAGCTAATTCTATTATTACAGAATTTCTTTCTTTACCCAAAAATAAGGCAGTAGAAATGAAAATGGATAATTTAAATCATGTCATTCAGCGATTGTATCCATTGCTGCAGGCAGATGCTCTCCGTTCAGGGCATTCTATTGAGACCGTTATCGGAGACATTCCCGATACTTGTTTTGATATAAAAGAAATCCGGCAGTTACTATTAAACCTTGTCCGGAACGGGCTGGAAGCTATGAATGAAAGCGGTGTTGTTATGATTAAGACATTCCGTAAGGGTAATCATACTGTATTGGCAGTGCAGGATTCAGGTACAGGAATTCCTGAAGCAATCCTTGAAAGACTTGGATCTCCTTTCGTGACTACAAAAGATAATGGCACTGGCTTGGGTCTGCCGGTTTGTTACCGGATTGCCGAAAGGCACGGCGCAATCATTGATGTGCAAACATCACGGCGGGGAACGACAGTGTCAGTAATGTTCACAGATACCACTTTATAATATATCTCCGCCTTGACACTGCTATAGTTATTAGCTAAAATGATTAGTAAACGATAATAGATAACTTGTGAGCAGTAGTCAGCCGGGGAGCGTAATGCACTTGGCACATCGCCAGTTAGCAGCTTAAGCGAAGACCTCAGGTATGGACTATTTCGTACTAAGGTCTTTTTTATTTAATAAACAGACCTATTGAACGGGAGTATATATTTTAGCGATCTCGCAATACTTAGGATAGAGATTAGATCAAGAGGAGACCTATGGAAGAATTAACAAATGTGTTACTGGAATGGGGCCTGCTGGGGCTGATTATCGCTTCCTTTACCGAATCGTTTATATCTCCTATTTTGCNNTTTTGCCTGATTTGATTTTGATTCCACTTGCTCTGGCCCAGCACGAGAAAGCCATTGTCTATGGTTTGATTGCCACAACCGCTTCTGTTGCAGGAGGTGGAATCGGTTATTGGATCGGACAAAAAGTTGGTGTTAAGGCTGCACGGCGGATGATACCGGACAAATATATTCACTCTGTACAGCATCATGTTACGAATAATGCTGTCTGGGCGATTTTTCTAGCTGCTTTATCACCCATTCCTTATAAGTTTGTATGTATTACAGCCGGAGCGCTGCGAATCCAGTGGCCATTGTTTATGGTAGTTTCCTTTCTGGGGCGGGCGAAACGGTTTCTTTTAGAAGGAATTTTGATTTTTTATTTTGGGCCTGCAGCCATTGATCTTTTTAATCAATATTCCGAAAAGATGATGATTTTATCTGTGTTGGCGATTTTAGCCGTTATCGGAATCATATATTTGGTTAAACGATCAAAAAAAAAGACCATAATAGTTGAGGTTGATACAGGTAGTNNGGGTAGCTCAGCCCAGTCGGGGTAGCCGGAATAATGAGAAATAATTTGAGTAATAGCAGCCTGGCTGTAGCCGATGCGTCGCATTTGTTGAATATAGCCGCAGATTTGATTTTGAAATTCCATTTCTACCAACACCTTTGCAGCAGACTACGGTTAGTGTGTCCAGAAAAAGCATCTGAACTGATAGGAATTTTTAACATTTTACATACAATTCTGTCTGCTTGCCACACTAAAGATGCACCAAGCAAACAAAATGCTAAAAAACACACATGAGCGATGTGATGAATATCGTAATAATTGGAACACTTAATTCAGTAGCAACGCACTGCGGCTCAAGCCGTAAGGGAATCTGGAGGGATTTGCATGAGTTTTGAAGACAAATTAACAGAACTGGGCATTACGCTGCCAGATCCGCCCAAACCGGAAGGGACTTCGCTGCCCGCTATGCGGGTCGGCAGTTACGTATATGCCACAGGACATCTGCCTTTGGCTGGCGGGGAGGTTAAATTTCAAGGAAAATTGGGCAGAGAAGTGCCATTTGAAGAGGGCTATGAAGCCGCTAAAGTTAGTGCGATCAATTGTTTGGCAGCTATTAAAAGCGTTCTTGGGAGTCTAGAAAGCGTTGAACAAGTGGTCAAAGTGGTTGGCTATGTCAATAGTGCTCCTGGATTTGTTGAGCAGACCAAAGTTGTCTCAGGTGCTTCTGATCTAGTTGATAAAGTATTTGGAAGTGCCGGTGAAGCCGCCTGCTCAGCAGTAGGTGTGGCTGAACTGCCGGTTAATTCGGCTGTTCAGGTAGAGTTAATCGTTAAAGTTAAACAGTAGTGTTGGCCGCGCCTGGCTTAGCCGGGCGCGGTTTAATACTAATGAACAGGAGGTATAATCGTGGCAAAA
>DKIT01000191.1 GCA_002454415.1 Sphingobacterium sp. UBA6711
AATACATACAGCGCCCCGGAAAGTAAGTAACTTTCCGGGGCGCTGTATGTATTTTATGTCTGTAACCTTGAAGCCGTTTTTATTCGACTAATACGCCGACATAGTAGTTAAACGTATCGATATCAATATTATCTTTCGTTAGACCGGCTATTTTAATAGGTCTGAAACGTTGATCCAACTGGATAAGTTCTCTTTTCTGACCTTTTAGCCCAATATGTATAGGCATATGGAATCCTTTGACTTCGCTGATCCAGCGGCCCAAGACTCTCCCTGAAGGATCTTGTTTGATTTCCAGTGTAGGAATGGCGGTATGCTGAACATACTGCTCAAATACTTTTAACAAGTCTAAACCAGACTGTTGGCTTACATAGTTGACAATATCCTTATAATCGACTTGTTGATGATAAAACTTGCTGTTTAATCCCCGAAGAATATTCCGCCACTTTTCATCGTTGTCAATCATCGTACGGATCATGTTGAGCATAACACCACCTTTGGGATACATATCCCCAGATCCTTCTTTATTGACGTGGTAGGGACCCTGAATCGGGCTGTCATTTTGAATCCCGCTTCGGATACCATGGGCATAAGCCTGACTGGCTTCTTTACCATAGAAATAGTCGATAAATAAGCCTTCGGAATAGTTCGTGAAGCTTTCGTGAATCCACATATCGGCCAGATCAGCGGAAGTAATATTGTTCCCAAACCATTCGTGACCAGATTCGTGGACCACAATAAAATCCCATTTATGTCCCCAGCCGGTTTCCGAAGCATCCCTGCCGCGATAGCCATTTTGGTAATGGTTTCCGTAGGCGATCGCACTCTGGTGTTCCATGCCTGTATGGTAGGTTTCAACAAGTTTATAGCCATCTTCATAGAATGGATATGGACCAAACCAATGTTCAAAAGCCTCCAGGGTTTGGTTGGCATTTTTTTGAAGATGGGCTTTCTTTTCTGCCGTATTGTTTTCGCGCAAAATATAGTAGTCTACATCCAATGGTCCTTTTTCACCTTTGTATTTTTCCTTAAAATGAACGTAGTCGCCGATATTGATAGCGACATTGTAGTTGTTGATCGGATTGGCGACTTTCCAGTGGTATTTGGTGTAGCCATCCTTCATCTTTTCTACCTTGACCAAACGACCATTGGATACATTCATCAACTCTTTGGGAACGGCGATGGAAATCAGCATACTATCCACTTCATCGGATTGATGGTCTTTGTTTGGCCACCAGACACTAGCGCCCATACCCTGGCAGGCCGTGGCTACCCAAGGCTTTCCATTGCTGTCTTTTTTCCAGTCAAAGCCGCCGTCCCAGGGAGCTTTGACCGCTTCTGTAGGATGACCTTCGTAATATACCGTAAATTCGTCCTGTGTTCCTTTCTTTATAGTCTCCGTAAATTCGACAAAGACAGCATTGTGTTCTCTGGTAAAAGAAAGCTCTTTCCCTTTATAAACGACTTTGTCTACTTTAAGATTTGCAAAAAGATCAAATTGCAGGCGATTAAAATCAGTAGTCGCCTTAAAACGGAAAAGGTTTGAACCCGAAATAAACTTGTTGTCTATATCCACCTTAACATCCAGATGATAGTATTGGATGTCGTAGCAGGTTCGCAGCGGTGACAGGTATCCACGCAGTGAATCCGCTCTGGTGAATTCATTTTTTTCTTTCATCAGCTGGGCCGCTGATTGCTGTATACCTGCGGTCAGTAGACCGCAGGTTCCCAATGCATATAATAGTATTCTTTTCATCTGTAAATAATAGCTATTCAGTCTATCTTCCACCCGGAGGGCAATGCAATTTTAGATAGTTTGTAAATAATGTTTTTAAATGCTCATGTGTACCTTGTCCCTCGCTTATTGAATGGCTTCGGTTCGGGTAAGACATCAACTGGAACTGCACGTTGTTTTTGACCAGTTCATTGATCAGGACTTCCGCATTTTGATAATGCACATTGTCGTCTCCGGTTCCATGAATATAGAGTAAATTACCTTTGATGTTTTTTGCATATTTCAGTGGCGAGCCGTTTTCAAAGTCTGCCAGATTTTCTTGCGGAAGGCCCATGTAGCGTTCTTGGTATACATTGTCGTACAGTAACTGATTCGCTACAGCTGCAATGGCGATACCCGTTTTATAGATTTGCGGGTATTGTCCCAGTAGGTTGAGCGTGCTTGATCCACCACCGCTCCAGCCCCAAACGGCCACACGTGAATTGTCGACAAAGGGCCATTTCAGTATTTCTTGCGTTGCTAAAGCCTGATCGCGAATATTGAGCTGCCCGATATTGCGGTAGATGCTTTTTCGCCACAAGCTCCCTTTAGGCGCAGGCGTTCCGCGATTATCCAAAGAAATGTAAATGTAGCCGTCCTGCGCCATACTTCCTTTATATAGGCTGTTATAACCTGCACCAAAATTATCTATGACAGTTTGTGATGCCGGTTCGCCATATACCATAAAGACAACAGGATATTTTTTGGCCGGATCAAAATCCAGGGGTTTCACCATCCAGCCGTCCAATTCGACACCGTCGGTTGTTTTAACTTTAAAAAACTCAGCAATGCCATCGCTGACTTTCTTTTCACGTTTCAAATCAAAGTCTACGAGTATTTTGAGAGTCGGTAATTCAATGACGGCGTTGTGTTTTAATGTCGCCCGGTTGCTAAAGCTGAAGATGGCAATTTTACCGTCCTTTGAAATATCATAATCGCAGGTGCCTTCGTATGAGGCCGGAGTCAGTCTTTTTGGAACTCCACCTTTCGTTGATACACTGTATAGATACTTTTGCGTGGCATTGTTTGGCGAGGCGGTAAAATAAATAGTTTCATTTTTCGGATCGAAAAAGTCAAGATTGATCATATCATAGTCCGCTTTCATAACCAGCTTCTCGTTGCCCGATAAATCAATCTGATAGATTTTGCGCCAGCCGTCCTTTTCAGACACCCAGATGAAAGCCTTTCCGCCTTGAACCCAGTCCCATCCGGACGGATCGTTGTTGTTCCAGCGTGCTTTGATATCAATCCACGAGTCCCATTGCTCCTGATGTATGTTTTGCGCTTTATTATCAGAGAGAGCGACGGTGTAGATCTTGCTCTCATTCTGTTTTCTGTTGAGCTGCTCTAGGATGACCTGCTTGCTATCAAGACACCATTCCATGCGGGGAATATAGTGCTGGTTGGGATCTCCCGGGATATTCAGCATCGCACTTTTTCCAGTGGCGATTTCATAGGTCCATATCGAACAGGCACTCGGTGATTGTCCGACTTCAGGATATTCCACGGGAATGGTGTAAGAGTAGAGGCTATCCGTATTGTTGATCATCAGAAAATTACGGATGTTGCGGGCATCAAGCTTCCAATAAGCAATGGATGTACCGTCCGGCGACCAGCGGAAACCATCTTTACAGCCAAATTCTTCCTCGTATACCCAGTCGAAAGTACCATTGATTAGACGGTCCGTGCCATCTTTGGTAACGGCAACAATGCTGCCATTGGCGAGATCTTCCACGTAAACGTTGTGATCGGCTTTATTGACGTAGGCTACTTTATCTGCTTGTGGATTAAACTTCGCAAACATCAGTTGTGAAGCCGGAAATTTTTTGCCCAGCTGCTGTAATTGACTGGACTTCTTATTATAGACCCAATAATCACCTCTAGTATTCTCGCGCCAAACTCTTTTGCTATTGGTATAGAGTAAAATTAGTTCCCTGTTTTGGGAAATGGAAAAATTCTCCACCTTTAGCGCTTTCGTTGTACCTGTTGGAATAAGCGATTGTTGTGAAAGGAAGATGGAGCGCATCCCATTTTTGGGGTTGACCATTTCTATTCCCTTGTCAGAAAATTCATAATATTGATCACCATGGTCTGTCCAAAGTCGCTGCGCAAAAATGGAAGCTGGAACCTGAAAAATCAATATTAGAATAATAAAGATCGACTGTTTAATGCTGTTCATTTGTTTATCTATTAGAGTTGACCCCAAAAGGATTTAATTTAAGCTCACTTTTCGGATTTATCACGATGTTAGTTCTTCGTTATTTAATCAATTGGATTGTCTTTGAGCTGATAGATTTCCTTGATTTCACGTTCAAGATATTTTCCTAGACGACGGTATCCATCTGTTTCAATAAGATAATTATCTTCAATACGAACCCCGCCGAAATCGAGATGTTTTTTTAAGAAATCATAATTGATAAAGTCCTTGTGTAAATTTTGCTGTTCCCAAAGCTGCGTTAATTCAGGAATAATATAGATTCTCGGTTCAACGGTGAGCACATTGCCAGCTTCCAGTTTCTTGCCTAGTCGCAGCGATTTGATCCCAAAAGTCTTGGTATCTTTTGGCTCAGCTTCGGTATATCCAACATATTGTTCACCAAGATCCTCCATATCATGTACATCAAGACCGAGCATATGGCCAAGTCCACATTGAAAGAAAAGCGCGTGCGCGTGATTCATGACCGCATCTTGCGCATTGCCTTTCATGAATCCTGTTTGTATAAGTCCATCTACAAGCGCTTCACAGGCTTTTAAATGGATCTTCTTAAAACGTATTCCGGATGTCAGCAGCTGCTCAGCTGATTTAAACGCATGTAAGACAACCTGATAAATTTCCTCTTGTAAAGCCGTAAAACGTCTTCCTACAGGAAAGGTTCTGGTCAGGTCCGAAGCATAGCCCATAGCGGTTTCGACACCCGAATCATTGAGTAGGAGATCACCTTCATCAAGTTGGTGAAATTGCATATGATTGTGCAGAATTTCACCTCGTTTTGTGACTATCGGCGGATAGGAGAAGGACATTCCCTGATCTTGCGCAAAATGTTGCATGGCATTGCTTATCTGATATTCGTAAAGATCAGGTTTTGTCATTCGGATAGCAATGCGGTGCATATCAACAGCAATATCTACGGCTTTATCTATTTCGATAATTTCTTCGGCCGATTTGATGCTCCGTTGTGCCACGATAGCTTCAATTAATGCGACGGAAGGCTGTAGCTGATTCGCAGAACGGCCAGTCAGCTGCTCCAGTAATAATTTATTATGCGATTGATAAGGAGGGAGGTAGTGAATCGCTTCCTGCGTTTCCTTCTGGAGGTAGTCAAAGAGCTGGTTGAAAGGAAGTACCTTGCTGATACCCGAAAGATCGGCCTTTTCAGCTAAAGTCTGCTGCTGTCCCATCCAGACAATATCGTCGATTGTCATTTCGTCGCCAAACAGTATGGTTTCGTTATTTTCAGTATCCAATACCGCCGCCAAACGTGGACTTTTGATACCTATATAATATAAAAAACTGCTGTCTTGGCGGAATGGATAGGTATTGTGCTCAAAATTGATGGGATTTTCAATGCTACCTAGCAAAAGAATTTTACCAGTTGTGATCTTTGATAATAGATGATTTCGGCGATTAAGATATATTTCTTTTTTAAACATAAGTTTTGGAAATTAAAGGAAGTATTGATTTTTGTTATGCTAAAGCCATGATTTGTTTTTAGTCCCCTTCGGTTTGAAGTTGGATTGTTTAACTAGGTGTTTATTGCCTAATACGAATATCGTAAAATTTATGCGCTTCAAAATGATTTATTTAAAAGGTATATCGTCAACCTGCAGGATTTGTCATTGTTACAAATGAGTATGATCACTGTTTTCACTCTAAAAACAATCAAAAACGAAATTCAATAAAGTTCAATCTTTCTGTTGAATTATAATTATCACAATTTATCAAAGTCTAATTGTATTTTAACCCAATTTTTTGGTTCTCGCGGTTTATTTTGAAGAGATTTTTTTGTTTTGGACAGGTTTTTTATGCGGATTATTAAATATTGTCGAATTCTAAACATATTTTAGTATAGTGTTTTTATGTTTTAATTGCACGGCCTGTTCTTGGTAAGGAGTTGTTATATTTATGTTAACTAAACAGTAAACATTTGTTAAACTAAACTAAATGAACCTATGAAAACGCTCCAATTTAATGTCCCAACAATGCGGGGGCAGAGTTTGACAATCCAGGAAGATGTCCTGGAGTCATTTTACCCTTATTTTCATCGGCATCAGGAGGCACAGCTAATGTGGATTAAGAGTGGAAGAGGTATATTGATTGTTGAAGACACTTTGCATCCTTTTAAAGAAGGGGATATTTTCTTTTTGGGAGCAAACCAACCACATGTGTTTAAATCTGCTTCGCAGGATGGATTTCTCAACGAGTCGCGATCCGTGTCTATTTTTTTTGACCCCAATGGAAAACTTAAGTCCCTCTTTTCCTTGGATGAGTTTGAATCGCTGAGCCAATTTATTTATAACAACCCAAGAGGCTTTAAAATTCCCGAAAGATACTTTTTCCAAATATCGGAGCGTGTTTGTCAATTAAAATCTGCTGATCAGATGGACAAGTTGATGCATTTTTTCTATCTTTTGAGATCTTTAGCCAATATATCACGGGAAATAGAACCATTATGTACAGAGCGGGTTCATAGAGATTTTGATGGTGCCCACAGTTCAAATCGTATTAATCAAATTTGTAATTATATCAAAGAGCATTATAAACAAGAGCTTACTTTAGAAAATGTTGCCGAACATGCGAATCTCACACCGCAAGCTTTTTGTCGTTATTTTAAAAAACATTGTGGTGTAACTTTTGTCACTTATCTCAATAAAATAAGAGTCAAGGAAGTTTGTAATCAGCTGAATGAAGATCACTTGGATAGTGTTTCCTTTATAGCATATAATTGCGGCTTTAATAGTATTACTAACTTTAATCGGGTATTCAAGCAGATTGTAGGCTGTAATCCAAAAGAATATGTCCAACAATATAAGCAAACGCTTTATTCTGTCATTTAGTGCATAGTTTCCATCATCGGGATTGTTAAATAAACTATATCTGATTTCCAGGACATCGATAAGAATTACTTATAAGTTCTTATAAAGAGGTAAAATTCAATCAAAAAGTCTAAAAGGGACAAAGAAAAATGAATGGATTTTACCTCTTGAATTTGTTAAATTGACAAATTTTTTAAGAAAGACCTTCCTAAAATATAGATAGAATACCCGTTCCTATCTACCTGAAATTTTGAAAAATTATGATTTCCCGGATTTTTTTTATGGTTTATAGCACTATATCGAAGTGAATTGTTTTGATTTTCTTGAATAGTTTGTTTTAAACTCTATAAAATCCAAATTTAGGAAGGGTTTATTGTGTATTTTTTTTGATTTTCTTCAATAAATGGTTTTTATAGAGGTATAAGTGTGATAATTTTAGTGGTCAAGTCTTTTGAGGAGCCTTTCTAATGATGAGAGGAGCCTTGTTTTGGATTATTTAACATTTAGGGTTAAGAATTGGGTAATACAGGTGAAGATTCGGTTACCAAGTGAAGCCATATACCTATAACTTAGTTCTTATTAAAAGCACTATAAACTAACACATCTGAAACTAAACTTATGAACAGAAAAAGCATTGCTATGCTAGCCGCTACAGTCTTAGTAAGCACGGCAGTATATGCGCAAACAGTTTTGAAGGGAAAGGTTGTCGACCAAGACGGGAAGCCGATCCCTGGAGTTACAATTACCCTTAGGGATGGTACCGGCACCCAAACCGGACAAAATGGTGAATTTACCATAAACTATAAGCAAGCTGGCCCATTGCGGGTTTCCGCGGTAGGATATGGAAACAAAGAAGTCAATCTAACGAACCAAACCACTATTCAGGTTACACTTGCATCGGACGAAAGGAGTTTGGATGAAGTGGTCGTATCAGCCATGGGGATAACACGTTCTAAAAAATCTATGGGGGCCGCTATCCAAGATGTAAAGGCGAAGGAATTAACAGACGCAGGTCAGTTGTCGCTGACAGGTTCACTGGCAGGTAAGGTGGCAGGGGTTCAGGTAAATCAATTTGGTGGAGCTGTTGGAGCATCCGCAAGAATTTCCGTTCGAGGCAATACCTCATTACTTTCTGACCAGCAGCCCTTGATCGTAATAGATGGCGTACCAATGTCAAATACCACACAACGTACAGGCGATAATACATATGGAGGAGTGGATTATGGGTCAGGGTTAAATGATATCAATCCAGAAGATATTGAAAGTGTTACCCTGTTAAAGGGAGGCTCTGCCGCTTTATACGGCATGCGTGCAGGTAAAGGCGTACTTATGATTACAACGAAATCGGGTAAACGGGCTAAAGAAGGAGTTGTATTGTCTTACGATGGTAACTTTACAGTAGATCAAGCTTCTACGATACCAAAATATCAAAATCTGTACGGCCAAGGTTCTAGAGGTGATGAATATAACTATGGGCTGCTGGCAAAGGGTAAAGGGATAACGTATCAACAGTTCGCGCGAGATAGTGCGTTTTCCTATGTAAATGGTGCCGGTGGTGGCATTAATGACGGTTTTGACGAATCATGGGGTCCAAGATTAGATATTGGACTGCAGTTGCCTCAATTTAACAGTCCTGTAGTGAATGGTGTAAGACAGGCAACACCATGGATATCGCATCCGAACAATGTAAAGGACTTTTTTCAATTGGGATATTCGCAGAATCATAACCTTTCTTTGCTAGCGAAACTGGACCGTTCTTCAACACGCGCTTCCTTGTCCTTCCGTAATCAAAAAGGAACTGTACCGAACACGGACCAGAAGAAATATTCAGCACAGTTAAATAATACGTATAAGATTAATGAAAAATTTTCGTACGATATCATGTCTACCTTTGTTCGGACCGAAAGCGGAAATTTGATCACGCAAGGGTATGACGGTGCTAATCCTATGAATGGTTTAATTTGGTTTGGCCGTCAGGTGGATATGAAAGATCTCAAAGCTAACTGGGATCAACGGGC
>DKIT01000230.1 GCA_002454415.1 Sphingobacterium sp. UBA6711
ATTCTATACCTTTCAATTGGAGAGTCTTCCTCTTGTATTTGTCTGCTTTTTTGTCTTATTATTTCTGTTTGCGTATTTAGTTCGAAAACAAAGCCAGCTCGAGCTTCAAAAGAATTACTTCGAAGCCTATCTGAAGGTTGTGGAGAATGAGCAAATTATTGAAGTAGGGAAGTTAAATATGTACGATCACGGACAGAATTTTGAGGATGGAAATCATCCTTACAGTTCCGATATGGATATTTTTGGTACATATTCTTTATTTGCTAAACTAAATCGAGCAACTACTAAACAGGGGATAGACCTATTGGCTTCGTGGTTCAAAGCACCACTCAATAAAGTGCAAATTCAATGTAATCAGGAGGCGGCTCAGGAATTGGAAAGCGAGTCGGAATGGATTTGGGATTTTCAGGCTAAACTTTTGGCAAATCTCAATCATAAACTAGATATCAAAGCGTTTTTGACAAATTATTTTCAAGATCGAAATTTTCAGTTCGGAAGTGCTTTCATGCGATATTATATCAAGGCTGGCCCCATCTTATTCTTGGTCGCTCTAATTGGAAGTTTCTTTGTGCCCAAACTTTCAGGTATTGCCACATTAATCGGAATATTTCATATTCTTTGGGCACTAGCCAAAGCTGGAAGTGTGAGTATGTTTTCTTCACGGATTGATAAAATAGGAGGGGTACTCAGTTCTTACGCTGATGCAATTCAATCTATTGAAAGTCACTCATGGAAATCCGCTTCGATGCAAAAGCTAGCCAATGATCTGAGTCAGAACAACGGTGCAGAACCCATATCTAAAGCTTTTAAAAAATTAGCTGGACTGATCAATAATTTGGATGCACGGAACAATGTTTTTGTCGGGATATTTCTGAACCTTTTTCTACTTTGGGATTTTAGACAGGTATTGGCTATCGTCGACTGGAAGAATAAATACGAACATGAGATCCTTAATTCATTTGATACTTTGGCCGAGGTTGAAGCTATCGTTAGCTTGGCAATATGGAAAAGAAACCATATTGACTATGTTTACCCCACGATTTTGGATAAGCCACTTGAAAATAAGATTGATGCCCAGGGGGTATATCATCCATTGATCCCGAATGAACAGGTTGTTGCCAATGATTATAGCAGTGTGGACCACCGCGTTGCCTTAGTGACGGGATCCAATATGGCCGGTAAAAGTACGTTTTTGCGTACAATTGGTATTAATGCGATTTTGGCCTACGCAGGAGCATCAGTGGCAGCTAAATCTTTTCGACTCCCGATTTATAAGATCATATCCTATATGAGGATCAAGGATAATTTAAATGAAAGTACATCGACGTTTAAGGCAGAATTGAATCGAATGAAATTTATCTTGGATACCGTTGCTGCTCATCGTGATAGCTTTTTTCTAATCGATGAGATGCTTCGTGGTACCAATTCAGTGGATAAATACCTGGGATCCCGTGCTATTATTAAGAAATTGGTCCGTATGGATGGAAAAGGGATGGTTGCGACACATGACTTACAACTATCTAGCTTAGAAGGGGAGTTTCCGGGGGAGATCAAGAATTATCACTTTGATATCCGTGTAGATGAAGGACAGATGTTATTTGATTATAAATTGAAAATAGGTGAATGTAAGATATTCAATGCTTCGTTATTATTAAAAGGCATCGGCGTGGATATCGATGAAAATATTGGATAAAAATGACGTAATTGGATTTGGATTGGCTTACATTTGTCAGCTCTTAAATCTACAAAAAAATAATAAATGACTTTACAAGAACGTATTGATTTATCAGAAACACATGTATGCAGTACGGTGTTCCCATTTTTGACAAATCATCACGACACTTTATTTGGCGGGAAAGCCATGTCGATTATGGACGAGGTTTCCTTTATGGCCGCGACGCGATTCTGTCGTAAGACATTAGTGACTGTGTCGACAGATCGTATAGACTTTAACAAAGCGATTCCGTCAGGAAGCATCATAGAGGCTATAGCACGTGTTCAAAATGTTGGACGGACGAGTTTGAAGGTGAAAGTTGAAATATTTTTGGAGCATATGTATAAAGAGGGGCGAGAACTTGCTATCGAAGGTATTTTTACTTTTGTCGCCTTGGATGAGAACAAACAACCTATTCCAGTACTCGAAGGACTGGATATTGAATAAAACAGTAGGCGGATAACATGATATATTAAGAAGGGGACAGGATATTAATCCGTCCCCTTTTGCTTTATGAAATGTGATTTTATGGCTTAAGCGAATTGTTTTTATTCACTTCTTTTTAAGGGGGCAAGGTCACTTAATTCATTTTCTGTGAATAGTCTATAGTGGACCTTGAATGTTTTTCCGAGTGGCGTTTCTAAGGAGAATCCACCGGGACCGAATCCGTCGAGCACATCCAAGGTGAAATGGGCATGCTTCCAATATTCAAACAGATCTCGATCTACCCAAAATTCATAGCCTCCTGCCAATCCAATCATCACATCATTCATCCGCGGATAATCCNNATCCTCCTTTTTCAAAACACTGTGGTTGAGTGCCTTCGCAGCACCCGCCAGCTTGGTAGAACATCAGTTCACCGTGTTTAGCTTCGAGTTCGTGAATGAGCTCTGTGGCTTTCGCCGTAACATCTAGTCTGCTGATCATGAAAGATTGGATTTAAGAAAAATGCTACTTCCTCTGATTTAGTTAGAAGAAGCCTAATTTTTCCTTGCTGTACGAAATTAACATATTCTTTGCCTGACGATAATGTGCCAGCATCATTTTGTGGTTTTCCCGTCCGATACCGGATTGTTTGTAGCCGCCAAAAGGCGCCCCAGCGGGATAAGAGTGATATTGATTGACCCAAACCCGCCCCGCTTGTATTGCACGTGGAATCTGATAAAGTTGATGGGCATCACGCGTCCATACTCCTGCCCCGAGTCCATACATGGTGTCGTTTGCTATCGCTATTGCTTCTTGTTCATCTTTAAATGTTGTAACGGCTAAAACGGGGCCGAATATCTCCTCTTGGAAAACGCGCATTTTATTGTTGCCTTTGAACAGAGTGGGTTTGATATAATATCCTTCTTCAAAGCCAATGCCGACATTATTTTCATCACCGCCAGTCAAAACTTCAGCACCTTCTTCCTTTCCTAATTGAATATAGGACATGATCTTGTCTTTTTGAATTTTGGACGCCTGAGCTCCCATCATTGTTGATGGATCTAATGGATCGCCCACTTTGATCTGATTCACGCGGTCGATGACCTTAGCAATAAATTTGTCATAGATATCCTCTTGAATCAGGAGGCGAGAAGGGCAGGTACATATCTCTCCCTGATTTAAAGCGAATAGTACGGCACCTTCAATCGCTTTATCTAAAAAGGCATCATCGGCATCCATCACTGAACTAAAGAAGATATTGGGCGATTTACCGCCAAGTTCAAGTGTTACGGGGATAATGTTTTCAGTAGCGTATTGCATAACTAGGCGCCCTGTTGCTGTAGATCCTGTAAAAGCAGCTTTAGAAACCTTTGGATTGGTGACTAAAGCCCGACCAAGTTCTGATCCAAACCCGTTGACAATATTGACAACCCCGGCAGGAATTAAATCCCCTATAATTTCCATCAGCACCAAAATAGATACCGGCGTACTTTCTGCGGGTTTCAGGACAACAGTGTTCCCTGCGGCCAGCGCCGGGGCTAATTTCCATACAGCCATTAGAATAGGAAAATTCCATGGAATAATCTGTGCAACAACTCCAATAGGTTCGTGCACGATCAATGAAACAGTGTTGCTGTCCAATTCCGTGATTGAGCCTTCTTCGGCTCGGATCACGCCTGCGAAATATCTGAAATGGTCTATCGCCAATGGGATATCGGCATTTAGGGTTTCACGAACAGCCTTACCGTTGTCAATTGTTTCTACAGCCGCAATATATTCCAAATTGGCCTCTATTCGGTCTGCAATTTTATTGAGGATAATACTTCGTTCTGTTGCGGAAGTTTTACCCCAGCTTTCGAAAGCTTTGGTCGCAGTGTCGACTGCAAGATCCAAATCTTCTCGGGTTGAATGTGCTACCTGTGTAAATACTTTCCCATCCACGGGCGAGATATTATCGAAGTACTTCCCCTGAATAGGTGCCACAAATTTTCCACCAATGTAATTGTCGTATCGTTCTTTGAACGAAGGTCTTTTAATTGCGCTCATATGGTTTATTATTTATTATTTTTTAATCCCTTCTTATCAAAGTTAGCCAGCAATTATTCAATAGCATAGCATTATTGATCCAAAGGATAGTACAATTGTAGCAGATTGAAGACAAACTTAATTCTTGTTTTTTTGTTATATTTGATTGACTGCCAATAATATTTAATTCATGCAATATGGGCGATAGAACACTAATTCATGCATTACCGTTTGCTCAGAGCCGGGAGCTGAGCACACTTGTGGAAAACCGACGTGCGTTTACGTTGGATCGTTTGGAATTGAATATTTTTGAAACCTATCAGGTTTCAGCGCGTGTTCCTTTACGTTTTGACGATTTGGTCATGATCAATATGATTCAGGGGAAAAAAGTGATGCATTTTGAAGATGTGAAAGCCTTCGATTATTTGCCTGGTCAGATGATCGTGTTGCCCGCATTGGTTGATATGCATATTGATTTTCCTGAAGCGACCTTAGATCGGCCAACGCAATGCACTGCTTTGACTATTCATAAAGAAAAGATAGATGCTGTGCTCAATTACCTCAATGAGTTTTATCCCAAAGAGGAGCTTGATCAGTGGCGTATTGATCCAGATCTTTTTCACCTTTACAATTCAACCGAATTGGCTGATTTGGTCAATAAACTGTTCCAGATTATTATGAGTGAAAATCCCCTCAAAGATGTTCTCGCAGATCTCACATTTAAGGAACTTACCATTCGTCTGTTGCAGTCCCAATCATTGCTGGCTTTGAAAATTGGCAAATCGACCAATAAGATACTTTCACATTTGCAGGAATTCATTCAGAAACACATTAGTGAAAAGATCTCTATCGATTTATTGGAAAAAGTTGCACACATGAGTAAGGCGAGTCTGACACGAATGTTTAATCGCGAACTTGGTTTGAGTCCAATGGAATATGTGATTCAACAGCGTATTGACAAGGCAAAGAAATTGCTATTGCTTACCCGAAACGTCAAAGAGTCTTGTTTTGCTGCAGGATTTAACGACGTAAATTATTTTGTCCGGCTTTTCAAGAGCAGGGTTGGGGTAACGCCAGGCGCATTTGTCCTGGCGCGCTAACTTAGAATTTCATGACGCGATCGAGCTCGCGTTTGACGTCTCTTTCTTTTATATTTTCTCGTTTATCAAAATCCTTTTTACCTTGAGCTAAGGCTATCTCAACCTTCGCAAAACCGCGAGAACTGATAAAGATACGTAGAGGAACAATGGTGAAACCGCGTTCTTCGCCCTTTTCTTTCAACTTTTTCAACTCTCTTTTGGTCAATAGAAGCTGTCGATCACGTTTCGCCTCATGATTGTAGAAGGAGCCCATCGAATATTCTGCAATGTGCATGTTACGAATGTAAAGCCCATCTTCAAAGAAACTACAAAAACTGTCGTTGATATTTGCCTTTCCTTCGCGGATAGATTTTATTTCTGTACCCAAAAGACGAATTCCTGCAACGTATTTGTCTAAAAGGTGATATTCAAAAGATGCTTTTTTATTTTTTATATTGATATCTGAAGATAAAGCCATATATTGTTGTATATTAGTAAGTCTATACCATTGCTATTGCAATGAACCTAAATGTAACTAATTATAGGATAATTTAAAGTTCGCAAATATAATTATTAAAATTGTCTTATTTTATAGTAGAATTGTGTGGCGGGATGTTAGCGGAGTATTAAAATAAAATTAACTGTTTTGGGCGATGTGTTAAAAATATGACTAAATTTAAGTGAAAGTCAGCTTATGTTTTCGTATGTTTGCAACGTTTTTTGGAATTATTGTGAATATATACAACGTAGAATTTCAACTTGCATTGTGGATATAGCATATTTTTATTCGGAGACAGAGTTTTTTATATAAAAGTCCAATTCGATAATTTTGTTTGTTACAATAACATCTAAAAGTTAGAAATAGTTTTAGAAATACCTTTTTATCGCATGAGTAAAGGAAAGTTAGGCGAAAAAATATCGCAATTTAAGATTGTTGAGGAGTTGAAAGCTAAGGGCTTATATGCCTATTTTAGACCTATTCAATCAAAACAAGATACCGAGGTAAAAATCGATGGTAGACGTGTATTGATGTTTGGTTCTAACTCTTATTTAGGGTTAACAACTGATACACGTATTATAAAAGCAGCGCAAGATGCTTTGGAAAAGTATGGTACTGGATGTGCTGGATCTCGTTTCTTAAACGGTACGTTAGATATTCACGTTGAACTGGAAGAAAAGTTGTCTGCTTATGTAGGTAAAGAAGCAGCTATTCTTTTTAGTACTGGATTCCAATCAAATCTGGGACCTTTGTCCTGTTTAATGGGGCGTAATGATTATATTTTGTTAGACGAGCGCGACCATGCATCTGTTATTGATGGTAGCCGGTTGTCTTTTTCTAAGGTAATCAAATATGGTCACAATAATATGGAGGACTTACGTGCTAAGTTATCTCGCCTACCTGAGGATAGTGCGAAGTTAATCTGTACGGATGGTATCTTTAGTATGGAAGGTGATATTGTTAATTTGCCCGAACTTACAGCAATTGCCAATGAGTTTGACGCTGCCGTAATGGTGGATGATGCACATAGTTTAGGTGTTATTGGGCACAAGGGAGCTGGTACGGCTTCGCATTTTGGGCTGAATGATGATGTAGACTTGATCATGGGTACATTTAGTAAATCTTTAGCTTCTTTAGGGGGATTTGTGGCTGGTGATGCAGATGTGATTGATTTCTTAAAACATAATGCACGCTCAGTGATGTTCAGTGCTTCAATGACTCCAGCTTCTGTAGCTTCCACATTGAAAGCGTTAGAAATTATTCAAAATGAGCCGGAGCACATTGAAAAGTTATGGAAAAATACAGATTATGCCAAAGCACAATTATTAGATCATGGATTTGATTTAGGTGCTACAGAAAGTCCTATTCTACCAATCTTTATTCGTAGCAATGAAAAAACGTTCTGGGTGACAAAAATGCTTCAAGATGATGGTGTATTTGTTAATCCAGTTGTATCTCCAGCAGTTCCTGCAGAAGAGTCTTTGATTCGTTTTTCATTGATGGCGACACATACTTATGACCAAATCGATGAAGCTATTGAGAAAATGGTTAAAGTATTCAAACAAGCTGAAGTTGAAACCTTAATATAAAATCTAATCGTATATGATTCAGATTGTACCCGTTGAAACAAAGAAACAAAGACGGTTGTTTATAGATTTCCCTCATAGTCTCTATGAGGGAAATCCTAATTATGTACCAGCCTTATTTCTTGAACAAAACGATTTGCTTTCCCCTGATAAGCATCCCTTTTATAAACATTCCCAAGCACAACCTTTTCTAGCTTATCGTGATGATAAGATTGTTGGTCGCATTTGTGCCATCTGGAACAATAACCATAATGCCTTTAATCATGTGAATGAAGGACAGTGGGGATTTTTCGATTGTATAGAGGATCAAGAAGTCGCGAATGCGTTGTTTGAAGCAGCAGAAAAATGGGTTAAAGCGAAAGGTGGGGATACGATTGTTGGTCCGATCAATTTGTCTACCAACGATACCGTAGGTTTATTGGTTGAGGGGTTCGATATGCCTCCAGTAGCTATGATGCCTTATAATTTTCCTTATTACATTGACCTGATTACGAATTCGGGCTATGGGCACAAAGTGGATTTGAGAGCCTATTTGGTTATGGAGAAATCAGCTGATAAGCGTTCTGTTATGCTTTTGGATAGGTTGGAAGAGCGCTTGAAAAGATCAGGCATCACATTGCGTCAATTCAATGTGAAGGATTTTAAAAACGAGGCGGCGAGAGTTCGTGATATTTATAATAGAGCTTGGGATAAAAATTCGGGGTTTGTCCCAATGACAGAAGACGAGTTTAATTATACAGCCAAGGATCTAAAAATGATTCTCGACCCGCGCTTTGCTATTGTTGCGGAGAAAGACGGTGAGCTTGTGGGTTTTGGTCTTGGAATACCGGATATCAACCAGATATTGATCAAAGTGAAGCGAGGGCGTTTACTTCCAACAGGTATTTTTAAATTGCTATTTGGAAAGAAAAAAATAAATTTGCTTCGGGTATTGATGTTGGGAGTATTGGAAGATTACCGCAAACTAGGTATTGAAGCATGTTTGTATGGCCGAATTATTAAGGAATCAAAAGATTCCAATATTAAGGGAGCCGAATGTTCATGGATGTTGGAGCATAATTATATGATGAACCATGCCATTGAACAAATGAATGGAGAATTGTACAAACGTTATCGTTTGTATCAAAAATCATTATGATAGAAAAAATTTTAATCACCGGAGCGAGTGGTTTTGTAGGCTATCATTTGACAAGGGCAGCGAAAGCGGCAGGAATGGAAGTTCATGCTGCGGTGAGGAAGTCAAGTGATGTTTCAGAAATTAGCTCCGTTGTAGATAAGTTTGTTTATCCAGATTTCTCTGATGAAACGTCTATCAGAGCGTTGCTGGAAGTGGAAAATTACACTTATGTTGTTCATGCTGCGGCAATGACCCGTGCCAAACATGAAGCGGACCTGGAGAAGGTCAATGTTGGTTATACAAAAAACTTAGCATCTGCTTGTTTTTCCCTGAAGAATCCAATAAAAAGATTTGTTTTTGTCAGTAGCCTTGCCGCAATCGGCCCTGTGGCTTACACCGCTGACCTTATCGATGAAAGCAGTCCTTATCATCCCGTTACCGCTTATGGGCGCAGCAAAAGAAAAGCTGAACTTGCGTTGAAAGATTTTAAGGATTATCCGTTGACAATTTTACGTCCTACGGCTGTATATGGTCCTCGGGAGAAAGATATCTTTATTCTTTTTAAGACAATGAATGGCGGTATGGATGCCTATGTGGGCCGCTCTCCTCAAAAACTTAGTTTTATTTATGTGACGGATTTGGCACAAGCTATTCTTAATGCTTGCCGTTTTGATCAAGGGGAGATGAAAGTATACAATCTTAGTGATGGACAGGTGTACAGTCGTTATGAGATGGCGAAGTTCTTTAAAGAGTTTAGCAAAAAAAGAATGTTTCGTATGCACATCCCGCTTGGAGTCGTTAAAGCTATTGCGGTAATCTTTGAGCGTTTGTATAAAAATTCAAAAGCAATCCCCGTTCTATATCCTGAACGGTTGAACGAACTTACAGCTGAAAATTGGGGCTGTGATATTTCTGCTGCTCGTCGTCAGATACAATACCAACCTAAATATGATTTGAGAACAGGCTTAATGGAGGCGTTGGCTTGGTATAAGGAGAATAAATGGCTATAATCACAAATAATGAGTGAGTTAAAAATAAATAAAAAGCTTTTTCAGGATAGAAAGAGAACAAATATCTTTNNACGTACCTTGTTCCTCGCATCCCAAATTGGATTACTTCCGATGGACTTACTGCAATCGGTTTTTTTGGTTCGTTAATGATACTGGGAAGTTTTATACTGGCAGAATATGTCGACATTCGTTATTTGCTTTTAGGGATTGTGGGTTTCTTTGTACAATGGTTTGGAGATTCTTTGGATGGACGTATAGCATTTTATCGCAATAAATCCCGCCGTTGGTACGGTTTTGCATTGGATATTGTAATGGACTGGATCAGCACGGTTTTTATCGGATTGGGCTATGTTCTGTATACAGTGGGGGACTACAAGTATTTAGGGTTTACCTTGGTTGCTTTGTATGGTTGGGCGATGATCATTTCTCAGCTGAGGTATAAAATTACGGATAAATATACAATAGACGCGGGAATATTAGGCCCAACAGAAGTTCGGGTGATTATCTCGCTTGTTATGTTTTTTGAAGTTTTAATGCCTGGGTCTATTAATTGGTGTGTCTTAGCGATCTGTATAGCGTTATTTATCATTAACACCAATGATACGCGTCTGCTGCTTAAGCTTGGAGATGCAAAAGATAAAGAGGATAAATTGAGAAAGCAGCAAGAGGAGGCTAGTTAGTGATGTCTTCAAAAATTGTTACTTTTTTAAAAGCTCAACTCTCCGCCTTCTTAGGCGGATTGTTTGATTTTGGAGTTTACTCTGCTTGCTATAAGCTACTCCATATCAGTGCTCCTTTTTCTAATGCTATTAGTGGTAGCCTTGGTGCTATTGTTAACTTTTTGATCAATCGATACTGGTCATTTGGCAGCACACAAAAGTCTGTGGGAAGCCAGCTATGGAAATTTGTGATTGNNTGTTTGTGGCAGTATTGCATTGAAGTCTACAGGAATTCATTTTTTGGTCGATGTGTATCATCTAAACTTTTTATTTTCGAAACTAGTTGTTGAGTTGCTCGTCTCCTTGGGATTCAATTATACGCTCCAACGTTTTTGGGTTTTTAAAGCGGAGGAAAAGTAATTCGTTTGCCATTTTTGGCTTTCTTTTAACTGAACTGCTCTAATTCAGTTTATCCCTGTTTTGTTAATTTTTTTCTAAGTATCCAGTTCAATACGCGATATGCTGTTTTTGATGAGCGGAACTTTACAACAGCAGAGATCACTATTTTGTATCCTTTAACTTTTTAGAGCCTCTATGGTATCCTAGCATCCTATCACTTCTCGTTGTTTTTGAGCTATCCTTTACTAAGGGGCCTAGTCATATGCTATATTAGTTTAGTATTAGTC
>DKIT01000113.1 GCA_002454415.1 Sphingobacterium sp. UBA6711
TTGTAGGCTCCCATCTGATCCATATGACCCAGGTTGAAGAAATAATTAACTTTCTTGCCGCCACCGTTGATGGAAAGATTGTGCTGGTATTGTGGTGATACTTTGTCAAATGCCGCATCGACATAATTGGATGTCTTTTTTGTGCCGTTCTGATACGCTTCAAAATCTGCCGGTCCAAAAATATGAGGCATCTTCGCAGGATAATTACTATTAAAAACGCGACCTATCTGTTCATTTTTAAGCTGCATATAAGCAAGAGCATCCACCGTATTGGGAACATAAAGAAACTTTTGCCAGGCACGATTATAGGAATAGTTTATTTCAAAGTTTCCATCTTCGTTACTTCCCCGGCGTGTGGTGACCAAAAGAACACCATTCGCCGAGCGCACACCGTAAACAGCTGCTGAAGCATCCTTTAATACGGATACACTTTCGATTTCATTGGCATCCATGCGCGACAGATAATCTTTATCCCGTGGGATTCCGTCCACCACAATCAGGGGCTCACCCATTCCGCGGATGTCGATATTTGATTCAAACGATCCCGGTTGGCTCGACTGTTGGCTGATACGCACACCGGGCATCTTACCGGCTAACATATTGACCACATTTTCATTTTTTGTTACTGTGATTTCCTTATTGTTCACCGATGATATCGCCCCTGTTAACGAAGCCTTTTTCTGCGTGCCATAGCCCACAACCACGACCTCTTCCAAACTTGTATTATCTTCGTTGAGCAATACATCCATGAGACGTTGTTGTCCAACGATCATTTCAGTCTTGCGGTAACCCACATAAGTGATCACGAGTTTGTCGCCCGGCGATGCGTTAATCTTGAAGCGCCCCTGACCATCAGACGATGTTGTCTGCCCGGTACGGAGGTCTGTAATGGAAGCCCCAGCGATCGGCTTATCATTTGAAGTCTGCACTTTACCTTCGATCTGTTGTTGCTGTGCGATGGTTGATAGGGAAGACAATAACAGTAGCGAGGACAATGCCCATTGCCAAGGGTAACGACGGAGCTTGTTACACGGCAATGGCCTTTCATTAAAAATGAAGTTTGTTTTCATGTATTGTTTTAAATTGGTTACTGAATGATGTATTAGGTTTATGTACTGATAGAAGACCTGTTTGCTACAAACAGTCTATTACCGCTATTCCCTAGGGAAGAGTTGAAGATAATTTTTCGCTTTCATTTGATTGGTTATTAAGTATGAAAACGAATATATTGGCGAGGGGTATAATAGAAGATTAACAGAAGATTAACAGGTATCTAAAAACACTATTAACAACTGTATATCAATACATTAAAATTTTTAATATTTTTTCCTAATCTAGACAGTCTTTAAAACTTTTGGGGTAAGCTTCACCATATAAACGAGCATAGATCTGACAGAAATTCTCATAGCACTGTAAGGCCAGGCTGTGATAGCCAAGCTGTAACAAGGAACGACATTTATGAACCATCGCCTCCTCATTGATCTCATCAAAATAGAATATCTTATTGCAGATCTCAATAATCAGTTCAGCATTATCCTGTACATTCAGGTTTTCGATAAAATTTCCTAAAGTTGTCAGGACGAGAATAGACATTTCACTCTTAAAGTTATCAAGCCACTCATAGTCCACTTCGAAAAGGAAGCCGCCTTTCTCGATTATATCGAGCAATTCTCTAATTTCAGTTTCTGTAAAATGTTTTTTATTGGATACCATCCTACTGAAGCGGAGGTAATCGATATACAGTGTATCCATTGGCTCTATGCACCAATAACCACTTTTTTTGGTCACCCTAAAATCGCCCATTTGTTCAAGTAGACTATTGAGCTTGGCGATGTTCACTGATCGATTATTACGCGCACTGGACTGACTCTTATCAGCCCAAAACAACTCTGTCAGCTTTTCGGAACTAATTCCCCGCTCCCATCGTACGGTATAGAGAATAAAAATCAGCAGCATTTCTTTAAGCAATGGCGAAAACTTCTTTGTGATTTCTTTTCCACCAAGATCCACAATCTGTAGATCGCCACCGAAAAGATAGATTCCGGCACCATGTCGGGTTTCAAATCCCTTGGCCACTTTCTTGGGTTGCGGAAGATCTGCCAATTGCCCGCTCTTATCTTGTTCAGTCTCCTTCAAGGGAGCTGCTTGTAGGTTCGGCTCTCCTATTTTATCGGTTACCATGACAGAAATAGCCTGTTTTTTTTGCTTTCTTCTTTTGCGATACCACCAAATTAAGGCGAACAATCCCAATAGCGCGAGCGCATAAAGGCTATATTTAAGCAGCGCAGGCTTAGGCAAAGGCATGATAGCCTGTTCAGACGGTAAAGGCGGTGCCAGCAAGGTAAAAATCGTTGCCTTGGTTAGATCGGTCTTATCATCATAAAACAAAGTGACTGCTACAAAGGACTTTGATTTAGGTGCATAGTAGAGATCAGCAAAAGAACGGATATCATGGAAATCGAAAGGTATGGTATTACCTAGAAATTGATACTGTGTACTCTTCAGATTACTCGCCACCAGCTGTAAATGCGTTTTGAATTTATTGTTTGGGAAGGTCAGTCCATAAAATACATCATTGCTGTCATCTACAACCAAACTATTTGCCCATACCCTATCGGAGAATGCAGGTGAAAATTCGTAAACTTTCCATGCTTTGTGGTTTTTAAAATCGAGCTTAAGAAAATCATTGGAAGCCCGGGGATTCAACATTTGATCACCACTAGAACTACCATAACCGCCAGCTAAGTAAACGCCATCCTTACCCTGCCCCATTCCGGCCAGGTAATGCGGAAATATCTCATCACCTGCAAACGGAATGCTATCCCAAGATTGTGTTGGCAAATGATAACGCAATGCGCCCGCTTTGTATTTAAAATGTCCATAGCCTCCGATCATATAGATACTCGTGTCAGACGAACTAAAATATTTATTGAACAACCAATAGTTTGTGCCTACTGCGGGAAAATCAAATTGTTTATTCCATGTTCGACTGGTGGAATCATAAGCAGTGACAATTTTTTGGTCGATGGAGATATTCAAGACGCTCTTTTTTATCGGATCAAAAAGCGATTGGCTGCCATTGACGAGCAAGAGCTTCCCATCCGCATATTCTTGGGATCTCACTTCATTGCCGCCAACCTTTCCAATCATAAGACGCTTCGTGCCAACAAAAAACACGGTCTCCTCATTCTTGTCGAAAGCCACGCTTGCCTGCCCTTCCAAGGAAAAAGAAGATTGCATTTTCCATTCACTGCGTTGCCGCCTAATCCAAATGGGATTATTGATTTCAGCCGTATTTTTTTGCTGCGCATCCATACTCTTTGTTCCCATGGATTCATCCAGTGGCCAGTAGAATTTAGGTTTATCGTTTTCTCCTATTCGAATATCCTTTAAACGCATCGGCGGCACATCCATCGTCTGGAAGTTTTTGATCGCGGTCGCCCCGAATACCAGTTTAAATTGAGATACAAAACGTCTTTTTAACGGATAGGCATAACGCTTTCCACTACATACAAACGAGATCTGCTGTCTATCTGCATCCAGTTCCAGCCGCATAGGAGTCCAGTTATAATACAGTTGCAAAGGTGTAATATTGAAGGAAACCGGTGTAAAATCCTCCCCCACAATCAATTTGAAATGCTTGTCCTGGTCCAGTCTCCGGTCATATAGCAGATCAATATTGACCCCATCGTCAGTAATCAGGCGAAAAATATAGCCGAAATAGTCTTGCTGAAACGGCAAAAAAGAAAGATCAAATGAAACGGACAGTTTATGTTGAAATGAAATCGATTCCTTGGCACCGATCTGCAAGCTGGTCCGTCTATCGGCTTCCATGTTGTGACTAGCAAATTCTAAACCATATTGCGCCGCCCCAATCTGACAGATCAGTATAAATAACAAAAACAGAAAAAGTAGTCTTGATGTTTTCTTCACAATTCAGATTGAGCCTGATTTCAAAAATATAAAATTTTACATAGAAATCTAAAACTTCCGCAACTATTGCTCAGACAAAATATCCTTCTTTTTTTACCTCATCATCCTTTTTCTTGCGCTGTTTTACAATCATTTATTTTAAAAGACTATCCTTGCATATGGAAAAAAAACAATTCCGTTTACTACCATAATATGCACGTTCTTTACTTTCAGACATAAAAAATAGAAAATTTAAACCGCATAACTGNNTTTTGTGATCAACCTCAAAACGGAAAACATAGCTACACAGATATAAAACGACGGAAAATAATCCCCTTACACTGATGAAATTAAAAGACGCCACGATGTCTACATCGTGGCGTCTTTTTTATATCCACATATAGGGATACTATTTAGAAAAATCTGTTGCTAACAATAAATAACCTCCTATCCTTTTTTATCTTTTTTTGCCGATTCAATCAGTTCACGCATTTCTAATTTGATGTAATCAACATTGGGTGTGGATCCTGTCAGCATATAGCGAATATTACCTGCTTTATCCAAAATAAATTTAGAAGGAATGCCATTGATACCCAATTTTCCAGCCAATACTTTGCCTGTTTCGGGGTCCTTTTGATCGTCGAAAAGGACTTCAAAAGGATATTGATTTTTATCGATAAACTTCGCGACATTCTCTTTGTAGTTTTTATCACGCTCCCAGGTATTGATAAAGATAAACTGTACCTCCTTATCATTCGCATAAAGTTCCTGAGCAGCTTTCATGCCAGGAAAAGAACGTACACAGGGTTGACACCACGTGGCCCAAAAATCNNCAGACTAACTTTGTCACCTTTCAAATTTAGTAACTCAAAATCAGGTGCCTTTTTAAATACTTCATTTCCTTTGATATGCTCTCGAATGTTCTTGACAAGTTCTTCCTTAAGTATTGCATTATACTGCGCATAACCTGTTAAAGTACCATTGAGATCACCGTACAATTTTTTCAATTCGGGTTCAGTCTCAAATTGGCCTTTGGCATAGAGTCTAGACAGTATATTGTAAGCTTCAAGTTTGCGATTTACACCTAAAAGTGTTTTCGCATGTACCTTAGCCAATCCATCCGCTTGATCTGGCGCTGCCACCAAAGCTTTATCAATATAATCAAGTGCATCCTAATATTTTCTCTGACCTACCAAAATATTGACATATGCTGACATGGAGCTTGCATAGCCCATAGCGGCAAATCGAGCTTTGTTATCCTTTTGTTGTTCGGGCAGACTGATATAGTAATAGGCATCATCCATTGCGGTCTTAAAAATTGGCGCAGCTGCAAGTGTATCTCCGGCAGCTAACAATGCTTGTCCCGCCGGCAAATAACCATTTCCCCGCCAAAAACGCTCTTTCATCTCACTTAAATAGTAAGTTGCTTTTTTAGCATTACCATCTTTTGCAAAAGAAGTTGCTAAAGATCCGAGTACATAATCGTAAGTCAGTTCGTCACCCGGAAAATTAGCTACAGGCCATTTTCTGATTAGCTCCAAATAGGCTTTTTCTTTAGCAGCAGTTTCTTCGGCTTTATAAAACACATTGGTCACAAATGCGTCCCGTGTAATCTTTCCTTTAGGATACTTTTTTGTCGCGACTTTCTCCAAAGCAAGCTGTTTATCCTCTTTTTCTAAACTGCGCAATACATTGATCGCTGTACGATACTCCTCTTCTGAACTGTATTTTTTTGATTCGGCGAAAAGGGCATTAGCCAGCGAATCCTTCCTTTCGGCATTACCGCCATTGGCTATTTGGTAATAACTTTCCATTTTAGCACGGTCCACCTGCTGGCCAAGCACTGTTCCCGAGACCAATAACACNNCCGCTCAAATTTTATTTTGCTGACTGTTTCATTTGTTGGAAACTGATATTCCACGCTATAGCTATTAGACGTTACTTCATACCGATAAAGCTTACTATCAGCCACATAAAAAATATGTGGTGACAAGGTCGAACAGCTTAGGTCGGCGGTTTTGGCTATTCCCGGAGCATCCAAACGCTGTTTAGCAACATTTATCGTTGGTTCTGCCGCTGTTCTTGTTGTGCGGAATTGCAACAGATATGCCTCGGAGCCATCTGTGGTTCGCATAATAGCATTACGCACCGTGCTGACATTGGAAGAGTCTAGTTTGATCAAATCCATTCCTACATTATTCATATCAAAAAGCGCAGTATTTTGAGAGGCCGGGTCCAGCGCATTGAGATTGCTGGAAGTCACAGCATAGAAGCATCTGTTCAAACGGTCGAACACAAAGACATTGTACGTATCTGAATAATTGGCTCCAGAAATATGTTGGGGGGCCAAACTATAATCGTAATTGTGCGCAGATGATTTCATTTCAGCACCAAACTTTTTGGCGCCGGGAAATCCTCCCACCATATTGGGATACAATTTTCCATCATTGATCAGTAAGCCTAGATTATTACCATTGGCACCACCCCAAGCAATGTATTCGGGTTTACGGGTCGACGGAGCCTGAAAAAATAAATACGCATAATCAAAACGTTTTTTCATGGTATTCCCATCCAACTCAATAGCATCATTTCCTCCCACAACGTAAAACTTCTTACCATCTTGCGCTACACCATCCGATATAGATTGTGGCGATATGCTGAAACCCTTCGGATTAGTTATTGGATAAGCTGCATTCCGACCACTATAGATTCCATGGTACAATGTGCCATTACGCAAAATCATAGAAAGATCTGCTTTACCATTCTTATCTTCTAAAAAGATCCAACCTTGGGTAAATAGATCCTGAACTGCAAGCTGATAAAACTGAAATACCGAAATCCCGGTTTTGTTATTTGTTACCTTGTAGGTCAGTTTATAATTCTCACCCAAGACGAAGACTTCTGGTGATACGGTATAATTCAGTGATTTTGTCTTTGCTATTAGCGTGCTATCCTGTACATAGCTGGCACTAGCCGAATTGAGGTAAACAAACCATTCATAGGAAAGGTCATTGGCGTCTCCGTCATAGACTAGCTCTGGTGCCAGTATCAAGGGCTCTCCCTGTCTGACAAAAATTGTCTCATTATTTGTTTCACCAGAGAAACTGACTTTTTCAAGTTCGGTATAGCTGTAATTACCCTCGTCTTTCGCACAAGAAAAGTTCAGCAATACAATTAGGGAGAGACATACTATAGAATATAATCTTGTTCTTTTCATGCTTTTTTAATTAGGGAATAATGACTCGGTTACCGTTTTCATCCAACATGGGGCCATTGGCTTTCTCATATTCGTAAATACCCAATCGCGCTTGAGCAATCATCCTATTGCTATCTTGTGGAAACAATCCGCCCTGATTCCAATTGGTGTAATTAAGCAACTGAGTCAAAAACAGGATCTTCGTATTAGAATAATCACCAAACAAATTTTTCCAGTAGGAATCCCAAATACTAGGTTTTTCCAATTTATCTGTCAAGGTAAACCGCCAGGTTAGCCTATCCAATACTGCAGATACGCCTTTGTCGTCGTATCCTGGTTTAAATTCATTATTTGCGACGATTTTTAATTCAGCGGTCACTACGCTATCTTTAAGTCCAGCCCGTCGAAAGAATATCAGGTTCACAAGACCATCCGACTCATTGGCTGCAATTATTGCATTTTCAAGCTTAAAATGATAACCTTCCTTTGCTGTTGAACGAGTTGCCAATTCAATGGCAACAGGTCGATCCACAGCTCGCGGTAAACCGATAATCCGTAACGGAATCTGCACCGTATCGGTTACGATTTCTTTGGACTGAAAGGCAAAACTGTAATTTACACTATCTACAAGTGTACCTGAATAACGTTTATCGAATGACACTTTAGGTTCACTATCATCAAACATCAATTTATCATCCTCCTTACATCCCTGTAAGCAGAATAAGAAGGCAATACCTGCCATAATAAAGGTGAGTAATCTTTTCTTCATGGTCTTTAATTCAAGCCAAATTCAATTTCATTGTCCGGCAAAGGGAAAACATATTTCGTATTGTCCATTGTTCCGCCCACTGTATTCTGCAGCGTACTATAATTTTTACGCTTGTAATAAAACCACAATTGTCCTTCGGCATAGAAGTCCTTACGGTATTCTTTAAATAACTCTGTTTCAAGCAGGGCCGTCGTATTGACCGAGCTTGTGGATAAAGCAGGAATCAAACGAGCTGCACGTACCTTATTAAGATAGATTAAAGCTTGGTCGATCGTTTCGCTCGCCTCAGCTGCGATATAATACATTTCCGAAAGCTTGATCACAGGTACTAACTTTTGGTTTACGTTGGTCACGTTGTTGCCGACATAATATTTCGTATTATAAACCGTGCTGGCATTAAACTGATTCCAACGACTACTGGATGCTTGGGGTCCGCGAATATCAATGGCATGGCCAGCAACGGATACTTCGTACCAGCTATTGAGGTTAGTCAATGTAGTAAACAGATCTTCGTTTTCGGCAGCGCCAGCTTCTGTCTTAAAATACCGGTCCGAAACATCCTTTAAATTGGATTTATAAATTGAAAAAATGTGTTCTGTACTGAAAATAGCATTTGAGGTGGCTGAGGCCGCACTTACGGAGTTGGTATTGCCGTTGACAAATTCAAACTTCTGACTATCAATCACCGCTTTCGCATATTTTAACGCTTCAGCTTTGTTACCCTGATAGAGATAAACCCTAGCCAATAAAGCCCTGACTGCCCAGACATTGAGTCGATTTTGACGAAACATGGTAAAGACTTCCAAAGAAGTATTGGACGCATTATCCTTGATTTGGTCGATATCAGGATATACCTGCAATAGAGATTCAGCCTCTTTCAGATCTTTTTCCACTAAGCCCAGTACTTCACTACGATTAAGTGCTTTGCCTGGGTTAACTGCAAATGCCAACATATAGGGAATAGCTTTGTCATCTACTTCGGCACTGGCAGCTGGTGCAGACGCAAAAAGACGTAAAAGGTCAAAATGCAACAAGGCTCGGGCGGCCAACGCTTCTCCTTTTACAAGCTGGTAATTTATCCCACTAAACAGCCCTTTATCAGCGTCTACATCCTTAAGTAGATAGTTTGCTTGTGCGATCGTGCTGTATTGTATGCTCCATAAGCTGCTTAGTGTCGCTTTTACGGTTGCATCCGTATAATTGTATCTTGCCATTTGGCCATAAGTATCGGTGTTAGCATTTGCTTTGTTTTGATAGATTTGTGCCAAAACGTCCAAGCAACCATATGTAAGCTCCTTGCCATAACTGTTGAGTTGTGCCATTTTTTGATAGATTCCGATCAAGGCATCTTTGTATCCCTGTTCTGAGGAGAATTGCTTTTCTTCCGTGGTCTGCGTACTTGGCTGTACATCTAGCCATTTGTTACAGGATTGGGCTAAGGCCGCCAAACCAAGTAGAAGCAATACGATATAAGTTTTGTTTTTGTACATAATTTTCATCTGTGTTGCTTTTAAAAACTGGTAGATAGTTGAAGAGTAAATGAACGGGCAAAAGGATAGTCCAGTCCGCGTTCGCGTCGGATCGATGACATACGAAATACCTCATTGGAATAAAGCGAAATCTTGGTATTGCTCATTCGCCAACGTTTGGTGAGTTGGTCTTTAAAACGATAAAACACTGAAACACTTTCCAATGAGAGCAGATTATCATTTTGTACAAACCGCGATGTAGCGTAGGTCGGTGTGTTGATCGCATAACCATCCGCATCGATCAATCCTTTGTAAAAAACATGATCCCCCTGCTTCATCCAACGTTCCTCTGCTACTCTCCGATCGACATTGTAAAGACGCGCATTTACATTCTCTACCCGATCGGCTAATGTTTGGTTATAAGCTTGCCCCCCAACTCGAAAACGGAAAAACGCATTGAAACCTATGCCGTTGTACTCAAAATTGGTTCCAAAGGTACCTTCCACATCACTGCGTGAATCGCCCACTATAACCTGGTCCAAGGGATTATAAGTATTTGTTAATTTGCCCTCTCTGGTTCGGAAAATCTCATAACCCGATGCCGGATCAATACCTAGTGAAGGAACAGCCCATATGGCAGTCTGTGATTGTCCTTCAGCATATCGTGTAATCGGAAGGGAAGATAACTCCTCATTAGCCGACTTATTCAATGCGGCAATGGTATTGGATACCTTCGTAATCTTTGTCTTGACCGAAAAGAGGTTAACAAATACTGACCAGTTATTTCGGTTAGCCGTATTGGTCAATATATTATAGCGGGTATATAATTCCCATCCTTTTGCTTCCAGATCGCCCATATTTTCTTTATATTGATCGAATCCTGTGGAAGGTGCTGTGGATATACTTGCAATCGAACCCTCGGTCTTTTCAATATAGTAATTGGCCGTTAGGTCAAATCGATTGAAGAGCGTTAAATCCAGACCGATATTGTTTTTCTGTGTTTTTTGCCACGCCAATGCATTATTGCCAAATCCGAGTAGATAAGTACCAATCATACCACGATAATCTGTGGAATTGAAATATTGAGAAGTTGTCTTGCCATAAAAGGAATCAAAATTTTGCGATCCGGTATAACCAAATGAATAGCGCAATTTAAGTCGATCTATCCCTTTAGCTTGCGCCAAAAAATGTTCTTTATGTAGGTTCCAACCCGCTCCAGCGGACCAGAATGGCGCAAATCTATTGTCACTTCCAAACTGGGAGGATCCGTCCAAACGGAAAGAAAAATCCAACAAATAGCGATTATCATGCGAGAAAGACAAGTTTGAAAATAAACCAGCTAAGCGCTTAATATTTTCTGTTCCCTCCGGACGCGTTCCTGTAGCAAATTGCAAACCTTGACTCATATTGTCCATGCTCGGATTAGGGAAACCGATAACTTTGAAGGTCTCGGTATGATTGTTCTCCTGACTAACATTGGCCCCCAGGGTTGCAAAAATCAAATTCTTGTCANNTAGGTTATCATAACTATCAAAGTTCGTCAGACGTTTTCCTGTTTCCTCGTTAAGTATATCTTCGAGATAAACTTTATAGGATCCATCCGAATTGTAGGGCGTCCAATAGGGGTTTAACTGGGCATACTGTCGGAATGAGCCATAGGGAGAGTTTGTACCTCTGTTTGTCACCAAGGTAAGATCATTTTTAAAAATTAGGTTTTTGTAACGATAAGCTAAAAATGTGTTGCCCGTCATCGTTTGTCGCCCTGACCCTTTCATGACACCGGCATTGTTATAGTAATTGAGGTTGATACCATACTGAACCTCCTCTCTACCACCTTCGAGATAAAGGTTATGTTTTTGTCCAACACCGGTTCGTACAGGCTGCGCCAACCAATCGGTATTTACACCAGAACGTACGGCAGCCAAGCGACTGTTGTAAATAGTTTTCAGCTGTTGATCGGTACTGTTCCAACTATAGTCATATACACCGATCTGCCTCTCAAGCTCCAACTTTTCAGCAGCATTGAGCACATCATAACCTTTGAGATCGGGCATTTCAAGGGTCATATTTCCTGTGTAGGTAACCTGTAGCTTACCAGATTTGGGGCGAACGGTTTCGATAACAACGACACCATTTGCCGCACGCGAACCATAGATGGATGTCGCGGTTGCATCTTTAAGTAAATCAATACTTTTGATCCGGGTAAGATCAAGATCGTTAATCCTAGAAAGGGAGACTTCAAATCCATCCAAGATAAACAAGGGTGTATTAGGGTTGTTCGAATAATTGAAGGGGTTGCTCCCGGTACTGTTGGGATCGATGAGACTATTTCCCCCGCGTAATGTGACCTCGGGCAAGGCATTGGGATTAGAACCCAGATTTAGATTTTCAGGCATCTGAAAAGAAGGGTCTAGCGATTTAATCGCTGATAATACATTGTCACTCGTGACATTTTGTAGCTGTTCTTTTGTAAATGACCTGGCCGCCCCAGTGTACATTTCCTTAGGCCGCTCGAAAAGACCCGTGACCACCACATCTTCCATTCTATTTTCGAGTGTTTTTAAGAACACCTTAAATTCACTTTTGCCAGATAGGGGCACTTCTTGGCTTACATAGCCGATCATGGAAAAAACCAATATGGAGGTTGGCGCGGTGATAGGTAAGCCCCAATGCCCATTTTGATCCGTTGCTGTGCTGCCACTTACGACATGCATGTCCGGATCCTTCGGATTTTTCAGTAAGACGGTCACACCTGCTATAGGACGCCCATTTTCATCCAATACAATCCCACTTACACGACGTGGTTGAAGTCGCTCATTTTTAAGATTGGTTTTCCCGGGATCCTCAAACAAAACCACTCCNNACTCCCAATGAAGTTTCTTTAAAACTCAGGTTAGTCTGTTGGAGCATAAGTTTGAGTGTCTCCGATACAGAGCGCGATTGCGTGTCCATAACCGGAGCCATATAGTGATCCACTAAATCACTGGGATAGAAGATAGTCATCCCGGATTTATGTTCAAGTTCCTGAAGAGCCTTTTTCAATGAAAGAGATGAAGATCCCATATGTATCTTTACCGCATTCATCCGTTGACCCAAGGTTTCGGTCAGTGCCATCAATTGTAAAGAGCTGGATAGCAACAAGCCGCCGATCAAATTTACTTTCATGGTAGATAGAAAGATTTTTCGATGTTTAGGGTTAAAGTGGGCAAAATAGTCCCCACTTGCAAAAAACAAGAATTTTTGCATTATTTGTATTGGGTTTAATTGTTTCACAAAATTCGAATAAGCTCAGATCCCTGTTTTGCTTCCTACGGCCAGGGAGTTTTTACATTATCAGGTATTGCTAAGTCTGTTTTTTCGTTTTCATTAGGTTTGTGATTTAAGTTAAGGTTTGTTAGTTTTTTATCTGTTAAAAAGTCTTTTTTAAGGACAGCCCGGACCTTTTATTTCATATCGGCCGTCCCCTGTTTTGCGGTAAGCCGCATTACGAGTAGCGCAAATATTTAAAAGCACTTCTTCAATGGTTTCACTTCCTGTAAATTTCCCACTAATGGGGCAATTTCTCAGTGTTTGGTTGGCAAAATCCAAGCTTACACCATAACGTTTTTCCAATGCCTCAGCTAGACTGCCGAAAGGTAGTGCATCAAAAGCCATATCTTGCCTTTTCCAACTCATGGCCGATTGTACATCTATTTTCTCAATTGCAGGCTTTACTTTTAGACCTTGAATATCTATTTTTTGGTCTGCAGTTAATTCAGCAAAGACCTGCTTACTATCCTCCACCCGCACTTTTCCGCGTTCAACAAGAACTTCAACCTGATTGCTCCCATTGGGATACTTTATTGTGAAGGCGGTACCCAATACGGTGGTCTTTACC
The DNA here is from genome assembly GCA_002454415.1 of Sphingobacterium sp. UBA6711. Taxonomy (GTDB): domain Bacteria; phylum Bacteroidota; class Bacteroidia; order Sphingobacteriales; family Sphingobacteriaceae; genus Sphingobacterium. The sequence goes on from DKIT01000113.1 coordinate 13,224, forward strand.
TCACCTGTATGAATAATAAAAGGCTGACCATTTTTATGCTTTATATCAAAATATGCCTCCCCTTCCAAGTTAACCTCACGTGTCTGCCCACTAAAGCTATTGGGATAGGTCAATTTGCTTCCGGCCCGTAATACGACCCGTGAACTGTCAGGCAACAGAATGAAGCGGTTGTTTGTACCTTCCGATTTCGAAAAGCTTATCTGCTGCTCCACTATACCGGACTTTGTACGCATGAAGACTACAAAAGATGCCAATAATAAGGTTGCTGCAACCGCGACATAAGGCCAATAGATACGTTTGCGTGAAGGAGGCGTGGCGATATCGCTCCAAATTTTGCTTTTTATCCGTTGACTAACATCCTGTTCGGTTTCACCAGGCTCAAGTGTCCAAACAGTCTCTTGGTCTTGTTGTTGACGATACCAACGTAGCAAACGTTTCTTTTCTTCCACAGAAATAGTTCCCTGAAGGTATTTATCAATTAACTGCTGCAAATTACTATTATCCATGAAGTCGTCCATTAATTGTTAGTACCACATGCCCATGGGTACCCCTATATTGAAATTGATTTTTTTTAAAGAAAAAATAAAAAGATAAAACCTACCTTACGCAATTGCACACGAAGTACTTTCAAAGCACGGGTAATATTGGCTTCTACTGCCTTTTCAGAAATTTGGAGCTCTGTGGCGATCTCACGGTTAGAATAATGTTCATCACGGCTCAGCTGAAAGACCAGCCTACACCGCTCGGGCAAGCTATCCACAACGCCGTGCAGATACTCTTGTAAAAACCGGGCATCGATTGTATTTTGGTCTTGCTGATAAGGTACTTGTAGTATTTCGGAGCTTAGAATCTCCTCCCGACGACGGGCCCGTTGTAGCGATTTAAAAGAAGAGAATTTGACCGCCGTCGCTAAGTAGTGCGAAAGGGACGAAATCTGTACATCCTCCCGCCTGTTCCATAAGGAGACAAATACCTCCTGAACAATTTCCTCGGCAGTCTCCTTATTCTTCGTTAATGTAAATGCAATGCTCAGTAGTTTTTTCCAGTAAAAATCATATATATCCGCAAAAGCCTCTCTATCACTTCGCTGCAAAGAGACAAGCCATTGCTTTTCTAGATCTTCCACATCCATATCCGCCGTATTTTAATGTTAGGTCATTGTGAAACTTGGTCAAATATACAAATTGCCTAAATAAAATCTACCTGTTTTATAGATTTTATTTTTAAGGATGCTGTGCCAATTGTATTATCATATTTAAACTTACGATTACTTTCAAGAAAAAAGAATTCATTGTATTATTTCAAGAAATATTTCGGTAAAATCATATAATAACCGTAAAAATATCAATACAAACCTTTGTAATCGGATTACTGCGTACTCAACCACCTTTAAAAAAGGTGCTACTACAAAAGCTTGTTTCTGACATGAACGTAAGGACCTTATGTATTAAACAGAATTTTTATTGTTATTTCTCGTAAAAACAAGATAAAAATCAGTCGCTCAGCATAAATGATCGTTTTTTTAATAATTTATTCGAAAAATTAAAAATGAATTCTATCTTAATATTATTCGCCCTAATTTTGAGATAATTACAAACTAACTACCAACTTATTATGAATATAAACCTATATAATGTGTCAAATGTGTAATAATGGAATGGCCGTCGCCGAACATGATGTTGTACGCTTACATCAACGCAATTAACATGAAAAAATTGAACTTTAAGCCATTATAGCTAAAGTAAAAATTATAGACAGCACTTGACCCTAATTGATAAAATCTGTATAATTGAAAAAAAGTTACATTCCTTAAAATTACCAATCTGAGGAACTCAGCTTCACACTACCATATCATGAAAAACGATAAATATGCATCTCATTCCGATACAAGCCTAGTAGCAAGGCTCCGAGAAGGCGATTTAGAGGCTTTCAATATTTTGTATAATAAGTATTGGTCAGTATTGCTAGATGAATCTTACAAAAGGCTCGAAGATCTAGCTTCTTGTGAAGAAATTGTTCAAGACGTATTTATAGACCTTTGGGAACAGTGCTCCAATAGAGATATCCACAATGTGGAGGCTTATCTCTTTACCTGCATGAAATACAAAGTATTCGAAACGTACAAGAAAAATAAACGCAGAAATGTGCTGGTGGAGGAAAATAAACAACTTTATCAAAGTCAGGAAGCTGTGAATGTTGATCCCTATGGTGATAAAGATTTAAAATCACTCATCGAACAATGGGTTTCCCAACTGCCGCAAAAAAGACAGGAAATTTTTAAAATGAGATATCTGGATGGACTCACCACAAAGGAGATCAGCGACCTGACTAAAACCTCCCAAAACACCGTCCAAAATCATCTTGGCGTATCGATTCAAAAACTAAAAAGACTTGTAATCCAGCATTTTTTGACAATCCTTGTAATTTTATTCAACTATAAATAAGACACTTACAAATAAAAAAAATTTAGACTAGTACATTTCCCTCCTTTAAAGGCACTATTTAAGTGAACATTGTACTAATCATATGCAATATCCTAACCAAGAGCTTGAAAAGCTAATTGACAAATACGTAAACGGCGAAGCCAATTCGGAAGAAATAGACATCGTAGAGCGTTTTTTTGAATCATTCTCATCCAGGCCAAATTTACTCAATACACTACCTGACGAGGTACAGGAAGCCCTGAAAACGCGTATCCATAGTGGCATTATGAACAAACTAGCGTCTAAAAAGAAACGCTCTTTTAGTTTTTCTCAGATTGCCGCTGCTGCCATCTTGTGCATCGCTTTTGCCAGCCTATTTTTGTACATAATAAATGCACCTCAAAATCAAGAAGTGACGCTAACAAATGGACAACAGCGTCAAATTGTGCTTGAGGACGGCACAAAGGTTACGCTCAATGCCTCAAGCAAAATAATCTATCCAACATCATTCAAAGATTCGAGCACACGAGAAGTTACTTTAATCGGAGAGGCATTTTTTGATGTTACAAAAAATCCTTCCAAACCGTTCCTTATCCATACACCAAGAATGGAAATTAGTGTATTAGGTACCGCTTTTAATGTGCGCGATTATGCGGAGGAAAACAATGCCGAAACAGCCTTGGTACGTGGAAAAGTATCTATCTGGAAAACAGGAACCAATGATCAGAAATTTATATTAAAACCCAGAGAAAAATTTGTCATCACAAAGCTAGATAGGCCTGAAAAGGCATCGCCATCCCCAAGTCTGAAAACGATAACAGCTCCCGCTGGTATCGCCATCCAACCATTCACTGTATCCGAAAAAGATGGTTCTGCTTTAGAAACCGAATGGTTATTAAATCGTATTACCATTCAAGATGAAAGATTGCTTGATATAGCCCTGAAATTGGAGCGTATGTATGGAGTAGAGATTAAAATTACAAACAAAGCAATTGCCAGCCAACGCTACTCAGCCACATTCGAAAATGAACAACTCGAAAGTATTCTAAAAGCATTACAAACAGTCAATTATTTTCAAATAAAAAAAACGGGGAAAAATCAACTACAACTATTTTAAAAACAATCAACCTGAATAACTCATATGAACAAAACAAAACCCAAATTTAGAAAAGAGTCGAGATTGGCTTTACTGCTCGTTTGTCTAAGCACCATGCATGTACAGAGCTTTGCCTATTCTCAAACTGAAAAAATTGACGTCTCCATCCAAGGCGGAAAGCTTGAAGATGTCTTTCAAACAATCAATGAAAAGAGCAAATACAAAATGTTCTTTAGCAAAGCGACTCTCCCTAATGCGACGGTCAATATTGTAGGAAAGAAAATCAGCGTCAAAGATATTCTTTCTCAATCGCTGGCCGGTAGCAACCTCACGTGGGAAATATTGGACAACAATATCATCGCGGTAAAAGAAAAAAAACAGCAACAACAAAAACAGCTCGCGGGACAAGTAGTAAACGAAAATGGAACGCCTCTAGCGGGCGTGTCCGTTATCATAAAAGACTGGCAAAAAGCAGAATACCGCAACATGCAAACCAGTACTGCAACTGATGTCAATGGGCAATGGGGGCTCCGTATTCCGAATGACGATGTTATGATTACTTTTTCTTTTATAGGCTATCAAAAGATTGATGTACCAGCAAAACAACTTATAGCAAGTCCTACCCCGATCAGGCTTAAGCCCGAAGAAGGTAGTTTGGAAGAAGTGGTCGTCATTGGCTATGGTACAACCACACGTAGACTGAATACAGGTTCGGTTGCTTCGATCACAAGNNTATCCGGAAGAATGTCTGGCGTATTAATCGCCCAAAACAATGGTGTACCCGGTAGTGCTGTTCAGATTCAGATCAGAAATCAGGCGTCATTAAGTGGAACGACTTCAGGTTCAATTCCACTATATGTTGTTGATGGGGTTCCTTTCACCAATTTTAATGGCGGGCAACCTGCTACCGATAACCTCAATTCTTTTGGTATCTCAGCCTCTTCTGGCGGGTTAAGTCCGTTCAGCATGATTAACCCAGCCGATATCGAGCGTATCGATGTCTTGAAGGATGCCGATGCCACTGCGATCTACGGTAGCCGTGGTGCGAATGGCGTTGTTCTGATCACGACAAAAAAAGGATCTGCAGGCCGTACCCGCATCGGTGTCAACTTCAATACTGGATTTACCGAGGTCAACCGCTTTATCCCCATGTTAAATCTGGATGAATATCTGACCTTAAGAAAAGAGGCTTTTGCCAATGCTGGAGTCACGCCTACTGCCGATAATGCCCCAGATCTTATGCTATGGGATCAGAACAAATCGACAGACTGGCAAAAAATGCTGATTGGAAACAAAGGCCACATAACCGACGTGCAGGCGAATATGTCGGGCGGAAACGAGTCCACCCGCTTTTTCTTCAATTCGGGATATAGACGTGAAAGCACTGTATTTTATGGGGATAGCAAAAATAGCCGGTTTACATCCCGTCTAAATCTGGATCACACCTCTTCCGACAAAAAATTCAATGCCGCCCTATCAGTTAGCTATGCCAACGATAATTCGGATATGCCTTCATCGGATGTCACCTCACTCTACAATTTGGCTCCTAATTATCCAATTTATGGGGATAATGGAAAATACTATTGGTTACCGTCATCGACGTTTATTGACAATCCAATCGCCTTGCTCGAACGCAAATATTTTGGCAATACCAATAATCTGATTTCAAATGCCAACCTGAGTTACAAAATTATACCAGGATTAACAGCGAAAGCAAATTTTGGTTACACCATCACCCAATTGAACCAAAATAATCAACGGCCAATTACTTCCTTAAACAACACCGTCCCTAATCCGCTTGGTTCTTCCAGTTTCTCCAATACAAAGGCCGAAAATTGGATTATTGAACCCACACTGGATTATCTGAAAAATATCGGCGAGGGTAAATTGACAGCATTGATCGGAACAAGTTTTCAGCAGAATTCATCACGCTCGCAGACAACTAATGGTTCCAATTATTCAAACGATGCACTTTTAGGATCACTCAGTGCCGCAGGACTATTTACCGCAAGCAATAACCTTGTTTACTACAAGTACAATGCTGTATTCGGAAAAGTGAATTACGATTGGAAAGAGAAATATTTGTTTAATGGAACGTTCAGAAGAGATGCCTCTTCTCGCTTTGGTCCCAAAAATAGATTTGGAAATTTCGGTGCCGTAGGACTTGGATGGGTCTTTGGAAAAGAAGATTTTGTACAGGATAATTTATCCTTTTTAAGTTTTGGTAAATTGAGAGCGAGCTACGGAACAACAGGAAACGATCAGATTCCCAATTATCTTTATCTCCCGCTTTACTCTACGTCAACGGCTTATCTAAACAATCCTTCCATGAATATCGGGAGGCTTCCCAATGAATATATCAAATGGGAAACAACCAAAAAAATGGAGTTTGCACTCGATCTGGGTTTCTTGAAGGATCGAATACTATTTACAGGGAATTTTTTCAGAAATCGTTCTTCTGATCAAATCACCGATTTAGTTTTGAGTACCCAGACAGGCTACAATAGTTATATGGAAAACCTACCGGCGTTGATCCAAAATACAGGTTTGGAATTGGAGTTGAATACCACCAATGTGACAAATGAAAATTTTACATGGAAAACATCAGCTAACTTTACATTTTATAAAAACAAGCTCGTAGAATTTCCTGGGCTGGAAAACACATTCTACTCAAGTAATTTTCTTGTTGGTGAGCCGCTCAATATGATTCGTTTGTATCACTATCAAGGTGTAGACCCAGCAACAGGAAGAGCTTTATATGAAGATCGCAATGGTGATGGTGCTATTACAGCTGACGACCGTTATGTAGCAGATTTAGGTACGCCTTTCTATGGCGGATTTAACAATACCTTTTCCTACAAAGGCTTTGAACTGGGCGTATTCTTCCAATTTAACCACCGCTTTGGTGTGACCAAAATTCTCAATACAAGACCTGGCGCTTTGGTCAACCAAAACGATTATTGGTTGGACAGATGGACACCAACCAATACCAATGCAACCATCCCAGGTGCTATTATTCCAACAATACCTGGCGTGTCGAATGATGGAGCTGAATTAAGCAAATCTTATAATCAGTATACCAACTCCGACGCAGTCTATGGTGACGCTTCTTATATTAAATTAAGATCTGTCAATCTATCGTACAACTTACCGAAAAGCTGGACGTCGAGGCTAAAAATGTCCAATTGTAATGTTTTTATGCAAGGACAAAATCTCTTTACCTGGGCCAAGAATAAATATGTCCTGGATACCGAAACAACCGTGCAGGGGGGGCCATCTGGCCTAGGTACCGGAACGATCGCCCAGGTATTGCCTCCATTGCGCACCATTGTATTTGGNNAACTGTCAATTTTAACATTAGAGATCATGAAATTAAACATCAATAAAAATATATTACTATTAGCCATTACAAGTGGAACTCTTCTTGTCAGTTCCTGCGAAAAATTTGTGGAGTTGGGGGCTCCTCCAAATCAGGTACTCGCTGGCGAAGCATTTGCTACAGATGCTTCTGCAAATAGTGTCATCCGTGGATTATATAACACAACATTAAGCATCAATCTTGCCGGGACGTCAACCTTCTATACAGGAATTGCTGCGGACGACCTTCAATACAATAATGCTGATCCGAATACCTCCGAATTTGCCAGCAATAACCTATTGAACACAAATGGCAATGTCGCGAATTTCTGGTCAAATTGCTACCAGCTTATCAAGAGTGCAAATAATGCTGTTTCAGGTCTTGAAGCATCTAATACGCTTACCCCAGCTGTCAAAGATCAGCTTTTGGGCGAAGCTAAATTTTTCAGGGCTTATGCCTATTTCTATCTCGCTAATCTTTACGGCGATGTGCCCTTGCAATTACGCGACGACCTACACGCTTTTGAAGACGCAACGCTTTCGCGAACTCCTGTACAGCAAGTATATGATCAGATCATTGCTGACCTCAAAGATGCCGAAAGCAAAATGGCAACAACCTACGATGCAACCGCAAGTCCAAGAGGGCGTGCCAATAAAGCTGCCGCCAGCGCACTATTGGCTAGAGTCTACCTCTATCAAAAAGACTATCAGAATGCAGAGTCTTACGCAACCAAAGTATTGCAGTCCGCTGATTATGGAATGCCCGCACCAGATAAAAACTTTGTTAACTCAAGCAGTGAGGTTATTCTTCAACTGGGAAATCAGAGTGGCGTAACCACATTTGGTTCCAATTATTTAACGACAGCCACAGTTGCACCAGGCTACACCCTGCCTGACGCCGTATACAATAGCTTTGAGACCTCCCCTACAATCGATTTAAGAAAGTCAAATTGGACAAGCTCAAAAACGGTCTCAAACAAAATATATTATGCCATCACCAAATATAAGGTAGCCTCGGGGCCAGGCAACGAATTTCACATTATACTTCGCCTAGCCGAACAGTATCTTATTCGCGCTGAAGCAAGAGCCAACCTTGGAAAACTGGCCGAAGCCCGCGCTGATGTGGACGCCGTGCGTGCACGTGCGGGGCTGGCTGGACTTAATAGCAGTTTAAACCAAACGCAATTATTGTCTGCTATAGCGACCGAACGTCTCCATGAATTTTTTGGTGAATTTGGTCATCGTTGGCTTGATCTCAAGCGGACCGACCGTGCTACGGCTGTCCTTTCACCGATCAAATCAAACTGGCAAGCCACAGATGTCTTATTCCCGATTCCGCAAGCGCAGATTTTGATCAACAGGAACTTGACACAGAATGCAGGATACGAAGACTAACGAATTTAAAAATTATAAAAATAAAAAATGAAAACAAACATCTTAACGGCTGCTTTCGCATTTTCGCTCACAGCAGCCTTTGCGCAGCAGCCTGCAAAAAATAAATACCAACAATACCTGCCTATTATTGAAAAAGGTACGTTGGTACAAAAGGATTCACTCGCCAATGTATTGATGAGCGAATTAAAAACATATAAATCAGAAGAGGACTATCGGACCACAATTAACGTTTTGCGCTCTTTAGGTAAAGAAGATCTGCAGGTTTCGGCAGAAGCATTAGCGAAGAAAAAATATCCAAAAGGATCACTAACGCGTGATGCCTTTATCACAGATGTCTTTTACAACGCAAGTACGCCAGCACAAAAAGAAAAAGCATATAATGAGCTCATAAAAAAATGGCCCGTTAAAAACTTTAGCGAAGAGCCGTTGACATATGATTATGTATTAGCTAATCTGGCACAGAGTTTTGCCAACGAAGGAAATGCCCCAAAAGCATTGCATTATCTTGGTGAAATGAAAGAACGGTTCTGGCGTGGAAATGGCTATATACCTGTTGGTCAAATTTTGCTGAGCGCAGGCGACACGACTACAGCGGCTCCACTGCTAAAGACCGCTATGGATGATAGCTATTACTATTTAACCCTTCCCGAGAACCAAAAAGACAATAAAGCTCGCTTTGCAGCGATGGGGTACGCAAGCTCCATGTCAGCTTATGTAAATATTCTTGTTGCTCAAAAAAAATACGCTGAAGCGCTAAATTATATTGAGAATGCGCTCAAAGCTGCGCCAGAGCAAGCGGACGGTCTTGCCATGGTGTATTACAAATCATTAATGGGTACAGGCAGAAAGCTGGAAGCATACAACATTTTGACCAAATTGTATGCTAAAGGGCAGTTTGCTGTTGAAAATGATCTCAAAAAACTATATACGGAATTGAACGGATCTATACAGGGAGACGAAAACTTTAATGCTTCATTGAAAACAGAGTTAACGCAAAATATTCGTAACCATATTAAAGAGATGGCAACGTTTAAACCTGCACCCAACTTTGAACTACTCAATCTAAAGGGGGAAAAAGTATCTTTGGCAAGTTTAAAAGGAAAAGTTGTTGTCTTAGATTTTTGGGCGACGTGGTGCCAGCCTTGTGTACGCTCATTTCCAGGAATGAAAGCTGCACAAGAATCTTATGCCAATGATCAGGACGTCCAATTCTTGTTTATGAATACCTGGGAGCGGGATAAGAACTATAAAGAAAATGTAGTATCTTTTATCACAAAAAACAATTATCCATTTGAAGTGCTATACGACGATCAAAAGGATCCGCAAACAGGGGAAGTCATGGCCGCTAAATTTGGCGTCAAAGGCATTCCAGCCAAATTTATCATTGATAAGGAAGGAAATATTCGTTACTTTTTGACCGGATCTACGCCAAACGTGGATTATATCAAGTTAGAAATGAAAGAGCTAATAGAAGCAGCTAAAAAACCATATAAAGGCTAAAAAAAATGTCTGCCTCTGTGTAGAGGCAGACATTTTATATTTTTTGAAACAACGCCTTATCGCATAGTTCCACCAACAGATCTAGACGATATCGATTTAAAGCCTGCTCCTCTCCCGCCCCAGACGAGTCAACAATAATTGCCCGAGCCAGCTACCTTGAGCCGTAGGGCATATCAACTTTGAGCCAATAACAAACATACGGAAACTACGCAGCATGTATCTTTGTACCATACGATGATGCAAATGAATACAAAACGCAAAAGCCCAAGATGGCTACTATTGTTGAAAAGAACAATCTTGCTTTTTGCCGTACTCTTTGCACTAACAGCAAGCTTTATGATGCATCCACAATTTGGCAAAAGACCCGCAGGCGAAAGGCTCAAACGCATACAAGAATCCAAACAATTCAAGAATGGTCGATTTCAGAATAGCAATCCTACCCCACAGCTGACGCAAAGCTGGTCCATTGCTTTATGCGATTACTTTTGCAGAAGATCTGACGAAACAGCTCCAAGACATAAAATCCCTACTGTTGCGCTCAATTGGAAAGAACTATTGGCTAAATCTCAAAGTCTTGTTTGGTTAGGTCATTCATCTTACTTCTTACACCTTGACAATAAGAATATACTTGTCGATCCTGTACTAAGCGGTAACATATCACCAATTCCCGGGAGTGGTAAAGCTTTTGAAGGCGCAGATATCAAAACCGCCGACGAACTCCGTCCAACGTACTACCTCTTTATATCGCACGATCATTATGATCACATGGATTATAAGACGTTAAAGACTCTACAACCGCGTGTTGGAAAGATCATCGTCGGACTTGGTGTCGGCTCTCATCTGGAATACTGGGGGTACCGGCCTGACCAAATCGTAGAAAAGGACTGGTGGGAAGAAATTGACCTCGGCGATGGCTTCAAGTTAACCGTTACTCCGGCGCGCCACTTTTCGGGTCGAAGTATATGGACCGCCAACACCCTCTGGGTTTCATACGCCTTAGAAACACCATCTTTAAAACTCTATTTAGGTGGTGATAGTGGTTATGACAGTCATTTTAAAGAAATTGGTGACAAATTGGGGCCCTTTGACTTGGCTATCTTAGAGAATGGTCAATATGACCTCAGCTGGAAATACATTCATATGATGCCCGAAGAAGTCGTACAAGCGGCAAAAGATCTCAAAGCATCCCTGTTATTGCCTGTTCATTCATCTAAATTTGTACTCGCCAATCATGCATGGTATGAGCCTTTGGAACGCGTCTCCAAAGAAGCTAAAAAGCAGCAACAGGGATTATTAACCCCTTTAATTGGGGAATTAGTTGACCTGGAACATGCGAACACAGCCCCTTCATACTGGTGGAAAATATAGTTGATCAAAAACTAAACTTATCCAACAGCATGTACTGTCGCCGGTGTTATTCCAAATTTCTCTTTAAAGGATGCGTAAAAATGTGAAAGATTCTCAAATCCCAAATCCAAATAAATGTCTGCAGGTTTTTGCTTCTTGTTTTCAATCAAGTAATACGCTTCACTAAGGCGCTTTTCCTTTAACCATTTTCTGGGAGAGGTCTGAAATATCTTTTCAAAATCCCGCTTAAAACTCGCTAGGCTTCGCCCCGAGAGTTTGGCAAAATTCTCCAGGGGTACATTATAGCGATAATTCTTCACCATAAATTTTTCGAGATCAATTTTATGGGGTTCAGAAAAATCAAATAATAAATCTTTTATAGGTGGATGCGTCTCCAACAGCAAGGTGATCAATTCATAAACCTTGATATTTTCCATTTTCTTACTCACACGGTCAATGGCTTCGGTATAGGGAGTAAGCGACTCAAAATAACTTCGAATGAACGCATTGCTTTCTAAAAGAATATTCGGATCCCCCTGATATTTTTTATCTGAAGAAAGATGGTGATCTATCGCATATTGTTTAAGTCGATCTGTATGCAACAAAACAGATACTGATTTGTAGACATTGTTTTTGGCCGGGTTTTTAACAGCTTTAGCCAATTGATTTCGTCGCCCAACCAAGATCTGCCCTTCTCCGACGACCAATTTTCCCTGCTGATGATCAAGATGTGTTTCACCCGACATAACAAATGATACAACGTGTTCCGGCATGAACTGTTCATGTCCGAATACCTTATCCACATAACAGGAATAAATAAATGCTTTTCCTAAATCTTTTTCCTCCATACAATCATCGAATCTTTAGCTTTTTTGCCCCTACTGTACAAACTAGTTATACTCAAGATCAAAACTTATTTCTAAGATAGCAAATGTCCTTTATTTTATGTTCAAACAATTTGCCCTGCAGCTCAAATTCCATATCCTCAAAAGCTCATCGCGACTAAAACAGAGGTTTAAAACACACATTCATCATGATGTTAGGCTATTGAGCTCTGAGGCACATCTATAGCCCACAATTACTTATTCTTTGCGGCAAGACGCTTACGTATAATGCTGACAAACTCAGGCGAAACACCTAAGTAAGAGGCAATGTAATATTGTGGCACTCTTTGAGAAATAGTGGGGTACATTTCTATAAATTCGAGATACCGATCTGCGGCAGGTTTAGCCATCGTATGAATTAATCGGTTTTGCAGAACGGCGAGCCGGCGCTGTACGAGCATACGAAACACACGTTCAAATTTTGGCACAATCTCCAATAACCTGTCCTTCGTCTCAGGTGTTAACATCAAAAATTCACTCTCCTCTAAAGTTTCCATATATAAACTGGAAGGTCTGTGGTAATGAAAAGAAGCAATATCGCTAATCCACCAATCTTCTACCGCAAAAGCTAATGTTACTTCAAACCCATTTTCATCTAGATAATAAATTCTTACACAGCCTTTTTGGATATAGCCCTCAAACTGACAGACCTCTCCCTCTTCCAATAATATTGTTTTCTTCGGGACTTTTCGTATCGTTAATAATTCCGTAAACAATTTACGCTCTTCATCTGTCAAGCTGATGCATTTTGACACATTATTTAGTATATTTTCGTAATCCATGCTATTTCGTTAATTGCTTCAATTCGTTTGCCTATTTTCATGTAAAATATAACCAGCTCCATAAATACTCTCAATATGGAGTGTATGATCCATTTGCAATAATTTGCGGAGCCGTGAGATAAAAACCTCTAGACTTTTACCGTTAAAAAAATCGGTGTTGCCCCAAAACTGCAATAGAAGATCTTTTTTGTTGACAAGCAAATTTTTATTGTGGATCAGATGGCGTAGCAATTCAGCTTCGCGCACTGTCAGTTTCTGTGTCTTCCCCGCACCGTCAGTCAAGCTATACCGCTCCATATTGAGTCGAAGGCTACCAATAACTAATTCAATTTCGGATACTGCATTTATTTCAGGTACAGCCACGGCCAACAAGTTGCGGATCTTGAGTAAGATCTCATCCATGTCGAAGGGTTTGGCGATGTAGTCAACTGCGCCCAGCGTCAGCCCCCTGAGCCGTGAGGTACGCTCATGGAGTGCCGTTAAGAAAAAAATGGGCTGTCCTTTCTTAATTTGTAGAATTTTCTGAGCAAGGTCAAAACCATTTCCGTCAGGCAATTGAATATCGATGATTAGAAGTTTAACCGAACAGTTTTGGAATGCGTCCCATCCTCCTTTTAATGTACTTTCCCATTGCACATGAAATCCTTTGTATTGGAGATAGCGTGAAAACACGGCCCCCAAATCAGGTTCATCTTCGATCAAAAGGATGTCAAGCCTGCTTTTTACCATTGAACGACTCATTGTCTATGTAAATATAAAAAATAGTACCACCAACTGGCGGATTTTCCAAATGGATTTTCCAACCCAATCTGTCCAGACAAGATTTGACATAATAAAGACCTAGTCCTAGTCCCGGTCTATTCCCTGACAAATGTCCACGATAAAATGCCGTAAATATCGCTTCACGATCAGTAAAAGCTATACCGATCCCATTATCTGTTATTTTGAGAAAGTGTCGGCTATCTACCTTTTCCCAGGCAAACCGAATCTCCTTTTGTGTATGATCATTGAATTTGATCGCATTGGATACCATATTGTCCAAGATCGAAAAATAATAGCTTTCATCCAGGAATAATGCAGTTCCATCCCCTATTGGATCATATACAATATCAATTTCTCCACCATAACGCAAGCGAAGTTCATCCAGAATCTCCTGTGTAGATTCATCGATTGGAACCTGGACTAATTTGGCTTGCTGTTCCTGTAGAGCTACCGTTCCCATCACTTGCCCGAAATATTCTTTGAGCCTTTTAGCCTGCCTTTCCACAATTCGCCCCAATTGGGCCACCTCCCTGTCATCGCGAGCAGCAGCCTGATCAATCACGCTATGCGCGGTCACCAAAATCGTTGTCAGAGGTGTATTAAATTCATGCCTTATGTGGTGGAGGAAACTCGTTTTCAGATCGGCCAGCTTACGTTGATTGACCCAGTTTTTATAGGTTCTATAACTCAACAGCACGATCACGCTGATACAAGCCAAGGATAATAAAAATACAGGAGCCATACGCTGGAAAATTCGCCAGTCCCTGTTTTCGTAATCAACAAAAAGGCTGTAGGTAAAACGGTAAGCAATTGGATTTTTATCACTGACCGACAACTGGAATACTCTGTTGTTGTTACTAGCCTTCGCAAGTTTACCACTAATTGCTCCGGCCCGATTTTCACTGGCAGATTCGTAGAAAACCTTCCAGGTACTGTCCTTTACATCATAGATTTCCAGTTTATCAAAATGGAACAGATAAACCAGTGTTGTATCCAACTTTTGTTGCTGCACGATCTGCCTGAAAATACTGTCTAGGGACTGTTGCCTACGCAATTGCTCCAAAAAGCGCCCCATACATTGATATCCGTAAGCATTGACATCAGCAGATCCCTGTAATTTCTTTTGATACCAGACTGACAGACAAGGAACCAATTCTGACTGAAATACCGCATTTCCACCAGGGAAGATCTTATCGTCCATAACCGCGGCGCCGTAAGCATTCTGGATGCGATTGACTTGCTCAACCTGATAATTCTTATCTTCGAGTTGATAGGTATTGAAGATGAGCAAGGCGATCAGGCCAGTCAAGATCAGGAAACTCATCCCAAATGCCCAAGGATATATATTTTTGCCGCTGCCATTCATGGCCTAAAAATAACATCATTTTATGAAACACAAAGCCCTATTAGGCTTTTATTAAGCTTTCGTTAGGTTTCCATTAGGCATAAATCCTGCTCTCATAGCCTATATTTACCAACATAACAATGAACAAATTATATGTCCAGAATTTCACAGACAATACTTTACTGTCTATCTCTTCTTTTACTGAGCAACACGCTATTTGCGCAAACCAGTTTTTCAAAAAAAGTACTCGAGCAAAGTCAGCTCGATTTTGTCAACCTAGGGTTCGGTATGTTTATCCACTATGGTATGCCGACTTTTATGGAACAGGACTGGTCCNNTCCGATCCCAATGCTGCTCTTGAATTGTTCAAATCGCCCAAACTCAACGCAGATCAATGGGCCAAAGCGGCCAAATCGGCAAATATGAGTTATGGCTGCCTGACAACCAAGCACCACAGTGGCTTCCCGATCTGGAACACAAAAACTACAGACTACAACGTCATGAATACACCTTTACAGCGTGATGTTGTCAAGGAGTTTACTGAAGCCTTTCGCAAAAATGGTCTTCGGGTTATGTTGTACTATTCCATTTTGGACATGCATCAAGGTATCCGACCACATACCATTACCAAAGCCCATATCCAGCTGATTAAAGATCAGCTGACTGAATTGCTCACCCAATATGGAGAAATCGACGCCTTGGTGATTGATGGCTGGGATGCACCCTGGTCACGCATTTCTTACGACGATGTTCCTTTCGATGACATCTATTACCTGGTCAAATCGCTGCAACCTAAATGCCTATTAATGGATCTTAATTCGGCAAAGTATCCGGGAGATGCTTTATTTTATACAGACATCAAATCTTACGAACAAGGAGCGGGGCAATTTATTTCCAAAGAACACAATAAACTTCCTGCCATGGCCTGCCTTCCCTTGCAGCAAAATTGGTTTTGGAAAACGTCTTTTCCCAATACTCCGGTCAAGGATGTCAACGAATTGGTGGAGAAATTTGTGATCCCTTATAACAATGCTTACTGTAACTTCATGCTCAATGTAGCCCCAAACAGTGACGGT
Source organism: Sphingobacterium sp. UBA6711 (assembly GCA_002454415.1). Lineage (GTDB taxonomy): Bacteria > Bacteroidota > Bacteroidia > Sphingobacteriales > Sphingobacteriaceae > Sphingobacterium. The sequence goes on from DKIT01000113.1 coordinate 29,191, forward strand.
ATCATGGATCAGAATGCGCTCGATGCCTTGAGGAAGATCGGCTCATTGTACAAAAACAGGCCTAACTACAAGACTTTACCCAGCTACCAAGCTCCCATTGTCGACCACAATATCGCTAAGCAAGTACCTTCATACAGCAGCTGGAGTGATGATATGAATATCATGGATTTTGCCAATGACGACAATTTTGGCACCGCTTGGGTTTCCAATCCTGCTGCCAAAGGTGAGGTTTGGTACGAGCTGAATTTCGAACGAAGTAAGACATTCAATACGGTCGTTATTACCGAAGGAAAAGATAACCCGTCGCACTACAACCTATCCTATCTCAAGGATGGAAAATGGCAACCTATTGCAGCCACGGCTGTACAGCAAGGACGCATCCAGATCTTTCGCTTTGAAGAGGCACTCGGGCAAAAATTACGTTTCAGCATCAAACCTCAAAAAGATCGCGTTGTCATTCATGAAATTGGGGTGTATCAAGAACGCCGATAGCAACAGCAAAACCCGATGATGCTGAGCCAAGCTATATCAATATTTTTCTTATAAAACCTAAAGAGCTTTATAAGAAAAATATTGCAGTTATAGGGTTTTATCGTACTGTCCCAATATCTTTCCGCTTTTATTAAACTCCACATAAAACCCGTGCAAAAGAACCCGCATACGCTTAACCTGCCCATCCCGCTCGCCAAATTTACCGACGGCCTTTCTATCGGGAGCTCCAAAATCAAAATCCATATCAAGCAATAGCGGATATTTCTTGGTATTGACCAGCCCCACGCGATTGCTCCCCTTAATCCACCGGGTCAAATCATCATCGCTATCCACGAAGTAGGTGGATATTGTCAGCGTATATATTTCCGCATTTCTATCCAAAGTCAGATAGACCCTTTCTTTGTCCTCATTCAGCTTGTATTTACCCAAATGCTGATCTAAGATCTTCTCTACTGTCTCCGGAAATACATACAAAATTTCTTGAGCCGCTGTATTAGATGTTATCCCACATACTATTAAAAATAATAGAACGGTCTTTAATAGCATTTTTATCATTAAATTGAACATAATAGCTATCTTTTCTCCAAGATCAGTGAAATAGATTCCGGGGACAGGGCGTTTGTTTCATCCAAATGGAAATGAGAACCTATGGGTACTTCATCCTGCGCGAGTGTCAAAAGCTGTTTAGCAAAAGAAATAAGTCCCTGTTTGTTTGCACTAATTACGACTTCACCATGAGTAACCTTAACCTTTATTTCGAATCCCGGCTCCCATACAGATGCCAATCCTGATGCTATCGTATAAGAAGGTAAATTAATTATTACATCCATAAGATCATGAGGTATAACTTTGCTATATAAACTTACTAAAAATCACTGGTATCCTGACAAAAGATTAAATATGATAAGCACACAAAACAAGAAGCACCTGACATCAGGTGCTTCTTGTTTTGACATAAGCTAAATTAAAGCATATTTACCATCCTGGATTTTGTCCTAATTGATTATTCAGCACAAGCGCTGACGAAGGAATAGGATACAAATATTGCTTACCGTTATCGTACCATTTTCTACTCATTGTTTTACCCCATTGCAGATGGTTGTCTCCGGTCATTGTCTGCGAATTATTCGCTCCTCCAACAGCTACTTTGGTCACTCCTTCAATAGCAGGAATAGGTTTGCTACCATCATAAAAAAGCACGTCGGCCGTTCCATCACGATCCAGATCCATAGGTTTATCCAACGTAGGGATATAGATACCCGTCCATTGAACATTCGCCATTAGATCACCCGATTTCCATCGTTTCAAATCGTTAAAGCGAAATCCTTCCAACGCTAATTCAATCTGTCTTTCACGTCGAATTTCAAGAAGTACCGGATTGTCAACCGTAGGAAAAAATGTATTCTTCAAATAAGAATCAACCTTCGTCGGCAGTGCACTAACCCCGTTAACAATACCTGCACGTTGGCGCAGTGCTCCAATTGTCTTTGACCAGTCGGCCGCATTAAATGTTCCGAGCTCCTGCTTAGCTTCCGCATAATTGAGCAATACCTCCGCATATCGCATTAAAGGTACAGCATTGGTATTAAAGCCACCATTATCATAATACGGATCATCTAGCGTATATTTGNNGAGCCTGTGTAGGTATAACTCGCAAAATTTGGAGGGGCAGCTTTACCACCCCGTTTATATCCTGGAGTTCGGATCAGCTGAGCTAAACGTAAATCTCTATTTTGACATTCGTCATAGAACTCTTCCTTTTCAAAGTTTGGACGATCGGTGTAAGATGAACCATCCGAATTCAAAATTGTGTTGATAAATGGACGAACTAAACTCAGCCGAGGGCCATAGGTAGCTGAAGTCCACCACCAGTTCGCATCGTTCATTAAGGCTTGATTTTTATTGAAAGCAACTGCCAGCATGACCTCCTTCTTAACAGGTTGCTCGCTAATAAAAAGTTCCCGTTGCGAATTTTTAGGATCTGACGCGATGTTCAGGCTAAATGGACCAGTTTCCATCAGAAGCTTTCCAGCCTCAACAGCTTCTTGAAAAAAAGCCTCCGGCTGTGTGGCTAAATTCAATTTATGATACTTTCTAAAAGTACCTTCGAACAATGCAATACGGGTTTTAAGACCCAAGGCCGTCCATTTATTTACGGTCGTTCCATCTCCGGGCGCATCCGTAATATGTTGATAAGCGAAATCAAGATCCTCCATGATATGCTTCATGACGACTTCCCTCGAATCTCTAGGAGCCTTTAATATGTCAGTCTCATCAACCGCTAATGGATGATCTACCCAAGGAACATCTCCAAACCGAACCACTTTATCATAATAAAACCAAGCTCTAAAAAAACGTGCCAGACCAATGTAATTATTCTTCACGCTCTCACTTAAGTTTGGACTTGTACATTTTGCGATTAATTGGTTGATATTACGCAATGTTGTCCAGGTCCATAAGGTTTTTAACTCATCAACTTCTCTGCTGTAAGCCCCCTCTATTATAAAATCATTCACGCGATTCACAGCGGAATAATCCGTCATCGCATCACCCTTGTAAGCATCACTGCCCGAAGTTATATTTCGATAAAAAGAGTTACTGTAGTTCTTCAATCCTTTTTCGCTACCAAATATATCCTCTTCGGTAGCTTCCGATTTCGGCAATTCTTTCAATTCACAAGACGTGAATAACAACGCTAAAACCGGTAAGTATAATATTTTTTTCATAATTTCAACTATTAAAAACCAATGGATAAGTTAAAACTCACGCTTTTCATAATCGGGTAATTGAATCCGTCACGTGTACCTGTTTCCACCATTGGATCTGATTTACCCACATTACCCACATCAAGGTCCCGTGTATATTTATAGAAAGGCGACCAAGTCAATAAGTTCTCTCCGGAGAGACCTGCCCGTAGACTTTGGATTTTCAATTTGGATGTGAACGTTTTCGGAAAATTATATCCAATCTGGATATTCTTCATTCGTAAATAACCTATGTTCTGCAAAAATCGCGTCTGCGGGGTTGTTTTCATGGACTCATTATACCCTGCATACCGTGGGAAATAACCGTTGGGGTTATCCTCTGTCCAATAATTGTTCACATGCCATTCCGGCAAATTGTTGTAAGGACGGTTATATTGTCCCCAGAAAATAGATTCATTGTTTGGATACCAGTTCTGCTTACCCACTCCTTGCAGGAAAGTTGAGAAGTATACATTTTTCCAGTCTAGATTAAGGTTGAAACTATAGATGTACCGTGGCTCTGTATTGCCGATAATCGTCCTGTCGCCATGGTTGTAAACGGTATTGTTGCCATAATCGATTACACCATCGCCATTGAGGTCTGTAAATCGCAAATCACCCGGATAGATGGTGCCATTGTTTGATGACTTGATCAATCTTTGTGTCGGCGCTGCGTCGATCTCCGCCTGGTTTTGAAATAATCCTTGTGTCACGTAGCCCCAGATATCACCTATTTGTTGTCCTTCATAATAATAACCATCTTTAATAACCCCCTCTTTGTTATCATAGCGGTCTATTTTTGATTTGTAATCGGCTAGAGTCGCTTTGACCGACCAATTAAAGGGGCTTCCGCTCAGTTCAAAATGATTTCTATAAGCTAAGCTTACTTCAAATCCCTTCGTGGTCATATCTGCATAATTACCTTTTGGAGATTCTGCACCAAATATTTCAGGCAGCGCCATTCCAAGGGTATACATATTCAGTGTCTTCCGTTGATACATGTCACCGCTGAAGGTCAGCTTTCCATTGAGCGCTGAAAAATCAAGACCGATATTTGCGGTACGGGCAGTTTCCCAAGTCAGATTATCTGGAATCACCTTAGGGACCGAAGTATATGTCGACTTTTCGCCATTCAACAAACGGTCCATAACCTTGATCTCATAAAGATCCAGATAAGAATAAGGGTCAACATTGCCATTCCCCAAAGAGCCATACGAAGCACGGAGTTTCAAATCCGACAAAACCTTTTTATCCAGCTGGAAAAATGGCTCTTCGGAGATACGCCAACCCACTGAGGCCGAAGGGAAGAAACCCCACTGTTGATCTATCGGAAATTTTGACGAACCATCGTAGCGACCATTAAACTCAAATAAATAACGGTCTTTGAAAATATAATTTGCACGCATAAAAACGCCTACGTTTCTATATTTATTATATTTAGCTGTTGCTGTCGTACTTTGCCCAACTGCAAGATTGATATTCTCCACATTATCATTAAGGAGACCATTCTTGGTGATATAGCTCGCGTTGTAAGCACGTTGTTCATAGTTGTACCCCAGCAAGCCTTTAACATAATGATCTCCTATTGTCCTTTCATACTCGCCGTAAATATTTCCGAACAAATAGCGCCAATTTTCGTTAACCTGATAGAGATTGTCGTTCATGCTTGTGGTCAGTTTGACAATCTCACCTTCTTTTACGCTATAGGGCACAGGAACGCGCACACGCAAGGAGTTTAGATCACGATTCCTAAAGGTCAGGTCTCCTTTAACACGAAACGTATTGTTAAAAAATTTAGATTCAAAGGAAGTTGTATTACGCAAATCCTGATTGCCGCTGCTGGTACCATTTTTACCGTAGATAAAGTCACCGACAGTATAGGCCGCCGAAAAACTTAATGAACCATCTGGATTAAATATAGGCGAAGATGGGTGCCCTTCGTCCGCGATATTACGCCAAATATTCCCGCCCTCGCCTGCCGTTGATGGATCCCAATATTTCGCATAACTGAAATCGATATTATTGGCAATCCGCAACCAGTCTGTTACCTGCAAGCCTGCTTTGGCCCGCGTATTGTAATTTTTATACTTGTCGGTGTTATAACGGTACATCCCTTTGTAGTCATAGGCTCTACCGGAGATATAATAGTCTAATTTTTCTGTATTTCCACTGATGGAAAGATTGTGGTCCTGCACAAACGTATTATCCTTAATCAATGTACCATAATAATCCTCATTACCATAGTATACGTAATTGCCATCCTTATCAACGGTAGTTTCCTCCGTTATTCCCTGTTCTTTACGTCGTTTGAATTCCTCTAGCCAAGCTGTCGTAAAAATCTGTGTTTTGTTTAGTTTACTGGGCACCAACGAATAATTGTTCCACGCATTGTAGGCCGTAAAGAAATGTGAAGCATATTCATAGCCATCTGTGACAAATTTTGGTATGGCTACAGGTTTCTGAAAAGATCCGCTTCCAGCGTAATTGATTGAAGTTTTACCCGATTTTGCCCGCTTTGTTGTAATCAACACAACACCAAAGGTACCTCTTGAACCATAGATAGCTGCCGAGGATGCATCTTTGAGTACCGAAACACTTTCAATATCATTTGGATTTAATGAACCAGGGTCACCTTCGACACCATCGATTAAAATTAATGCACTGCCTCCTTGTCCAATGGAAGTCGTACCACGAATGTTAAAACTTGGTGTGCGGTTTGGTTTACCATCGGCAGGGATGATATTTAAATTGGGAACCACTCCCTGCAGCATTTGGCCGGCATTGGCCAGCACACGATTTTCGAACACTTCAGCGCCCACCTGATCGACAGCTCCCGTGAGATTAACTTTCTTTTGTGTACCGTACCCGACGACTACGACTTCTTCCAACTCTGTATCCTTGGATTCCATCATAATGTCAAGCTGTAATCCAGTTACACTCAGCGTAAGCTCATTGTATCCGACAATACTCAATTTTAACTTCTGCCCCACATTCGCTTCAATGTTAAATTGGCCCGCCGCATTGGTAGATGTTGTTTTTTGACTCGCTAAATTGGTCACGGTGACCCCGGAAAGAAGCAGTCCATTTTTGTCTTTTACGACCCCTTTTACTGTCGATTGAATTGCAATATCTTGCGACTCTTTCACCAATTTGACATAACTACGCTCTACATTCGCCCACGTGGGATATGAAAAGCCTAATGCCATACTGATTAGTAATGTTTTTTGCATTTTTACTCTGGTTTAGAATTTTGCTCCAAAGTTGACGCTTTCACTTGGTTTATAATTTACCGTAATGTTAATAAATCTTTAATTAATGCCAATCCTAACAATACCTAAATGGATTTTGCATTCCAACAATTAACATAAAATTATCTTATAGACAACACAAACAATAAGAATAGCTATCCTTAACAATAGAAATTAAATCCGCATAAAACCAATTAAGCATCAATTTGGTTATCCAGCGTCCAAGACGATCGGTCAACAAATTTATATCCACAATTTTTTCTTGAACTAGTTCAATGGACAGCAAAATCGGGCATGCTAATTTTGGGTATTCATACAAGATTGAAAAGCAGGTGCATATTATTTTTCGATCATACGCAATAAAGGGAGCGGTAAATTAACGATATATCGCCAATTAAAAAAAATAAAAAACTAACATAATAAATTAGAAATCAAGCCAATAAAATAAAAGGCCAAAAAATTGAATTTAAACATACATCAAACAACAATAAAAACAAATATTTATGAAACCATCATCAGAATTATTGACACCAACTAACCATGCACTCGTATTGATCGACTTTGAAGGTCAAATGGCTTTCGCGACAAAAAGTATTACTATGGAAGAGCTTCGCAACAACGTTGCTGTAATCTCAGGTGCGTCCAAAATTTTCGATGTACCGACCATCGTCACCACTGTTGCGGAGGAAAGCTTTTCAGGGCCTGTGTTTCCGGAAATTGAGACCTATTATCCACAAGCCAGCACAGATTACATTGACCGTACAAGTATGAACACTTGGGAAGATGAAGCCGCTTACCGTGCCATCACCGGTACTGGCAAAAAAAAGTTAGTCTTAGCCGGCCTATGGACTGGGGTATGTATCGTTGGACCAGCGTTGTCTGCGCTAGCTGAAGGGTATGAGGTGTACGTCATCGCCGATGCCTGTGGCGACGTCAGCCAAGAAGCACATGAGCGTGCCATGCAAAGCATGATCCATATGGGCGTCAAGCCAATTACATCTGTACAGTACCTACTCGAATTGCAACGTGACTGGGCTCGCCAAGAAACTTATGTTGCCGTAACGGACCTCATGAAAAAACACGGTGGCAGTTATGGTCTTGGGATTCACTACGCACACAACATGGTGAAACACGCTTAACAAAAAACTAACATTCTTTTACTCAAAACCGTACCTCGTGCTTCCATTACAGACCATATCGGCATACCTTAGAAAGTTGACATTCGCAGTCTTACTATTTAACCTATTACCGCATTTTTCAATGGCACAAGCCTACAAATTATTGCGCTTTGAGGAAAATTACAGTAACCTTGCAGATAGCACACGTCATGGTTATCAAAAGTTAAAATATACCCCGCTGACTTCCGATGGTAAACTTTGGCTGTCTGTAGGAGGCGAGGCACGGTTGGAGTACGTTGATTTCAACAATGAAGATTGGGGGCGGCAATCGCTGGGGCACAACAACTTCTTACTACAGCGCTACAGCTTGCATGCGGATATGCATTTCGGTGATCGTTTTCGTCTATTTACGCAATTCCGTTCCGCCCTGCAGCACGGCCGCAAAAATGGTTCGCGTCAAATCGATGAGGACCAACTTAATGTACAGAATCTGTTTCTAGATGCTACAGTTTTCAAACAAAGTGACAAGTCGGTCTTGTTACGTTTGGGCAGGCAGGAGCTTGACTACGGATCTGGCCGTTTGATTTCTGTCGGCGAAGGTCCCAATGCGCGAAGATACTTCACAGGGGCAAAAGCCGTGTACAACAGCAGCAACATCAATGTGGAAGCGTTTGCGATGATGGCCGATACAATTAGACCTGGAATTTTTGACAATAAACCATCCAAACAAGTCAACCTATGGGGCGCCTACAGTAGAATCATTATTCCCAAACAGGCAAATCTTGACCTATACTATGTTGGTATCTATCGTGATCGCTCCGTTTTCGAAGAAGGAATAGCCGCTGAGACCCGCCATACTGTCGGCGCTCGGGTATGGAAATATGGGGGTGGATTTATCTACAACCTCGAAGGAGCTTATCAGTTTGGGTCCTTTGGTCAAGGCAACATCGCTGCTTGGACAGCATCTGTGGATATCGGTTACCTCTTTGAAAATACTGTTTTTAAACCGTCTATCAATCTACGCAATGATTATATTTCAGGCGACAAACAGGCCGGCGATGGCAATCTTGGAACCTTTAATCCCATCTACCCAAAGGGCGGATACTTTGGTTTTAGTCCTCAGATCGGCCCTGTCAACCTTATTGACATCCATCCCTACGCCACTTTCGACCTACTTTCTAAGTTAAAAATGCAGGTTGACGTGGTTTTCAACTGGCGACATAGCCTGCAGGATGGTGTATACAGGCCAAGTGGCTCATTCAACCTGTCCGGATCAGCTTCACACAAACGTTATATTGGCACAGCTTATCTGGCCAACTTTACCTACGCCGCCAGCAAACAGCTATCTCTGGTAACCGGCATCCAATATTTTAAAACAGGCGCATTCATTGAAGATATTATTCGCACACCCAAAAATGGAATTTTCTTCAACAGCAGAATAGCCTTTAAATTTTAATATCATGAAAACTACAAAGACAATCTTTCAACAGAAAAAAATTCAATGGTCGTTGATCGCGCTTTTCAGCGCACTAGCGATAAGCCCAATACAGACCTATGCACAAACAACGGTAGCTGCCCCAAAAACCACGGCGATAGGCACAAGCTCCATCTGGGGGAATGTAGACGGATTGGCTATTGAGGGCTTGGTACAAGGTCNNGTAGCCTGTGTCTTTGAATATACCGAAGGTGATATTTTCATTTCCCCACCGGCATTGCCAGCCGCATTGAATGGGCTTGTTCATTTAGACGAAGCTTTACACGGTACGCTGACCGAAATACGTAAAACAGGAAAATTCAAAGGGCATGCGTTCGAAACTGTACTCCTGACACCAGCCCAACATGGCACACTCGCAAGCAAAAAACTGTTATTGATTGGATTAGGCAAACGTGAAGATTTTAATGCTGAACTCATGAAAGATGTTGCCGGTGTCGCTATGCGCGAAGCGCTGCGTCTGGGTGTACGTAATTTTAGCTTTGCCAGTGACTTGAAAGATGCAGGTGTAGATTCACCCACAGCACTAGTAGCCGAAAACGTTGTTCTTGGCAGTATCGATGCCTACCGAACACAAAAATGGTTGGGCGAAAAAAAGCTGGATCATACTCCAGTATTGAGCAAAATCACGCTTTTGGCCGGTCCTGCGTTCTTTGAAACAGCTGGTGAAGGTATCAAAAAAGCAATTTCTTCCTTACACAACTAAACATAAAGAATTATGAAAGCAGATCTAATTCTTCATAATGGGAAAATAACCCATTTTGGCAGTACGCAGACGGCAGCGACTGCCGTTGCAATCAAAGATGGCAAATTTATCGCTGTAGGATTGGACAATGATGTCCTTAAACTTAGCGGTACAAATACAAAACTGATTGATCTGAAGGGCAAACGGGCTGTCCCTGGCATTAACGACTCACATATCCATTTGATCCGTGGCGGACTTAATTATAATTTAGAACTGCGCTGGGATGGCGTCCCATCTTTGGCAGATGCCTTGCGTATGCTGAAAGAGCAAGTCGATCGAACCCCACACCCACAATGGGTACGTGTGATGGGTGGCTGGTCCGAATTTCAATTTGCCGAACGCCGTATGCCTACTTTGGCGGAAATCAATGCGATCGCACCAGATACGCCCGTTTTTATTCTTCACCTTTATGATAGAGCACTCTTAAATGCAGCAGCGCTCCGCGCAGTAGGTTATACCAAGGATACACCAGCCCCTCCAGGCGGCACCATTGAACGCGATAGCAAGGGGAATCCCACAGGCCTACTGATTGCCTCTCCTAACGCCATGATTTTATATTCTACCTTGGCCAAAGGTCCCACACTTCCTTACGAAGAGCAGGTCAATTCAACGCGCCATTTCATGAAGGAATTGAATCGCTTCGGCATTACGAGTGTCATCGACGCCGGCGGAGGCTTTCAAAACTATCCGGACGATTACAAAGTCATCAGTGATCTGCATCAGGAAGACCAGCTAACAGTGCGTATTGCTTACAACCTCTTCACGCAAAAGCCTAAACATGAATACGAAGATTTCCAGCAATGGATAGATAGCATTCCGTTGCACCAAGGCGACGAAATGTATCGCCATAATGGAGCTGGCGAAATGCTTGTATTTTCGGCAGCCGATTTTGAGGATTTTCTTCAGCCAAGACCCGATCTTAGTGAAAATATGGAAGCCGAGCTCGAAAAGGTTGTCCGTCTCTTAGTGAGCAACAGATGGCCGTTTAGACTGCATGCAACGTACAACGAAAGCATCAGCCGATTTTTGGATGTGTTCGAAAAGGTCAACCGCGATACTCCATTCGATGGCCTAGCCTGGATTTTTGATCATGCCGAGACAATCGATGAACGCAATATCGAACGCACAAAAGCCTTAGGTGGTGGTATCGCTATCCAAAGCCGCATGGCCTATCAAGGCGAATATTTTGCCGATCGCTACGGTGCTAACGCAGCCGAACAAACACCTCCGGTCAAAAAAATGCTAGCCATGGAAGTACCTGTTGGCGGTGGATCGGATGCGACCCGCGTAAGCAGTTACAATCCATGGGTATCGATGTATTGGCTTACTGCAGGCAAAACTGTGGGCGGACTACAGATATATCAAAACAGCAGACTGGACCGCCTGACAGCGCTACAGCTTTATACGAAGGGGAGCGCCTGGTTTTCACAGGAGCAGCAGAAAAAAGGAGATATCGCGGTGGGAATGTTAGCGGATTTAACGGTCCTCAACAACGATTATTTTACGGTAGAAGATGAATCCATCAAGGAGATCGAATCGGAACTCACCATCGTGGGAGGCAAGATTGTCTATGCAGACGGCGATTTTAGTTCCTTCTCTCCTCCGCCGATCCCAGTTTTACCCGATTGGTCACCAACGAAAAGCTACGGCGGTTATTATAGCGTTTCAAAAACAGCTCAAAATAGCCGTATAGCAACCTCGGCGACACAAAGCAGTATTGTCAATACCGTACATCTGTGTAGCGGTAGCTGTCAGGTGCATGCACACGATCACAACCATGCGCGTATGAGCGATATCGCTATCAACAATTACACGGCATTTTGGGGCGCCTTAGGTTGTTCATGCTTTGCTTTTTAATTACGAAAAATGATGGAAATACTTCAAAAACTCTTTTATACCGACCTGGGCAACACAGTTAACAATGCGGCGATATTGATTTTCCGTTTGCTTTTGGCTTGGGAACTGCTTACCGTTCATGGTCTCAAAAAAATACAAAAAGGACCACATGCCGAACCGGAACATGTTCCTAACCCCTTGCATCTCCCTGAAAAGCTCAATGCGGCAGTAGCGCAGTTTGCCGATACCGTAGTTCCCTTTTTTATCGCCGCCGGACTATTGGGCCGCTTGGCCATACTGCCCACTATTGGCGTCACAGCTGTAGGTTATTTTGTCGTCCATAGGAACGATTCCCGCGAAGTTCGCGATATTCCATTTATGTATACGCTATGCCTGCTTTTACTACTATTGATCGGTCCGGGAACTTATTCAATTGATCATTATATCTATCAACTTTTAACACATTAAACATATGGAACCACATATAGGAATTCATGAAAACCACCTCGCAGCATCTGCACAGATTCTTTCTAAGTTATTAGCCGACGAGTATGTTCTTTATACCAAGACAAGAAGTGCGCATTGGAACATTGAAGGAGCCGATTTTTATAACAAGCATCTCTTTTTCGAAGCACAGTATAATGAGCTCGACGAGTTAATTGACAGCCTCGCGGAGCGTATCCGGAGCCTTGGCCACTACGCCGTTGCGAGCTTAAAACAATTCCTTGCTTTAACACAGTTGACCGAAGAAAACAGATCGAGCAACGATAGCGCAGGCTATATCAAAGAATTATTGGTCGACCATGAGAGCATTATTATTTCATTACGTGAAAACATCGATCATCTGGCTACTGACCTGAAGGATGCCGGAACGAGTGACTATGTCACAGGACTACTGGAAACACACGAAAAAATGGCTTGGATGTTACGCGCACACCTAAAATAAAAACTATGGAAAATCAAAATAACGCAAGCATCACTACATTAGTTCTTACGTTGGTAGGTGGTTACTGTGACACTGTAACCTTTGTTGCTGCCGACAAAATATTCTCTGCCCACGTCACAGGTAACTTTATTGTTTTTGCATACCAGCTCATTAACGGTGGAGATATTACTGCCTGGATCAAATTAGCTACATTTCCGGTATTCGTAATCGCGGTAATGATAGGTGGATGGCTGACCTCACGTTCACACAAGAAAAATACAGTTCTCTTCGTGGAAGCGCTATTACTCGCCTTAGCAGGACTCTTAGCGATTGTTCTTCCAGTCGCGGAGTCCAAAACCATTATGTATGGACTCGTTATGCTTATTGTATTCGCCTTGGGAATGCAGAATGCATTCGGAAAACTGTTTGTTAAAGCAACACATGGTCCCACCACCATGATGACCGGAAATGTTACACAGGCATCTTTGGACCTTTGTGTCTTAATTGCCAACAAATTCCAAAATCCAGATACCAATGTCAGTTTTGGTAAACAGCTAATCACCTTGTCCGGTTTTTTCATCGGATGTTTGGCGGGTGCTTATTTTGGTAAACAATTTGGATTAAGTTCTATTATATTTGCAGGCATAGCAATGCTGATCTGTTATTTTCTTTCAAAAGACAAAGACCAGTAAATAAGATACTGGCATTGCGCCCAACAGGGCAAGTTATCGGTCTAACGATATCTTGCCCTGTCTTTAACATAAGTCATCTTGATGAGATTCTATCTACTATTTAGTTTTTTAATCCTTACGATCAATTGTACATTTGGTCAGGACGACAGCTATCTCCGACGTGTATTGGACAGCATTAAAACTGAACAGAACACCGGACAAAAAGCACGTTTGCTTTATGTAGCTGCCAAATCTTACCTCGAAAAACCCGGTGAGTTAAAAGAAGATCTCGATAGTGCCTTATGGCTGAATAGCCGATCCCAAAAGTTACATCTCGCCGAAAACCTCAAAACCGATGCCGCCCTGAATATGCTTCTGGATGCACGAATCCAGGAAGAAATGGGGAAACCCTCGATGGCAAAAAGCCAAAAGGAAGCCAGTTTACACTTTGCAAACAAAAATCAGCTTTCAAAAGCTTCTGCCGTAATTTATCTCTCCATGGCCAATGACATAAAGGATGTGGAATTTAAGCAAAAAACAGCATTCTTTGAACAAGCAATTCAACAAGCTAAAAAGGCCGGCGATAAATTACTCGAAGCAAAAATACTAATGGAGCAGGCCAGCTCACTTTCAAACTACGGTAGCTATCCTGAAGCGATCCAAAAAGCGTATAACGCCGCGCTCCTGAAAAAGCAAAACCGCGAATTGAACATCAGTCAGGAGCTTGTTATGATTGCAGGTAATCTCAGGATGCAGTTACGGCTCAAGGAAGCTTTAAAGTATGCCTTACAAGGTAAAGCAATTGTAGAAAATGAGCGTATAAAAACCTCCAAAGACGATATGGCAGCGGTATACAATATCGTCGGACTAATATATTACGATCTCAAATCCAACAAAGAAGCCTTAGAAAATTACCAAAAGGCATTTGAAATTGCCAAAGATAAAGGCGACCGTTATGCAGTGCATACCGTCACCCTCAATCTAGCGACAATACTTTCGCGCTTAAACCGAACAGCAGATGCCCTGAACCTGCTCAATAATGTCACGAAAGATTATGCAACAGATGTTTATGCCATCCGTTATGCCTATTTGTATACCATGCTGTATACAAGAGAAAAGAATACGAAAAAAGCATTCCCTTATTATCAAGAGCTTTTAAAATACTACAAAACAGGAAACATTACCGGACAGGAACGTCATATTATGATGGTCGGTATCTCAAGCTACCTCTTTGCTGATGGTCAAATAAAACAAATGTACCCTTACCTTGAAGAAATAGAACGCTCCCTGAACAAAGAAAGCAGGCTACTTCGCATATCCGAATTGCGTAAACTCTACTACCTTGCAGATTCCGCCCGAGGAGATTTCAAATCTGCTTTTAAAAACTTTACAGCGTTTAAAACCATCAGCGATTCCATCAACAGTGTGGACCGCGCCAAAGAACTTACAGCTTTGCAACTTGATTATGACACCGAAAAGAAAGATCATGATATTTTGCTTCTCAAGCAAAAAGGCCAATTGCAGAAATCTTTACTGGAACGGGAAGCCATTATCAGATACGTTTTCATCGGTAGCTTAATCATCCTGATTATCTTTGCGGGTTTCCTATATGTACAAAATAGCATCAAAAAAAGAAGCAATGCGAAGCTTACCCTTAAACAAGAAGAGATCAATGCGCAGAACGAGAAGTTGAAGCAGCTTATAGCGGAAAAAGAGTGGCTTCTCAAAGAAATTCACCATCGGGTCAAAAACAATATGCAGATTATCATCAGCTTGTTAAACACCCAATCGGCTTATCTGGATAATGCGGATGCCATCAGTGCCATTCAGAATAGTCAAAACCGCATGCATGCCATGTCTTTGATCCATCAGAAGCTGTATCAAACGGATAATCTTTCGCGCATAGACATGAAATGGTATATCCAGGAACTTACATCCTATCTCAAAGACAGCTTTCAATCGGAAAAATCAATTCAATTTAAAATACAGGTCGATAAGATTACGCTGGATGTGGGACAGGCTGTCCCTGTTGGACTAATCCTCAACGAGGCAATCAATAATGCCATCA
>DKIT01000012.1 GCA_002454415.1 Sphingobacterium sp. UBA6711
ACAGTAAAATGAGGACAAATGAACCTGCTGCACCATAAGTATCCTGCGTGGCCGACCGCTCCAAATATAGACCGATCAGGTAACGACCGATCACAAATAGGATGGCTGTAAATAAAGCCCCTGCACGAACGGTCTTCCATTGAATATCCACATCCGGCAGTGTTTTAAAAATAACACTAAAGAGAATCACAATGACCACGAAGGATATAACGAAGTTAATTACGTTCATTAGGACGACGGTGATATCCGGAAAATACCGCTGAAGCTGTCCTGTNNCAATGTCACCACCAATAAAAATCCCAGTCCAATGACGAGCGACGAAGAGAGTAAACGATCCTGAACCAACTTTAGCCAACCTTTTTTTGGTTTGGGGCGCACATGCCATATCTTATTGATTGAATTTTGCATATCGCCAAATACTGTCGTTGCACCGATAATTAAGGTAACCAAACTGATCACCAGCGCCATATTTGATTTCCCCGATAACTGGAGATTTTGAATGACTTCCTGAATCTGTTTGGCCGCATTGCCGCCCACCAGACCTTTCAGTTCGGCAAACACCTTTCCCTCGATCGCTTCGGCTCCATAAAATATTCCCGCCAGCGCGATAATCAAAACTAATATCGGGCCCATGGAAAAAACAGTGTAATATGATAATGAGGCACTATATTTCATGGAGTCCTCATTCATAAATCCCGATACCGTATTTTTCAGTATCGTCCAATAAGTCTGCAGCTTACTCGTATTTTCCTTTTTTACATCCATTGTCTTTACGTTTTTTAAAGAAATAAACTCTTTAAGACGGGAGAACGTTTGTTTTTTAAGAAAATTTACACCCTCCTTCATCTTGAGCACATCGCCTGGCAACACAGAGAGCAGCATAAAATTCGATCACATCAAGCTTAAAATCAAGCAGTAAGAAGAAATCAATTATCATAAAAGAAATAAAGACAAACTAATGATTAATTCAGGTTGTTCCTCATAAAAAAAACCATAAAATACGATTAGACACAATGGAAAGTAATCAAAACGACCCTAATATTTTAAATGACCTAATTAAGATTAATAATGACCGCATCGCCGGATACAAGCTGGCAATTGATTTGGCCAACGAGAAGGGCGAAGGCGCACGGGAAGCTGTATTCAGACAATTTATTGAGCAGTCTGAAGCTTTTATCGAAGATCTCACGCCTCAGGTTGAACTTGCTGGTCAATATGCTTCGGACCGGACAAAATTGAGCGGCGAACTTTTCCGGCTGTGGATGGTGATCAAATCAAAAATAGCAGGCGGTAACATGAAGGTTTTATTGGAAAACTGTGAACGTGGCGAGGAGGCTTTTCGTGAAGTTTACAAAAAAGCACTCGATGAAGGCGACAAGCTATCTATCGGCGTAAAAAATAAGATCCAGATTCAGCTCACTCAGCAGCGGGAAGCGCATGAAAATCTTAAAATCTTACGTGATATATAAGCACAATCAACTATTTTCCCCAATACGCTCAAGAGCCCACAGGTAGAATAGTCTAAAATGGGCTGTCCAAACAAACTAGCTGGACAGCCCCATACCGAAGTTTCAACGAACAAGCTCGATTTGCGCAATCAGGCTATTACAAGCGGTAAGAAACTGTTGCCACAAAGTTTCTGCGCTGCTGTGGATTGACAGACCAATAGCCGATATAATATTGCTTATTATTGATGTTATTGAGGTTAAAATTGACTCTGAATTTATGGAAAGAGTAATATATACTTCCATTTAAAAGTGCATAAGCTGGAAGCTCAAACACGCCCGTCACACTATTATCGATTACTTTGTATTTGCCACCATAGTTACCACCCAAGCCAAAGCCTAGATTTTTCAGCGTACCGTTCTGAAACTGGTAAGATCCCCACAGGTTCCCCAAGGTACCCGGTCCCTGCCCGCCCGGAGCGCGTCCCTCTTCGTTATAAAAATCATTCCCATTACCGGCAATGATCTCAATATGGTTGTAACTGAATCCCGCTTTGAGCGAAAATCCGGCATAGGGTAAAGCCTCGATATCAAAATCAAATCCTTTGCTCTCAACCTTTCCGCCCTGTATCGATCCTGTCGGTGTGCTGTATACCCGATTGGCCACCGTGATATCATAGAGCGCCAAGGTGGTCCACAGCTTGTCTTTGATCAGGCTCGCCTTGGTACCCAGTTCCCACTGATTGGCCCGCTCCGGCTTAAACGACTGTACACCGGTCTTCACATTATTGGCATCGTATTGAATATTTGGTGCGACATTGTAGAATGCATTCATATAATTGGCGAAAAGGGAAACACGATCTTTGACTACCTGATACACCAATCCCAACTTTGGAGAAAGTGCCCACTGGCTATAGTTGTCGTCCGCATCGGAAACCTCGCCTTTTGAATCAAAATAATCCGCACGCAAACTCGCCATCAGTGACAGACGGTCGGTCAGATCCACTAGATCCGAAGCATAAACACTGAATGAACTGTTCTTGATATGCGAGGGGTCGCCCGCGTCTGTACCAGCTAGCAATTGGTCAATAGCCTGCTTGGTAAGTGGAACCGCCGGCAGCTCATTCTTATTTTCATCCAATGGACCTTTAATCAGTCCCTGCGGATTTACCCGTCGTCCCACGCCCCATCCTGAACCATTTTCCCTGACATCGCGCGCAAAATAGTCGACACCAACCAAAAGCCTGTTCCGCAAGCCCCCAAGTTTAAAGTCGCCGTTAAAATTCTGCTGTATGTCGAAGGTTCTGGTCTTCTGATTTTCATTGTGAAAATACTGGTCAAAAAAACTGTCTCCCGGTTGATTTCCCCAGATATAGCTATAGATCCCATCCGACTTGACGTTTCCCATGGAGACCACCGTCTGCGAATTCCACTGTTCGTTGATCTTATAGAGCACCTCGCCCTGCACATTGGACCGTGGGTTTTTGATGGCCAGATCGTTGCTGGTAAAGGAAAGCTTAGGGTTGAGGTTCAGTGCTGCGATATTTTTAAAGGTTAGCGGAGCGACCCGGTCCGAATGAAAGAAAACCGGTGCGACGGCCCTTTTCATATCCAGAAGCTCGGCCATTACGTTTAACGTCAGCTTATCATTGACTTTATAGGTCAGTGAAGGCGCAAAGTAGAACGAATTTTTAAATCCGGCATCCTGAAAACTATGTTCACGATGGAAGGCCGAGTTAATTCTCAGGGCCACCGTCTTATTTTTATTCAATGGCGAGTTGAGATCAAGCGTGGCGCGGTGGAGGTCGTTGCTACCATAATTGTAGGCCACTTCACCACCAAAATCAAAGTAAGGCTTTTTAGTAATGGTATTGATCAAGCCACCATAACCGTAAAAACTAGCACCGAAGAGTGTTCCCGAGGGGCCTTTGAGGACCTGTATTTCTTCGACGCCCGCAGGGTCCAAGATACCACTCGACAAGCCCGGCAGTCCATTGACCAAATTGCTCTGCGCTTCAAAACCGCGCAGGGAGAAGTAGGTTCCTCCGTCTCCGGCCCGACCTGTTGATTCCCAGGTACGGCTGATTCCCGAGACATTCCGGAGCAAGGCATCGTCAAAATTTGTAATGGCCTGCTGTTTCATCATTTCATGCGAAACCGTACTGTACAACTGCGGGTTTTCCAGATTGCTCAGCGGCATTTTGGCAACCGAGCTCACCGTCCTATTCGTTTTGAAAGCAGACACCAGTACCTCCTGCAGTTGCGCATAGCTTTCATTCAGGGTGAAATCGAGTACCGCTGGTTTGCTGCCTTCAACCGCCACTGACTGCTCAATAGAGTTTAGCCCCGTGAAGCTCGCGATGAGCTGATAAGTACCCGGCTTTAAGCGTTCAAATTTATACTGACCATTTTTGTCTGTCCGTGTCTGTCTATTCGTTCCTTTAATGGTTAGGTTGACGGATTCCGCTGGATTTCCGTCAAAGGTCGTAATCTTTCCAGCAATACTGGCTGTCTGCGCGTGAGCGACACCTGTAAGCGATAGCATCGTTACAGCAATATGTATAGATTTCATTCCCATAAAAAATTTATGGAGTCGAATATAATATTATTTGGCTTTCAAAAAAAATTAATTAGACTAATTATAAATAAAACAATATCTATCTTGTAAATTGACAGTTAAATAATCCGGTGATCTGCGCTATTGCTCGCCGATCGGCAAATTCAGGACTATATTTTCTACCTAAAAAATCTTCATAAAAATGCATAGATCAGTCAAACAACTAACTTAAAGGATACAAATTATTTCCAGTATCCTGTAACTGTAAAACACAGGTTTATCGCGGCATAAACTACAAAAGCTTATGCCATTGCTCCGCTTATTTTCTTTTTCGTTTTTTTGTTTTTTCGGCCATACCAGATATAAAAGCCTGTAATCGGTAAAGATGCACTGATCAAACTGGCGACAAATGCAAGTATCTTGGTCGTCAGCCCCCCGATAGAACCTTCGTGTATCGGTAGATAAAGATGCTCCAGCTGATGTGCCAGCGATTCATGCTCTTCCTCCTCCTCTATTCCGATCTTACGCTGTGTATAACGGTCATAATGAGATCGATAAGATTCATCTTTTCCATATACGACAGTCATGGTCGTTGCTACCGGATCTTTGGATGTTGGGTAAGCCCAATACATCGAATAAGTATGCGCCTTAGGGTATAATGCTTCTTCCTGTTCAAATACAGGATCCATTAAGGCAACAAATGGAACCTGCACCGTCCCTGGTTCGGGTACTTTGGAATGGAAAACAATTTCTTCTTCCCCACCCAACATCCATTGGACGCCCTTATTTACCCAAGTCAGTCCAATACAAAGGCCGGTAAAAGCAATGATAATAAGCAGCAAAAAAGTATAAAATCCATTGATATTATGGAGGTCATAGTTTTTACGGCGCCATTGGGTCGCTTTTTTCCAGCGGAACCAATACCGCTGCTTGGCGGCGGCCTTGTTCTTGGGCCACCATAATATCAGCCCACTGATCAACAGAACGAAAAATAGCAAAGTGGAATAACAAACGATAATCTTGCCAATTTCTGTTGGTAGCCAGAGATTGACATGCCCCTCGAGGATAAAAGGAAAAAATTCAAAGCCCCGCAGATTTTGTTCCTGTACCTTTCCATCCTTGACACGAAATAAAGCGCCGTCACGTTCTATTTTCTGATCCAGGATCACTCCTGTGTAAGGGGCGAAGGAAAACCAGGGGCGAAGTGCCCCATTATCGCCAAACAGCAATAAGGATTCTTTATCGCGAAGATAACGGATCATAAAAGGCTGCTGTGCAGCATTATCCTTAATCATTTGCTGCTGCGCTAGTGCGATAATTTGAGATGGCTTCAACAGTGGTCTCCCCTTTGATGGAATATTGGAAACAATAGGCTGCGTTGCTTTGACAGGAAAAACAGCCAAAAATTCTTCATGAAACACATGTATACAGCCCGTGACAGATACGATAAAAACGACAATACCTGTCAGTAAGCCTAGCCAAAGATGCAGCCAAGCTGCTATTTTTTTAATCATAATAAGCGTGATTAGCAGGTTAATACAATTTGTCAATACGCAGCAGCCAGGTATACCCAGGAGGGACGCGCATTCCCTTGGCCACGATACCCGAGGATTTGGAATAGGAATAGATAAAACCATCCGTATCCCCCTCGTGATTGGTCAAAATATAAGCTTTGTCGGACTCGACAATGACACTTTGAATGGAGCCCGAACTGCAGGGCGGAATATCCAGGGTTTGCAGCTGCCCATTACCCAGGTCAAGCACACCGAAAGAGAAAATATGGCTGCCCGAGAGCTTGCTGTTGTTGTATCTGACAATCGCCTTGCCATTGTCCAGATTCCAGATACCCGAAATACGATCCGGATTGTCATCAAATATCTTGTAGCCCGGATCAACCGCCGTGGAACCATTCTGGATACGCAAAAGCATCACATTATCACCGGTATCCCCATACAGCTGGCCGGCAGCAAAGTAGATATTCTGGTTATTGTCCATAAAGGAGTAAGGCTGAAACAAACTGGTAAAGCCAGATTGATTTGTCCTGCTATCGGTGATGATCTGCTCTACGTTAAAAGTAATGGGATCGATGACTGCGATATTCACTTTGCCGTCTATGGCCTTGTAGTTGCTGCTTAATCCATAATTGTAACCCAAAAACAGCTTTCCATCACTGGGACGATATTGGGCAAATCCAACGATAAATTTGTCATAACCCTGTGGAATTGCAGGCAGTGCAATTTCTCCCAGGCGCATCTTCAAGCGGACCGAGTCCATCACCGCATAACGTACACTTTTATTGTCCCCGCTCGGACCGATGAGTACAAGGTCGCCATTCATCCAGGTGTGCGCATATTCCGTTCCCAAATGTGTAAAAGGGACTTCCTGCGTAATCTGTAGCCGGTCATTTTTAATCTGATATTTTCCGAAACGTCCTTTTCCCAGGGTCTCATAATAATAGCCATCTTTGATTACCAGCCCATAGTTGAGCTTTTCATCTACTTCAATACCGCTCTGAACATAATTGAGCGTGCCCGTATCCAGGGACTGTACATTGACAACAAAGGTTGACGAATTGGGATAATTGCCAATACGTGCCCAAACGGCATATTTACCCCGTTCGGCATCACCATAGTATTTTGCCTTTTCTTTTGAGCAGGAACAGACGGCCGCAGTCAAGCAGACGAGGCCCATGATTCCTGATAATATATTTTTTAACATCATGATCAATAGGGAAAGATTAATGGATATAGTATCTAAATTTGGTAAAGAAAGCCCGCCCTGGTTTCTGCAAGCGGAAATTATCGTATGCAGTTTCATTGGTGAGGTTGCGGCATTCTACAGATATATTATATTTTCCGTTTTTTAGCGCATAGGTCAGCATGGCGTTGTGGATCCATTGCGTGGGAATTTTCAATTTTCCATTCGGATCGCCGATTATTTCCCAGGTACGGTAAAACCAGTGCACGTATTGCGTATACCAATTGAACTGCAGGCGCGTATCCTTTCCGAGCAGATTATTTTTCCCGATATTTATCTCAGCATTGCCATATAACCAAGGCTGGTTTGGAATTTTATTGCCATAAGAAATATCCTTTTTGCCCTCAAATTCAAACGTATTATTGACAGCGTGCTGATAACTCGCATTGACAGTAGCTCCGAGCAGGTCGCCATAAGAATAACGTAGCTCCCCTTCAAGCCCTTTCACTTTGACGGCCGAAACATTTTTGTATTGGCTTTGATTGGTGAGCAGAACAACAGGATAGATAAAATCCTGCACATCACGGAAGAAATAGCCACCTTCCACAAAAATATGCTGGTTATCCCCCAAATTATGGGAGAAAAAGGCCCCGGCGTTGATGTTATGGCTATTTTCAGGTTTCAGCTTATAATTGGGGATGATATTCATTCCATCGCCGAGCATTTCTGCCGCACTCTGCAAGCGGTAAGCCTTCTCGTAAGAAGCTTTGATACCCAGCTCCGGTGTAAGCATAAAGCGGGAAGCTAAACCGTAGCCCCAGTTGCCATTTGAACCCGTACCATCCTCGGCACTACCCGAATAATAACCCACTTCCTGTTCAATGGAAAAACTAGAGCGGTAGTATTTTGTAAAAAATGTATTCGAAAGCCTTTTGCTCAAAAATGACTGCTGGTAAGAAAAGCCCAAGATCTGCTTCGTCATTACATCACGGGTCGTGTCGCTGCGGTCATACGCGTTAAACATTTTATTGATGGTGCGGTCTAGGGTATAATTGACATTTAGCGCGTGTTCTTCGGCAATTGCGTAAGCCAAATTGACGCGGGTAAATAAGACGGGCCGTGTAATATTATTGAGTGAGCGCTGGGTATTCACTTCAGCCGTAGTCGAAGGAATATAGGTTGCATCCCATTCGTAACGTCGCAACACCGTATCCACCACCTCATACGAATCGTTGGTGTAGGATGCGAAGGTACTAAAGTCAAGACCTTTCAGCAGCAGGTTATCTTTGCGGTACCTAAAGGTGCCATTTAAAGCATGCCCGTGCGAGAATGCATTTCCAAACACAGCCTCTTGGGAGGCCCCGGTCTGGATATCCCGTTTATTAGCCGAATAGCTGCCGCCCAGAAAAATGACATCTGCCCATTTCTTACCGGTAAAACCAGCCTCCATCTGAACCATACCCGATTGATAGCGATCATGAAAACGTTTGACATCCGTTGGAACGTAAGCATACTTCTCCTCATTCCAGACCTCAATATCTTTCATGGTATAGTTATTTTTCGAATAATTATGGAATCCATTCAGTTTGACGGTCAATCCCGATTTGCGGTCCACCCACTGTGAATTGAGGGCCGATCGATGCGTATTGAATGAGCCATAACTATAGCTGAGGTCGAGGTAATTGCGGACGCGTTGATCAGTGATCACATTAACGGCCCCACCTAAGGCATCTGATCCCAGATCCACAGGCACGACCCCTTTATAAACCTCTATTCGCTGGGCATGATTGACCGGGATATTATTGAGGCTCATGGATGTCCCCATTGTTTCCATCGGGATACCGTCGATAAAAAAGCGGATAGCTTTTCCAGATAGCCCATTGACGGAGAAATTGAAATCAGAGCCAAGTCCTCCCGATTCACGGACACGCACACCTGTACTTCTGTTGAGGATCTGATTGAGATCCACATTTGCATTTGCATAATGCTTTGTCTCGATCGCATTTACACTGAAAGCCTGCTCTTTTACCTGCTGGTTTTCAGACTTACCCGTAACTTCAACTGTACTCAGTATCCGGTCCGATTTTTTAAGCTGAATGTCGAGGTGAAGTTTTTGGCTGCGACGAACGTCTACCGAGCGCTCGAATTTTTCATAACCCAAGGCAGAGAAAATCAGTTGATAATGCCCAGGTTTAATGTTTTCCAGGTCAAAGTAGCCATCATTTCTGCTCGTTGTTCCTGTATTTAGATTGCTTATGATGATCGAAACATCGGTGAGCGGGTTTCCATTCTGCGCGGTAATTCTCCCCTCAATACGGGTAAGAGTATCCGCTTTTTTTGACTGCGCATTTAATAAGAAAGGCAGTAGGATGCACACAAAAAGACAAAGCAATTTTGTATGCAAAAATTTGTTAATTTGCATTACTTTAAAATCTTCAGTTTTAGAGGTAGCGCATTCTTCCGTTGCTGCGGAGAGAGTGCATTGAGAAGTCATGCGGTTGGCGCCACATGGCTTCTTCCTTTTAAATACTTAAATCAGCCCTTAGTTCGTTTGGTACCATGTCTGGAAATTCAATTAAATGTTCTTTTCGGAGGATGACAACTTCATCCGTGTGATAGTGGTTGTGCATAGCGATATAGGTTTTTCCTTTTTTTAACGTAATATTTTTCCGCGTGTAGGTTGATTTTTTACAGGTGGAAGTCAGCATATAATCAATATCTGAGTCACTATTATTGACAATTTCAACGGCACCGCAAAAATNNATAGCGTAACCGGATTCCTGAACCAGCAGATTTAGGACTGATACGCTGCCATATACGCGCTTCGATATGATTCAGCTGCTTTTCGGGCAAAAGCGTATCCTCGGGGTCATCCTCTGCAAGCCAATGCTCGATCAGCTCACGCTCTTGCGAGGTGGCAGTTCCGGCATAATAGCGTTGCACCATTTCTTTGTTAATATTGGAATTATCCATATTAAAAGCTTCTTTACTATATATCCGTTTAAAAGGCGGTTTACCCTAGTGGGTTTAAGATTTTTTTTAGGATTTATGCTGCTGTAAGTTTATTCGCAAAAATTGCAGCGCACGACCGAGGTGGTATTCGACCGTTTTGATAGAAATAGACAGCTTTTGTGCAATTTCTTTAT
>DKIT01000192.1 GCA_002454415.1 Sphingobacterium sp. UBA6711
TCTTTTAGTATATCAATAAAGGCATCATGCCCCTTTTTCTCTCTCGTTTCCATTAACTGAATATTTTCCCTATGAATTCTAAGATATTCAAAGAAGTTGGTTCTAAAATTTTGTTTCTTACTTTCCCTCATTTGAAACAATAAAGTGAAAATTATACCTAATGCAGTAATAATTCCTATCTGTAAATTCACATTTTGACTCAGTATTTCAGCACTATAGTTAATAGCATTAGCTGCATTATCTGAAAGAGGATATTCTACTTTATTTTTAAATATTGATTTCGTATGCTGCTCTATTTNNGATGTAAATAACAAAAATGTGCTCTAAAATATTTTCTAAAAATAAATAGAAAAATTATTACGCCAGTTATGCTATATAAAGCAATAAGGCGTTTATGAAACATATAATGTAATTGTTTTAAAAACTTATCGGTTTTTCTCATATGGTTTAAAATTCGCTAATAGAATATATGCTAGCTTGTAATTAACGTTATTCGTATGGTCGCTAAACAATCCACTTTAATTACAAGACTAGAGCAGCGGATGTGATCCCTCTAATTGTCTGGCAGTAAACTGAATTGGAGAATATCATATCATCGATTCTCGTATGAATTTACAAAATCTTATTCATTATTGTCAATTTTAGTGCTTTTACTTATACAAATTTTCACGTGGATTTTGATGAAATACTAATTTATATCTAATTGGCGGTTTTTTCCTTAAAATGTAAATATAATACTATTAAATGTTGAAATTAATTCGGTAGCCTTTCACTTCATACTATCCATTTAATTAAGCCTAAGGGGTTATCACAGTGGTTTTTAGTTATAAAAAATTACTAAATTTAATAAAATTAAAATTTATGAAAGAAACAGTTTTTAATTTGATTGAAAACGAAAGCGAAAATACAAAGTTAGATTTTAAATCACAGCAATACCCGATTGATAAGGGCAATATTAGGAAATCCGAATTTTTAAAAGACATGTCTGCTTTTGCCAACCTGCCCAACAAAGAAGACAAATATATTATAGTTGGGATCGAAGAAAAAAATGGAATTGCAGTCGGTTTTAAATCTATCGAAAAATTGCATGATCAAGCATCATATCAACAGTTTTTAAACCAATATATTGAACCGGAGATAAATTTCGAATATAGAGAGATTTTATACCAGGGGCATCGATTAGCGTATTTTAGACTATTTAACAATAATAATAAGCCTTACTTATTTAAAAAAGAATACAATGACAACCATCCCAAAGGAAGTCATTATCGAATAGGTACAGGTTTTGTACGCACAGGAACTTCAACGCGCGAGCTGAGACGAGATGATTTTGAGAAAATTTATTCTGAACGATGCGCCAAAAAAGATCGTAGCGAAGACATAGATTTCGAATTAGCGCTTGGAGCATTTGAATCTGAGGAATTACGATATCTTGGTTATATAAAACATCTTCAAATTGATATAAATAATAGATCAAATACTTCAATCGACTTGGATGTTGAAGCTAAAGTTTATAATATTAAAAATAAGGTAGAAGCTTGCTGCACCCAATGGGTAGAAGAGAAATTGTATCGAAATAAGAGGGATAAGAGCATGTTTGCTTACACTACTTATTTAGACAAAATTATCCCACCATATTCGTTTATTGACATGAATGTTGAATTTGAGAATTGCAAAGCTTATTCTAAGTACGAAATTACAGCAAAAAAAGGTGCTCTTACTGCTGTCCGCGTAAAACAGAAAGGAGCACTAGCGAATATATTTAACGGTCAGATTGCGCTAATATTTTCACAGACTGCTGAATTAAAAATAGAGCTTATTGTTCGAAGTGATGATTTTGCAGATGGTCTGAAGATCTTCACTTACTATTTTTCTAAAGATGATATCGATGAGATTATAGATCCTTATGATCTATAATCTCACTTTATTATAATATATTCCATTTAGAAAATTAAGGTTAAGAAGATAAATCAATTATGACATTTAACCAATTTTTTTTGAAATCAAACTATCAATAAACTAAAAAGTAGATTGGACCAATTATAATCATCTTTAACATGCTTCTTGCTTCTCCGAAGACCGATCATCCTCAAATAAAGATATTTTTTTGGAGAGATAATACCGTATTAGAATTATTTTACGGTAAAGGTGGCTTAGCCATCGGAATGGAAAAGGCTGGACTTAAATGTGTCGCATTAAATTAAATAGACAAATGGGCAGCAGAGAGCTTGCGTAAAATGATCCTATTTAACCATAAACGTTAGAAAAAGCAATATAAGCTAAAATATTAACAAACAAAATCAACAGGGACAATGTCCTTAGAAAAAGGACTCGATAGTGGTTATGTTTGACGCATTACTACCTATTATCCCTGAATTTGAACAATGGCAAACTACGATGATGAAAATGATAGGATACATGTACCACGCTTTGAAGAATCAGCTGGTTTCTATACGACCTCAAAGCGAAGCTATAATATGTCCAAGATCAGAAGCCGCAATTCCAAACCTGAACTCATCCTTCGAAAGGCGCTATGGTCAAACAATATCCGATTTCGCCTTCACGACAAATCACTTCCGGGAACTCCCGACATCGTAATCAAAAAATACAAATTAGCGATATTTGTGGATGGTGAATTTTGGCATGGATTCGACTGGAAAAACAATAAAGAGCGCATTAAATCCAACCGCCTATTCTGGATTGCCAAAATCGAACGCAACATGCAAAAGGATATGCGTGTGAATAAAGCCCTACGTGATATGGACTATGTGGTATTCCGGTTCTGGACACAAGATATTCTCAAAAATCTTCCAAGAGTACTGAATCAGATAGAACTGTTCTTAGAAACTCGCAAACTCTGGAAATAGTTAAATCATCCTTTAAAAACGTTTTCCCGATGCCAAGCTAAGTTTTCTTGCGACGGATAATACCGTTGTACATGAGGAAGCAAAATCGACCGCCCATTTAATTTTGACAGACTGTAGGGATGATCGACCAGCTCATCAATATGAGTGGAAACCATAATGGTGTAATCCTCGTCCACACTGACCAGTCCCCTATCAAACGCACGGTGCAGATTTGGACAGAGCGCTATACCGTTCGTTACCTTGTCATCATGTGTAACAGCAAATGGCACAATGTGACAAGCATCGATAAAGTTGTACTTGAAAGTTGACCGCATACGCATGCCTGTCATAGCACAGGTGTCCTGATAGAGCTGCGGGATATAGCGTTTGAACAATCCGGATCTGACAAATACATCTTCCTCGGTCTGAATAGAAATATGTTTGTACTGTTCCTCTGGCTCATTCAGCACCAATGATTGCACTTCATGGTAAAAGCCATCATTCAATTGCTTATGACGATAGTATACTAGCCGCTCCTCAGGAAAGTAAACAGAAAGTAGCTGATCCCGAACTATGGTGCGGTTGAATGGATCACTAAGCAACATAGCTAATTTATCATCGAACGAACCATATGCCACCACTTCCGAGAGTACCATGACACTTTTGATATGTGCATTGATCTGAAAACCGGGATTTGAATATAGGTGCCAGAAATTTTCCCCGGCAGCCTTATCCGACTGCAGGTAATAGAAAGGCTGTGTAAAATCTGGCTGATGTGCTGTGCGTACCAATAAGCGCCAGTTTTCCTGAAATAGCCCAACAAGATCAACACTAACTTCAAAGTGATTGTTGATCACGATACCCTTTTCAATCAATTCAACCAAAGTCAAGAGCAAGATCGGCTTATGCGGTGCCAATCCATATTTTGTATTTGCCCTTTTCACACGGGCGAAAGCATTGAGATAAACTTGCAGATCCGGATTCATCGGAAATAAAGTTAGTAAAGATAATCTGAATTGAAAACGATTATTCTAAACCTCTCTTCTACACGAACTCGTTAGCTATGAAAACCAACCTTTAGACCTCTAGGCTGCAAGTGCGCTGTTCTATTTTAGAACACGCCAACAAAATACCGATCTGCCAACGGATGGCTTCAATACACTCCAAACTAGTCTATTAAGCGCTGCTTTTTCAATTCTTCCAATATAAGGATGTCTACTGCAGAGGTTCTATATCTATCTTCATATTTTATCCACTCAAATGACTCGACTTCATTAGAAGCCTTTAATGTTCCACTGAAATCAGAGAAATAGCATACCATTCGTACTAAAACTCCCGGTTCATGGCCATCAGCCTGGGCTTCAAAACTTCCAAAGAATTTCACGGTACCTTCCAATATATGAACATTAAGCTCCTCTAAAATTTCCCTTTTAAGACATTCTACATCTGATTCATTGTTTTCTCTTTTTCCGCCAGGAAAGTAAAGCTTGTTTTTTGATTTGGAAAGGGTACTGAGAACACTATTGTTATTAATATGAATCAAAGCCACCTTGTCTATTATTTTATTCATCATACGTTTTTTTTAATATAACACGTAAAGATAGTCAAACTCGACTATTTCATTTTGTTTTTGATCTGCATGGAATTGCTAACTTAGTCAGCATATCGAGCGATGAACAATAATATAGCGGCATTCATAGATTGACAGATAGATAATCAGTTTAAACCATCAAAACATCAGGAGCGATGAAATCTGATCTCCAGTGCTGCATATCGACGTGTCATCGCTTGAACAGCGAATTCCCTATTCTCGAACTTTCCCTCATCCCATTTCCAATAAACTGGATATAGCTTTTCCTTAGGATCGATGAGTACGCGCCAGGCTTCGAAACGGGTACCGTAAGTTTCTCTAATAATTTCGATATGTTCTTTGAATTCAGTCATCACAATTTGGTTCTATTCAAATTTACATATAACGGCTAATTATGTATAGTAATTAACAGAAGAAACCTGGAAAATTCTTTCGATAAAGAATCTTGACCTTTATGATTGTGATAGCTACGTTCTGAAAATCCACAGTTAATTCAGCAGACTGTATTCTACGAAAAACCTGTATTTAATCTATTATAAGCGATTCTATTGTGAGATAATCTTTACCTTTAAACTACTATGCTGCAAGTAACCTGAGCGATAATAGAACACGCCAATGAAATACTGATCTGCCAACGGTCGGCTTCGATGAAACTTCCGTTGAAATGGGAGTTTCCGGGGGGAAAGATCGAAACTGGAGAATCCAAAGAAGACTGCCTACACAGAGAAATCAAAGAGGAGATCAATATTGATATCACCATACGCAAAGCGCTCACTATGGTTGAGCATCAATATGCTGACTTTTCGCTGCAGCTCTACCCTTTTGTATGTAGCCTACAATCTGGAGAAGTAAAGGTACTGGAGCATGCCCAGGCAATTTGGGTAGCGATAGATCAACTGCTTGACTATGACTGGGCTGAAGCTGACCTGCCTATTGTAAAGGAGTATATCGCTTATACTACATCAATTAAATAAGAGCAGCCATCTGAGTACATAAAAGCCCTAAAACAAAAAGAGCTTCCCTCTAACCGGCAGAAGGAAGCAATTTGGCTAGTTGGCAGTTTCTACTAAGGCTATCATTATGAAAGCCTCCTAAGATTTTAACATCAATTTGTTAAGGAGATCAAAGTGATTTTTATCCCTAATATTCGAAATTAGTTGGATCATAATATATTATTAAATGGCGTACTCTAAACATACTATACTTATACAAGGCTTATTACTTCTCCAAAGAGGTTCTCTTAAATAAAGCTCATGTTTATTGATCTTGCATAGCTGTGTTTTTTCTTCGGATTCATTAAGGTCTTTCGTCCAGCTTCTCCCTGTCAGAACAATCATTTATTTGGATTTGTCATAGAATGATTGTAACTCATCTTTAGACTCCGTGAATTTAAAATATTTTGGCTCGTGTAAAATAGAATTGACATAAATTTCTCGCATCCTTTCCTTGTCCTGTAATTCAGCAGATGCACTAAACTGGGCAATCAATGTACTGTAAAACCCTCCAATGTGCCATTTATTGTATCCTACTGTTTTATCGTATCCAATCCAATCAAAGTCTGCATAGTCAAAGTTTTTAAAGTAGAAATATTCCTTGCCATTAAACTTTGGAAGCTTGTCGCAAAACTCAAGTATCTTTTTATTGTTTTTCATCATCTTTAGAACTTTGAAGCGTGGTCCAACCAAAGCGTCCATCATACTCAAAAAAAAGATTGCCTTTTCAGTTTCGTCCTTAAATCCTAAACTGTCAATATTGAAATTGTACTTGCTCAAATCAGCTTCGTTAAACAATGAAGTTATCCCTCCATGGATACGATAGTAGTAGTTATCAAGCAACCATCGACTATCAATCTGCTTGGAAAGAATTTCATTTGCTACTGCTACAACTGGTCTTGCCTTGACTTTTTGGTTTGTCCTATTGTAATGGATTTCGCGGATGACATACCAAAATACCAACTCTTCATCATTTGGTCTTGCTAGAAAGTACGTTTCTAAAATTGTATGGTCACCTTTGCCAACCGCAATTAAAGCATCAACAATATGATTCAGCTTAGGTGTCCGTAATGAGTCAATTGATTTGGCAAATTCAGCACCTCTTGCATCTGTATTATAGGAGTAGAGTTCAGCGATAGCTATTAAATTATTGAGGTCTTTCTGATCAAGCTTTATTTGGGCTTTAGTAAAAGTCGTTGCTGCCAAAAGGATAAGACTTAAAAAGTATTTCATTATTATTCGTCTTTGTTTTTGCGTATATGTTCTATCTGTTTCAAATTAGTTTCGTAAAAACCTTACAGTTTCAACGCCAACGGTCCATCCTTCGTCACCAGGCTGGACCAACCTGGACAAGATCCCACGGTTAGCTTTGCGATCAATCTGGACGCTAGAAATATATTGGCCACTATTTCTTCACCAAAATCCCAAGTGACTTCAATAGGCGACCATGCGTCAAATGGTTCAAGATTCTCTTTGACAAACTCCGATGGGTTTAAAAATGGTAGATTTTCCTTGCTATGCCATTCAGGTTGGCTCGGAGTCGGAGCCTTATTATATAGCCATATGTCTCCAACAATTCTTTTCTCTTTCCATAAATACGCATAGCATACCTTATCGTCATCTTCAATAAATACGGCGAACTCGGGCCGATCGTTTGATACATATTTCGTTAAACTTCCCATTGGATATTTATTTAGAACAACGAAGTCTGCACCGTGTCACTTCCCAATGGCGGCAATCCTTCCCAGTCGAAAGCTTCGTAACGGTGTTTTCCATCGGGGCGGTTTGGATATCCTCTCAAGGTATACACGGGATAATGTTTCAGCTTATCATTGGGCATTTCAAACAAGAAAATCGGTGGCATATCGTCCTCCTGAATATCGTCGATCCATTGACGTTCGAGATCTTCCGGCAAGAATTAGGGCATACGGTGTTTATTCGGCCCATCATTATGAATATTGGCCATCACTTCGTTGGCTGCTCTTGTGAGCATCCCAAAGGAACCTACGCGTTCAACTACGCCATCCTCATCCACTGTCTCATGCCACTGGTACAAACCCGGTAGATAGAACAGCTCCCGCCCTTCCGCACCAATAAAATAAGGCACTTTCTTTTTCCAGCCTTTCACTGCACGATGCTCAAAGGTACCACTCACAGGGATAAGGCAACGCTGCTTGCGCAACCGGTACCAATAGGATTTTTTATCTTCCAAAATTCGTTCGCTACGTACATTGATCATATTGCGCCTGCGATCGGCCTGCAGCTTGGGATCGTCAATATAGGTGGGCAATACGCCCCACTCCATCTCGGTCAAGGCCAGCTGGCTTGAGTCCTTGTCCTTATACAGGATCGGATACTTGGGAAAGGTAATGGCCTGGACATTTTCCAGGTAGTCATAATTGTAATCCAATTGACGACGTTCATCCCGCAATTGCGGAAAGGTCTTTTTGATGATCTCAATATCGGTATGGAGGCTAATATCCCAGCACATAATGGTATCCTTTTTTGTTTGGCTTTGACACGAATATACACAATTTGTGCTGTAAATAGTGATTGCCCCTAAGACAAGATAATTGTGCTTTTCCGTTTGGACTGGATCGGGGCTACCGAAGGATGTCTATAGCAAATACTTTCTTTTGGGTCTGCCCATCGCTAATGGTCGCCACTACCCGACCATATTCTAAGGAGAATAGGATATCGATAGGATTTTTGCGCTGAAATCTGGTCTTGGTACGCAGGTAATTGACAATATTTTTCTCATAGAGATTAAGCATACGCTTGTCCCAGTTCTCGTCCTTGATACGGTTAAGAAAAATACGGTAGCCTGATCCTGTTGCTAGCAGGCTTTCAATCTTATCTGCATCTTGCGGCAGCTGCAGGGCTCTTCCCTCCTTTGCCCCCAGTTGANNCCTTGTCATCATAAGGCGTGAGTAGAAAGCCTGCCTTCTCCTTGACATCGGGCCACTCAAAACGCTGCAACACAAAGTCGGCATAGCCGGACCCGACGAGCTCGCGAAATGAACTTTTGGTGACTTGTTCAAAGGGATTGTACAGCATAAGGCTAAGATAGGATTTATTATTCACTCCTCGCATCAGGCTTTAAGGGCATCTTAGCACAGCGGATCACCTCAATGGAAGGGCAACCATATTCTACAACAACTTTACCCTCGATGAGATAGATTCCCGCACCACGGAGTGGGTAATTTACCAACGTTTGCGGAAAGTGTACGGTATCAAAAAAACGCCCCTCAGCGTCGAGGAAAGTGCCAAATTTCATCAGGTCGCCACGCTTGGTCTTCACAAATTTCTCACAGACAAAATCCCCTACGACACGGACTATTTTTCCTTCATGCAGATGGAGTTCGCTAGCGGGCATATCGCCCCGGTAATCGCTTTTGGTGAGATCAAAAAGCGTCCCCGTCACGCAAAAGCCGATCAGCTCTATTTCATCATAATAGTCCTCTAAGATATCTTCTTCCAAAGGGGGGAGAATCGGCTTGCGGCTCTCGGTCTCAAACAGGGCCATGCCAACCGCCACAGGCTTATGCTTGCTCATCATCAGATGGGCTTCCCAGAGCAATTGCTTCTTCCCTGTTCCCGTAAAGCGCAAGGCACCGACACGGATCAAGATAACAACCTGNNACCTGCTCAATACCGGCCTGCGTTCTTTTGACAAAGTTTTCCAGACTTGTGTACCTGCCATTGGCTTCGCGCTCTTCAATAATACGATGCGCCAATTTTCCTTCAAAATTGAGCAGGCAGTCAAAACCCAGGTAAATATCTTTGCCCTGAATGGAGGTATTAAAAACTGACTGATTGACACAAGGCAGGCAGATATGGCCTCCTGAAATTCGCGCTTCATTGACATAAACCTTGCGGTTGTAAAACCCACCATAATTATTGAGCACCGCAACCATAAACTCCAGAGGATAATAAGTTTTTAGGAAAAGACTCTGATAACTCTCTACCGCAAAGGATGCTGAATGGGCCTTGTTAAAGGAATAACCTGCAAAGCTTTCCATCTGCCGCCAGATCTCGCGGCTGATCTTCTCGTCGTAGCCCTTGGCCTTACAGTTGGAAAAAAACTTATCCTCTATTTCGATCAGATGGTCTTTGCTGCGATATTTGCCAGACATCATACGCCGCAGCACATCAGCATCGGCCATATCGAGTCCACCATAGGCATTGGCGATCTTCATCACATCTTCCTGATAAACCATCACGCCGTAGGTCTCTTCGAGCTGCTCCTTAAACACCGGGTGTGGATAAACGACCGTGGTGGGGTCGTGGTGC
>DKIT01000144.1 GCA_002454415.1 Sphingobacterium sp. UBA6711
AAGTTGCTTCTGCTGCAGCTACTGCGGCAAAAACGGTGGCTTGGGCGGCGGTTGGCGTAAAAGCACGCTACACCGAACGCGATAATGTGTCCTACCTCGTGCTTAGCAATAATGAGTTGCATTATGTTTTCTTTGATGACGGCGAAGCTCGGGATCATTTGGTTTTTGATNNTGATGCCAGATCTGCACAGATTAGTAACTCAGAGAAAGTAACACGCATGGGATCTGTCATGGGATTAAAACCAAAGAAAATGCATCTTGATATCAATGAAAATGGGTTTGATATTATCTACTACGGCGCAGTTCAGCGCATGCCGCATGGGATTATTTCACCGGGTCCTGGCATGTTTGAAACACAAGCCAAGATGCAATTGATGGGACGCTTCTTTTTGGATCGATTCTATAAAAAGTATCCTCAATTACAGGATTGACCCTATGATTCCTTAGTAAAAAATGAGGAATATTTTTAGATCACTCTATTCGAATTAGAAATGTCATTTGAGTATGGTTTTAATTCAAATTGTTGCTAGCTGCCGCTTTATTCCGTTCTGATTTTAGTAAATTGTTCTTATCATAAAATTTATAGTATATGAAAATTTTAGCAGATAAAGTAGCATTAGTAACGGGCGCTGGCTCGGGTATTGGATTGGCTGTTGCATTAGCCTATGCAAAAGAAGGAGCGAAGGTCGTTGTCTCAGATATCAATGAGCAAGCGGGCCATGACGCTGTGAAACAAATAGAATCTTTGGGGGGAAGGGCGGCATTTTTTAAAGCAGATAGCTCTTCTGCAACTGAAAATGAGGATTTGGTAGCTTTCGCTGTCAATACCTTCGGCAGACTTGATATAGCCTGTAATAATGCTGGCATTGGAGGTGAGGCTGCATTGACAGGAAACTATAGCTTAGATGGTTGGAAAAAAGTAATTGACATCAATTTTAATGGCGTTTTTTATGGCTGTAAGTACCAGATCGCAGCAATGGAAAAGAGTGGAGGTGGCGTAATCGTCAACATGGCCTCCATCCATGGAACTGTCGCTGCTCCGATGTCTAGTGCCTATACAGCAGCAAAACATGCTGTCGTGGGCTTGACAAAAAATATTGGGGCGGAATATGGTCAAAAAAATATTCGCTGTAACGCGGTAGGGCCTGGATACATTGACACGCCCTTATTGGGTCAATTGGATAAAGAGCATACCGATACGTTAATCAGTAAGCATCCCATTGGCCGTTTGGGAAGGCCAGAAGAGGTCGCGGAATTGGTACTTTTCCTAAGTTCGGATAAATCATCTTTTATAACTGGCGGCTATTATCTTGTTGATGGTGGTTATACAGCTGTTTAAGAAGCCAGCTTAATTATAGCAAGAAGGGATTCTTTTGCAGACTTTCTTGCTATAATTTGCTATTCTCTTCCTTCCATCTATTGTGTGCTAATTGATTACTGAACTCTACGGGTTGTTTTTGCTACCTGTATTGCTATAAATTTCGGTAAATAGTTGGGTGTACAATTTTTTGCGACGATCTCATCTTTATAAAGGCCTGTGTTTTCGCCCAGAGCGATGCATCTAGATCGGTATTTCTCTTCAAAGATGCCAATTTGCGCAGCAGTGAAATTCATTGCCCATTGTACTTCCGGTACTTCTTTTTCTATCTGGGTTTCAATTTTGAACAATAATTCATCGCTGTTTGGCGGAGGGATCTGACCGACCCCGCGTAAGCGGGCTTGGTAATACCAAAAAATGCGCCTTTTTAGTGGTGAGGAGCTATTTTCCCATGTTTCCATGAATGCAACAGTTTTTTTGTCTTTAGCGAGCTGATTTGCCATCAACCAGTCAATTAATTGAAGTTTTTCTTCTTCATGATGCTTTTGGATATCTTTATCAAGACAACCGATAAGACTTTCTGAAAGCTCCTTTTTGTCCATCAATAAAATTGCCAGTTGTCGGGGTAAAAATTGACCGGTAGACCAAAGTTCTAAAGCTAACTTGTGATCTCTTTTCATATCTCTTGCGATTTTGCGCAAATCACCAAGTTTGGTTGCCGTGCCAGTTATCTGGGACACTATGGTTTTCGCTTGTGTTGATAACTCCATCTTTTCTAAAATTTAGAAGATCTCCTTTTTACAGATCCAATATTCCTGTTTTGTAAAATTAAACATAAATAATTTCAAAAGATTCGAATTAGATCAAAATCCGAAGTAAATGCAGGTAGAAATAAATAAAGAAGAAACGATTTTATTTTGAGTACTGTTCAAAGAAGTGAATAAGTAAATAGGTAGTTAAGATAGTAGGAAGGAATAAATTATTTGAATTATGGAAAAAAAAGAATTGTATTTTCATGTTGACGCATTGCGGAAAACTTATGATGCTATTTTGGATCAAGACGAAGCGTATTATTTAAAACAGTTGACATTTTTTAAATCGCTTATCGAAGAGGGTAAGCTAAATGAGTTTCCAAAAGAAATCATTAAAAAAACCGTTGATATTTTCAATCGAGTAGCTGAAAAGGCCGATGGAAAAAATGTCACTATTTCAGATACTGAATTTGAAGATCTGGACAACGAATACAGAAAATTTGAAAATGACAAAGCCAATTCCTAAGAATCGGCTTTGTAAGTATACCTTATTTGGACCATAAAAATGATCTCTAGTCATAGGGGATATGCATTTAATCTAATGCATTTTAATCATGGTCATGACTCTCAGTTGCGTACGAAAATTTAACTGATTTTTGGGGGTAAGCTTCCAGACTTTTTCGGCTCGTATTCTTGATGATTGTTTTAAGGCTGACTCGGTCACCCACTTTATAATAAGTTTCAACAATTTGATAATCTAATAGGTAAGGACCACAAAAGTAGTTTCCATTATCGTCTTTTTCTATGATTCCCTGATAGAGTCCAGTTCTTGTTTCTTTTGGCATATTTATTTCATTAGGATACAAAGGTAGAAAGAGTAATTGGGATTTTATAATCCTTTCTTACCAGCTAACCAATAACCTTGTAAATATATCCTTGCACTTGTCTTATGTTTGATAATTTTTCGAAAAGTTTGTGCCGATTTTGCATTTCCTGTCAGTATAAAATTCGTGTCTTGTCCGTATTCTTTTTGAAAAATAGCTAACTCACGTACCCATTTTTCATTTTGGAAAGTATTGTTTTTTGGAAACACCAGACAATTTTCCAGTTGTAATAACTGGGGAAGGCCCGCGTTTTCATTGTCTAATTCGAAGATAAATAGGAATTTGTGATTACNNACAGGCTAAACCCAGGGAGGTTTCATCTCCAAATATTATAAAGTTCTCACAGTTTTTATCATAGTATTTGCGCAAGCCATTTGGTTTATGCATATTAATTCTATCGCCTATTTTTAAGTTATCCATAAAGTTCCTACCAAGGCCATTCCCATGCAGATGGACAATAAGCTCCAATACTCCAGTTGTTCGATCTACTTGGGATACAGTATATCTTCTAAATTCAGTCTCACTTACGCGGAAGTCGATGTGACAGCCTACGGGAAAATCTAACTTGCTAAAATCTCCGATGAAACGGATCCTCTTTACAGAGGACGATAAATACGCTATAGTTTTTACTTCTATCAAAGGAAGCTTCATTGCGAAAAGTTCGAGTGTGTCTATCACCCATTTTGGTGCACTTGGCATATAGTTTATCTTTTGTTAAAAGCAAAAAACGCTATAATCTCTTAAGGTGAGAAGAACGGAAGCTTGTAAGTATTGGACAAATCAAGGTTTTTGAGACTTTCTACTCGCTATAAAAATTAATATTTCGTAAATTCACCTTAAGAAGCTATTTCTATGTGGGAATAGCCTCCTCATACTAATAATGGAATGAATGCAAAGCACAAAACGAACTAAGGGGTTTTTCTTTACACAATATGACGAGCCGTTTAAAACGCCTTTTGATAAATTATTTGAGATCTTCAAAGAATTAATTACGCATACTTCAGGAGATTTTGATGAGGCCATTGATTGGCTACGTCAATTGGACAAGGAATTCAATCTGACCACAGCTGACTATACCATAGACGATTTTATTGCGGATCTGAAAGATAAAGGTTATATCCAGGAAAGATTGGACTTTGATGATAAAGGGGGAGTGAATATCACTTCAAAATTAGAAAAAGCCTTACGGCAGAATGCATTAGAACAGATTTTTGGGAAAATGCGTAAAGGTAAATCCGGTAATCATAAAACAAATCATCAGGGGCAGAGTGACGAAAATATTGGAGATTTTAGAAACTATCAATATGGAGACAGTCTGGAGAAAATCGCTTTGAGGGAGAGCTTGAAAAATGCACAGATTAATCACGGAGTAGGAGATTTCGCCTTATCTGAAAATGATCTCGTTGTTGAAGACACCAGGTTTAAATCTCAGATGAGTACAGTGTTAATGATCGATATCAGTCATAGCATGATTTTATATGGAGAAGATCGAATCACACCGGCAAAGAAAGTGGCAATGGCCCTTTCAGAGCTTATTTTAACACGCTACCCCAAAGATTCACTTGACATTATTGTATTTGGTAATGACGCTTGGCCTATTGCAATAAAGGATTTGCCGTATCTCCAAGTAGGACCATTTCATACAAACACTGTGGCTGGCTTACAGTTGTCAATGGATATTCTCAGACGGAAGCGGCATGCGAATAAGCAAATATTTATGATTACTGATGGTAAGCCGAGCTGTTTAAATATGCCCGATGGCTCTTATTATAAGAATCCTATGGGCTTAGATCCTTTTATCACGAGTAAATGCTATAGTATGGCAGCACAAGCACGAAAGTTGGGGATACCAATTACAACCTTTATGATCACTTCCGATCCTTATTTACAGCAATTTGTAGACGAATTTACCGCCTCTAATAAAGGTAAGGCTTATTACACGGGACTGGGAGATTTGGGCGAAATGATCTTCGACGATTACGAAGAGAATCGCAGAAAAAGAATACGTTAAACAATTCAGCGCAGCTTAGCGCCTTATTATAATAAGAACATATGGATTACACAAAGATTACAACATTTGGTGCACTGAAGAACTCGCCANNTGTATTTAGCGGAGTCCATGGCTACGAGGATACGGTTATCCCTGAGGTGGAAAGAGCTATTCTATCCAAACACAATATTAATTTCCTAGGCCTTCGTGGTCAAGCAAAGACCCGGTTAGCACGGCTTATGGTTAACTTACTGGATGAATATGTGCCTATAGTACAAGGTTCGGAAATCAACGACGATCCATACAGCCCCATATCGCGTTATGCCGTGGAACTTTTAAAGGAAAAGGGAGATAGCACACCCATCAGTTGGCTTCATAGAAGTGACCGTTTTGCCGAGAAATTAGCCACTCCTGATGTCACTGTAGCCGATTTGATTGGTGATGTAGATCCGATCAAAGCCGCAAATTTGCGATTGAGCTATGCCGACGACCGAGTGATTCACTTTGGTATGATTCCTCGGGCAAACCGATCTATATTTGTTATTAATGAACTTCCTGATCTTCAGGCTCGAATTCAGGTTGCGCTCTTTAACATATTGCAGGAGGGGGACATTCAAATTCGGGGATTTAAATTGCGCCTACCGTTAGATGTACAATTTGTGTTCACTGCAAATCCAGAAGATTATACCAATAGGGGGAGTATAGTAACACCACTAAAAGATCGTATAGGGTCGCAAATACTAACCCACTATCCTACATCGGTTGAAATTGCGAAGACAATTACTGCCCAAGAGGCTAACTTAGAAGCTGCACAGAAAGATCAAATATATGTTCCCGAGCTTGCGCGAGAGTTGATTGAGCAGATCAGTTTTGAAGCGCGTGAGAGCGAATATATTGACGAAAAAAGCGGTGTCAGCGCGCGCATGAGCATTACAGCATTTCAGAATCTTTTAAGTACCGCTGAATTGCGCATGCTTAGGAATGGGGCGGAGAGCACAGTTGTACGCTTAAGCGATTTTATGGGTATAGTGCCTGCTATAACGGGCAAAGTCGAGTTAGTTTACGAAGGTGAACAGGAGGGAGCTGCCAACGTAGCATTGCAACTGATCGAAAATGCAGTGAAGAGTTTATTTCCCATCTTGTTTCCAAAAATTGAAAAATTAGAAAAGGAAAACGAACGCTATCCTTATGATGATCTTGTTCGGTGGTTTTCAGAATCGGAGGGGATCGAGCTTTCTGACGAGCTCAGTGATGCAGATTACCAGCGAATACTGGATCAAGCAGATCCCCTACAGAGCTTAGTTAAAAAATATCAACCCCAAACCAACGCTGAAGACCGTTATTTTCTAGCTGAATTTATCCTATGGGGATTATCACTACATAGTAAATTAAGCAAATATAGATTAGGAAATGCGTTGCAATTTCAAGATAGCTTTCAAGGATATCTTAGAAATCTCTAATGAGCTAAGGGGTTTTAAGGAGTTTATGATCTCTAAACAAAAGTGGAACGATACTATCGTTCCACCATATGTTTTTCATTGTAGTGTTGTAGGGTCCTCAACTACATTTTTGGAGTTGGCTTTAATACGATGTAAAGTTAACCTTGAATTAGGCAAGAAAAGTATGAAAAACATACTTTTTTATGTGAAAATGGGTTTGTTCAGCCGAAAAATCTGCGTATTGCTATAGGAATGACAAAGTAAAGATGTAAATTTGAGGAGCATCAATTTTACGCATAAGATTATGATATATTTAGGAATTCTAGTTTTTTTTGGCCTTATTACATTATTTGCTTCTTTTTTTACTGTCAAACAAGAGTCTGCAGCTGTGGTAGAAAGGTTAGGTAAATTCCTCAAAGTAAGCCATGCGGGTTTGCATTTAAAAATTCCATTTCTGGATCAAATTTCTAAACGCCTAAACCTTCGTATCCAGCAATTGGATGTCATCATTGATACGAAGACATTGGATAATGTTTTCATAAAGATGAAAGTATCTGTTCAGTATCAGGTGATCAGAGAAAATGTAAAAGACGCTTATTATCGTTTGGAAAATCCAGAAAATCAGATTACATCTTATGTTTTTGATGTGGTACGCGCTGAAGTGCCAAAAACAAAATTAGATGATGTTTTTGTCAGAAAAGATGATATTGCAAATGCCGTAAAAAGTGAACTGCAGGATGCGATGCAAAGTTATGGTTACAATATTATCAAAGCTTTGGTGACAGATATTGATCCTGACNNACATGCTATGAACAGAATCAACGCTGCAGAACGTGAGAAAACAGCTGCAGAATATGAATCTGAAGCACAAAGAATACGAATTGTGGCTGTTGCAAGAGCCAAAGCAGAATCTAAAAAACTGCAGGGGCAAGGTATTGCGGATCAAAGAAGAGAGATTGCAAAAGGACTAGAAGAATCCGTAAAAATGTTGAATGCAGCCAATATTAATGCTCAGGAGGCTTCCGCTTTAATCGTCGTTACTCAGCACTATGACACACTGAATGCTATAGGAGCCAACAGCCGAAGCAATTTGGTTTTACTTCCCAACTCACCGACAGCTGCAAGCTCTATGCTCAATGATCTGGTTACTTCCATGGCTGCCGCACAAAAAATCAATGAAGAAAGTCAAGCCCAATCATCTGAATTTCCTAAAAATAGAGGACGTCAAGAATAGACTGTGTCAAACATAAAAAATATCCGCCGCTATGAACTACATGAAAGTGTCGAACATCCGGCCGTATTGTCATAGCTGGAAGGGCGCTTAACGGAATATTCGGGAAATAACTCCTTATACGGGTTTTCTAATGCTTGAGTCAGCTTAGTCAACAGCTCCGTTTTACCCTTACCAATTTCTTCAATACACTCATACAACAGATAGTTTCTCAGTATAAATTTGGGGTTTGTTTTGCTCATCAACTCTAATGAGTCTTCCTTTGAAATCGAATTTAAATGCAGTCGGGATTGATACTTTACAATGAAATCTTGGAGAATTCTAAGCTTTTCTTCATTTAAAACAGTGTAAGCTACAGGGCTGAAATGTTCTTTTATATCTGTGTCAGCCGTTATTTTTTCTAATT
>DKIT01000178.1 GCA_002454415.1 Sphingobacterium sp. UBA6711
GTGTAAATACCTACGATCCTAAACAGACCAATCCCTATTCATTACAGACCGGAATAGATAATGTTGAACGCAGACTTGATATTTTATATCGTGATAGATATGTGCTAGATATTCAGTCGGATAACAGTTTGTTTAAGGTGTCGCTCAGTATCAAGAATTAATTGAAAGTAGGTTGCTGGCGTCAAAATTGTTAGGATTGAAAGTAATATATTTGTAAGAATGAAATTATATGGTTATTTAATGGGGCTTTGCACGGTGTTATTGCTGTCTTTTAACATGCAACAAAATCCTATTCATAAGAAATGGAAGCTTGTTGCCGAGGAAAGATCCTATTTGAATTTTGATTATACAAGGTATGAAGGCGCTAGGGATAGACTGGATTCCATTCAAAATGAGACAGTGCAATTCCTGCCAGATGGAACATTTAAATCGGGTGATGGCGATGGTAAATATATCCTAACGAAAGATTCGATACGGTTGCATCTGGGCGGTAAAGTAAGGACCTTTAAATACGTTTTGAATCCATCAAAACTAGTTATGGAAAGTGATATCAGGGAAAGCCGCTTTATTGTGCGGTCTCGACTTTATTTGGAATAACTGGTTTTCAAAATTACCCGATCTTAGGCAAACCTGAAGCTAGAGCGGAAGCTAAGACCCTTTTAAAACGAATGTGCAGCATGATCTAGTGCCAACCAGTCTTTTTTAAAAGCAGCGACGTCTACATTTTCTTTATCACTTTCTGCGGTATGGGCTGCGGAGGGGGGATCAGTAATTCCAATAAGTGGCTCAGCTGTGTCTGTCAGCTTGTATTTCTCAATCAATGTTTGATAGGCATTCGG
This sequence comes from Sphingobacterium sp. UBA6711, assembly GCA_002454415.1. Taxonomy (GTDB): domain Bacteria; phylum Bacteroidota; class Bacteroidia; order Sphingobacteriales; family Sphingobacteriaceae; genus Sphingobacterium. The sequence continues at coordinate 840 of DKIT01000178.1, forward strand.
GTCACTTTTTTCGGTCAGATAGATTTTGTGGATGGCGCTTCCATCACGAGCAAAAAATTGGATGCTTTTGTGTTCACCCTCCTGTACGGCAAATACGGAATGCCAGTTCCGTCACCCCCAATTGATGGGTGGCGTCACGAATACGAATTTTAGGGTTTTCTTCTTTAAACTGCTGATATCTGTTTGCTAATATTTCACTCATGTTATTTTCGTTCTTAAATTATTTGTACACATATTTTCGGCCATTTAGAAAAATGAAAGGGGACATGTCGTTTACATCCTTAGTTTTGCTGATAATGATACGCTTTCCGTATCATTTATAGCGATAAAAATTAGCTATGGTAAGGCTTTCTGCGTTCGCTCAAATTGATATAGCTCAAGATAGTTATTTCGAAAGTCGGGTAAAATGCATTAGCCCCACTATGACCTATTTTACTTCGCTAAAAATTATCCATACATCAATAAATTTCCCTCTGACGGATATTTTATTCCTTTATACGTAACCTTTACTTAGACCGAGCCTGTTATTTTTGCACATAAATATAATTGTTTAGAATTATTCTTAATAACTAGAAAAGATATTTGATGGAAAAATCTACGAAAAGAAAAAACGGTATCGCACGGCTACTGGAAATCGCTGGAAGAAAAAAAGGTTTACTGTTTATTTCTGGTTTCCTGGCGATTGTACATGCTTTGCTTAGTCTTGTACCTTACATGTTGGTATTCTATATTATTCGGGAATTGACAAAAGAAACCATTGATTTTGAATTAGCCTGGACATATATTATTTACGCCATCATGGCTGCAGTGGGAAGTATGCTGGTTTTTTTCGCATCGGGTATATTCTCCCATATTGCAGCATTTAATATTCTTTTTGAGTTACGTCGATTTATCGTTGAGAAGGTCGGAAAGCTACCAATGGGCTTTCTCGGGAACAAAAATTCAGGCGCATTGAAAAAGATTTTATCAGATGATGTTGAGCGTATTGAGAATTTTGTAGCTCATCAGATCCCAGATTTTGTAAAGGGTATCGCTTTACCTCTTGTCACGATTATTTTCCTGTTTTCTCAGGATTGGCGCCTAGCCGCAATCAGTTTCGTTCCTTTATTGGTATTGGTTGTATTAGTATTTAAAATGTATGGTGGCAGAAATAAGCAGCTGATCAAAGATTATCATGCTTCCCTTGAAGATATGAATGCGGGTATCGTAGAATATGTTCGAGCCATGCCAGTCATGAAAATTTTTGGTCAATCGGCGGAGACTTTCGACAAATATGGGCATACTGTGAAGAGGTTTAACGGCTTTGTAATGGATTGGGTAAAGACGAGCACTCCTGCTTTTGCTGTATTTATGAGCTTTGTCAGCAATGCAATGCTTCCTGTTTTGGCCTTGGGCTTATATCTATATTTTAAAAATGGCTTGAACTTAGCAACATTGCTGTTGTTTCTTATCCTTGGAACAGGATACATCAAACCACTTTTTGCACTGAGTAATATGGGGATCCAGATTTCTGTGATCAATCGCGGGGTAGAACAGATTGACGAGCTTTTGTATCATCCGGAAATGGAGGATTCCAAGCTACAAAATATAGTGCCAGTGAACTTTAATATTGTATTTGAAGATGTAAGTTTCTCTTATGACGGTAAAAATCCGGTCTTGAATCATCTTGATTTTGAAATCAAGGAGAAATCCTTGACAGCTTTAGTTGGACCTTCCGGGGCGGGGAAAAGTACTGTGGGGCAGCTTTTAGCGCGGTTTTGGGATGTAAATGAAGGACATATAAAAATTGGTGGCATCGCCATTAAAGATTAAACACAGGAGGATTTGATGCAGCTTGTTTCGTTTGTATTTCAAGATAGTTTTATGTTTCAGGACACGATGTTTGAAAATATAAGAATGGGCCTGGACAAAAACAAACAAGAAATAGAAGATGCTGCCAGAGCAGCTCAGATACATGATTTAATTATGGATCTTCCCAACGGTTATGAAACTTTATTTGGACAATCAGGCGTCCATCTGAGTGGGGGAGAACAACAACGTTTTCAATTGGCGAGAGCAATTTTGAAAAATGCGCCGATCCTGATTTTGGATGAGGCGACAGCCTTTTCAGATCCGGAAAATGAGTTCAAAATTCAACAGGCATTTAGTCAGTTAATCCAAGATAAAACAGTTCTCATCATCGCACATCGTTTGAGCACGATTACAGATGCTGATAAAATCATGGTTTTCGACCAGGGAAATCTTATCGCTGAAGGAAAGCATGATGCACTTTTATCCAAAAGCGAACTCTATCAACGGATGTGGCATGCACACGTGAGAGCGAAAGAATTTGTGCTTTAATAATAAAAACAGCAGATACTATAATCTCGTTGCGATTGAAAAAATATGGTCAAGAATATCTAAATGTCAAAATAAAAGTATCATGATAAAAAATTTAAAATATGTGACTGCGTTGAACCCAAAAGAAACCCAAAAGGTCGCGCTGACGGAAATACTTCACAGTCTTTTTATAGCAGCTCCATCGGGTATTTTATTAATCATTATATGGGAACTATTCTCTCCTGAACCCAATACGATGAGGATATGGACCATTGTGATGTTCATGGTTGTGCTACTGTTATTTCAATTTTTAGTTGCGTCAAAATCTATGGTTCACGCTAATTTGTTAGTTTATGACCTTTCTAGCAAACTTCGTATAAAATTGGGCAATCATATTCAGAAGTTTTCATTGGGTTTTTTTAAACAGAAAGACCCTGGCGAAATCGCATCCATTGTGTTGCAGGATGTGGCCAACTTTGAGGGGATTTTTGGTCATAGTATCGGCAATCTTGCATCGGCTGCCTTTGGTACCGTACTGTTGTCTATTGTTCTATTTGTATACGATTGGAGATTAGCCTTATGCCTTTTATTGGCATTGCCTTTAATATATCCATTTTTACGCATTGCTAATTATTTTGTAAGCCGCTTGGGCAAAAAGCAGATTGCGNNGAGCAAAATTTCTCGAATATGTACAAGGCATCCGGCATTTAAAATCCTATGGCTTGACGGGACAAAAACATAGGGGACTGGAGCGTTCATTCGACGATCTTCGTCGGCAGTCTATTCGTTTGGAAGCAGTTCCGGGACCTTTTATTGTTACTGCATCTATAGTTTTTGAAATTGGTTTTGTTGTGATGGCAGCGCTTGGTCTATATTTCCTATTGAACCAGTCCATTACCATTCCGGTATTGATCACATTTCTTATTATGGGATATCATCTTTATGGCCCATTGAAGGTGGTGATGGTTGATTATTTGGTCTTAGGTTACATGAACGAAAGCCTACAGCGAATTATTGCTGTACTGGAAGAACCAACCATGGAGACTGATGAAGACAAGATTCCAGAAAATTTTGAGATTCAATTTAATAAAGTCAATTTTGGTTATCAGGAAAAAATGACTTTACAGGATATCGATTTCACTGTTCCAAACAAATCCATGCTGGCTTTAGTTGGACATTCGGGCTCTGGAAAGACTACTGTTGCGGCGTTGATCGCACGGTTCTGGGATGTAAACAGTGGAACGATTACGATTGGAGGGATTGATATTCGGCTTATCAATCAGGATAAATTTTATAAGCTCATCAGTGAGGTTTTTCAGGATGTCTATTTATTTGATGACACAGTTTTCAATAATATTAGGATTGGTAAGCCAGAAGCGACAGATGATGAAATCTATAGGGCGATGGAACAGGCGCAATGTCTTGAATTTGTTGCGGCACTTCCAGAGGGCATACACACAACTGTGGGCGAGGGGGGAAGTAAATTATCGGGGGGACAGAAACAACGGATCAGCATTGCGCGTGCTCTGTTAAAAGATGCACCGATCGTGCTGTTGGATGAAGCCACAGCCAGTTTGGATCCTGAAAATGAAATCTATATTCAAAAGGCCATTCAGGAACTTGTGCGATCCAAAACAGTGGTAGTGATCGCACATAAATTGTCAACGATTCAACATGCACAGCAGATAATTGTCTTAAATGAAGGTAAAATTGCCGAAAAGGGAACACATCGGGAACTTTTAGATCAAAATAGGTTTTACCGAAATATGTGGGATATCCAACAGCGGGCAAATGGTTGGAAAGTAAAATAATATTCAATTGAGCCCTAATTCCCGTAGCATTTGATATGGGAAGTAGGGCTCAATCGCTAACGACTAAAGCGATAGCTTAAGCCAGCGATAATTACACGTCCTGGTTGTCCGGGCATCAATTGATGTTTAAAATCAAGTAAATTGTCTAGTGTTAGTTTAAGGTGAAGTCGACCTTGATAGAAGCCTTTGTCGAGATGTGTGTTGAGCAACAAATGATGGGGCACAAAAGTATCGAAACGATCTATAAATCCATTGTTATTGTAATCTGTGAAGGCATATTTACCCCTGTAATTCGCTCGTAGGGAAATATTCAAATTCCAAGGAACAAAGCGATAAAAAATAGACGCGTTTAGCATATGGCGCGAACGGTTTACTATACCCCAATAATCCGATGGCTTCGGTGTAAAGGATTGGCCTGTACTTGGATCGTGGAGGTTTTGGTTGTAGGGCCAACCGCCACGACGGATGCTATCTTCCACACTTAAATCTTTGGATAATAGATACTGGTAGCCCGCCGTTATGCTAAGATCTTTGCTGATATCCCAACGAACATTTAATTCGAGCCCTTTATTGACTGTTTTTGGCAAATTCTGATACGTGTAAATCTGACTGATGCCTGTGCCAGTTGCGATTGGTATAGCATTGATTTGATCTTTGATGTAATGGTAAAATAATCCCCCCTCAACATTTAAATTGTTGTGAGGTTTCCAGTTGGCCCCCAGGTTATAAGATGTGCTTTTTTCAGCTTTAAGTTTGCCGGAAAGCTGATCTTTTAGTGCAAAGATCTCGCTGATTGCTCCAGATTCTTGCATTTCTGATAGCGTTTTGTCCAGCACTTCGTTTCCGATGACCATATAGTTTGCGGAGGGATTGTAGAAAACGAAATAACGCATGGGGTAATCGGGGGCTTTAAATCCTGCCCCAATACCTGTCTTGAAAGACAGTTTCTGATGGACATTGTACTGTAGCCCAAGACTGGGATTTAGCTTTCCGCCATAAGAATTTGTCCGGTCATAGCGTAATCCGCCACGAAGGACGATCTTGTCTATTACGTTTTTGTCGCCCTGAACGAATGCAAAGAAGTTGCTCATGGTATTGCCTCCTTCAATGGCCTGATCATTAGCTTTCTCAAGTCCGGCTCCCAGTCCGCCAGTAAGTTGGAGTCCATCTCTGAAAGTTCTGGTAAACTGCTGTTCAAAACGATGAATATCTTGGGAAAATTGGAGTTGGCCAACAACGGACTGCTCTTTCCAGCGGTTTGACTGATTTACATGGTAATGGGATAAGTAATAGCGAGTTGTACTGCGTAGCCCGGAACGGAGAGTGTGATCTAGTGTCAACGCATAATTGATATCTTTCTCTTGCTGCTGATCGATGGACTGCCAGCTGCCATCCCAATTTTTGGCCATATCACTCGTCCGCGCGCCGTAGCGGAGGCTACTGCTAAGGATGGAATTTTTTTGGAGTTGGTATTGGACACGTACTTGACTGTCAAAGTTACGATAGGGTGGGCTTGACTGCCCCGAAAGTAAGTATGGATTGGTATTGAATCCGTCGGTGCGATAATAGTTGGTGGCGACTTGAATACTGCCTCGTTGGTTTGCAAATCCCGTTTGGGCATCGAGCGAAGCATCGATCATATTAAAACTGCCATAATTGAAAGCGAGTTGGGCTTGCGGTTCGACTGCACCATAGCGCGTGATAATATTGATGGCACCACCCAGTGCATCGCTGCCAAATAGACAAGAGGATGCTCCTTTGACTATTTCGATACGTTCGATATTGCTTACCGAAATCCGCGAGAGGTCAAAATTACCATTGTTGCGGCCCACCATGGGTTGACCGTNNGCCCTGCATTTGCACCCCAACTGAGCGACTTCCTCCAGCAATATTGTTGACAATGGCCATTCCTGTCTGTTCTTTGAGAACTTCGTCGAGCCGCCGGCTTCCCATACGTTCGATGGTCTGTCTATCGATAATGTGTACAGGCATGGCCGCACGGTCCAATTTGATAAGCTGTCCCGGCGACTCGCGGTCGGAAACAGATTTATTGACTAAAACTTCGTCCAATTCATGCGACTGGGGATGGAGGATAAAATTTTTTCTACTCGTCTTTTCAAAATTGATTAATACCGTATCCTGATGGATGGCATACCCCACGGATTTGATGTACACCTGATAGATGCCGGGGTATAATTTTTCGATTGCAAAATTACCTTTTCCATCGCTCTGTGAACGCCGTTTATCGGGTTCAATTTCGATTGTTACCCCTGGTAAGGCTTGACCTTGTTCATTGCTGACCTGACCAATAAATCGACTGTTTTGTGCCTGCGAGTTTGTCATTTTAAGGGTTAGGGCTAATGTTAAGGCTGTACCGAACCAAAGGATATGAGGGTAATTTGTGTTTTGTTTTATCAATGTCATGTTGTACCAAGAAATTGGTTCATTAATTATTCAGCTCGATATAAGTTGTAGGTCAATCCCGCAAAATATACGCGACCCGGTTGNNTTGAGCATGTTTTCCACTGATGCGCGGATGGTAACTCTGTGTTGTGGAAACTTTTTTTCGAGACCTGCATTAAGCAGATAATGTCCCTTTACAAAGGTGTCGAAGCGGTCCAAAAAACCGTTGTTGTTTCGGTCGCTAAAGGGGTACTTGCCGCGGTAATTCAACCGGGTATTCAAGGTAAGTTGCAAAGGTTCGTATGTATAGAACAACCGCGCATTAAACATGTGGTTTGATCGGTTTTCCATACCCCAATAGTCTTTTGCCGTCGGATTATAATTTACCGATCCGCCAATCGGATCAAATAACGGCACATAGTACTTGCCTCCCTCACGGATTTCATTGGCGATACTTCTATCCCTTGCAATTAAATACTGATAGCCGCCGCTGATTTGCAGGTTTTGAATTGGACTGTAAGAGAAAGAGAAGTCGGCACCTTTGTAGTAGGCTGTTGGATTGTTTCTATAGGAATAAATAAGCCCCCCATCAACGTCCATTCCAATGAGCACGCGATTGATCTGATTTTTGATGTCATGGTAGAATAAACTTGCTTCGGCGCGTAGTTTCTTGTCTACAGATTGCCATACTAGACCTAGATTGTATGATTTGCTCTGTTCTGCATTGAGTGCCAGTCCTTTTATTTCATCATAAATTGGTTCGAGCTCATATTGGCTCACTCGCCCTGATTCGCGGAGTGAGTTGATTACATCACGCATGGTATAGGATCCCAAAAGCATACTGTTAATACCTGGATCATAGGAAACCTGATACAGTTTTTTTAGGTCTGGTGCTTTGAATGCAGTCCCGTAAGCGAATTTAGCCGTAAACTGTGGCGTGATTTTATACTGGAGGGCCATGCTTGGATCTAGACGCCAACCGTAGTTGACAATGTGGTCGTAACGAAGTCCAAATGTAAATTCTAGTTTCTTTGTAATGTCCCAATTTGCCTGTGAGTAAGCAAAGAAGCTTTTGATTTCGTTGATATTGCTCAAGATGTTTTGGTCGATACGTTCGATAGTTCCACCGGCGCCGGTAATGACATCGAGCTTATCTGGGATGGTATAGGAGAGTTGTTGCTCGAAGCGATGGAGATTTTGCCCAAAATTTGTTTGACTCAGGCTATCGCCTTGCCGGAGTGCGACAAACATATCCACGTCAAATCGTGTAAAATAATAGCGACTCATGCTGCGCCAGCGATCGTTGAAACGATGATCAAAATTGAACATGAGGTTGAGATCTTTCTCGTCCAAAACATCTTCCGTATTATAATTTGTTCCCGTAAAAGACTTGTTCATAAAACTTCGCCGTAAGCCATATCGCGCACTGACTGAGATGGAGTTGTTGGGGTCAAATTTGTACCTAAACCGAGTATGTGCTGCGTAATTGTCGTAGGGAGGAAGAGTACTGCCTTGAATTAGACCCTGAGAGGTATTAAAACCGCCAGTATGATAGTAGTTTCCGCCAAAAGATAGTATTCCTTTGCCCGCCAAGAGCGGAGTTTCGGCATCCATTGAAATATCTGCAGTACGGTTGCTACCATCGCCAGCATAGGCGACAGCTTGTGGTTTGGTGACTGTCTGTCGGGTTATAATATTAATGGTACCACCAAGGGCATCGCCACCATAAACGACGGCAGCAGATCCTTTGGTCAACTCGATACGCTCAATATTGTTGATGGAAATTCGGGAAAGATCAAAATTGCCATTGTTGCGCCCCACGACTGGTTGGCCATCAATCAGTACCAAGATGTATTCGCTTCCAAAGCCCTGCATCTGTACACCGACAGCACGTGCGCCAGCACCGATGTCGTTAACAATGGCAATACCCGTTTGTTCTTTGACGACCTCGTCCAATCTGCGGCTGCCCATCAATTCGATGGTTCGTCTATCGATGACTGTAACGGGCATGATTGAATTTTCAATTTTGACAAGCGTGTCCGTGTTCGCATTAATGCGTCTTCCCGCTACCACAACTTGATCGATCTGCCGTTGATCTGCTAACAGTGTTATATCAAATGGACTAGAGCTGATGGTCAATCGTGCTTGCTGCGGTAAGTAGCCGACAGCAGTGATGTGTAGGCTGATATCTTTTGCTGTTGTAGACAACGAATATTTTCCTTCGTTGTCGGTTTGGGTAGCTTGGCCACTATCTTTTATGCGCAAGGTTGCTCCTGCGATGATTTGGCCTTTATGATCCATGACTTTCCCAAAGATACGATAGGTTTGAGCCTGCAGCTGATAGGTGATGGTCATTAAAATAACCATCACCGTTATATATATTTTCATTTCTTTTTTGCTAATCTTTTGTTTTGATGTTTCGGGTGCCGTCTTTTTGAATAAAAAACCTGAAGGTCATGTAAGGGTTGGGCCAATTGGGATCTGTAATGCTTTCTGGGGCTCCTTTATACATACTGATCAACTGTAATTTACCATAGCGATAGGTTCCGTCTGCCTGTTGCAACCGAAGATAATAGGCCCGATAGGGAAAAGGTTTGGCTATAAATGTACTGCCATACTCATACCAGGGATTAACGCCGGCACCATATTGAGAACTGTAACCAATCAAAAGATTGTCTGCTGGTCGGCTATCAAAAAATTCGTCCTGTGGCGCCTCATCCATAAAATCATACCCATATTCGTACATGATCAATGACGATTTTGTGAGTGGGCTTCCAACTGCTGGGCCAAGGCTGTTTCGGCCATTATTAAGAAATACAGTACCATTCATTTCACCTGTGAAAGCGATATCCCATTCTGCTGTTTTCAGATAGCGGGCTGAATCTGCCGCATCACGTATAAACTGTTGCCAGCCGTCTTTGAATCGATAGAGAAACATGCTGTATTTGCCTGCTTCTTTGCCACTTTTACTGTATTCGACCTGAATGAAATCCAAATTCTCATTGTAATTTGCATCGTTTACCATCAATTCCCAAGCCGTGCTGTTGTATTGGTAAACACGGTAGTTTTCGTTGTCACGGTAAGCCCAGCCTTTTTTAGGATTGCTTGGTGGTGTACTGAGAAAACCGCGCCAATTGATGGCTATATTATCGTTTTGCGCAATGCCTTTTTCGCCCATTATTTCCATCTGATACCAGTTGTTGCTACGTCGGATATAGTGGAAGCCTGTACTGCTATTGCGGTAGGCATCATTGTTAAGGGCAGTGGATGGATGGCTAGTGGCATCATNNATCTCTTGCATTGGACTGTGACTTCCATTCATCCGCAGATTTTCCATTCTGATCAATTTCGACACCAGCCGCAGCGTTGATGATTTCATTTCCAAATGGAACAAAACGGATGGAGTCTGTCCAGCGCGAATTATAGTAGCGCTGTCTTAAATAGACATCTTTTTCTTCGTAATTATCATCCCAACCATCGGTGGCCAGGGTATCTCCTGGGAGATCATAAACGACAGTACTCCAGGCATCTTCATAATGAGGGCTTAAGTCTTCGAGCTTATAGCAGGATGTTACACTAGCAACCATCATAACGATGGTTGCTAGTTTGCCCAAAGAAGCAATAGCCTCTTGTTTTAAAATTTTAGGCATCATGTGCTATTTGGCAGTAGTGATATAGGTCCCTGAAGGCATTGGAAATATCTTTTTTGTGGTCGTATAACCTGTTCTTCCTCTGCGGTCTGCATAAGGATAAACGAAGGAAATGGCTACCAGTGGTAGCGAAGGACTATTGAGCATTCCTTGCGTCACTTTGTGTTTGATTTTGTTACCTTCAATGGTAAGGTCTGCTGCTCTGATATTCATATTAGCGATGGCAGAAGAGCCTGGCAGTGAAAAAATGTACTCGACGGACTGCATCTTTTTCAAATCGTAGTATTCTACAACTTTTCCATCGTAGTCATCGCGAATATTGTCAAAAGATAAAGTCACTTCCGCACCCAATTTAAGGGGCTGTCCTAGTTCTTGAAATTTAAAATCTCCTCTTAGGTAACCTGCACCAGGAGCACTGATTTGAATTTTTTCACCTTCAAAAGTACGACCGTTTATTTGGAGGAATAGTTGGTGTGCTCCAGTATCCTGCACAGAAGAATATTTAGGAAATGCGGAGATGATTTTGTTTTCGGTGACAGATTCGATATCAGACTCGACTTCAAATCCATCTTTAAGTCGTTTGATAAAGACTCTAAAATCGTCGCTACCGCCCTGTCCGGTGAGGAAGTACTCGCCATCTATTGTGATTTTATGTTTTTCCACAAAGGTCTCCAAAGGCAACTGTACTTTCGTGGCACCACGGCTGTAATACATGTCGAGCATTTCTGCAGTTTGATCTGTTCCCGCAAAATAATAGAATCCAGAAGGGTATGGCGCATTCAGGATCTGGAATGAGTTGAGCAGTGTTTGGCCCCAAGCGACGGTGCTGGCTGTTGTACTGAATTTGGTGATGGTTGGAATCGGTATATTGAAAACAGGTCTGACCCGATACGTTTTTGTGCTGCCATCTTCGGCGGTCACAGTATATTGTGTATTTGTTGAAAACGGTACAGCTTGACCCGAGGCAGGGCTAACTGTAGCGCCCGCAGATACGGCTAGTGCTGGTGAGATGGTCGTAGGCAAAGCTTGTGCAGGATCCCAAAATATACTGATACTATCTCCTGCAATAACAGCGTTCAATGAATCGAGTCCATCTACTGAACTTGCTATTTTAAAACTTAATAAGTCATTATAGGGTCTCTTAATTTGCTCGTATGTTGTTTTTTTGCACGAGTTCATTAGTAAGCCAGTCATCAGCAGTCCTGTGGATAAGATCGAAATTGGCAGGTAATATTTATTTTTCATGATTTACGAATGTTAAATTTTAATTTTTTGGTTTAATCTCAAATGCTGTTGAAAGAACTCCTGTACGGACAGCTTTTCCGTAACTGGCATCTTTGTAATCAAAGTAGAAGGTCATGGCATCACTTTTACTTCCATANNTCCCCTGCGGTTTTGTGAAACGACGGGAAAGGCAATCTCTTTATTGTAGAGTGTTGCGTCAAAACCGGCTGGAACGGTGGCTTCTTGACGTATTGTGAGGTATACACGATCGACGTCGAGGTAAACACCCTGTCCACTGCTCATACCAAATGTTGATGGAGTGAAGGAAATCGTGTCACCGATTGCATAATTTGCACTTGAACTGAAGAAAGTAGGAAAAGGACGTGTATACTGGATCGTCATATCGGGTAATTTTGCCCGACGGCCCTGATGTTCAATTTCGACACGATAATTTCCAGCAATTGCTTCGGGCAACAATTGGGATGACATGGTATAGTAGGCTGCACTGGGCGCTACAGAAAGCGTCTTTGTGAAATTATCATATTGTTTTCCGCTGGACTTATCTGTAAAGATGAATTTCGAAAAGGTGTTGGTTGATGCAAAATTGCCATAGACGTAAAACTGGTCTGTGGCCGATTTGGTTATTGGATCAGTGTCTGTTGTCGCATTGGTATAGCCAGCAACCAGTTTTTCAGAAATAGGCAAAAATTGCTGTGTAAGCGTATAGGTCCTGNNGGCTCCTTTTATACGGTACAAAGTTGTATCTCCAATATAAATAGGTTCAATTCCGCCATCAAGATTTATCTCGTTGCCATCTGCGTCGATAAGCATGGCGCCAGCATCGAGTTTTATGGCCGGAACCAAGTATTCAAGGCCTAAATAGTAGGGTATATAAATATGAATGGTATTATATTCATTGTTAATCGCCCCAAGGAGCTGTTGAGGACTATTCGTGATTTTAAATTCGCTGATTCTGTTTGCAGATTGTTGTTCATAATCTGTATATTCTGTTTTAGTACAGGAAGTTATCGATGCTAGACTCAACAAGCTTATCCAGAGGGTCTGAACGAATGATAATTGATATTTCATGATTTGTAGTGTTAATAGGTGAGTGTTAATTTTTTTGTACGCTTACTGTGTTGGTAGACATATTTACGGCGAGTGCTGGCCTGCGGGTCACGAAACCAAAGCGTTGTTCGTCTGCTTTGATTGCCATGTAACGGAATGTATAGATTGGTACAGTATAGCCTCTTCGCATCAAAAGTGGATCTTTTACACCTTTATAGACCGATTGAGTTTCCAGTTTTACAAAATTCCCCCGTGCCGTTTTGATGACAATAGTTCGGGGGCGCAGCGGTTTTCCCTGTAGATTCTTAGCGTTTGGAAATGACGCGATAAGATCTTCAGAAAGACAGTAGATCATATGCCGATATAAATTGGCTTCCTGTACTGCTTTAGGATCGGATTCATCGTACCCTGATACTTTATCCGGACGTACAAAATTGCCTCCAAAGGTGTAAACCGCATGTCCGGTTTTGTAACTTAATGTTCCCTGCGCATCCAGACCGATATCGCCGGGACTGGAAAAATTGATGTTTTCGGGTACATGCATCAGTTTGCTATAAGGCGTATCCAATACGGCAATTCCACCCATAGCTGAGCTACCATAGCCTATACCCTGACTTTTGCCATTATTGACGCCGATGCTGCTTCGGAATATGCCGGAAAAGGAAATGTCCCATCGCTCCGTTGTTTTATAGTTGAGGTTGACTGATGAAAATTTCTCCAAACTAAAAAGCATGGGGTCCATATCGTCTAGCGGGCTATGACCGCTTGGTAGATTGTCGCCATAATTTAGGACGCGAATTTCACGATT
>DKIT01000204.1 GCA_002454415.1 Sphingobacterium sp. UBA6711
ATTAACTTTGCTATTGTAAAGTGTATAAGCTTAAATAAAACTTATTTTATAGTATTTAAAAAATTATATTTATTCAATAGCTTGGTTAATTTAAAAAACAACATATTATATATTTAATTGGCACTAGTTTACTTTTTTAAGTATTATTAATTAATCCGTTGATTTGTTGAGATAATACACATAGTATCAACTTGTTAAGTATGGGTGTGCGGAATTTATTTTAGCAATTGAATGCAAAATTGTAATAAAGAGAGAGCCTATAACTTAACTATAAGAAAAACTTTTTATAGAGAATCATTATGTTAAAAAAATTTGAAGACTTTAATAATCCAAGAGAAAAAGCATTGCAGGGGATGAAAAATAGTATTCCTGCAAAACAATGGGATGAAAATTTACAATTTCTTAAACAGTTAAGAAAAACAATTGCAGAGTTACCAGTTTGTAATCATCCTGCTATTGAGCTGTTAAACGGTGGATATCTTGATAAACAACGTTTGACTCTTATCCATTTAGAATATCGTCATGCGATTGTACAAATTTTTACTGACGCTCTATTAAAGGCTCAATTCTTAACAAAACAATTGGAACCTAAACTCCACTCTGGGGCGAAGATGTATCCCTGGGTATTATTAAGTTTAAATATACTTGATGAGTTTGGTTTTCGCCCTGGTTTAGACAAAGATAATTACTATATGGGTAATCCTGAATATGCTCATTATCCTTTATATGAAGATTTATTGAATGATTATGGTTTGAGTGAGAAGGACCGTAGAGAGTATCAACCTTCAAAAATTGCAGATCAGGTAAGAAATTTTCTAGAATCATCTTATGATAGTTATATTAAAGTAGTTGCTTTACTTGCAGTGGCCGAAGAAGAAGTGATTCTTTTTAGCCCACCACTTCGTGAAGCGACTAAGGCTATTGGTGTAGATGTTGAAGGTGGCGGCTATTACCATGTTCATGGGGTATCTACTGACGAAACCTCAGAAGCAGCAGATGATGATCATGAAGATGATCTCTGGTTTGCGTTAGCGCAAGCAATAACTAAAGAAGACTATGAGAGCTTAACAACGCTTTGTATGGATTATTGTGCTTTATGGAATGAGTTTTGGGATGCACAAATTGCTGATATTCACTACTTAGAAGCAAAGAAGTTAGCATAACTTGTATTCATAGTAAGACGAATAATTGATAAAAACTAAAAAGCCTATTCATATATGAATAGGCTTTTTTAATACTTTAAATCCAGCCCATCTATAAACTAATAACCTGAAGTATTTCATTTAATACATTATTTGCATCTGTGGGAAATGATAGAATTACGAAAGTCAGTAAGTTGATATGTATGGGGCTTAAAAACATGCATCCTATAAGTGTGAGCAAATGAATACATTCATATACAGCTATCTGAAATTTTTAACCTATTGAAAATACAAAGGTTCACGTCTTGTTCCCACCATTTACAATCCAAACCAGATTAGGCGGATTCTACTTCTTTTATTATTCCATTGTTGGCACATTTATGCCGTATTGGAATTTATATCTCCAAGATCAGGGATTTAATTATCAAGAGATAGGTATTTTATCTTCTATAGCTATTGTGACGCGCTTCTTTGCCCCTTTGGTTTGGGGCTGGATCGCCGATAAATCCGGTAAAAGAATGCTATTAGTGCGGATTGCCACATGGATGGAGGCATGTATATGGTTGGCTATTTTTATAATCCCTAATACTTTTCAGTCCGTCGCTTTACTGATGCTTATTTTTAGTTTTTTCCAAAATGCTATTTTAGCTCAATTTGAAGGAGTAACTTTATTTTGGTTAGGAGACCAAAGGGCGAAACTTTATGGCAAGATTCGAAAATGGGGATCAGTTGGGTTTATTGTAGGTGTATTTACAATAGGGGCAATTTTAGAAATCATTCCGATTTCAATGTTGCCTATATTATTGCTTATCATTGCCTCATTAGCATTTATTTGGGCATTTACGATACGTGAACCAGAAGGGGCCCCAACTTCACAAAAGCATTTAGAACCTTTATTGCCTGTGCTGAAACGTCCTGAAGTTGCTGCTTTTTTCACAATTGAGTTTATTCTTCTTTTTTCACATGCACCTTTTTATAGCTTCTATAGCAATTTTCTGAAATCGTTAAATTTTAGTACAATGGAAATTGGTTTTTTATGGGCTATGGGCGTGGTTTCTGAAATTGTGATGTTTGCATATGCAACTACGTTTTTTAAATATTTTTCTTGGCGTAGCCTTGTAGCAGTATGTTTGATTTTGACAAGTATACGCTGGTTATTAGTTGCTATTTTCTCTCACTATTTCATAGGTCAGTTATTTGCACAGTGCCTACACGCTTTTAGTTTTGGCTTATTTCATCTCATCGCAATGAGGCTTATCTTTCAAAACTTTTCAATAGGGCAACAAGGTCGAGGTCAGGCTTTTTATAGCACCATGTGGGGGCTTGGAGTGGCGTTTGGGAGCATTTTGGCTGGTCATTACTGGAAAATTCTTACGGGCGAGCATATTTTTATGATCGCTGCTTTAGTGGTTCTATTTGGTATGTGCTTTGTCTATTGGTTACCTAAACAAATCGAAAAGTCAGTTTCTTAGATTAAATAGTGATAAAAATTGTTAGGAATACAGAGTTAAAGATAGAAATTGTTTGATGAGAAGTATCGGTTCGTTACGGTTGAAAAATATTGTTTTTATATGGTTATGAAACAATGTTTTTCTAAAAAAATGTGCTAACTTAAACCCATGCGTTTAATGATTAATAAATCTATGAAAAATATTTATATTATGGGATTATTATTGGCTTGTTCTGGTTTTGCTATGGCTGAGACAGTGACTCAACAGCCAACAGAACAACCTGTTCGCACTGCAAGTAATCCTAATGCTATACGTATTGTTACGCGTCCTGAAATTATGGGATTATGGGGAATGGAGATTCCAAATAATAAAAAATGTGTAGAGTATTATAATTTCCGCAGTAGTAACGATGTGGTGATTAAAAGTGGTGAAGAGTGGTCATACGGTATTTATGAATATCAGCCCTCTGATGACCCTAAAGAGCAGCTATCGGCTTTAGTAATGCAAATTAAGTTTGATAATAATAAAGTAGATTGTTCTGGTCAGAAGCAAGATCAGACAGGTGATATTTCTCAATATTTCGTGCAATGGAAAAATGACCATACTATTAATTTCTGCTCAACGGCTAAGGGTGAGCAATGTTTCGCAACTTTACGCCGAATGTTGCCATAAACAAGTAGATATAAAAAAGCCTCTTATTTAAGAGGCTTTTTTATATGAAGCAGATTAAGCAGTTTCAGCTTTCTTTTCTTCTTCCACTTGCTTTAACAAGTGTTTTTCAAGGTAATGGATGTCCATTGCTTGAGAACAGAAGTTTTTATCCTGCAAAATAAGATCTTTATGTAAAGGAATATTGGTTTTAATTCCTGTAAGAATCATTTCATCTAACGCTTGACGCATGCGGGCAAGTGAAGTTTCACGATCTTTACCATGAGCAATCAATTTTGCAATCATTGAATCGTAATATGGCGGAATGCTATATCCAGGATAGATATGAGAATCTAAACGAATACCCGCACCACCTGGTGCATAGAAACTTTCAATTTTACCTGGTGAAGGTAAGAATGTTGTTGGATCTTCGGCATTGATACGACATTCAATGGCATG
>DKIT01000085.1:0-313 GCA_002454415.1 Sphingobacterium sp. UBA6711
TGTCCGAAAACACAATCTGATGGTCTTCATCGTTTACAATACCGATAATGCGGTGTCTTGTCGTTTGCGCTTTGGGTGTAATGATTGACATTTTTTCACCCACTAAAGCGTTCATTAGGGTGGACTTACCAGCATTTGGCTTTCCGATGATACTTACGAATCCTGCTTTATGTGACATTTTTCTAAATTTTATTAGGATTACAAAGAAACAAAATATATCTTTGTACTCCAATTCGGAAGGATCATAATCTTGTTTTTTCAAAAGAAAAAAGCAATTTTGTTCAAAAATATATTGCGGGGTGGAGCAGTTGGT
>DKIT01000085.1:492-32584 GCA_002454415.1 Sphingobacterium sp. UBA6711
GAGTCTGGTCCCCGCTACTAAAAAGAAAAGCCGAGGTGAAAGCCTTGGCTTTTTCTGTTTCAGGATCATGCTAGCAGCTCTTTCCATGCATGCCCATACCAAGCTATATCTAATAACAATTTTCAATCAGTTTTTAGACAGTTCTCAGTCACTGTTTATTCAGTTTATACTGAGTCATCACTGAACAAGCACTGAACTAGCACTGAACAAGCACTGTCAAAAGACTTAATTTTATCCCTGTTTGATCCCTAATTTTCTGCACCACAAAATTGGAAGAGAAAAAGGGAAGGAGCGACGTTTACCTAACAAAAAAGATCGCTGTTCTGCGGTAATAGAGACTAAAAAGCCTTTTGTGCTAGCTACCTCTTTTCTGAATCAATGTATGTAGCCTAGGGGGGAGATTGACCTCGATGATATCCGTGTTATAATTGTGTGTTTATGCAATCGTTTGTCTAATTGGCGCAATCGATTTCGTTGCTGTAACATTTTGATATACTCCGATCTTCTTATAGTTTTAGCATTCATGTACCTAAATTTTGATTAGTACGCTAATCAATTTTTAAACTAACTATCAAATATTATGATTTCAAAGATTCTCGACAATCACAAGTTGAGCCTGTTATCGTTAGCGCTACTTATTGCAAGTACACACAACCCAGCTAATGCTAACGGTCTCAAATTTGTAGACCACAATGTCCTGTTGAATAATGCTTTTTTTCAGCAGAAAGTAACCGGAAAGGTACAATCAGCAGATGGCCCCTTGGTGGGTGCAACTATTAGTGTACGCGGCACTTCAAGATCGACCTCTGCTGGTGTAGATGGTAGCTTTACAATTGAGGCGAAAAATGGCGACGTGTTGGTGATCAACAATATTGGTTATAAAACACAAGAAATAACAGTTTCGGGCCCTGTGGTTAATGTTAATCTGGAGTCTAATGATGAAGCATTGGAAGAGGTTATAGTAACGGGTTATTCGCGTCAAAAGAAAACAGAGGTTTCAGCTTCTGTTGTTTCAATCGATCAAAAAACATTAAAAGATGTTAAGTCTCCTAATGTCTCGAATTTATTGCAAAGTAAAATTGCAGGTGTTGATGTTGTGGCCGGCTCTGGAAGACCTGGCGCCAATGCGAACATACGCGTCCGGGGAAGGAATTCTATAAATTCTAATATCAGTCCTTTATGGGTAGTGGATGGTGTCATTATGCACGGAACACCAAACATTAATCCAAATGACATTGAGTCTGTATCTGTACTGAAAGATGCTGCTGCAACAACACAATATGGATCAAGAGGAGCTAGTGGGGTTATTGTCGTGACGACGAAGAGAGCGTTGAAACCAGGCGAACATCTTTTTTCGGTAAATTTATCTTCGGGAATATCAAAATTCAATCCAGGAAAATTTAAGGTAATGAATTCCCAGCAAATATGGGATTTGTATCAATCCTTTAATAATCAAACTGCAATACCTAATAATATTACGTCAGACGTTTTAAATACAGATTTTGATTGGTTGACCAACGGTACCCAAAATGGAGTAATCAATGATTTTAGTGGCAGCTATCTGGGTAAAACTGAAGAGACGTCAATATATGCGAGTGGAAACTACTATGATGAGAAAGGTTCTGTTAAGGGATATGATTATAATCGGCTTTCAGGAAGATTAAATATTGAACATAACCTAACAAAAAATTTAACGTTTAAGCCTAAACTAAACGCATCCTACACGGGATACAAAGATCGCCAGCATTCTATATACGACATGTATCTCAATATGCCTTGGGACACTCCATTCTATGCCGATGGTTCATTGAAAAATACAAAACTGGATAATGTAAGTTGGTTCGGTAGAGATAACAATAATTACCTATATGATTTACAATATAACTATGGAGAAGGACAAACTTTCGACATTCAGTCAAACTTAGACTTTTCATTGAGAATATCGGATAAATTTACCTTTGAATCAATGAATAGTTTGACTTATTATAACCAAACTACAATGTCGTATACAGATCCAAAATCCAATTCGGGTTTGGAAAATAAAGGTTCTGTTTCTCAGTTTTCTGATAAGCGTATCACCCGCTTTTTTAATCAGATGTTAAAATACAAAGAAAACTTTGGTAAACATGAAGTTTCAGCGCTCGCGGCATATGAATATTCGGATTATGTTTATACCAGTGTCGGTGCTGCGGGAAAAGGTATTTCAGGTGGTTCGACAATAGTTGACAATGCTGCTAATTTTTTATCACAGTCGGGTACAAAAAATGATTATGCATTTCAGTCTGGCCTAGTTCAGGTTAACTATAAATACGATGAGCGTTATAATTTCCAAGGATCGTATCGTTTAGACGGCGCCTCTCGTTTTGGAGCCAATAATCGTTACGGCGGCTTCTTTGCGGTTAGTGGTGCATGGAACATCAATAAGGAAGAATTCTTTCAAATAGATATGATCAATTTAGCGAGACTGAGAGCGTCATATGGAGAAGTTGGTAATACTCCTACATCTCTTTATGCTTCTTATTCACTGTATGGTTTGAGTGGACAATATAATGGAGAACCCGCGGCTATCCCGAATCAATACAACAATAGAAATGTCAGTTGGGAAAAATCCAGAGATGTCAATTTGGGACTGGAGTTGGGCTTTTTTAACAGAATCGATTTGACTGTAGATGCCTATAATAAAAATACTGACGGCTTGCTTTCATATGTCAAATTTCCAGCGACAGCGGGATGGGACGGATATTGGTACAATATAGGTTCCATTAATAATAAAGGTCTGGAATTGGCTGTTAATGCACGTGTTCTTGATTCAGAAAGTCCACTACAATGGAATGTGGGAGCTAATTGGGCAACAAATAAAAATAGAGTTAAGAAATTAAAAGATGGTATTGATGTGCCGGCTGGTAATAAACGCTATTCGGAAGGAAGGGATATCGATTCATGGTATATGCGCAAATGGTCTGGTGTTGATGAAAATAATGGAGCTCCATTGTGGGAAGTCGTCAATGCAGAAACAGGAGAAATTTCTACAACTTCAAACTACAATAAAGCAACACTACAATTTGTAGGTACCTCAACCCCCAAATATCAAGGTGGTATAAATACAAGTTTTTTATATAAAGGAGTTTCGTTGACGGCGACTTTCTCGTATTCTCATGGAGCCTATGCTTACAATACAGGGCGTGAATTGTTTGACTCAGATGGAGCATATCCTTCGTATAACCAGATGATCTTGGCTGATGGGTGGTCAAGATGGACGCCATCAAATACCAACGCCACCCATCCAGTAGCATCCTATAATAACAATAGCGGTTCTAACAAGACATCATCTAGATATTTGGAAGATGCATCTTTTTTTAGGTTGAGAAATGTCACCCTGGCATATGATTTTAATCCTAGGTTACTCAAAAGACTTAAGCTGAAAAGTATCAACGCTTTCGTGGCAGCGGACAATCTGTGGTTATCAACCAAATTTACCGGAGTTGATCCAGAAGCAGCTTTATTTGGGGATGCAACATCACAATATCCTTCTCCAAAGCGCTTGACGGCAGGTGTTAATTTCACATTCTAAACTAAAATTACATGAAAAATAAACTTTTATATTCATCAATTATATTTTTCTTTTTGAGCTCTTGTTCACTCGATAAAGAACCTTTTACGGATTTGACAAATGAATCAATAGAGAATACGGAGGGAGCTATTGATGCGTTAAACCTTGGAAACTATCATACACTAAAAAGCTGGGTAGAAAATTGGCATCGTGTTACCGAATATCCGTCGGATGAAGTAGCTTTGAGTGGTACTACGACCGATCAATTTTTTTATAATTACAATTACAACCGTATTGTNNATAAAATTATTGCTGGTACAAATAATATTTTAGGACAGTTAGCAGAAGGTACCTCAGACAAAAACGATCAAATTATTGCTGAAAATCTCTATCTAAGAAGTTTGATGTATTTTTATTTGACCAATGTTTTTGGACGTCCTTATAATCAGAGCCCAGAGGTAAATTTAGCTGTTCCCCTTAAGTTAAATGCAGATCCATTTGAAGTTTTGCCCCGTAATACAGTCAAAGAAGTGTACCAACAGATCGTATCTGATTTACTGAAAGCTGAAACTCTATTCAAGTCTTATAAAGGAAATATCTATGCGAGTGAATATGCTACACAGGCCTTACTGGCACGCGTGTATTTATTTATGGGAGAAAACGAAAAAGCTATAAATTATGCGGATAAAGTCATTAATTCTGGCAAGTTTACGCTGTTAAACAGAGAAGAATATACCGAAATTGCTACTGCTGCGCCCGAGAACAACTCGGAGACAATCTTTGCGATAAAATTTTTAAAGGATGTTGATTATTCAGATAATGGTTGGTATACGATTGGTTCTATGTATGCAACGATAAATGGCGCCGGTTGGGGTGAGATGTATGCTTCAAGATCTTATTTGGAAGAAGTACGCAAGTATCCTGAGGATGTTCGCTATAATTTTGTTGAACCTGTTGTTGCAGACGAAAATGAACTGCGGGCTTATTATGTGGATGACAATTACAAATACAATAGTGTCGTTGTTAAACAAGAGGGGGCGGATTATACCTATACGTCAAATGGTAGTAAAAATACATTAATCAAGGAATCTAACGGAGCGGGCTCTTTCCAATATTTTATTGAAATCGGGGGGAAGAGAAGAACAGCGCTGATTGATAAAAAATTGGAGGACCGTAATGGCTATCTGAAATATTTTATTTTGAAATGTTCTGGTCAGGAGGGACAGGGGCATCTTTGGTCGCCTGTCATATCTAGGCTTGCGGAAATATATTTGATTCGTGCGGAGGCTAAAGCGAAACAGGGACAGGCACAGCAAGCTCTTGACGATTTGAATATTATTCGTAAACGTGCAGGTATTCCTGCGGCCGGATTATGGACGATAGCTAATCTTGGGGGAAAGTCAGTCCTCGATGTGGTGTTGTCGGAACGTAAACTGGAACTGGCTTGGGAAGGGCACCGCAAATTTGATGTATTCAGAAATGGATATACCTTGGATAGAAAGTATCCGGGTACGCATATTGCGAATTCAAACTCTTTTCTGACTGTTGATGCGACGGCAAATGAAACTATCGATTTTATTCCTGAACAACAGATCACATTAACACATGGTATATTAAAACAAAATCCATAAATCGCATTTGATAAATGATTAACCCAAAGCATTGCTCTCTAGGAGGCAATGCTTTTTTTGTTTTATCCTCTATAATCCCTTTTGAATCCGTATCTTTGTTCCCTTAAGTATAATTTTAGCATACAAGTGCCATCTGCTGTGATAGTGGGTGGATCAAATAAAATAAATATGGCAAATATTGTTGCAATTGTTGGTCGTCCAAATGTTGGTAAATCTACCCTATTCAATCGTCTTACAGAAAGTAGAAAAGCGATTGTTGATGACTTTAGCGGGGTGACGCGCGACCGTCATTATGAGACAGCCGAGTGGATCGGGAAAAAATTTACAGTTATCGATACAGGTGGTTTCGTGCATNNAAGAAGCTTCTGTTGTTATATTCATGGTAGATGTTACCACTGGGATCACTGATCTGGATGACGAAATCGCTGATATCCTTCGAAGAAGCTCTAAGCCTGTCTATGTCGTGGCGAATAAAGTTGATCACGCTAAATTGCATCATGAATCAGCTGAGTTTTATGCGTTCGGTTTAGGCGAGGTGTTTAATATATCATCGGCTACAGGTTCAGGTACCGGTGAATTATTGGATGCGGTGGTATCGCACTTTGAAGAAGAACAGGAAGATGACGAAGCTTTGCCGAAATACACGATTGTAGGTCGTCCAAATGTAGGTAAATCCTCATTGACGAATGCATTGATTGGTAAAGACCGTAATATTGTAACGCCGATGGCGGGAACAACACGTGACTCCATTCGTATACATTACAACCAATATGGACATAATTTCTTGTTGATTGATACCGCCGGTCTTCGTCGTAAGTCGAAAGTCAACGAGGATATTGAGTTTTATTCAGTCATGCGTACCATCAAGGCATTGGAAGACTCTGATGTCACTATTTTGATGTTGGATGCACAAGACGGATTGGAAGCTCAGGACGTCAATATCTTTAACCTTGCCGAAAAGAACCGTAAAGGTATCGTTATCGTTGTCAATAAATGGGATTTGATCGAGAAGGATAACAAGACGATGAAAGCTTTTGAAGATCGTATTAAAGAAAAGATAGCGCCTTTTACGGATGTGCCTATTATCTTTACTTCGGTAACGGAGAAACAACGTGTTCTTAAAGTGTTGGAGGTTGCCGATAAGGTCTATGCTGACAAAACAAAAAAAATCCCGACCTCAAAACTAAATGAGGTAATGCTTGATATCATTGAGAACTATCCTCCACCTTCCCTAAAAGGTAAGTATATCAAGATTAAATATGTAACACAATTGCCAGGCAGAACGCCGATGTTCGCTTTCTTCTGTAATCTACCACAATATATCAAAGATCCATACAAACGTTTCATTGAAAACAAATTGCGTGAGAACTTTGACTTTACGGGTGTACCAATTCAAATATATTTCAGACAAAAATAGATTTCCAAGCATAGATTAAACATGGACCATAATCTCTTTTTATACAATACGCTTTCGCGCACAAAAGAAAAATTCGAACCTATTCATAACAATCTCGTTGGCATGTACGTCTGTGGACCTACCGTGTACAGCGATGTGCATTTGGGAAACTGCCGTACGTTTGTGTCTTTTGATTTGATTTTTAGGTACCTACGTCATTTGGGCTATAAAGTACGTTATGTGCGAAATATAACCGATGCGGGGCATTTGGAGGGCGATCGTGATGAGGGCGATGATAAGTTTGCGAAAAAAGCGAAATTGGAGCAGTTGGAGCCCATGGAAATCGTTCAAAAATATACGATAGGTTTTCATGACGTACTGCGTCTTTTCAATACCTTGCCACCCAGCATTGAACCTACAGCGACTGGACATATTTCGGAGCAGATTGAAATGATTGAGCGGATTATTGCTAATGGCTATGCCTATGAAAAAAATGGTACGGTCTATTTTGATGTTGAAAAATACGTTGAAAAATATGACTATACCATACTGACCAATCGCAAATTGGAGGATATGCTCAACAATACCCGTGAATTGAGCGGTCAGGACGAGAAAAAGGGACGTCTGGATTTTGCCTTATGGATTAAAGCTAAGCCGGAGACCATTATGCGCTGGCCAGCACCGTGGAGTGTAGGATTCCCAGGCTGGCATATCGAATGTTCGGCGATGAGTAGGAAATACTTGGGCGATCAATTTGATATTCATGGTGGAGGAATGGATTTAGCCGCAACACACCATACCAATGAAATTGCGCAGTCTGAAGCATGTAACCATACAAGTCCGGCTAAATATTGGATGCATACCAATATGTTGACAGTCAACGGAGCGCGTATGTCCAAATCTGCGGGTAATGGTTTTTTGCCTGGTGAACTGTTCACCGGTAACCATCCCTTGTTGAATAGAGGATATTCACCCATGGCTGTCCGTTTCTTTATGTTACAGGCACATTATAGAAGTACCTTAGATTTTTCCAATGAAGCGCTTGATGCTGCCGATAAAGGTTATAAACGCCTTATGACAGCAATAGGACTGTTGGATAAGCTAAAAGTATCCAAGGGTACCGACTCTTTCAACTTGGCTGAAATCAAACATAAATGCTATGCAGCAATGGATGATGATTTTAATAGCCCAGTGCTTATTGCGGAGCTGTTTGAAATAGTTCGTGTCATCAACTCTATTTATGATGGTAAGGCTAAAGTATCGCAGGAGGGGCTTGAGAGTCTGAAAGTCTTCATGAAGGAATTTGTTGAAGATATTTTAGGGCTCAGAAATGACCAGAATTCTGGTAGCGATGATATTGATGATGTGATGAATCTGGTGATTAAATTACGTAATGAAGCTAAATCCAATAAGGATTTTGTGACTTCAGATCGTATTCGAGACGAACTTAATGCAATTGGTATTCAATTGAAAGATAGCAAAGAAGGAACACTTTGGAATAAGATTTGATAGATAAAAAATCGAATTTAAAAAGAGAGAGAAAAATCATTTGCATATGAATTTTTGGAATAGGCTATCCGTTGTTGCCCTAATGAGTACCGTGGGTACAACATTATATGCACAGATACCTGAAAAAGTAGGAAGCCTATTGCAGGCCGATAAGGATGCTGCCGCATTGGCGAAAGCATCCACTCCACATCAAGCATTTTTATCCATTATCGATAAGGAATCCACATTCTATGTTCCATCGGCAGTCAATGCGTTTAATTATCTCAACAATAGGCCCAATATTCCGGATGTAATGAACTGGCAACCGACTTTTGCACTCATAGCGAAAAGTCAGGAGTTTGGTGTTACTTCAGGTTCTATGGACTTTCAGAAGGTAGGAGCAAGGTTGCGCCACGGTGAATATCTGACGGTATGGAAACGAAATAAAAAAGGAAAATGGTTGGTCGATATCCGTGCTGAAGTCGAAAACAATGGTAAAGACGGTGAGTTTGATCTGGAGTATATCGAACCTACAGACTCTTGGTATCTTAAACATCGTTCAAAAGTACGTTTGGACCAACGTGAAGATATCGTTCTGGAAACGGATAAGTTAATGTCAACAGTGCTCAAAGCAGATAACGCAACGGCTTATAAAGAGTTTTTGAGCGAGGATGTCCGTTTTCTTTTTCCATGGACGAACCCCATGGAAGGAAAAGCAGCCATGATGGCTTATCTTAAAAAACAGCGTATGACGATTGAGACCGTTCCTGAAGAGGTGAAACGTTCCTATAGCGGCGATTTCGCCTATACCAAGGGAACGGCGACTGTGAGACAAAAAGATAAGGTGGTGAAATATAATTATATCCGGATCTGGCAATTGAGCGAACTCGCTAAAGACGATGTGAAAAAGGCCAATTGGAATATTCTGATCGAAATGATGTTTGAGAAATAATAAAAAAAGGCTTGAATATTTTATTCAAGCCTTTTTTTTATTTGATTCGCGTAATGCTTATTTTACTATTTTCTCCACTTTTTCAGTTCGTCACAATCTCCAAAATCATCACTGATATCAATAAATGTTGTTTTGGACTTATCATCAAACCATTTGCTCAGATTACGATTGATTTTGTCCTGTCTCGCAGCCTCTTTAATCTTCGTGAAATCCTCATCTAAATTTGCTTTGTGAGGCGGTATACGAGACTTTAAGTAGTTGAAGCGGAACCCTACATCACCAGTTTTGTCTGTAAATTGCTCTGGTTTTGAATATTCACCTGGCTTTAGAGGGTCGATAGCTGTAAAGACTGCTTTATCCAATCCATCCATTGGAATTACCGTAGAACGGCTTGATCCTTCTGAATTGAGCACCATACCACCATTGAATTTACTTTCCTCGGCATCCGAAAAATTAGTTGCAGCGTGGTAGAAATCCAATTTCTTGTCAACCACTAATTTATAGATACTATCGAGTTTATTTTTTGTACGTTCAAGAGCAGCTGCGCCTGGGTTAATCTTCATCAGAATATGGCGGGTATGTACCTCTTCACCACGTCTTTCAAGCACCTGAATGATATGAAAACCAAATTTTGATTCAACAACCGGAGAGATTTCTCCTGGCTTCAATTTGAATGCCATCGCTGAGTATTCTTTTACATAGTTATCACGGGTTCCGAAGCCCAAATCACCTCCATAGGGTGCTGATCCTGGATCCTGAGAATATAGACGAGCCATGGTACCGAAGTCAGATCCATCCACAATCTGTTTGCGGATACCTTCGATTTTTTCTTTCTGTTCCTTCTTCTCTTCGTCGGTCAATTTTGGCATCATGACAATTTCACCTATTTCTACTTCAGTATTGAAATAGGGAAGACTATCTTGATTTAATGCTTCAAAATAACGTTTCACCTCTAATGGTGTTACATCTACTTTCTGAACAATGTTTTGTTGCATTTTATTCGCTTTCAATTGTTCGAATACACTTGAACGCATCTCTTCCTTATATTGTAATAAGGAACGATTAAGAAATTTTTCAAGGCGTTCCTGCCCTCCTGCTTGTTGTGACATGTGTCTCAAACGCGAGTTCAGATTGTCATCCACTTCGGTCTCTGTTACGTCAATGGAGTCAATAACTGCCTGCTGTGAAAGTAATTTTTGAATGATAAGTTGCTCTAGTACCCCGCATTTAAACTGTTCATTCGGTTTGTTTCCCTGAGCCAACCATTGTGAATACTGCATGTCAACATCGGACTGCAAAATTATTCCAGATCCAACTGTAGCAACAACGCGATCAATCACCTGTCGTTGTGCAAAGCTGGCCTGAATTGATGCAAACAGCACTAAAAACAATATATAAATGTTTTTTTTCATCGAAATAACTAATTAGGAGTGTTTTGTTGTTAACGGTATTTATCGGTCCGTTACACTCGGTTGCTTGTTTAATTCATAAAATCGAAATAATTCTTCGATCGACCCTTCAAAATATACTATTTTGAATGACAGCACAAAATTATCAGATTATATGAATTATTTGTATTTTTATTTAACAATATTTTTGTTATCCCGATAATACGAATGGGAAATCTTTATTTGTTAAAATTGCTTCGCTAAAATACACATTTGACGATTAGAAAGGGCGGTTTTAACCTAATTTAACAAGTCAATCGGCTACATTCATGCAATGAAGTTTGATAAAGTTTTTATATTCGATAAATGAATGGAGCATGTGGTTACGATAGCTCTATGGCAATTAAGAATGCAAACGAAGTGTAAATGAATTCACTTATCCATTAAATCACTCACATACGAGACTATCATGATTTATTTTAAACAACGTGTATGGAGGTCCTAATTTTACAGAAAGCAAATTAGGAACCAGCAAGGGGATATGGTAGAGAAAGCACAGACAATTAGTCTTTTTTGAAAGCCACTATCCGATATACTCGATGATTATTGGGCTTTCGAGCTCCCGGAGTAAATCTGATCGTTTCATCACAATTGAAAAAAAAGACAGATGAAAAAAGCATTTATTTATTTGATGACCCTTTTACCTATGGCTGGTGTTGCCCAGCAGATTCCGATGTTCATTGGAACTTATACGACGAAGACGGAGAGTAAGGGAATCTATGTTTATAATTTTGACGTAAAAACCGGCGAAGCTTCGTTGCAAAGTACACAGGAAAGTAAAGACCCCTCTTTTTTAGCAAGACAGGATAATTTTATCTATGCAGTCAACGAGGTTCCGGGGGGAGAAGGTACTGTTTCGGCCTATTCATTTAAAGAAGGGCATTTGACTTTTTTGAACTCGCTACCCTCAGGTGGCGAATCGCCCTGTTTTGTTGAAGTACATCCGAAAGGAAAGCTGATTGCCGTAGCAAATTATAGTAGCGGTTCGGCAGCTCTTTTCGATTTGGAAAGTAATGGTGTATTGAGTAAACGGTCCCGGTTGATACAACACGAAGGAAGAGGTGTTGACCCGGTCCGTCAGGAAAAGCCACATGTTCATTCGACTTTCTTTTCTAAGAAGGGAGATAGGCTTTATGTACAAGATCTGGGTTTGGACCAGATTTCTGTGTATCCTGTGAATAAATCGGGAAATACATTTAGCTTAGCCGAAGAATCTGAAGATTTTTTCACGCCAGCAGGTGGCGGACCACGTCACATTGTATTTGATAAGAAGGAAAAATTCCTGTATGTCGTATTGGAAATGACCGGTCAGGTAGCTTCCTATAAAAAAGAAGGCGACGCTTGGATGTACCAGAGTACCTATGATATCAATCCAGAAGGTTTTAAAGGTCAAAATGGTGGCGCGGATATTAAGTTGTCTGGGGATGGGAAATTTCTCTATGCAACCAACCGTGGTGATGCAAATACCATCGCAACTTTTTCCGTTGAAAAAGGTGGTGAACTGAAGAAAATATCAAATCTCCCAGTTAAAGGTAAAGGGCCTCGTAATTTTAACCTTTCACCTGATGGGAAATACCTGTTGGTGGCAAATCAATATACCAATAACATTGTTTTGTTTAGCCGAGATACCAAGACCGGGTTGTTGACAGATACAGGCAAAGAAATTGCGGTGCCAGCACCAGTTTGTATTATATTTTAATCCAAAAGAAGATTTTTGAGAAAAGCGGTAAGGTTTTTCTCAAAAATCTTCCTTTCTACAATCTAGTTTGCCCTCTTTTTCAAGGTCGTTCAATGTTGTTCCTTTCCAGGTTTTTACGCGTTGGATATAAGCGGCCCTGCCAATCATATGTGCTGCTACTGGGGCTGTGAGGATCAGGAAGAATCCGATCGCTATGGCTTTGGTTGTTACTGAAACATCCGGAAATGTCATCGCGGCACAGATCAGTAAAAGTCCTACGCCTAAGGTCGCGGCCTTTACCGTAACGGAAAGACGTAAATAAAAATCAGGCATGCGCAATATTCCTATTGACGCAAATAATATTGCCAGGGCACCAATGGTACTTAATATGGCCAAAGTGATATCAATCATCGTTATTTTGTTTTTCTAAGTAAAATGAAAACGCTATAGTTCCAAGGAATGCGATTAGTGCCAAGATCATGGCTATATCCAAAAACACTTCTTGCGAAGTACGTATACTATAGACTGTAATTATTCCAATTCCGATGGTGATAATGAGATCCAGCGCGATGACACGGTCAAAGATCTGCGGGCCCTTGTATAGGCGAATGAAGGCCAAAATNNTCACATAATCAAAATAGCTGTTTAAAGTCATCTTAAGAGTTCTAAAAGTCTTCGTTCAACATTGTTTTTGAGCGTGGTGACAAATTGTTCTTTACTTTTCATGTACATGACATGGATAAAAAGCGTTTTTTTGTCTTCGCTGACATCCAAAATAAGTGTGCCTGGTGTCAGGGAAATAAAAGTTGACAGCAGGTTAATTTCTAGGTCTGTTTTGGCATCCATGGGGTACTTTACAATCGCCGGTTTAATAAAAAACTTAGGCGTGATCACATCGTATGCTACCTGTACATTGGCCACGATCATTTCCCACAGAAAGAAAAGAATAAAACTCAATGTTTTGGGCACGCGGTAAAAATAGCGCTGATCCGCTTCGTTCCTGTTCATGACCCAAAGAATACCAAAGCCCAGCATAAATCCGAACAGAAAATTGGTATAGTACATGGATCCTGTCAATGCGACCCAGATAAAGGATAGCATAAGGTTCATCAAAAACTGTTTTATCATATCAATTCTGCCCTCCTAATACAGCATTTATATAAGGTGATGTATCCAATAATTGTGTCGCGATCTGATCGGCGACATGAATGATGGCTTCCGCATTAAATCCGATATACAAGGAGGCCGACGCCAAAATGATCACCGGTAGTATAAGCATCGTTCTTTTGTACCCGATCATCCCTGCAAATTTGTCTTCAATGTTAGCTTCTGCCGGAGCATCCTTCCAAAATACCTGCGCCCACATTTTAGCAATCACAAATAGGGTAATAAAACTACCGACGATAAGCGCTCCTGCGAAAGCATATTTTTCCAATTGAAAAGCATCTTTAAACAAGTAAATCTTAGGCCAGAATCCAGAGAGCGGAGGAATCCCCACCAGTGAAAAGAGCACGATTGCGAAAAGTAACGAGATCTTGGGATATTGTGCGTACAAGCCTCCAAGTCTACCCATGTCCATGGTTCCACGAAGCTGTCGTACAACGCCGGCTATGAGGAACAGGTTCGTTTTGACCATGATATCATGGATGAGGTAAAAGACAGCGCCCAGCAACGCCCATTTGCTGTATAAGCCTAAACCCCCAATCATAAAGCCGATATGACAAACGATCAGATAGGAGAATAAGCGACGAATATTCGTTTTTATCAAGGCTCCAAAGGCTCCAGTCAGAATAGTTAATATAGCGAGACTAAGCAACAGCTCTTTGGTGAAATGATTGGGAATAAATAATAAGGAGAAAACCCTAAATAGCGCATAAATACCCACTTTAGTCAATAGTCCTCCAAAGGTAGCCGCAACAGCCGAGGGTGGCGTATGGTAGGAGGAGGGTAACCAAAAGTAGAGTGGAAATACGGCCGATTTGATACCGAAACCGATCAGAAAAAAGGTAGCGGTAATCTCTACCAAGGCTTGATTCTGTATCCTTGGAATGCGTAATGCCAGGTCCGCCATATTCAGTGAACCGGAGATGCCGTATAGAATACCGATTCCCGTTAAGAAAAATGTTGAAGCGAGGATATTCATCGCCATATATTTTACAGCACCTTCCAGTTGAGATTTTCTACCGCCCAAAGTCATCAGGACGAAAGAGGAAATAATAATCACTTCAAACCAAACATATAGATTGAAGATATCCCCGGTTAGAAAAGCGCCGTTTAAACCCATCATCAAAAAGTGGAAGATTGGGAAATAACCGTATAGAATTCGTTGGCGTCCCACGCCAACACAGGAAAAGATGGAAACAGCAAGACCAGCGATCGAAGTCAGTAATACCAGCGTGCTGCTAAAAAGATCAGCGACAAAAACGATCCCGAAAGGTGCTTTCCAATTGGCTGCATTCATGGTTAAAATACCACCATCATAAACCTTGAAAAAGAGTTTGAACGCAAGGACGAGCACCAATAAGCTACCTCCAACGCTTAAAAAACGTTGTGCGGTAGATTTTCGCCATAACATCAGTTGGACGATTGCAATAAAAAGGTGCACGATAACCGTGGCAATAATTTGGTTGTCTATCATATATCTTCTTCCTCCGGTGTATTCAAATCATCCAAATCATCCGTACCCAGCAATGCATAGACACGCTTGAGCAATACAATGGCAAAGGAGGTGAGTCCAAAACTGATCACGATGGCTGTTAAAATAAGTGCTTGCGGAATCGGATCCGCATAGATATCCGTAAATACTTTTAGATCTGGTCCGATAATTGGCGGTTTACCTTTGACGATATTTCCCAATAAAAAGATCAGTATATTGGTTCCGTTGCCCAAGAGCATAATACCCAACAATAATTTCACCATGCTTCGACGCAAGATGAGGTATATCCCGGCGGCATATAAAATGCCTATTAATAAGACAAGAATTAGTTCCATTATTCTTCTTCTGTATTTAAAGCAATTGTAAATAAAATGGTCAGTACAACGCCGATGACGACAAAATATACACCAAGGTCAAAGAATAGGGCCGTACCGATCATCCCGATGACTGGGATCTTTTCTTCCAACCAAAGCCCCGTCATGACAGGGTACCCAAAAAAAGTTGGCAAAAACATACTGATAGCAGCAATACCCAAACCTATAGGAATAAGCGATAAGGGCTTGTATTGAATCAATTTCATGGTATTTTGTGGCCCGAAGGCGAAGCTATGCAAGACAAAGGCAATAGAGGCAACCAGACCTCCAACGAAGCCACCGCCAGGGTAATAATGTCCCCTTAGCAATAAGAATACTGAAAAGAGTAGAAGTATCGGCAATAAATATCGCGTGGCCGTCTGTAATATCGTGCTATTCATTTATTCTAGTATTTAGATTTTAGTATTTTATCATACTACTCTTTATCCGAGGATTTCAAACGTAATTTTAATAAGCTATATACACCCAAAGCAGCGATGCTCAGAACAACAATTTCAAACATCGTATCAAAACCTCTAAAGTCCACAAGCAATACATTGACGACATTTTTTCCTTTGGCCAGTACATAAGCATAGTCCCCATAAAAGTCACTGATATTGGTTGTTGTTGGCTCATGAAGCACACGCAGTGCGACCATAGATAGCAAGATGCCAAAAATGATGGCGACTACAGCGTCACGAATGATCGTGCGCCGGTTTGCCAAATTCAAGAAGGACGGCAATTTGAAAAGTACCAATACAAAGAGAACGACAGTCAGGGTATCAATGGTAAATTGAGTCATTGCCAAATCCGGGGCGCTATAAAACACGAAGATAAGGCAGATTGCATAACCTACAACACTGGTGGCGACTACCGCGGTTAAACGCGATGAGGTACGGATGGTCAATATAATGGCACCAATTAAAATACATACGGTTGTGATCTCATAGAAACTTACGGGGGAGAGCGTATCCCATTTGATATGAAGCGGTCCTCCAAGATATAGCTGATAACCAATCAATAATTCGGCAAACAAAATGATCTTTAAGAGATAAGACCGTAGGTAGCCGTTGTGCATCTTATTGGTGAAAAAGGCTGAAAACAAAACAATTTCCTGGGCACAGACCCTGATGATATTTTCTGGAGAAATCTTATTAAAGGCTGTTATCCAGGCCAGCTTTTTGTCACTAGGCTTGTTTGCCAGATATAAAAGTATACCCAATGCGATGGTAATTGCGCTCAGCAAAAGTACCAGGTTGAATCCGTGCCATATTTTAAGGTGGAAAGTTTCGGAACGGGCAAGCATGCTCACAGCAGCAGGGCCGGAAATCCATTCGCCGATAAGTCCAGGGATAAGGCCAAAAACAACACCAAGAACGGCAAGGAGCAAAGGCGGTATCCACATCGATTTATATGGTAAGTGGATGTGGTTAAATTGTTCGGGCAATTTTCCCATGAAAGGTTTAATACCGGCCATAAATCCAGCTGACACGAGCAGGATATTTGTTGCTACAGCCGCAATTGTCAAATAAAGGAACAAGTGAGGTGTAGCATGTAAAGTTGCTTCATAGATGAGGTCTTTTCCGATGAATCCAAAAGTCAGCGGAACACCGGCACTGGAGAGGGCCGCTAGAAAACCTGCGATTGCTACAGGTATCAGTACTTTGCCGAGACCGCGTAGCACAGTCAGATCCCTGGTGCCAGTCTCGTGGTCTATGATCCCTGTAATCAAGAATAAGGCAGCTTTGTATAAGGCATGCACAAGTATAAAAACGCTTGCGGCAATTAGGGCATCCTTGGTCCCCAGGCCCAATAAGAAAACCAAAATCCCAAGGGCAGCTATTGTAGAATAAGCAAGAACTCCCTTCAGGTCGGTTCTGAAAAGTGAATGAAGGGCGGCATATAACATAGTGATACCACCAATAATTACGAGTGAATATGTCCAAATTGAGTTACCACCGAGAATTGGTGAAAAGCGGGCCAAAAGATATATCCCTGCTTTTACCACGGTCGCCGAGTGGAGGTAAGCTGATACCGGCGTTGGAGCTTTCATGGCACCCGGAAGCCAAAAATGAAAAGGAAACTGAGCCGATTTCGTAATGGCGCCAAGAGCGACCAACCCGAATATGAGAGGGAAAAGTGGGTGCTCCTGAATAATGGAAACCTTGGTTACAAGTGCGGAAATATGATAGGTACCTGCGATATTACCCAGCAAAATAAAGCCCGCAAGTAAAAAAAAGCCACCCAAACCTGTAATGGATAGGGCAGTTAATGCACTTTTTCGCGAATCAGCATTGTCATTGTTAAATCCAATCAGGAAAAATGAGCTAATGGATGTCAATTCCCAAAAGATAAACAGCAATAACATATTGTCTGAAAGGACAAGTCCCAACATGGCGGACATGAAAAGACAGAGATAACCAAAAAATCGATCGATGTATCGATGTCCTTTCAGGTAGGCGTTGGCATAAAAGAATATGCAGGCACCGACTCCTGTGATCAGCAAGGTGAAAAGCAGGGAGAGTCCGTCCAGTTTAAAATCCAGATTGATCCCCAATGTAGGAACCCAGGAGGTTGATTGTACGAAATAGGAACCCTGCCCAATAGGTACTATATATTGAACAAAATATAAAAATAGAAGTACCGGTAAGAATGCGAGAATAAAACCCCATCTGGTTTTTAGGAATCTACCAAATGGAACAATAAGGCTCGATGTTATTAATCCTGATAGAACAGTAAATAGCATTTAGTCTTTGTTTTAATTTTTAAAGATCTTCAAAATTTCACTTCTGTTGATGTTAATCTGGCTATGAAGTTTTTTTTGAAAGTCTACAATATAGTAAAAAAAACGGAAAATTGGCGGATTTTTGATTGTTTTCATTCATATTGATAATGAATTGACCCTTTTATTCTGAATATAATAAAAATTCTTCTTTGGGAAAGGTGGTTAAATTAGCATGGTTTGGACAAATTTAGGTGACTATATAAGAGTAATATGAATAATTTATGTAATAAACATGTTAATTTTTGTTAAATAAAAATTAAATATTCTATCTTTACATTAGGCTAGTGTATCAACCAACAACAATTGTTGCTAATCAATTTTGTTATACCCGTTAGAGTTATGGGACCTGAAGAGAAGTTATTTAGATTATATTATAAAAGCTTATGTCACTTTGCATGGAAATTTGTGGGAGAATCTTCTGTTGCGGAAGATTTGGTGCAAGAAGCATTTATTACATTCTTTAGAGAGCGAAAACGTATGGATGAATCTGAGAGTTTCGTTCGAAACTATCTATATACAGCGGTCCGCTTTTCTTGTTTAAAGCATATAAGGCATGAAAAGGTTAAAGAGAAATATTGGTCCCGGGTTGAATTTAATGAAGAAGATGATCATTCGGTAGAACTTTCAGTAATTCATACAGAAGTGATCAATGAGGTTTATCGGATCATCGCTGAAATGCCTTCCGCTTGCCAACAGATCTTTAAGATGGGCTATTTGGAAGGTTTGTCCAATCTAGAAATTACCGAAAGACTTCAGATTAGTGTAAACACGGTAAAAACCCAAAAGCAACGCGGTATGAAGATTCTTTTAAATAAGTTACATCCCGAGTTTTTACCCCTTATTATTTTTTTGTTAAAATAATTTTAATTTCTTGTCACCCTTGACAAATCTATAGGGTTTATAAGCTATAGATATGAAAGCTAATACCAGTTACATAGCCAGACTCATTTATAAGTTTCTCCGTGGGCAAGAAACCAGCGAAGAGCGTGATTCCATTGATCATTGGAGAAAATCTGATAAAAGCAATGATAATTTGATTGAAAGCTTTCGTGAAGCAAAGAATATTCAGCCGGATCTTAATTTGTTTGACAGCTTGGATGAAGATGGAGCCTGGCGTAATGTGCGCCGATCCGCTGTGGAGGAAAAGAAAAACTATTGGCCCTTTTTTCGGATTGTAGCAGTATTTGTGGCAATAGTTGGGACAATAATTTTCTTTGTCAGCCAAAAGGAGAAACAAGTTGTTAACGATTCTGCTAAGTATAGTGTTGCTAAAAAGGATTTGTTACCAGCGCAATCGGGAGCTTTATTGGTTCTTGCGGATGGCTCAATCATGCCTTTGGAAAATTCAAATAAAACCATTGATCCAAAAATTGTTGCTTTAGCCAGTAAAGATATCATTCGGAAGGATATTCCAGTTGAAGAAGCTTCGATCCAATTTAATACACTAGTTGTGCCAAAGGGTAATTTTTATAAGTTGACTTTAGAGGATGGTACCCAAGTGTGGGTTAATGCAAGTTCTCAACTCAAATTTCCAGTAAAATTTCCTGACAAAGAACGTCGTGTAATTTTAGAGGGGGAGGCTTATTTCGAAGTTTCTCATGACACAAAGCGTCCGTTTTTTGTAGAATCCAAGGGAAATGAAGTGAAGGTCTTGGGTACACATTTCAATATCAACGCTTATGGCAATAATGTTCGAACCACATTATCTTCAGGAAGAGTACAGGTGAGTCACTCTGGAGATGTGATCGTTCTGGAACCTGGGGAATATGCTAATCTTATTGCAGGACAACTTAGCAAGGGAAAGGCTGATTTAGAACATGACCTATCTTGGCATAACAATCAGTTCTATTTTAAGAAAGAAACAATTGTAGAGATTACTTCTACACTCTCTAAATGGTATGATATTCACGTAAAATTCAAGAAAAATGTTGCGTTAGATAAAGTGTACACTGGTAATTTTAAGCGCGATGTCAAGTTGTCTGAAGTTTTGGAAATGCTAACCTATGTCTGTGATTTGAAGTTTGAGCTTCATGGAAAAGAATTAATTGTAGAAAATAAATAAAAGTGCTTATGTAGAAGAATAATACCTAACCTAAGAGCCTTTATATAAAAATAGAACAGGAATGTTGCAGCATCCCCGTTCCGGAATGATCAAAAGGCCTAAAAAATTAAAAATGCGAATTAAGTAAACCCTATTAACCACAAAGAGTAAATGTATGAATAACTTACCATTTGGCAAAACGTGGAGATTGATACCTCATGACCCCCGGTTTTGCAAACCTTTACGTATTATGAAAATTAGTACCTGCCTTCTTTTCGCCTTTGTGACCGGAGTTCAAGCCAACGGCATTGCGCAGAAAGTTACGTTGAAGATGAAAAATGCACGGATTGAGGAAGCGCTCAATGCAATCTCCAAGCAGTCCAATTTGCAGCTATTTTATGGGGAAAATGTTGATTCAAAAGTCAGAGTCAATGTGAATTTAAAAAATGCCTCTGTGGAGGAAGCGTTGAACTCCGTCTTGCGTAGTAATCATATTGACTATAAGATTATTGCCAATACGATATCAGTGAATGGTGATGCAGATAACGGTTCTATCTTAAATTCATTGCAACAAGTTGTTTCTGGAACGATTAAAGATCAAAACGGGAGAGGTTTGAGTGGAGCCACTGTGTCAGTGAAGGGGACTTCCGTATCAACTCAGACAGATGAATCTGGAAATTTTAAAATTAATGCACCAGCCAATGCTACATTGATTGTACGATTTGTTGGTTATTCATCCAAAGAAGTTGCGGTAGGAGGACGCAGCAGTATTGCTATTGAATTGGAATCTGATGAGAGACAGTTAGATGTAGTTGATGTTGTCTCTACTGGTTATCAAAATTTAAATAGAAAACTGTTTACTGGTGCGGCGACAACAATAAAGGGGTCAGATATCAAACAAGACGGTATTACCGATGTAAGTAGAATGTTGGAAGGACGTGTAGCGGGGGTGTCTGTACAAAATGTATCTGGAACTTTTGGTGCAGCACCTAAAATACGTGTTCGTGGAGCAACATCAATTACAGGTGATAATAAGCCACTTTGGGTTGTTGATGGTGTTATTTTAGAAGATGTTGTAAATATCTCTAATGAACAATTATCTTCTGGTGATGTCAATACACTGATTGGTTCTTCCGTCGCTGGAATTAATGCGGATGATATTGAAAGTTTTAATATTTTGAAAGATGCTGCCGCAACAGCACAATATGGTGCTAGAGCGATGAATGGTGTCGTTGTAATTACGACAAAAAAAGGAAGAATAGGAAAACCGTTAATATCGTATACAGGTAATTTTTCAACATTTTTGAAACCGACGTATAACGATTATAATATCATGAACTCTTCGGATCAAATGTCGGTTTATTCGGAGCTGGCACGTAAAGGCTGGCTTAATCACTCGAATGCATCAAGAGCTGAAAACGGTGGTGTTTATACCAAAATGTATCATTTGATCAATTCATATAATGAAAGTAATGGGAAATTTGGCCTCGAAAATACTCCTGAAGCTCGCAACAAATTTTTAAGTAGATACGCGCTTGCTAATACGGATTGGTTTGATGTCTTGTTCAAAAACTCGCTTATGCAGGAGCATGGTGTAAGTGTTTCTTCAGGTACTGATAAATCCCAGTTGTATATGTCGACAAGTTATTTAAACGATAATGGATGGGCCGTTGGAAATAAAGTACAGCGTTATACAACAAATATCAATGCTCTATTTAATCTTTCAGAAAAATTAACGCTTAATTTTATTACTACGGGTTCTATTCGTAATCAAAAAGCTCCCGGTACAGTAGGAAGAGTGAGTAATCCTGTTGAAGGGAAGTATTCTAGAGATTTTGATATTAACCCTTTTAGCTACGCCCTCAATACGAGCCGAACAATGACGGCCTACGATGAAAATGGGAATAGAGAAAGTTTTACGAGAAACTTTGCTGACTTTAATATTTTAGATGAATTGGATAACAATAGTTTGGACCTGAGTATGTTGGATTTAAAAATTCAAGGTGGTGCGAATTATAAGTTTTCCAAAAATTTCAAATATGATGTGTTAGCTTCAATGCGCTACGTTAAAAGCGGTAATGAACATAAAGTAAGGGAAAATTCGAACATGGCAAATGCTTATAGGGCAGATTACGATTCCTATGTTCAGGAGAATAACCGCTTCCTTTACCGAGATCCAGCACATCCTGAATTACAACCTGTAGTTGTACTTCCTTATGGAGGGTTTTATAATACCAGTGATGATTTTTTAAAATCATACATGGTTAGAAACTCATTTGAGTATGATAATACTTTTAATGAAAAACACCTTGTAAATATTTATGCATTCCAAGAGTTACGCATAGCAGATCGCCAAGCCAGAAGTATGATTGGTTATGGGTATCAATATGATAAGGGGGGAGTACCATTTATAGACCCGAATATTATAAAACAAGCTACATTGAACAATCTGAATTATTATTCAATGGGGCATAAGTATGACCGCTTTTCGGCATTTATGACACGAGCGGCATATTCTTATGATGGAAAATATTCTATCAATTTTACTGGTCGTTATGATGGATCGAACCAATTAGGAAGTTCGAAGACAGCAAGATGGTTACCGACTTGGAATATTTCAGGAGCGTGGAATGTTGATGAAGAAGCATTCATGCAAAATCAGGATATCTTAAATAAATTAACGATTCGTGGTACTTATGGACTAACAGCTAGTCTTGGTAGTGCAACCAATTCAGCGTTAGTACTTAGGAATGGAAGTGCCTTAAGACCTTATTTAGATGAAATTGAATCTGTAATGAATATACAGTATATCGAAAATAAGGATCTCACTTGGGAAAAACAATACGAAACCAATCTAGGTTTCGATATGAGTTTCTTCAAGAGTAAATTGAACTTGACCATTGATCTATACAATCGAAATGGTTTTGATTTGATTAGTCCTTTGCGTACTTCGGGTATCGGAGGTCAATATTTGATCACAGCCAATTATGCGGATATGAATTCAAAAGGTATCGAGGTAACATTGAGCGGACCAATTATCAAGAACGATTCGTTCAGTTGGAGAAGCAATTTCAATTTTGGCTACAATAAAAACAAAGTAACGAAGTTATCAAGCCCACAGTCTATTTTTAATTTGGTGACGGCTGATGGTGGTCCTCAAGAAGGTTATCCATATCGTGGATTATACTCTGTAGAATTTACTGGATTAAATCATGATACCGGTATTCCAGAATTTATCAACGAAAAAGGAGAGAAAGGTACGAATGTTTATATGCAGAGTCTCGAAACGAAGTACCTGAAATACGAAGGGCCTACTGATCCTAAATTAACAGGAGGTTTTTATAATTCATTAAGTTATAAAGGTTTTACATTAAATGCATTATTTACATTCTCAGCTGGCAATAAAATTAGATTAAATCCGTCATTCGGTACGTCCTATTCTGATTTAGACGCGATACCAAATGAATTTAAGGACCGATGGACAATGTCTGGAGATGAAGCAATAACAAATATTCCATCGATTTTAGATGTTGAGGCTGCTAATACGATTAGTGGACAGTATCCCTACAATACCTATAATTACTCTACGGTGAGGGTTGCGGATGGGGGATTTGTTAGGTTAAAACAGTTAGCATTGGCCTATACATTACCATCTAATTTTCTTAAATCTATCAAAGCAAATCACGCTTCAATTGGTATAACAGCGAATAACTTTTGGTTGATTTATTCAGATAAAAAATTGAAAGGTCAAGACCCTGAATTTTTTGCGTCAGGAGGAGTCGCATTACCAATACCTAAGCAATACACTTTGTCTTTAAAAGTTGGATTTTAATAAATAATGTTAAAATGAAAAGAAGAAACTTAATTCTATATATGGCGTTGTCTAGCTTATTTGTTGCAACTAGCTGTAATAAATTTCTGGAACATCAGCCCGATGATCGTACTGAACTAAATAATGCTGTTAAAGTAGCAGAATTATTAGCAAATGCATATCCACATGGTAATTATATTACTATGGCAGAATCGATGAGTGATAATGCTGGAGATAAGGGTGGAACAACACGAGAATTACCCAATTCATCTGCTTGGAATTACGTGGATCAGGTAGATCCAAATGCCATAGATACTCCTCCATATTATTGGAATGCTTGTTATAAAGCGATAGCAGCGGCAAACTATGCACTTGAGGTAATAGATAAAGCTGGAAATACGGAAGAATATGCTGCAAGCAGAGGCGAAGCCTTGGTCGCACGTGCCTATGCTCATTTTATGCTTGTGACATTCTTTGCGAAAGCATATGATCCAGCGACTGCTAAAACGGATCTTGGTATACCTTATGTGACACTTCCGCAAAAAGTCGTCGAAGGCAGTTATACGCGTGGTACAGTTGCCAGTGTTTATGAAAATATCGAAAAAGATCTGATAGAAGGTCTCCCATTGATTAAAAACAATAAATATGTAGTTCCGAAATACCATTTCACTACACAGGCTGCTCATGCTTTTGCTACTCGTTTTTACTTATTCAAAAAAGATTACCCTAAGGTTGTTGAACATGCAGATGCTCTATACCCGGGCTCGACGATAGTAGAGGATTTACGTCCTTGGAATACAAGTTATAATTCGTTGGGATATTATGAATTGCAAGCTATTTATACCAATTCGATAGAGCCAGCTAATATTTTGCTCCAAGAATCTCAGAGTGAGTGGGGAAGAAGCTATGCTGGTTATAATTACGGTTTGAGCTCGAGTTTATTGGGCATATTTAGTCCAGCTAATAATCCTAGTGGGAAACAATTAGCGATGGCAACTAAAATTTTTGGAGGAACGGAGATGGTATACAATATTCCTAAATTCAAGGAGCATTTTGTAAAAGAATCCATTAATGCAACCATTGGAGATCCATATAATATGGTACCATTGCTTACTTCTGAAGAGGTTTTGTTCAACAGAGCAGAAGCAAATGCGATGCTGGGAAATAGCATGCAAACTACCAATGATCTTGATAAGTACCTTTCAAAACGTATCGTGAATTATTCAGCCGCGAACGATAAGTTCTCTTTAGAAAAGGCAAAAAACTTTTATCCGAATTTATCAGATAAAGATGCTTTAGTAGCTTCTATTCTAACTTTTAAACGAATGGAATTTATGCATGAAGGCCTGCGCTGGTTTGATATTATCCGATTGAAAATTCCGATCGAACATGTTAGTGCTAACGGCAAGACTAAAATTACATTGGGTGCAGATGATCCAAGAAGGGTGATACAAATACCTCAGGATGCCATTGCGGCCGGACTTGAAGCCAACCCTAGGTAATGTTAACTTTTAAAAATAGAATTATGAAAAAGAATTTTAAAAATATATTTTTTCTGCTGCTTGTGTCTTCGATGATTTTCGGATGTAGTGATAAAGACACGCTGACGTCGGATATTGTTGGCTTAGGGGGAGATACTTGGGCTAAAACTGAAGTCGATGACTGGATAAGTAAAAACTTCACGACACCCTATAATATCGAGGTAAAATACAAATGGGACAGATCCGAATTACCAGAGATATATAAGAATGTAATTCCAGTGCAAGAGGGTTTGGTCATTCCAGTAATGGATATTATCAAGAAAACTTGGATTGATCCTTATGTGGCTATTAAGGGGGAGAATTTCATGAAAAAATACACTCAAAAGCAGTTTTTTCTAGCCGGAAGCCCTTCCTATAATAGTAACGGTACTATTACGCTGGGTACTGCTGAAGCTGGACGGAAAATTGTTTTGCTAGACCTGAATACATTTGATCCAGATAACAAGCCTGCGGTACGACAAATATTGCATACAATGCACCATGAATTTGGGCACGTACTAAACCAAAATATCGCTGTAACGCCTGATTACCAGAGGATAACTCCTTCAGACTATACGGCGACTTGGTTCAATATTTTTAGGGGAGCGTACGATAGCGACCCTATTTTGGATAAGATCCTGTATGAAGCCGACTTTTGGGGTAAGGGTTTTGTGACGCCGTATGCCAGATCCAACAAAGATGATGATTTTGTTGAAACCTTATCTACACTACTTGAAGGCGGAGACGCTTATTATAATAATATCGTCAATAACTTATTTGTTTATGAAGGGCAATATATTAAACGAAATGGTAAAGGTATTTATGAGCAAAATACCGATGCGAGAAATAAACTTTTAAAAAAGAAAGCGATCGTAACCACTTACATGAAAAATGAATGGGGAATTACGTTATCTGATCTACAAATTAAAACGCAAGAGGCTATAGAGGCTAACTCCCCAACAGCAGCATTGAGCGAACTATTAGGACCTCAAAAAACTTATGGTACGATTGCCGTGAATCCTCAGAAATTATCGGGTTTATCCGCTAAATTTTTGACAGCATTCAATACTTCTAATGCCACGTTGCAAGCAAATATGGGGCTATATGTGGATAATATTTCCTTAATTTTTAGTACTGCAAATAGGGTCATTCTTCGTGTGAATTTTATGGATCCCACGGTTGCCGCTGGCGCTGGTTATAATGCTGATTTTAATTATACGATTACAAAAACAGATGGGG
This sequence comes from Sphingobacterium sp. UBA6711, assembly GCA_002454415.1. Taxonomy (GTDB): domain Bacteria; phylum Bacteroidota; class Bacteroidia; order Sphingobacteriales; family Sphingobacteriaceae; genus Sphingobacterium. Next base: position 27,041 of record DKIT01000085.1, read on the forward strand.
ATTTGAAATTGACTTATACAAATCCACAGCCAACGAATGCAAATGCGAGAGCAATAGAAGCTTCGGTGTTGCCGATTGTTAATTATTTTTCTAATCAGACTTTTACAATGAGATGGATAGATGATATCATACCGCAGTCAAAAGGGATCTTTGGAGGTTTAGTTAATAAAAACGATCCGACGTCTTATGTTTTTGGAACGTTGTAATGAAAGTAGAAGAAAAGCAAATTAGAACAAGATGAAAAAGTACTTATTATTTTTTATATTATTTATTGTCGCCTTTTCGAGCTGTAAAAAAGATAAAACTTCCTCAGTCCTCGGTGATGTCGACATCAGATTAGCGGATAGTCTCGCTCAGTATCAAGCCACGCTTGCTAGTGCAGAATATGGCTGGAAAGCCTATCTTTTGACGAATATTGATATAGCAGTCGATTTTACAATGAAATTTAACGACAAAAATCGCGTTATAATGACTGCTGAATACGGGGCTGATGAGGAAGAAAGTTCATATAGACTTAAAGCATTGCAGCGTCCGACGCTGTTATTTGATACCTATTCTATATTACATGAGCTTTCTGATCCCAATCCCAATGTTTTAGGAGGAGGAATAGGAACTGGTTATAACGCAGACTTTGAGTTTGCAGTAATTTCAGCTACCAAAGATAAAATTGTCTTAGAGGGTACTTTCAATAAAAGTAAACTTATTTTGGTTCGGGCAGAATCAAAAGATGATTTGGAATCCACCTATAACGAGACGAGTTCCATGCAGGATAAATTGTCTCAAATACATACCTATTTTAAACGCACGGAAATTGGAGGGAAGAATTATGAAGCTAAGATTGATGTAGGAAATAAACGTATCAATTTTATTTCCTCAGAGACTGGTGATAATGTGGGAAGTAATTTTTANNTTATGTTGTCAAAAATGAGGTGAGATTTTTTAATCCAATAGTGATTGGCAAGGATAGTATTGTGAGCCTTACAGATGTAAAATACGATCCTTCTGGTTTTTTATCGGCAAGCTCAGGATCTCTAAATTTGAAAATTACAGAGTCAATTACGCCAATGAATTATGATAAGACCGCGGTGACGCGTTTTTGGAGGTCCAATCGTCAGATTTCTTTTTCGGCTTGGGTTAAGGATGGTGAGGATGATTATTTAAATGATAACAGTGTCTCTACAGGTACGGGAATGAATAGAAGAATTGCTTGGTTGGATTATGGTCCTGGATATGATTTACTTGGATATGCTCAAGGAAATTCCTTGTATTTTGGTACCGCAATTGCAAGTACAATTGATTTACAAGCTGGATTAATCAAATATCAGTATTTAGGGACGTTGGGGACCATTCCAGCAGCTTATAGAAATATAATTTTACAAACAGCACTTGATTTTACGGATCCAAAAGGATTATACGTTATCGAAACAGCGCTAGGGCAATATGATTTGGTAACTGTATCGGATGCGCGAAAATGGATTAGTTTTGGACGATAGTCAGCTAATTTTTGAAAATAGTTGGGAATCTATGTAAGAAAAATCCCCGATATTAGGGGGAGATACACATTTTGTGTATCTCCTTTTTGCTGATTTTGCAAAATAATTGATTTAAATGATGTATTGGAAAGAAACAATAAATGGCAATAATTTACCGAAGTTAGCCCGCCTTCTATCACAGATTGGACTACTATGCATCGCCTTGCTGATCGCATATTATTCTACATTTCAATATCTTCCAGATTGGATCAATACGATTATTTCTTTTGTTGTAGAACTTTTTACGATTCCATTGATGATTATGGTCCTATTCATTTGGATAACGTCGCTTTTTTTTCTCGTATTTAAGAAAACGCATAGAGTTGATTGGATCTTGAGTATACTTTATACTTCAGCAACTATTATTTTAGTGTTGGTTGGAGATTATTTGGTGTAAACGCCATAGCTTTAGGCTTATTAATCGTTGAGCTATTTATTTTTGTTTTCTTTTCGTATTTACCCTGATAAAATTGAAGCTGAAATTCTGCCTTTGGTGAAGTTTCTAGAATTTGGCTGCTAGATATTAAAATAATTGATCTATTAAAAAATCATTAGTTATGAAAGAAGTCTTTAAAACACACATAAATTTCGGAAGCTATATCTGGGGTGTTGCTATGACCCTATTTATTGTAATGATATCTTATGAAGGACTTGAAAAGGGACTCTATATGGGTACATTCCTCTTGTTTGGTGTATTTGCATTAACCTGGTATTTTACCTTCTTTTTTAAACGGTATTGGATTGAAGGTGATAAGCTTTTTATTAAGACAGTCTCAGGTACAAAGTCTGTAGATATTACTTCTATACGCAAATTAGAAACTGACAAGGTAGACTGGTTTGGAACGATGAGATTTACAATTTTAAGACCGTATAGAAAAGGTATGTTGTTACATTATAATTTGGCTGACGATATATTCGTCAATCCTGAAAATCCCACTCAGTTTATTGATAGATTAAAACAGATTGCTCCGAACATCGATGTGATAGAGGGGAAATAATCATTCCTCTGGAATATATGTTATAAAAATAGGTTATATAGGTTTTTTGTTACAATTAAATTGACTTTTTGGGGGCAATCTCGTTTTGTGATGTATTGTTCATTTTGTGTCTTACTTCACTTAAAGTAACTATTCTTTTGTTTTTTTATTTCCGATCTTCTGAACCCAGAAGGATAAAGGAGAAGAAGAAATTCTCTTTGGTAACTTTTTTGTGCAAATAATAAAAAATATTAAGCATTTTTACGGAACAATTATTAAGCACTGTATAACGAGTGCGCTCATATATCCTAAAATTTCCGCTATGAAGCACGATTTGTAGTTTGGAAGATATCTAACTATGCAGAAGGAAGAAGTATTATTTAAAACACACTATAATGGGCTTTGCCACTTTGCTTGGAAAATTGTCGGTGATCTGAATGTAGCGGAAGATCTTGTGCAAGATTCCTTTATCGCTTACTTTAAAAATACAGAACAGGTCAGTGACAACGAGATAGCTATAAAAAATTACCTATATAGTTCTGTCCGCTTTGCTTGCTACAATCATATTCGTCATGAGAAAGTGCGGCAGAAATATTGGAATGTAGTTGGTTTTACGGAGGAAGATAATATCGCTCTTGAGTTAAATATGATTCATAGTGAGGTTATTCAAGAAATTTATAAAATTATCGAACAAATGCCTGCATCGTGTCAACAGGTTTTTCGTTTGGGATATCTAGAAGGATTATCCAATCTTGAGATAACTCGGGAACTAAAAATTAGTGTTAACACCGTAAAAACTCAAAAGCAACGGGGTATGAAAATTTTGTTAAAACGGCTAAACCCTGAATTTATACCCCTAATTATTTTTTTGTTAAAAAATATTTAAATTCTTGTCACCCCTTTTCTTTCCTTAAGTTTCTTTATTGTACTATATGGAAGAAAACTCAGGACATATTTCTCAGCTGATTCAAAAATTTCTATGTGGTCAATTGACTGAAGAAGAAAAAAATCAATTTGAAGCATGGTTACAAATTAGTGCTCGGAATAGACAGTTGTTAGAATCATTCCGTACGGCAACGAATATCGAACAGGATTTATCCATTGTCAGGCAGCTAAATGCAAACAAAGCGTGGGAGAAGCTAAAGAATAAAAATAATAAATCACATAATAAATGGTTTATTGGTGTAGCAGCATCGCTACTACTCTTGTCAGGATTTTTCTATCTATGGTATAGGCAAATGGAGACACAAGATAATTCAGCAGCTATCTTGGCTCTTAATGTAGGACAAGATGTCGCGCCAGCAAAAAGCGGAGCTATTTTACGGATGCCAGACGGTAAGGAAGTTTTGCTAAATAATGCTACACCCAAGGTGTACGATAATAATAAAACCTTTGTGGGAAATGGTTCGGAACTGATCGTTAAAAGCGGTAAGCAACAACTTGTATCTTCTCTAAATTCTTTAATTGTACCAAGGGCTAGCTTTTACAAAATAACATTGAGTGATGGGACCAAAGTTTGGGTTAATGCGCAGTCTAATTTAAAATTTCCAGCACAATTCTCGGAATATGAGAGAAGAGTCAGTTTAGAGGGAGAGGCTTATTTTGAAGTGGCGCATGATACCAAAAGGCCTTTTTTCGTGGAATCTAGAGGTGGTGAAATTAAAGTCCTAGGCACGCATTTTAATGTTTTTGCTTATCATGACGATATTCGTACAACATTAGTTGAAGGAAAGGTCGAAGTTAGGCAGAAAGAAAATAAGCTTGAATTAAACCCTGGAGAGTTCGCCTCACTTTCAAATAATAATCTGATAAAAGGAAAAGCTGATATTCTGCAAGATCTAGCTTGGCATAACAATGAGTTTTACTTTAAAAAAGAAACTATTGTAAATATTGCCCATCAACTTTCCAGGTGGTACGATTTAGATGTGAAATTCAGGGGTAATGTGCAACTCAATAAAGAATATAGTGGCAGTATACAACGGGATGTGAAACTTTCTCAGGTGTTGGAAATGCTATCTTACGTCAGCGACCTTAAATTTGAAATTCATGGCAAAGAATTGATTATTGAGAATAAAATCTAACTTTTTTAAACAAACATAAAAATTAATTTAGCGAGGCTTATGATATAATTTTACTACCTAATCATTAAAACGCCCTAAAAAGAGAACAGGAATGTTGGCGCATCCCTGTTCAGAAATGTGATCAAAGGGCTCATAACTTTAAAGTGAACTATTAATTACCTAATTAACCACAAAATGTAAATGTATGAATAACTTACCNNTACGTATTATGAAAATTAGTACATGCCTTTTATTCGCATTTGTAACTGGTGTCCATGCAAAAGGAACAGCGCAAAAGGTTACATTGAAAATGAGGAACGCACGGATTGAGGAAGCGCTTTCTGCGATCTCTAAACAATCCAATTTACGCGTTCTCTATAGCGAAAACCTAAACGCTAAATCTCGTATTACAGTCGACCTAAAAAATGCGTCTGTGGAAGAAGCGTTAAACTCGATATTAAGAGATAAAAATATTGAGTACAAAATTATTGCGAATACAATTTCTGTCAATAGTAATGGAAAGAACGAAGTAGTTTCAGAGAACACACAACAGTCGGTCACTGGTACAGTTAAAAATGCGAACGGAAATCCTTTGGCAGGTGCTACAGTTACTGTAAAAGGAACTTCTATTTCTACTCAAACTGATGCAAATGGACATTTTAAGATAAATGCGAGTGGAAATGCGACATTAGTTGTTCGATATGTTGGATTTAACAATATTGAGGTTACTGTCGATAATAGAAGTATAGTTGCCATCGTATTGGATTCTAATGAAAAGCAGATCGAAGAGGTTGTTGTGACTGGTCTTGGCGCTAAAATTGACAAGAGAACGTTTACTGGGGCTACCGCTAAGGTAGACATGAAGGATATTGAATTGGGCGGACTCCCTGACCCTTCGAGAGCTTTGGAAGGACGGGTGGCCGGTGTATCAGTTCAAAACACAACTGGAACATTTGGATCAGCACCGAAAATTAG